>NZ_JAJQJT010000005.1:0-728 GCF_022828295.1 Candidatus Nanosynbacter sp. TM7-057 | reverse complement strand
TTCGTTGAACAGCCGGATTTTCCGTTCGTTGAACAGCCGGATTTTCCGTTCGTTGAACAGCCGGATTTTCCGTTCGTTGCTGTTTTTTGTCCGTTGCATAAATTGACAGGTAACGTATAATTCTGCCAAAAGACCTACACTCAACAATATAGCCACCATCACGCAGCCTAGCACAAGCAGCACGAAAACCGTCTCTGCCAATACCGCACATTAACCGCAACTCCTCGGCACGTTTCCAACATCCCTTATCACCAAAACTTGCGATTTCAGCATACAAGATTTTATCGGTTGCCTGTAGTTTATCATCTAACAATAGCTCTTTCGGCAACCAAACGCCTGTAAACTGACGCTTTGGCTCGATTATCTGTTGTTTATCAAAATCATACATTGTCAGCTCTCCATTTCTTAATGGCTTCTGTCAATGGCGTTTTAATCTCAGAAATATGAACAATTTTCCCCATTTTTACCCTCTTTTTAAGCCAATGAAAAACTAGCACCTTCATTTTCCACAGGTGAAATTTTATTTTTGTGAAAAAAGTGTAAGAATTTGGTGCAAAACTCTTGACAGATTTTCCACGATTTATCGATTTTGAGTAAGAGGTTATTTTTAGACAAAGAAAACCCCAGTCAAAAACGACCGAGGTTATCAATTGGCTATCTGATGTTCTTATATTAGCAAACTCTAGCGTAAAAGTCAATACTCACAAGATAGACTTTACGACTATGCC
>NZ_JAJQJT010000003.1:0-763 GCF_022828295.1 Candidatus Nanosynbacter sp. TM7-057 | reverse complement strand
TAGCAAACTCTAGCGTAAAAGTCAATACTCACAAGATAGACTTTACGACTATGCCAGCCTACAAATATAGCACCGAAGAGCAAGACACTGGCAAAAAATGGATAAATGGCAAAACTATCTATCAAAAGACTTTTATAATGGGTGGACTCGGTTTAGCTACTACAATTAAAAAGCCACACAACATTTCTAATTTAGATTTAGTAATTAGAATTCAGGGTATTGCTAAAGAAAATTCAATTGGGGCAACTATCAACTTGCCACATGCCGCCGATCAACAAGCTTATACAGTGACAGTATATGCTGATAACACGAACGTAAATATTCAAACATATGCTGATCAGCGCGGCTATGCTCAATCTTATGTGACTCTATGGTACACGAAAAAATAACTAGATTTAACCGATTGCTATCCAATTAACATAATACGTTCCTAGAAGTTGCGCGCCATCAAATCGACGACATCGAGCAGTAAATGAGGTATTCGTTACATTTACAGCGCTAAAGGCGCAGCCGCCCCAAGAAGCATTTGGTTTGTCTGTCCATCCGTCGCCAGGTTGACCATATCCTCCGAAAGAGCAAACTACAGTAGGAAGCGTTTTGAACTGCTTTGGAAAAGTGATTTGAATAGTAGCCTCGAGAGCGTTCGACGGAACGCTGAGCATAGCTACACCACATTGTACATTCACAGGCTTGTCAGTAGTCGTGTTATTTCGCTTTACTTTTACTTTTTCTTCGAGCGGCATAGTCGTAAAGTCTATCTTGT
>NZ_JAJQJT010000006.1:0-2660 GCF_022828295.1 Candidatus Nanosynbacter sp. TM7-057 | reverse complement strand
GGTTTACAAAACCGTTGCTCTAGCCAACTGAGCTAAAGCGGCGTGTAAAGGTGAAACCTTTATTATCTACAAAGCAATCATTGTAAAAAATACTAAAGTCTTTCAACTTTGATACTCTTATCTTAGCAAACCGCGAGCGTTTTGTCAATATCTTTATTGAACATATCGTAGCGTTCTCTTAAATATTCATTAGTAAAATGCATGTACAATCTAGTAGTCGAGATGTTAGAATGCCCCATTAAAGGCTGAACGTCTTCAATTCTTGCTCCCTTTCGTAACATATTAGTAGCAAAACTATGTCTTAAAGTGTGCGCGCTTACTCTCTTTTTAATCCCAGCTCTTAGAGCGGTTTCAGATATCATTCTTGAGAGATATTGTCGGCTTAGAGGCTTTCCAAAAGAGTTTGTGAAAACAAAAACAGAGTCTATTTCTCTTTTGTGGTGATATTCTCTAATAGACTTTTCAGTTAGAGGATCGATAAAAGTTACTCTTGGCTTTCCACCTTTTCCCCTAGAAACTATAAGGGATCTTCTGTACAAATCATCTTCCTTGAGATTTAAGATTTCAGAAGCCCGCAATCCACTGCTTAGTATAGTCATAATCAAGGCTTTATCTCTTAGATTTCTAGCTGATTTTATCAGAGCACATTGTTCTTCTTCATCTAAAAAATTAGCCTCGACTTCAACGGTTCTTGGTATTTCAATTGCCTCAGGTCTGATGTCTATAAGGTTTTTAGCATATAAAAATTTGATAAAACTTCTAATGACTACAATTTTATTTTTGATAGTTTTCGGCTTGTAGTTTTTCAAAGATAAGGTGTCGATAAAGTTATCAATCATCAAAATATCTAAGTCGCTAACCGTATCGGCTTTTATCGATTTGATAAAGTCTTCAAGAATACAAATGTAAGTTGCTTTTGTCGTATTGGTAGCTTTACCATGTGCTTCTTTATGTTTCACAAAGTAAAACAACGCACGCTCCAACGTAGTACTTTTATCCATAATTCTCCCACAATTTAAGTTAAAATGTAGGATTTTGAGGTGCCCAACTAGTGTTGCTTTCAGACCACCCACACGGTCATCAACTCGGCAGTAGATATGGCTAATTTCTTATTTAATTTTGCCATGTCTAGCCGTGTCTGCATAGTGTAAAATTCACAAAGTCCTACGTGTCGAACCTACTATTTCTAGCTGGTTCAATCACCTTAAGCTCCCTAAATTCAAAGTGGTAAGATGTACCAACTTTACAACCGTACCTGTTACGGTTTTTCTCTAAAGTAACGATGATATCATTCGGAAAATCTTTCATATTTCGTTCAACCATTAAGACGATATCCGCGTCCTGTGCAATATAGCTCGAACCTCGCAAATCGTTTATTCCAGTCTTTCGTGTGTGGCTGTCTGGTGCTTTTCGTGTATGACTGATTAGAATGATAGGAATCTGATGCCTGATTGCGTTCTTCTTTAGTTCTTTTGTTATATTTCCTAATTCTTCGGCGACGTTTTGGATTTCTCGCGTAAAGTAATGAAGATGATCAATCACGACCAGTTCACAATTGGCTTCTTCTTTGGCTTTTCGGACCAATCCGTCAATTGAGTGCCAGCTTAATTCATCGTTTTTTTGGAAGAATATTCCAGCCGCACACTTTTCGTATTCTGTTTCACCAAGGATTTTTCTAAATCGAACACCAGCTTCACCGTGAGTCATTTCCAAAGTAACGAATAAAACAGATTTGTTTTGCTTAGCGACATTAGCCGCGATATTCATACTTAGAGCTGTTTTACCATTACTTGTGGCTCCACCGATAACAGTTAGCTCTCCTGGTGCTAATCCCATTGTCATGCGATCAAGCACCCAGTTCCCTGTTCTTAATCCGATGATTTTACCCCAGTTTTTCATGCGCTCTTCGATTTCGTCGTGATAGTCTGCCATCATCGTGAATTCGAGCTCTTGAGCTGCGGATTTAGCAGTTTTAGCAGACGCTCCAAGCACGTATTCGTAAAGGTCTAATCGGTCAGACTTCTTTAGTGATTCGATTTTAGCTTTAAGATAGGTTAAATTGTCCACGTATTATCTCCCTGATTTTTGATTTATGCCAATTTGCTTTGTCTTCAATCGTTTGGAATATCTCTTCGTATTCGTCGGCATGCTGACTAGTCCTAGATATGTCCTGTAACGTCATGTAATCGTTTCTGAGCGACTTTATCTCTTCATTGTGGTATTTTATCCTTTCTGCCACAAAATCCTCTGAGGCGTCCTCTAAATCGATTTTTAAGCCATCCATGAACCATCTCCCATTAACTCGTCTAGGTCTGCCATGCCTTCATGTTGCTTTTTTCGTTTTGAGAGCATGTTGTCTATCGTGGAGGCTCTGAGCAGATAGTCGCTTTTTAATTCGTTAATCTTCTTTGAGTGCCAATCGTCTTCAACGAGTATGTCTAGCGCTTTACCAATTTCTTCTAATGAGAACTTCTTCAAGGTTTCTTTGTAGCCTCGTGGAAGTATTCTGAAATTACGCTTGGTTTTTTTGTTTAGTAGGTCTAATAGTTTTTTACTAACTTCACTATTAATATTATTCTTAGTGTTATCTATAGTGTTATCTATATGAACAGCCGGATTTTCCGTTCGTTGAACAGCCGGATTTTCCGTTCGTTGAACAG
>NZ_JAJQJT010000004.1:0-27670 GCF_022828295.1 Candidatus Nanosynbacter sp. TM7-057 | reverse complement strand
TTTCGCTTTACTTTTACTTTTTCTTCGAGCGGCATAGTCGTAAAGTCTATCTTGTCGGCTGTAACCGTTGAATTCTTCAACTTGTTACCAACAATAGCGCCGTCATTTACTCCAGTACCGTCGGCTAAAGACGCTACATTAGCCATTTGGTTATTGTGGTCTTGAGCCGTGATTGTTGTTAGCGGCGTGAACACTATGTTTGGATGTGGTAAGCTCATTTTTCCTCCTTAAAAATATCGCCCGTTGGTAATATCATTGGCGAAAACTCTTCTGCAAAAACATTACTTAAAAGCTTCTCGTCAATCTTTTTTGCTATAGAATCTAAGAATTCGTCAATAATAATTTCGCTTGGCTCTAATGTGCATAAAATGAGGCTGAACGGATGCTTACCTTTCAGCTCGTAGTTTTTCGAGTAGTGCCAGATTATACTAGGCGTAAAAACGGCGACGCCATTTTCTCGAACAGTATTTCCATTTGGCTGTTTATGAAGTCGATTTATATTTGGAATTGACGACCAAATAAAGACCTTATTCAAATTTGATTTATCCATAGATATAATTTTGAGGTTTTATCGTGAGCATCAAAAACGCCCCCATTCTCAGAGGGTAAAAAAAGGCACCCCGAAAACGGAGTGCCCCACAATGACAGCTGCAAATCACAACAACTGCCCAGCTATCATACTACTTTTTAAGCGACTGCTCAAGGCGGTAGTTTATCTCACCAGTTATGCTGCGACCATTTTCAGCAGCTAGCACCACAAGCCGTTCATATACTTCCTGTTTAATTCGTACGTTATAAACTGGCGTAGGTATCTCAACCTTAGATTTGATAATCTTACCGTTCTTTTTTACAATTCGATTTATTATTGGCATAACTTTTCCTTTCTTTAGAGCACCCTAGCGCCAAGCGAGGCGTTTGGTTTTATATTAGTTGTAAGTCATTCTCTATCTGATAGGCGATCGCTTCCTGGTCTAACACCTCCTTTAATTCGTTGAGCGTGTTCATCACCTTTTGTCGTTCGTCTGATAGATAGAGTACTGCCGTTTCCTCTGCCTCACTTCTCCAGTATCCGATGACTGGATAGTCGAGAGTGAAAGCTTCGTGATTAGCGTTTACGGTTGATATTATCTTGTCGACCTCAAGTTGTTTAGTCTTGTTATTGCTTCCGATAAAAGCTTTGATTGTGATTTGTTCTATCATTGTGTGCTCCTAATTGTTAATGTGCCTCGCTTGACTGTCTTAATTATAGCAAAGTTACATTCATAATGCAAGCATTTTGCGTGCATTTTATGAAAAAAGTCAGAGATTTTTTGTTAACCCTGTGGAAAACTCACTTCCCGTAGAAGATGTAGCGATATTCTTTATAAAGTCTAATGATAATACGTTTTAACATAAGTTTAATTTTACCAAATAAAAAACTACCCTCGATCAAAAGTAGTAGTTTTTTATAGGATTACAGAACTCTCTGAATTATTCAACGGCTTCTTTCATCTGTCGTACTAAGTCTAGAATAATAGTCTTAGCTGCGGACAATCCAGCCGCAATTGCAGACAGTGCGGTAGCCATTATTAAAGCGTATAATTCGTGCCAGCTTGCAGCGAATAGCAAGTTTACTAAGTTTACGCCCGCAAGTAAAAATGTCGCGATAAACGTCTGTAAGAATGTCCATCCAGCGCGAATAGCTACATCTTTATAGTCAATGTTCTTTAGTGCTTTTAGTTTCATAGCTCCTCCTTATTTCTTAAACTTAAAAATACTCATTAGAAAATCGATAATTAGCTGTAGTAAGCTTTTAGTTGGTTTTTCAGTCTTTACTTCAGGTTTCGGATTAGTTTCAGGTTTTATTTCAGGCGTCTCAGGCTGCTGAGGTTTACTCATCGCCTTTAATTCGTCTATGGATATTTTCGACGTTGAAAAATCCAAATTAAATCCGTCAACCTTTCCGCTTTCTGTAAACTGATGAATAAGCGAGCCGTGTGCGTAATTGTCTTTAGTCCCGTAATTCGGGTACCAATCTACTCTATCCAAGCCTAGTTTCTGAATGATAGCTTCACCTGCGTAAGTGAACACTTGTTTACCAGTCTTCTGTAAGACTAAGTTCTTAAATAGCTTCAATTGCTCGAGTGTACCTTCAAAATCTGGCTCTAAGTCGACAAATAGAAGTGGTGCGTTGACAAGCTTTTGAGCTTCAATAAAACGCTCTGCTTCAGTCTTAGCTTCTTCTTCGGTTGAAAAATAAGGCAACCAGTAAATACCTAGTAGCTTATCTCCTGCAGCTTTAGCGAATTTAACTAGCTTAGGGTCGATTTTATTCGCATCGCCTCCGAATGATTGACCGACGTGTCCAGCTTTAAGAATAACGCCAGCGAACTTATGAAAATGATTTACAATAGAGTCGTCTTGATGATTTGAGACATCCAATATAATCTTGCTGTAATCTTCTTGTGGTTCTTCTGGTTTTGGTTGAGGTGCAGATTGAGGTGTCAAATCTGGTAAATCGTGTAAATCTTTATCCTCGAATAGCTGACGGCTCATATATTTTCCACTACGTGCTGTAACGTACCAAACACTATCTCCAGCGATAGGCTGACCATTCGTAACATAGCCTTTCATCGCAATGACGTCGCCTTTTTCTAGTTCCTGAAAAATAGCTGAATTTGTGTTAGCTTCGTCGCGAGCATTGCCGTCTTCTTCCAGTTTCCTGTCTGTCGGCTGAGTTTCGTCATAATCTTCGGCAATACATCTGCCATCGCAACAATATGAGTAACCTAGATAGTCTGGTCCATAGTTTCCCATCCAGTTCATCAGTTCTTCAATGCTGTTATAGATGCTCCTAGAGCACGAATGCACTTCACTGTCGTGGATTTCAATTGAACCGTCGGCGCGTTTTCGCATTAAGAATACGTGTCCATAATCTGCATAAATACCTCTTGAAAATCCCAAAAATCCAACCACCCAAATACCAACAGGTGCGGGACCTGTGTTTATACGACCTGCGTTTAATTCGTTTAAGTATGCCGCTTGAGCGCTCGGTGTTCGAGATGGTGCACTGATGGCATCGTCAACATATTGCAAGCACCAACCACTCTGAGCGCCGATGTTTAGATTTGGTTCGTAAGTTTGTCGAACTGGCATTATTTCCTCCTTACTGTTTGTTGAACTTCTTCTTGTAATTCCGTAACTGCTTTATTTTGCTGAATAAGGTTGTTTGTTGCGTAAATCGCCAATCCTACAAGTGCTATAGCAAATAATTTCGCTAAATTGCTTGTTACTAAGCTCCAGAAGTTCATAACACCTTCGATTTCAGTACGTTTTACGTATTTTTCTTCTGATTCTTTTTCGTGTTCTGCTATGTATGTTTTTAGCTGAGCTTGAGTAACATTCGCTTGTGCGATGTTTTCAATTCGCTCTAGTGTAGTAGTGTGCTTGTCGACGCTTTCTTTAATGTGTCTGACGTCCGCTTCCAGCGCTCCGAATTCTTTTGCTGATACTTCTGGTTTTTCGTTCATAATATAAATTATGACTTCTTGTCGTTATCTAATACGGGAACGTCATAGTCCGTACGTCTATATAGAACGTCTCTGTTGCATTCTGATTAATAATAGAAGTATCGTACGGATTAAATATTGACAGTGCGCACACTATTTTATTTTTTGATTCGCGCCAGCCAGAAATAAGCACAGAAGTAGGTGTTGTGCCGCCGCCTGAAACCGCAAAAGTCCTTACGAAGTCTATTTTAGACGCCGTGATAGCTCTGTCTGGATTTGTAGAGGTGCTAACTAGTAATCTTAAAATCCCAACGTTAGTCATATTAATCTCTTGTTTTTGAAAATACACAGTATTGCTTGCTATCGATATACCACCAGGTAGAGTGAGACTCATAACACTTCCGCCAGTAGTGCTGATAGTCGCGTAATCGCTACTAATATTAAAGTCATCTGGATAATTATTCATCAGCGTACATCCTATAATGGTATTTTATGACGGTGTTAAAAAATTCTTCTCTATACGACAATGTTAGTGCAGTCTTATCTACGAACGCACTATATCCACTGTTAGCCCACAACTCTAGCGATGCATAAGACAAAGAGCTTATCTGTCCGTTCTGCTCCAACCATAAGAGGACTAGTGGTTTATATCCAAGGTTATGCACAATCCGAATTTCTTCGTTAGTATTAACAAGCACAGTTCCAGCCTTGTATAGCTTTAGCTGATTGTTGTCGGTATTAAAAGTCATGTCGTGATAATGACTTGTGAACGAGGCTTTTCTATGAGGTTCTAAAGCGAATCCTATGATTCGGAAATAAAACGTAGCAGCAGCATCGGTTCTATTTGACGTGCTTATATAGATTAAATTATTATCTACACGAACATTCGACAAATACTGATATTCACCTCTATTATTGAAACCGCTAGTATTCACCTCGAATGCATTTTGCGAAAAATCACTAGAAGTTGAAAATTGTGCTATCGGCAAAAATGCAGAGCCATAAGTATTTGGT
Organism: Candidatus Nanosynbacter sp. TM7-057; assembly: GCF_022828295.1. NCBI lineage: Bacteria > Bacillati > Minisyncoccota > Nanosynbacteria > Nanosynbacterales > Nanosynbacteraceae > Nanosynbacter > Candidatus Nanosynbacter sp. TM7-057. The sequence goes on along the minus strand of NZ_JAJQJT010000004.1, from coordinate 23,168 downwards.
ATAGTTATGTCGTTATAATCGTGTGCGTTGACTGGTACTGGTACAGTATCGCTACGATAGATTACCTGATCAATTGGATAATCACTAGATAATACAAAATCTTTTATCATTTCTGCTCCAAAAGCTCTACAACGTCTTTACCTTCTTTACTTACCCACAGACCGACCCTAGCAGCGTAAGCACCGATCTTAATACGCTTATAGGCTCCGTCAGAAAACAGCAACCCGCTTCCGTCGAGTACAACAAGCTCTCTACGGTTTATTGGGTCATAAATAACAAGCCTGCCCGAACCTTCCTCGATTCGCAGTTGTCCAGTGATCGATGAGATAATAGTTGAACCTTTTAATTTTAGAACTTCTTTCATTAGAATGCGTACACTTCCTCTCCGTTATAAACTGACCTATCATATTGTGCGAATGTGTAAACTTTAGTTTTTCTGACTTTTAATTTAGTAGTTAATTTACTGTCGCTCAATTTCTGAGATATTGTGATAATTTGATAAACTCCACTCGCTAGTCGAGTATCGAGCTTAATCGAATCCCCTATTTGCATCGCTGGAGAACCCTTAACTTCTAACTCCAACATCGGGCTATACGTTGCATAGCCTCTAAATATCGATTGTGTAAATGCTCTAGCGTTTTCGTAGTTCCCAAAAAAAGGATTGTCATTTATTTCTAATAAGTGGTCTTCGTCGTCGCTCCAATTGTCATCAAACGCTTCATAATCCAATTCATCAATCTGTTTTGAAGGCTCGCCCCAAAGAAACACTCTGTCAATCTCAACTGGATAAAGCAAATCATTCGTGAATGTTAATATTGCTTTGCTAGGTGTCAATCTTAGCGAGCATTTCACACCTCTGTCGACAAATGTTCCGCTGGCGGTTTTTGCTGTGAACCATGATACATCAGCATTCTCACCCAATTTTGGCTCAATTAAATCAGCACACGGGTCAGACAAACTAACTTCGCGCACAATCGGTAGTCCGTGCTTTACAACCCAAAGATTATCTGTATTTTTACCGCTTGAGGTCTTTTCTGCAACCATCTGATACGGTGCGATAACACGAATAGGTGTTTTAATTTTAATGTGATTAACAATACCTGAATTCTTCGATGGTGTTATCGATATGACGTTGTCGTTATCTAGTTTATAGTGAATATCTTCTGCGATGTCAGAGCCGCGCCCCTTGAATCTTATTAACCCTTCCTCGTCTTGCCACAACCTGCCGTTCTCAGCTTGAACTAATTTTTTAACAATATCAGCTAACGAGTCGTTTTTGTTCGGGAAAAATATAGGGATAATATTTGTTGCCCCTGAAAAAGTAAACTGATGTGGTGCAAACCCTAAGCCTTTGAATATCTCAGTTAAAATATAGTCTGTTTTCTTATAAGCCATTGGTGGCAATTCAGGCAGAGGCTGAGATAATGCCCAGTTTAGAAAATCAAAAGCCGAAACTGAGGCTTCTGCTTTTCCTGGTTCTGCGTCAGGCAACATATTAGTAAGTCCCACAAATTGTGGTGCATTTTCTTCACCGAAACCGAGCCACGCTCGAGTAGGAATGTTTGGCTTAATATATTTTGCGATTGGGCTGTTTGAATATGGCACAAAATAACCGTCGTGATTAGCTAGTTCAAAATCAGCAATCGCTGACTGTACCGAATATGGAAACTCAACGGAACGATTAACTGCAATCGATTTAATCCTATTTGAGATATCAGTGTATGCATAGGTGTCCCATATCTGAACAGGTGGCTGACTTGCGATATCTGACGCGTATAAATCACCACCTCCATATGTCGATTGGTCGTATACTCCCCACGAGATATTTTCATTTCGAGTTTTATCCCACGCCATGGCAACACGCCACGTGAGCGGTCTAACCCAAGATTTCGCTAACTTCTTAAATCTATCGCTAGTAACTAACATTTTATTGTCCCAAGTTCTGCTCAGTCTCGACCATCGTTAAAGTAATACCCTCTACATCACCACACAGGTTTATGACGTCTTTTTTACTGATAGAAATCTTCACTGGGGTATTAGTAGCTGAGCCGTCAGATAATGTAAGTAGTGGATATCTATTAGTCGTATATTGCCTTTGAACAAAGCCCCACAATTCAGCGAACTCATCTGCTGTTAAATGACCAAAAATATTAGTCCAAACTCTTTTGTGATAAACGTAGTCTGTATATACATTTCCCGACAAAACAGTAACGTCTGTCTCTCCAAAATTAGAATTCTCAGAAAATGGGCTTGAAATGTATTCATGATTCCAAGTTTTTGAAGCTGTAGAATCGGTTAATGTCATCTCTTTCATGCGAACCTCGCTTTCTGGCTCTGTTCAAACGCCTGCATAATTTGGTCAGCAACTTTTCTTCTTTCGTCAGGAGAAGTTGCGAATACGCCGCTCACATTGATGGTGATTTGTTGCGATGGCTGTGTATTAGTCTCTTTTAGTACTTTAGTAAACGTATCTGCCATAATTTTTTGTGGAGTAACGATTTCCGGGTTAGCCTTAGCTCCTAAATATTCACCAGCGATAACAGGTGTAGCTGTAGTCAAAACACCACCCTTTGCTAGCCTTGGAAGACTGAACCTCTGAATGTTAGGTATGTGAACATTAGGAATCTTATTTATGATATTTAAGGCTCCATTTAATAGATCTATAGGCTTGTTTATGACCCTCTCGATTTGCGCTATCAAGCCGTTTATCATTCCTTTACCAATACCGATAACGCCGTTCCAAGCCGCAACTCCTAGGTTTGCCGCCCAAGAACCAAAATTACCCAAAGAGTCGCGCATTGGCTTCCAGAATCGACCACCTCCAAAATCGAAGAAGTCCACAGTCGCTCGCCACATATCATCTAAGAATTTGCCGAACGTATACTTTCCGTCGTCTGCCTGTTGCTGGTTGAGAGTCTTCAATTTGTTATTTAGTTCTTCTCTTTGTTTTTTCAGCTTCTCTAAGGTCTCTCCATTATTTGCAAGAATACCCGCATTTGTTTCGGCGTTATTAGATAGAGCGTCTTGTTTTTGCTGTTCAAGTGTGGCTAATTGTTCATCGCGTCGCTCTTTGAGACTTTCAATCTCATCAAGCTTAATCATATTTTGAACACTAGCTAAATCAGCACGGTGCTTATCTTGAAATGCTAATTCAGTGTTAAGTTGTTGTTGTAAATCAGCTAGCCTCTGATCTCTTTTGAGTTTGTCGGCATCGTTCTCGGCGTTTAATTTCTCCTGGTTTGCCGCGAATTGCTCGTCGTATAGTGCCTGCTCTTTGTCTAATGCAAACTGTAGCTCAGCAAGCTTCTGAGCATTGTAAGAGTTATTAAAGTTTTGCAAAAACCTAATCTGATTTGTTAAAGCTTGAACCTTACTCTGGTGTTCTCTGATTTCTTCGACTTGAGATTTTCTAAATGAGGCAGAGCGTTTGGCTATTTCAGCGTCATAGTTGGCATTTTCCTCGGCAATTTGTTTAGTTAGGTCCTTAATTGTGTCTTCATGTTTGACGCGGATGTCATTTAAGTCTCGGCTATAATCTCTCCATATTTTAGACGCTTGAGCTTCTAGCTTGTCTAGCTCCTTGGTTAGCTTTTTGGCGGATTTTGCCGCCTTTTCCATACCTTTAGACGAACCACCAGCAGATTTCTCAAGTAGCGCTATTTGAGCATCAACGCTTGCCAGTTGAGACTTTAGACTTTCAGCGCTCTCTCCGCTACCACCAGCCGCAGAACCAAGCATTCCAAATGCCTGTGCCGCCATCACCGCACCAGCCGCAATAGCAGACAACAGAGCTACGATTGGATGACTTGAGAACGCTATCATCGCTGCTCGAGCTAACAGGAATCCTTTTTGCAATATAAATAATCCACCAGCAACAAGCGCAAATGTTACGATTCCTGAGCCTGCGACCTGTATAACACCGCTAAATGGAGCCAACAATGCACCAACAGCACCAGCCAACCCACCAACAGCATTCAATACAGTTTCTATTCCTGCGCCAACTCCAGCTAAAATTGCTCCAATATTGCTTGCTCCTAATCCTTGAATAAGGTTAGCCATTCCTCGAGCGACAGCAGTTTGCATATTCGTAAATGAAGTCTGAAGACCGCCAGTCGCTTTTTCCGCCATTGAATCAAGAGATTCAAGACCTCCGCCTCCATTGTGATCTAATTCTATAAGCTTTTGAGTGAGTTGCTCAGCAGATAACTTACCTTCGCTGCCCATTTCTTTGAGCGTACCCATTGTAACGCCCATCTCTTTTGCGACTGCTTGCAAAACAGGTGTCATTCCCGAATTTAATAATGAATTAAACGTCTGAGCTTGAACAGCTCCACGTCCAAAATCCTGCGAGAGCTGTGTTATAGCATTGTCCACCATAGCGCTTGAACCGCCGAATGCTAGAATAGCGTCGTTTATAGCCTTAAACGCCTGCTCTCCAGCGACCATTGAACCAGAAACAGCGACAAGACGTTGCACGCCTCTTACAGCTTCGTCAAGAGATGTAGGTAGCCCTTTAATATCAGCTTCGAGCTGCTTCATTGATGCGGAAACTTGATCGCCAGATTGTCCCATTGCTCGGAACACACGAGCGGCGTTATTCAGCGTGTCTACACGCCTCACAGCTCCACCAATTGAATTTGAGACAAGTCCTATGGCTTTATCTAAAAGTAACATTGAGGTGGCGGCACTTGCGCCTACAGCCAGACCTTTTTCTAAATTGGAGCCGTCTTTCTTAAGACCGTCAAGCTTTGATTTCACAGAACCAATATCAGCATCTAGCTTATCTAAAGCTAGTCTGACATCATATGAAATCTCGCCAACGTTACTCATCGAATGCTATCTCCGACCTCTTCTTCAAATCTTTTTCTAACGCACTAAATCCTTCTTTGGAAAACGCACCAGCAGTCGCATAATATGTCGCTGATTGATTCTTAGCGGTCATTTGGTTATGTACAGCGTCTGCGGCATCAATTAGCATCAAAGCCTCGTCTAAAGTAAACGGAACAAGAACTTTCTCAAAACTGTCACCATTCTTCTCGAATGATTCAATATATCCACGCTTCACTGCTTCGACTGCGCCCCAGCCAAGATACACACCTAATTTAGCAATAATCCACATCTCAGGTGCGACTTTCGCTCCAGTGGCTTGTCGCGTGGTGCGATCCTTATATCGCTGCTCAACACGTGCCTTCTCTTCAGGTGTGAGCAAGTCTTTTAAGTTTACTACTGCCACTATTTACGCCTACTTTCTCTGCTAGAAAAGATATCATTAAACAAATCTTGAATAGCTAAACTAGATAAGCTACCTAGCATTTCCATTGCTTTTTTAGAGTCATCAAAACAGCCAGCATAGATCTTAATCTCTTTTTCTGCAAGCTCTTCTCGTTCCGCCAAAAGCTTATTGCCGCGGTCTATTTTCTCAACAACGCTCTTGTCGTCGTCTTTGATCTTTGACCTGTCAATCTTCTGGATTTCTGCCTGTAGTGCCATTAGTTCATTTATAGCTTTGACAGATAATCGTGTAATCTTATTAATCTCTAGGCTTTCATTCGATCCTAGCGGACGTACTTTTAATACTCCGTATGGTTCACCGAAGTCAACCTCTTTATAACCTTGATATTTTGATAGATTTAATTTAATTGTCATATTATTTACCCTTTCATCTTATAATTTTGAGCTTTTATCGTGAGCATAGGGACTTTTCGGGCAAGATGTGGTAATGTATAATCATTAAATTAAATTTCAATGAGGCATGTATAAATGGACGAAAAAATTATTAAAAAATTGTCGCAAGAGGACGCCGACAAGCTACATTCATTAATAAAGCAGCTTGACAACGGAACGCTCGACCAAAAAACTTACAATAAGAGATATAAGAAACTCTCACAAGACCTGAACTGGAAATATCAGCCTAAAGGTGTAAAAATGATACCTAAAATTATCGGTCTTGCGCTTCTAGCTATGCTCATAGCAGGTGCTTTAATGCAAGCTCTAGACTCTCAATCTGGGAAAATAACAGGCACGGCTTCCGCACTCGCAGAACAATACGACGTCGCTAATATGGTTACTAACTTCGAGCTAACAAACTCATCAAACAAAGACATGAATGCAACATGTAAAATTACTCTACAGCCTTCAGACAAAACAAATCCTACAGTCACTAAAGAATACTCATTTGATAAAGTCCCAGCAAATTCTACAAAAAAATACCAAGTAGTCATTCCGCGAGTTCATTTCAATGCTGCATATGTGGTTGAAAAAGATACGAAACTAGACTGTCGCAAGAAATATTAGATAACAAAATACCGCTCAAACGAGCGGTATTCTTATTCACAGTTAGCTTACGCCTCAAGTGGTTTCACTGTCTGAGTTTGAGGGTCATACTTGCCCTTCTTGTCTTTCAGACCTGGTCCGTAGCGGAAGAAGCCCTTAGCTGTGCGGTTCATCTGGAAGGTTAATTCCAAAGTTGAATCGTCTCCACTAGCTGAAAATGTAGTATCAAAGCTGTCTGGTAGCGTTACACTATATACGTGAACATCAAAGTCGTCATTAGCTTCACATACTGGGTGAATGTGCAGTGGAACGGTAGTTGCAGAACTTGCGCAAGCTCCAGCACCCCAAGTTACACTTCCAACTGTCTGTTTTGCGCCTGATGCCGCCTCGTATAGTCCAGCGTAAACAGCCTTCACACTTTCTGGACCAGCCAAGTAAAGAGTAAGTGTTACTTCTGACGTGTCAGCTCGACCGCTTGGACGTCGGATTGTGCCGCCTTGAGTTTCAGTTTCTGTCGTTCCGCCTTGGTATTTAACGGCGATGTCTCCCAGCATATCCTGTGGGATTACTAGCTGACCTAGATAGACTTCTTTTGGTCCATTCTGCTTTGCTAGTGCTTTCTTGAACTCTTCTACGTTCATATTTCCTCCTTTTAGTTAATTCTTGCAAGCCCCGTTATTGCGTAAATCATTCTGCCCTGAGTGTCCCTTTCGACAGATGTTGGCATTGATATTGATTCGAAAACCACACAATCAAAGCCTTCCTCTGTGTAACTGGTCTCAGGTAAAGATATACTTACGCCGAGCTTATTAGATAGAAATTCAGATATTCTAGCCAATCTCTTGTATCCGTCCAAATCATCTTTCCCTCGTGAATAAAGTTCAAATGAATATGTAGGACGAACGCCTCTCGACTGGTTGCCGCCTATATCAGAGATATAAACGCCTTTCCTGTCGAGAGTGAGCTTATTCCAGAATAAATCTTTATCAATTTCACCGAATTCGTTGTTTTCTAGATATTTCAAAAGCGACAGTGAAAATACTTTCATCGAAGACCTCCCTTAAAATCAACTTGTTTCTTCACGCTCTCGCCTGCTTTTTCTAGATAATTCAACGTTTGTGGGTTCTTTTTGTTTTCATAGTGACGGCGTTTTGCGTATGGAACATCACCGCCACCGAATACAACACTTGTAGTATCACCATTATCGACTAGTCGTACGCTTTGCTTTAGTGCTCCAGTATCAACTGGCGCTAGCATTTGCGCTCGTGACATTATAGCCTGAGCAATACCCTTTCTCTTATTTTTAGCGTTCACTGCTTGAATTCTCTGCCAAGCGTCAATATTATTCTTGAGCTTCACCATAGTAGTCTCCATAATCTGCGCGCTCCAGAGTCAGAGTGTAATGCTCTAATGTATCAGTATCGAAGTTCATGCCAGCAGTCGCGCCTACAATTTGATAAGAAACTCCATTGACTTGAACGCCATGACCTACAAACATGTTAGTGCTTGTAAAGTCTATAAAATCGACAGGCTTTACATGCAGTGTCGCGGTCGAATCAGTTACTTGAATGTTGTTTGATGCCGTAACCCCACTACGCTGCTTAAAGACACCAGACAAACCTGTGTGGTGTTTTATAAGGTCGCCACGTACCGTTCCTTTGGTAATTTCCAAAAAAATGTAAGGGGTCGACTTAAATACATCGAATACGGTCATTTCTTATCTCTCCTGAACGTAATGTGATTTGACTACATTGACTGTACTTATCAAGTATTGACTTATAGTTCTCAATAATCCTGTCTAACTCGCTAGTCTTATCGTAAGTAATACTGAAGTCTTCGACCTTTTTAGAAGTAATCTTATCCCCTCCAGCAAGTTTTACAGCAAACAATTCAGATATAACTTGAACTAGTTCTTCGGGAATTACTTTCAAACCAAATCCACCATGAACAGTTATTACGTCAGTATGTTTTGTGGGCTTATTCAGTACTATGTTGTCACAAAGCTGACTAGCGTTATCTCCTAGATAAGTGGCAAAGTCGACCGAGTTAGAGTTCACTTTAACAGATTTAACTTCAGAACAAAGACCAATAAACACAGACCTCATCCCGTCTCTACCCTGAAAAGTTCGCTCTTCTTCTATATAGCCGACTTTACTACAAATCAACGCTTCAAGCTTACTGATAGCTATTCGCAATAGGTTATCAAAGTTGCCGCTTTCAAATGAAGTTAGGGAGCGTTGTAAATAGCCCTCAACTTGTTCTTTAGTCAAATTGTATTGCATATCTCAACGCTCCCTTTCTATTAAGCTTTCTTCAAACCGATTGCTGATTTCAAGCCAGACAAGCCACCACCGATGTAAAGCTCTTGCAAGAACTCTTCCTCGTTGGTCTCAAGCTTAAAGTTAGTGAAGGCTTCTACAGAAGTATCACCAACCGTCTTGTACGCACCAAGCACAACAACGTATGCGTCGTAGTCTGGGTCAGTTGCATCAGTAAACCATGTTGGCTCAATGATAGTAGCTGTGTCTAATACATCTTCAGCCTTTGCGCCAATCTGAAACAGATATTTACCGTCAGCGCCCTTTTCAAAGCGTGCGCTTGTTGCAAAGCCTTTCTTAGCAATAAGAACAATCTCACCGTCAGTACGGATCATGTCCTTAGCTCGTGCTACAGCTTCAGCGCGGCTCATACCAGCTGCGATAGTCAACTCATCACCGAAGGTATTCTTTGCTTTTACGTCTGACTTAATAGAAGTAAATGACGTAATCTTGCGCTTGTCATTAGTTTCACGACCGTCACCAATAACAGCAGCACGCTCAACCTCGCGAATAATTCGGGTAGGCAATTCGTTCAGAACGTATTTCATCAACGCACCCGTTGATTTGTTCTCACGGATAGTTTGCTTGTCAAGTACCAAGTACTTATAAATCACACCAGCGCGAATTGTACGGCTTTCAAAGTCAATGACCTGTTGGTCTTTCTTTTCGCCCTTCTTGTGTCCGCCTGCACGGCTAGTATCAGCTTCAACATCGGCTTTGTCCCAAGTAACCTTGAATACATCCAAACCAGTCTTATTCAATTTACTGAAGATTTCACCTGATGTTACAGCGTCTTCAATAGCAGAAACGACAGGCTCTGGCAATTTGAAAAACTCTTTGTCGGTCAAGTTATTCTTAACCAAAACGTCTTGCCAAGCGCTCTTTACGTCATTAAAAGTACGACCAGCGTTTGCCATCAACACTTGTGTAAAATCTCGCACTGATGCTTGAGTTTTTAGATAGTCATTAACAGTAGGGGTTGTCGTAACCTCTGCTTGTTCTTTTGGCTCGATGATTTGAGCCTTTGCGATTTCCTCGTTCATTTTATTCTCCTCTTCTTTACCTGATTTATCTTCTACTGGCGTCTCAGGTGTATCGTCAGCAGGTTCTTCGGTCGTTTCCTCCGCGACCTTCTCGCTTTTTACTCGTGTAGCGATTGCCATAGCTGGTGCCAAGCAAGCGTCTTTCACGATTGAGGTATAGCTAGCGGCAGCTTTCATAGCGTCAGACAAGCTTGTTTTCGCTTCTACTGCTTCGGTTGCAAATCCAAGCTCCACAGCTTCAGCGGCAGTCATCCACGTTTCAGCAGCTAACAGTTCTTCTATCTTTTCTTCAGATAGCCCTGTTCGGCTTGCATAAACTGGAATCATACTCTCACAAGTCTTCTCTAACATCTCAACAGCTCGTCCTAGCTCGTCTGCATTTCCTGCTGCGATTGTCCACGGCTTGTGAACCATCATCATTGCACCAGGCAGCATAACGATTTCGTCGCCAGCCATTGCTATGAGAGACGCTATAGACGCAGCTAGTCCATCGACCTTCACTACAACACGCCCATTATATTCACGGAGCATATTGTAAATCGATACACCAGCGAATACATCACCACCAGGACTGTTAATCCTCACTGTAATGTCGCCTGTATGCGCAGCTAATTCCTCTTTGAAAAGTTTTGGCGTAACGTCATCCTCGAGCCAACTCTCGCTAGCAATAGTGCCATTGATGATTAACTCGTTTGAGGCTTCAGCTTTCGCCCACTTCCAGAATTTATCCATTAGCGTTCCTTTTTAAGGTTATTATTCGGCGCTCAAATGAGCATTGCCTTATTTTCATTCTGAGGTGCTATCGTGAGTGCGAGGGGGCTTCTCATCTTCAGTGAAGACAAGCTGTTTTATCTTGTCGGAGCAGTCAGTCGCGAACAGAACTTTAATATTCAATTTCGCTTTACATTTAGAGTTTGGGCAGATTAAACCCTGTATAGCAGTAGAAGTAACTGCTTCAAACAAATATCTACCACAATATCTACAGTTTATCTTTATCATTGCTTAATCCTGAACTTCGGGCGACCACCACAATTAGGATGAATAGGACCGCCGATATTTTCTTCATAATCATTTATCCATGTGCCGCCGTCTGTTTCTATTGCTTCATTGAGTTTTATCATCGGTTGAGCAACAGGCTTCCAGATTCCTTCCAACGCTCTACACTCTGGGCAATGTGCGCCGACTGGATGATTTATAGTTTTTTCAATTTCTGCTCCTGTTTCAGCTTCGAGCTGTTTCATAGCCTCTACATCGCCAACACTCTCAGAGCGCTGTATTTCAGTGCGAGCCAATCGGGCAACCCTGTATTCGTCAGTGTTCATGATATCTCTCAGTAAGTCTCTTGTCTGACTTTCGCTTAAATTATCAAGATGCGATCGCTCTAGCGTATCGTTGATAACCTTTTTGGTTTCATCATCATATGATTTAGCTACTCGTGTAAGATGTGAACGGTAATCCGCTCTAGCAGTATCAGATAGAACAAACTCGTCAGTGCTTTCAGTGTCTAGTCCTGCGCTCTTAACCATGTCTAAGCCTTTTTTGTATTGATCTGTACCGCTAGAGATAAGCAATAGAGTGATTAACGCTAATGAGTCTTCTATGAAACGTTCCAGCTTGTCGTCTTCAGCTTCATTTTGAGTACCAAGTTCTTGAATAGCTTGATCAACACGGCTCTGCATAAAACTCTTCGCAATATTATATAGTTTGTCGTACTCAGAGGCTTCGGCTTTAAGCGCACCTACTGTGCGTGGGTCTGGAGCTTTCTCCACTTCGCCGCCCTCGTCAACTTGGGGCTTGTCGTTTTCTATCTCAGTATTGTTATTCTCGCCTAGTTTAAGCAGCTTGTAGTTTTGAGGTAGTTTGAGTGCGTCAATGACTGAATCTAATTCGTAACCTTTATCAACCAGCTTTAAGATAGTGTCTGTGTTAGTCGCCATGACTTCTGCTTCAACCTTTTTGCGGTCGGCAATCTCTGGGATTTCATAATCAAAAGTAATAGCAACACCAATTCCACCAGTAATTCGATTGAGTTCATGCGTTAAACGAGAGTAAATCTTAAGCGCTCGTGGATAAACAACACGCTTAGCAAAACCACGTTCAGAAACGTCAGCGTTTGAGTATTTAGCTTGGTCGTCAACGCCTTTAATAATCTGACTAACACCATACGCCATATCAATTCGCTTATTCGCCTGTTCAAACACAGCCGCAAAATCAATATCTTTTTGAGATTGTGCATATGGTATCCACTGAATCTGTGCTTCAGCAGGCTTATTCGTTGTCGGGTCGATTGGACGGTGAGAGTACGTAACATTGCCATTTTTACCAGCGCCGCGGTGTCGAGATTCCAGCAGATCAACCATATCATTATATTCACGAGCAGTACGAGCCGCAATGACAAACATACCAGCAGGAATTGCGTTATTCTCGAAGAACCCACGTTGGAAGTCAGCAATATAATCGTCTAGTGTAATCCATTGGGTAGCGGCTTCGGTTGGTGAGTATCCAGCGTATAAGTTGCTTGGGTCAACACCTCCAGAGATTACAATAACTTGATCTTCAGTAAAAGTCTCAGCCCCTATTTGATAGTAGGTCTTATTATCACGGCGTGTAATACTTGGATGCTCTAAGAATGTGAATCCAGCAATGTTCTGACCCTTGAACCCATAATTCGTAGTCTTTACAGCGCTACCGTTCTCTTTTGCCCAAACCAAAATAAAAGTATTACGATTTACTAAAGTAGAAACAATAAGCTTCTCGCTGAATGAAACGAAATCATCTGCTTGATTAGGATGATAAAGGGCATTAAGAACTGGATTGTTCTGTACGGTCTTGCCATTCGAGTCGATGACTTTTGGCATAATAGTGATAAACTCATTAGCAATCGCTTGAATATTTGGGTAGGCAGAATCGTATTTACTTGCACAATAACGACTATACCAGTCTCCTGTATTAAAATTAGCTAATGAAGAAATGCCCTCAACCTTTACTTGAGATTTTGGCTTAAAAAGTGACAATAAATTCATAATACTATTATCGCTACCTATCGTACGCCACCATACTCTATCTGTGGGATAAACATCTCAGTAAGTCTATACCTAGCGGCATCTAGTGCGTGGTCGTCGCCGTCTTGTGGTACGTTCAGGCTTTTGCCTGACCTATCAGTTGCCCACATATATCTTAAATATTCTTTCTGTAGATTGGTTGAGTTCTTTGTGTATTTAATATTAAGCTCGCTCATCTTATTCACACTCCATTGTCTATAAGTCTGTTTGACATCACCACTAGTCTTAGTCACTCCTTTAACCGTACAGCCTAGCTCCACAAGTTCAGCAATATCTTTAGGCGCGGCACTATCCGCGATTCCTAGCACACTAGCTAGCCCTTCTCTATGAATAACCTCTGAGATATCCTTATTAAACAAACCTGTACTGTAAAGCTTCTCATCAAGGATATATCCGTCAGCTTCTCGATAAACACAAACAAGTGCTGTCGGGTCGTTCGTAAAACCGAAGTCTAATCCATAACCCATTAGTTCAGCGTGCTCAGGTATCTCGTTGATAGATTGCCAGCCATGAAATACTAGTCCTTCCAATTCACCAATCTGCCCCTCACCATAGACTTTCCACCAGTTCTTATTAGAGCGACGCCTTTCGATTGCCGCAATAATACTATCTTCAAGGGCTTCATTATCTTTATAGGTTACGATAACGAAATCAACGTCATCACGTCCTACCAATTCATGCGCCCAATATTCAGCCGTTGGATTGTAGTCAAGATAAATAAACTCTCGCGTACGAACTTCTAGCTGATTAAATGCATCTTCTCTGATTAAGTTAGCCTCATTGATAAATAGGACATCTCGCCTAGGACCTCTAGCTTTGTCGTCATCAAGGGATACGAACTCGAACATTGTCCCATTGAATAACGTAAACGTGTAATCCGATTTATTCTCTTTGATTCTGTAGTACTGCCAATAATTATTAGCTGTGAGTATATTCTTGAAGTCTCGCAATGCACCTCGCTTAAGATGAGGCAGGTTGATACTTGCGATGGTTATTATCTTGTCTGGATTCTTAGTAGCATACTCAAGCAAAATTAAAAGTATGGCTATTGTTTTACCAGCGCTAGTACCACCTTGAACAATGCGAATACGTTTGTTAAGTCGTTTAATTTTATAGTAAGTAGAGGTCTTGCCGAACACATCAATCTTTCTTTGATAAATCCTCTAGCGGTTTTGGCGCTTCAATGTTAGTTTGCTCAATAGTTTGCTTTGGTGTACCGTAGACCTGGTTAATCATTGATTCAATCTCTTTCCACTGAGCTTTCTTTATAGCTGTGGCTAATTTACGTTCAAATAGGCTTTTATTTGGGTCTTCAGAGATTTTCTCCAGCTCCTGTTCGGTAAGCTTTATCATCTGCTCCAATTTATATCGTGCCGTTTCTGTCTTTTTCCAGGCGCCATTATGACGACGTTCTGGGTGTGCTTCAAATCCTGGTGGCGTTGGGACTCCATTCCTACCAACTGAGGGTTTGCGTTGCTTTCTAGGGGCTTCTGTCATTTTATTACCTCCACTATAATAATTACTAAACCTATTGCCGAAATCGGCTTCAACAAATAACTAAAGTCTGTCATTGATAATATCCATATCAATGTTACTGTCCACACACCAGTACAAACCATACACTCTAAAACGCGCACTTTTCTTTTCAGCAGTATCGAGCGTAATTTACTAAATATATCAAACGGACCTGACGTAGCAGTTAATAAATAAGCAAGAGCAAATCCGGCTAAAGCTATCATTCTTTATCTCCTGGTAATTTGCCTAACGGGTAGGCTTTATTGTCAATAACGCAAAAAGGTTGTGGTAACTTCCAAACAGCCGCTTCTTTATAAAAACTTTCACTTAGAGGCGTTCTGATGACTTGAACTACATATCCATTATTCATAGCGTATTCTTCAAGGCGTTCCATCTGCGTCTTATAATGACCGCAACTTGCACATTCTTTTTGATAGACTTTAATAACTTTCATCGCACAAACCTCACTTTTCTATTAGTTAAATCAGGCAACCCTCTTGCTTTTTGAATAGCTAAATCGTATTTATTCGCCCTTTCGAAGACTTCCTGGATAGTTATTTTCTTTCGTTCCATTAGAAACCTACGAAAAGGAGAGAAACTGCGACTGTATGAAGTTCTGTCGTAGACAAACCAGCGATGAAATACATACACACATTCCCTATCGCATACATAAATAGCTTCATGACTGTAGAATATGACTGTTAAATTAGATACTTCGCGTATCGGTATGTAGTCTATTCTTCTAGTCACTTTCGCCACCTAGCAACTCCCAATTGTTAAAGAAATAAAAAAACACGAGACAAGTAGTCCCGTGTTAATTTAATTATATTATTATATAGACAGATTGTCTATAGTTTACTGTAACATATCCATTTGTACCGCTTCGTCTCCTGTTTAATATGTTTGAAGGTTTCGTATTGTTTTGGAACTACCTCAGTCAGATATTTAATTTCTCCATACAGCCTTACGATTTCCAGAATACGTTCACCGATATTGCCATTTACACATCTCTTTGTTTCATCGTAATTATACGGATCCATATATAAAGACGTAACACTAGGTTCGATAGGATTTATATCTTTCAGGACACTTTCTAACGAGCCCTTTTCCAGGATTTCTTCAAGCAGTTCATTTTGCTTTTCGCTTGATTTTCGTATCGACTCAAACATTATTTCTTCTCCAACGACTCCTCATACTCTCTAACCAGATCCATAATACTTTCGACAGAATCGCTCTTTATGCAACTAGCTTCTTTGTAGAAGTCGTCTGGATCGACTTGTTTATGCTCGTACATCAGGGTTAAATCGCCAATCTTATAAGATAGATTGTCTATAACAATCTTGATGCAAGTCATTAAAACTTCGTCTGTCATTATTCCTCCTCCAACAGTTCAGAGTCTTCGTGGATATTGCCAACAACCTCTAGGTTTGCCAGTTCAAAGAGAGGCTCAGCCACGCCTGTACATTCGCCTACAAATCCGCCCTCAGAAAACTTGACGACCCAGTACTCGATAGGCTCACCAGTATCGTCTATAAGGATGTCGCCTTCATAAATATTTACACCGTTCTTGTCTTTCAAGCCTGTATATTGCTCAATAACAATCTCGTCTGCCTCAACAAGTTTTCGGTCATAAAAAGGCTCATCTATAAGAACGGCTGTATAAACTCCATTCCCATCAAATCGTAATGATTCAACCTGACACATTTGTTTATATGGCTTGTACCAAGCCCTAATTTTTAGTTCACGCATTATAACACGTCCTCCGCCTTAATAATTTCAATATCTGATTTATCAACAGTGCTATCAGCGTTATAAATCTCATCAGCATAGTACTCTATAGTGTCTGCAAAGCCTGGTTTCGATACGACACTATCCCTCGTGGCAGCCTTTTCGGCTTCATCTTGAGTTTTAGCTTCAACAAATACAGTGCCTTCTTTTACTACTCGAACTCTGACTTCGTAAATCATTGGCATCTTCTTCCTTGTTTGATCAAAACCCTCCTGTAACATTTCTTGAAGATCGGTTGAGCCGTTATAGAACTGTGTTACGAATTTATAAACACCATCTTGAATTTGAGTAATTTCAACAAAGTTATCATATGCGTCGAAATCTTTATCTAATTCAACTTTATAAATACAATTTCCATCAATAACGACATAGCCGTTATCCTCGAGTTCGTATGCCTCGATTTCTTCTACATCCTTGTAATATCTGCCCCGTTCTTCTACTGGTATGCTTTTCCAAAACTCTTGTAAGTTAGCCTCAAGTTCGTCAGCATCTTTATATTTTTTACAGAGAATAAGTTTTCCTTTACGTCCTACTGTTTCACTCATTATTCTATCTCCCTTCCATTTTTAACAAGCTTAAGATATTGTCGGGTTTTTCTACGGAATACTCGATTAGCGATTACATATGCAGCTTTGCATCCGTCCTCAAACTTACAACAGAAGCCTCTACTTCCCCATATCTTGTAGCGTTTGGCTGATTTAATTCTAGACATTATCTTATTCCTTTATCTCAACCGCAGAACTGGACGGGTATACAAGCTGATGATGATTTGCCGAGATGGTCATTTTAATCTCTATATCCTCGCAAGACCGACTTGCCTCCCTCGCGGGCGATGTTGAGATACCACTCAGAGCTACCTAGTTAAGGTAGATGTACTCGTATAGTCACATCTTTCACTGCTCAAGTTGCAAAGTCAGCAGTTACTTTTCTAGCTCTAGTTGCGGAACTTCGCGAGCTGCAACGCAAGGCTTAGTTTCAGGCTTTCGAGCCACTTATATACCCGATTGACAACACCAATTTGTATATCATTAAGTGAGTTAATTACTTTAAGGTTTGATGTTGCCAGTTGATAGCACGAGGGATGCAACAATTGCGCCTCTACGGCGTTGGTCATTTTGGAACACTCGTGCTACCAGTTGAACAGACGACTCGGGTGGGCAAAATAGTCATCTGTCCAGTTCTACGGTTGAATTGTTAATGTTCTAAACCAATTTCGACACTTGTCGTAAATGGTTTTCTACTGGGTACGATTTGTACCCGATTGAGCAGTTTATCGACTTGCTCAGGTCACCTGTAGAGTACATATTTACGAATCTGTATCTGACGGGTCTCTCCACTCGTCTAAATCTATATCTTCACCATCCACTGCTATCTCACAATCTAGAATAGACAAGTCTTTATGTTGCTCTGGTGCGCCATTTTGGTATGCCCAGTACATGGTGTCATCGGCAATTTCATAAGCTTCATCTTGATTGCTGGCTTTCACTGATAAATAACAGTCTAAGGTTATTTTTACTGGAATACTAAACTCTTTCATTTTTCCTCCTTAATTCCAAAATAAATCTTCCAATCTTGCTCGTTTTCTTCGATGGATTTTTTAGCTTCTTCTCTAGTCGCATAGCGTACAGGTTCACCAGCATCACAGTCATCAAGTTCACACACGGCGAGCGTTTCATGTCCATGGTCATAATAGACAGCCCAACCACCCTTGCCATTCTCAAAGTCTGGCTTAAATGTTGAGGTTCGTTGTAGTCTAACTTCTGCTAGTTCACGGTCAAGAGCTTTTTCACATTCTTCTTCAGTGCGGAATACTCTGCCAGTGCTCCAAGCATTGTAATCACGTAACATTCCAGTATAGTTTGTTGGTCTTATATTGGCATTCTCAAGAATAAAACACCTATCGCCAATTTTAGGCTTCCAGTGAATGCTGTCTTTCGGCTCTTCGATTTCCTCGAACCACTCTGTGAGAATATTTGGAAACTTTTTCAGGGTAGTTTCGTGGTAAATCATTATTATTAAGCCCGTTTCTGTGGTCTTTTGGTTTTCTGGAGTACCAGCAATAAGATTTCCTGTTTTAGAGATATATGCTAACTGTCCAGCTTTGAAGGTGGGTAAATCTTTTAGAAGTTTATAACGTTTCATGCTTTTTCGCTCCTTTCTTAAACACACAATATAGAAAAATAAACGTAACTATAACCAACTCTGCTAAAAGTTCAAGAGTACTGAAGGCATATATCATATATACACCACCTGTAGTATCATCAGATATTTTGAACCCCCATATGAGTTCTGCTAGTTTTATAGTTATAAATATAAACATCAGTTTTTTCTCCTTAAAATAGCTCCAATTGCGTGGCGTAAATTGCACGACTGGCTAATATCTGATTTATACGATGAATAGTTCGCTCGCTCTCGTTCAGGTCGTTTAATGCACCCTCCTTCATCTCCAGCAAGTCTACCGTGTCGACCTCGTCTAATGACTGGTAGTCATCTTCGTAGTAAGGCTTTACTTCTTTTTCCATTTTTTATCCTCTCTATCCTTTAATTCTTCTATAGTTTCTTTCATCGCAACCATACCATTCTTCTCATTATCTATTAAAGAGTAATACCAATATTCAATTGTTTCTCTTTGAAACTTTTCCATCGTCTTTATAATACTTTCAGAAACTTTACCATCAAGTGAAGCTTGATAACTTACAAGGTCATCATATTTAGCGTACCCTTTAGCAATATTAAGTTGAGCGGCTTGTGTAAGGATCTTATATTCGAAGAGGGCTTGATAAATACTTGATCTAGTAGCTTTTGGTAGTGAACCCATTATTACTCCTATTCTTTACGATTGCGTTTCTTATTTCGCAACTCGTTCATCCATTCTTCATCTTGTTTAGCTATGTTGTATTCTGAGATAGCTATGAAAATTAGCAAGAACATGACAATTATTATCCAAATTAAAATAAACATTTATTGTCCTTTGTTTTTTAAGTCTTTAATTAAAATTTCTAGCTCTCCGTCTGTCCATTTATAGGGCTTTTTCATACTTTCCAATAAATCAACGATATCTTCGCCGTAAGTTTTAAGCATGAATCTTGTGTAACCAATCATGTTTCCTTCGTCGAATCGATTACATGATCGACATTGAGCGTGTACGTTTCGCTCGTCATATCTGAGAGCCATCCATCTTCTATTTATGAAGTGTCCAGCGTCAGCCTGTTCAAAAGGCTTTCTCTGACCGCACGAGCAACAAATAAAGAATCCATCTTCAGAATCTCTCATTCTTATATATTTTGAGAAAATCCTATCAGCTTTCTGAATTAGTTTTCGACTTGCCACGCTATTCTCCTAAACGCCAAACTCTTACGAATCTGCCATTCATAATCGGTCGTTCACTTTTTCGCCAGCCAACAGGCTTAAAATCATCACATCTGAATATGTTGCCAGTTGTGTTCCTGTGTATGTATTCAGGGCGAGGGCACTCTTTTAAGACGTCCTCGATCGTGATAAGCGATTTATCCTCTAATAGTTTCTTAGCGGTTACACGAGCCTCTTCTAGCCACGCCTCCCGCTCTTTTTTGAACAAATCTTTGACGGTTACCATATTAGCTTGTCCTCTGTGATAAAACCGTCTAAAGTTGTTATTTTTCGAATAGTACCGCCAGATTTCTTTCTAAAATCTCGAGCCTCTTTCCTTGTCGTAAAATTTCTGCTTAGCGTTTCGTTTTTGACAATATACGTTGTGCAGTTGTTTACGTCCCTTAATCTCTGTGAAGTCATTCTCTTCCCCCCGATTCAATCTTCGTGAGATTACTAAATTGTTATCTATAAACGTCCACTTAAACTTCCTCATAAAACTGATGTCTGGGTCTACAATTCGGATTGTAAACCCGTTGTCAGTTTCGAGAAGATAGACTTTTTTTCTTCTCGTCATTTAACCTCCTAAAAAGGTATTTCGCTCAAATCGACAGGCTCGCTAAGGTCAATGTCTTCAGCAATATTTCCAGATTTACTCTTCAGCTTTGGCTCATATCCCCAGATATTTCGCTCATATCGATATTTCTCGTCACCGTTATTATCTATATATGTCTCTTCTGTTTTTTGGATTGTGTACCAACAAGACTTTCCTGGCAATTTCTGGATTAGTTGAGACATTTCATATAGGCTCTTCATAGATTTGAAAAAATCACGAATCTTCTGTTTCTGCTCATCATCTTTTGCATTATGTACAAAAATCTTACGGATTTTATCAACAGAAAAAGGCGTTGCCGCACCAGTAAACCATAACTTGGCATCGCCTTGTTCGCCGTTTGTACCTTGAACCTTTACATTCAGAAACACTTTATCATTTGCATTTTTTTCAAAAGTAGCTTCGGTGATTGTTACAGCGTGAACACCTTCAGTAAAATATGTCGATTCTTTCAAATCTTCCTCGCTTAATTTCATATTCTTCAATTCTTCGTCCGTCATACCCCTTATCCTTTCCTTAGAACATTAATTTTTGGACTTCTTTTTCTACTAGCTCAAGAGTAGCGTTTTCTACTCGCTTTACTATTTCGATTTCCTCTTTATAGTCTTCTCGATTTAATTCAAAAATCTGTAATCCTAAATCTGGATTTGAGAACACGTCTGAGTAGATACAGAAGTAAAGCTTCTTCAATTTTTCATTAACTACAAAGTACTGAATAATCTGCGGCTTGTATTCGGAAGGTGGATGTTTTTCATAGTAAGCTTTTACTACTTTCCAACTATCCAAACACTTAATCTCTACGGCTTCTGTCTCATCTTCAAACTCGCCGTCTGGTGAGCAAATCATATATTCGTTTACATCAGATTGCCAAACCCGACCAGGGATAATCTTCTTACCAAGTTTTTCAGAAATCAGCTCCCTAGCTTCCTCTTCTAGGATTTGACCTCTCAGCATAGCCGAATAAGTAGCTCCTTCTGGTAAAGTGTAGTCATTCGGATTGATTGGCTTAGCTATTCGTTGAGCAATTAGCTTATAGATTGAATCGTTTATTTGAACATTCGCATAGAGTTCATTCAATTCATCTTCTGTAAGCATTGCTCGGATATTATCCATTGTCAGATTTTTCGGAAACTCATAGCCTTTACTTTCAGCGAATTCGACCAGCTCGGCTTTTGGTATATACCGAACTGACGAGTAATCTTTAGCTGATGAGCCAGATATCCTGCCTTCATGAAAATCCAACCATTCTTGACTTCGTTGTTCAAGGTCTAGGATTTTCATTTATCACCTCCTAGCTTTGCCTTTACCTCATCCTTAACGCCGACAAGTTCACGTGATAGCTTTGGATTAGCTCTGAGAATCTCAATATACTTCTCTTTTAATTCTCCTAGTGTTTTACAAGCTCGTAAGGCTTTTTCGGCAGTAGCTAAATCGGCAGACTCTTTGTCAGTTCTTTCTTTGAGCTTGCGTTCAAGGTTACCGTCGTCATCAGTATCGACAAGTAAATCAAGCATTGCTATGTATGAATATCTCTTCATATAAGTGATACCTGAGCCTTGCGTCTGCGGATTGTTAGGTGCGCTTTCAACTGGTGCAACATCTTCAAGCACCTCACCACTTTCCAAGTGAATGAGCCTGGTTCTAATAGCCGTTTTAGTATCGATATGACTGATTGTTTGCTTAACCATCAATCCGCATTTTTCTAAATCTTCTCGTGTTTCACTGACTACATCGTTGTAGTCTGCGTATTTACTTTTGAAGTATGGGTTTTCTTTTGAGGCTTTCACCAGTGGTGTTATTTTGCGAAACTCTTGTAAAGCTTTGTATAATTCACTCATCGTGCCTCCTTTCTATAAAAATCTTAAATATCTTCCATTTGTGTAAACTGACCAAGCTCTGTAACCTTGTGATTTCCACACGCGATAAGCACAGTCAATATTTATTTCTGGGTTGTGCGAATCACACTTTTCTCGTCCAGGTAAAATCCTTACTTGGAATAGAGAAACTGAATAACCATATACTCTTCCGTTTTGCGTAAATGTCAGGCTTGTATCACCTGTCACGTTCGGATCGCATCCGCTTTCAGCTCTCATAATCGCTAACATAGTTCGTACGTCCCAGTCATATTTTTCAAGTAAAGGTTGAAACCTGTCGCAGCCGCCTACACCAGCTTTCTCCATAGCTTTTTGAGGTGCAGGCGAGGCTTCAACCCTTGCGGCAGTTTGCGGTAGCAACGGTTGCCGCTTCTCCGTCGCTACTGTTTTGACACTTCAACTTTCACATTCTTGACGATTGTTGCAGCTTCAGCTTTGACTTGTTCAGTCTGGTTCTTTTGATATTGCATTCCGCCGATAAAAGCGATAATTGCTGTAATTAAAATCGTGATGATGATAGTTTTGATAGTTTCAATATTAAGTTTTTTCATTTTCTTCTCCTTGTTTTGTTTTTTATTTTCTTTATTTTCTACGCTAGACATTGTACTAACTCCTCTCTAGCACAGATATTTACAACTTCGTCCTCAATTCCGTCACAATCTGGATTCGGACAATAAAACTCAGGTTCGCCCTGGCAACCACACCATTCCGCTTCTTTACCTGAACAGCAAGGTTGAATTACTTCTAGATTGTCGTGGTTGCAATACCACTCATTATCAAAGAAATCAAAGCGATAACTTGCTCTAATTTGCTTTACTTCAATTTTCATATTTACTCTCAATCTGCCATTTGATATAATGGCTTTGTAGCCGCTCTTTTGAGCGGTTTTTGCTTTATACTGCCCACTTTTTAGCGCAGGTGTGGGAGACCTGTAGTGAGCAGCGCTGAGCGTTCGATAATAAACAAGAACTACAAAGTTGTAATAAACTTAACCCATCGAACGCTAGCTGAATTATAAAATGTGCTAGCGGCTATCAAACCGCTCGACGCTACCCACTAGACCAAATTTTTAAGATACTAACTTCTACACGTGTTACGCCTGAACCTTGAGCAATCTGTCACGCTTGTATAATTTTCGTCGTACGCTCTTTTACGGTGTCGCTTACGTAATCGTAATAGTACAGTTTGTTAATTCTGCACGAGATTATCAGACAGCCGATTGATAACCTCGTGGAAATTAAAAAACACCACTTTCGTGATGTAGATAAAAAAAGAACCGCCATAAAGGCGGTGGTTTACAAAACCGTTGCTCTAGCCAACTGAGCTAAAGCGGC
>NZ_JAJQJT010000002.1:0-236257 GCF_022828295.1 Candidatus Nanosynbacter sp. TM7-057 | reverse complement strand
CCATAAAGGCGGTGGTTTACAAAACCGTTGCTCTAGCCAACTGAGCTAAAGCGGCAACTGAATTTATTTTATCAATTTTTTCTCTCTGTGGCAAGAGTTTACATAACTATTTTTCGTGGTTGATGTATTTTGCGCTGCTGGCGTGGACGCGGTGTGTCGACTTTCTTTGATGCTACTGTCGGAGTTAGCATTTTTGTGGCTTTTTTACGCAGTTCTTCAGCCAGGTCAGTCTGTCCAGCATCGTCGTATGCTTCCGCTAAAATCTTCAGAGTCTGCGGAATCGGCTCTAATTCAACAGCCTTCTCCAGGGCGTTAATAACCTTCTTCGTATTCCCTATTTTTTCCTGAACCTTGGCGTAGGCAATGTAGCGCGCAGCCAAATCATCTTCCATCTCTAACGCCTGCTCAAACGCTAGTGACGCCTTTTCATAGTTCTCTGTTTCGTAGTAAATTAAGCCGACGTTATGAAGGCTGGAGGCGCTTGGTTCCAAACTCTGGGCAATCTCAAAACACTCAATGGCATCTTTATATGCGCGCTGCTTGGCATATAAAATTCCCAAACGGTTATATGCAGTGGCATTTTTCTCATCAACGCGTAAGATTGTCAGCAGAGCTTTTTCTGCGCGCAGGTACTTATTCTCGCGAATCGATTCCTGGGCAATTTCCCATAACTGATCAAGTTTATTAGTAATCTTAGTTGGCAAATCGCCAGTTTCTTTAATTGACGGATGATAAAAAATCGCCCAAATCATTAAAATTAGAATGAGGAATAATCCAAACATATCTATACTATTATATCACAAGTTGCGTCAGTGCCAGCCTGACGTTGGCGTTGGATTTTAACGCGTTCGCAACAGAGGTGGTTTTTTCAAGTTGATCTTCAAGCGACGGATTTATTCCGCGCGATAAAGATTGAAAACGAATCATATTTACTATAATATCCGTCAGTAGTATCGCTTTTTGGCGGTCAGAAAAGTATTTGACGAGATTCTTGAGTGTGTCGTATTCTCGATTTGTGGCTAAAATTTGCTTTGCGTCGGTGGCTAATTGTCGATATTCGGCGAATTTTTCTGGATTTTCCGCCAATTCCTTAATCAGCAATGGTCGCCCAGCAGCTAAGAAAAGAATTTGTTGGCTAGAGGCGGGGTCTAAATTGTACTTTTCAAGCAGTTTTTTATCTTGGGCGGATGTCGTTTTATGAAGAGTCAACGTCTGACAACGAGATCTAACAGTGTCAAGCATTAACTTCGGGTTTTTCGCGACAAGGATAAAATTGGTATTTTTATTCGGCTCTTCCAGTGCTTTCAGGAATGCATTTTGCGACGGCTCGGTCATTGAATCGGCTTCGTCAATGACAATAACTCGACGATTTATGGCGTAAGTTCGGAGCATAGAGATGAGCTCGCGGATTTGATCAACGGATATAGTTTGCTTTTCTGGAAGCGGTTTCAAGTGAAAAGTATCGTTATTCTTTGCTAATATTTGAGCCACGCCCAGTCCATCAAGCCCGTAATCCGCAATTACCAAAAGCGCGTGAGGCAATTGCGATGAAATCTGGCTGATTTTTTGAGTATCTCGAGCGGATATAATCACTTCAGTCATCTATAAATCCTCTGGGAAGAATCTCTTGAATTCGTCAGGAATTGCGGCTTCAAAAACTTTTCTCTCACCAGACGGCAAAGTTATCTCTAATTTTTGAGCATGCAACATCATACGACAATCCGAAGACTTTCCATAAACTCGATCGCCAAGAATCGGTGCATTCAAATGAGCCAGATGGACGCGTAATTGATGAGTTCGACCAGTGGTCGGCTTCAATTCCACGAGCGACTGAGTATCATTTTCCGCCAAAACATGGTAAGTCGTCTGAGCTGGTTTCCCGTTCGGATCTATACGAAAAGTGCTCGGCGCTGAAGGATTGCGACCAATTGGCAGATCAATTTTTGCGGCATTCAACTTTGGCTTGCCGTCGGTTATCGCTATGTAGGTTTTCTTGGCGGTTCGCTCGGCAAATTGCCTCTGTAGGTGCGCGGCAGATTCTGGGTTTTTGGCTATAATTAACAGTCCTGAAGTATCGCGATCAAGCCTGTGAACAATTCCCGGGCGATCAGTGTCCGTTGCGAATGAGGTTTTGGGGCGAATTATCTCCGCAACCGTCGGCTCGTCAGAAAGTCCGCCCTTCGCGTGCGTCAATAGTCCATTTGGTTTATTGATGACAATCACATCATCATCCTCGTATAAAATCGGCAAGTCAACGTCCGCCTGCTCTTTTTCTGGCAAATTAAGCGCAATCTCATCAGTTTCATCAACCTCAAACTTCGGCGTTGTCGCGACTTTATTATTGACCGAAACGTATCCAGCTTTTATGTATTTTTGCCAAAGACTTCGGGAAATCGTCGTGTCAAATTTGGTCGATAAATAAATATCCAAGCGCACCTTAGTTGGCGAAATTTTGAACATTATGACATACTTTCCCTGGAACGGCGTTTCGATAAATTCTGGGTCTAGCGGATTCGGTAAAATCTCGGCATTGTCTGGTCTTTCTGTCCACAATTCGTCAATGGACTCTTCGTCGACAATCGAACCGTAAAGCAATGCAAAATGCTGCTTGTTCAAAATAAAATCCGCAAAAACATGAGATTTGTCCGTTTGAATTTCTAATCGACGCAGTGCCTTAACTGGCGTATTGTCGTCTGCTAATTTGTACAATCTAGCTATTTTCAGCACTGTCCGAGGTAATATTTTCACGCGATTTGCTCCCTATTTTCGAAGCCCTACAGCTTTTTGAACGCGATACAAAGTTTCATTAGCGACGACATTCATGTCTTTTTCACTGGAAGCCAGCTTTTCTTCAATTGCTCGCTCATCAACCGCCGCAAGTCGATTCTGGAAATTCTCCAAAAATTCCGCAACTTCGTCGGCCACGATTCGCTTGAAATCGCCATAACGATCCATCCCAAAGTACTCGTTGACGGTCTGCTCCAAAGTAACTTCCCTGCCAGCATCTTGCCGAACCAAAGTCAAAATCTCCAGCAAATTAGAAATTCCCGGCTGATTTTCCTTGTCGTATTGAACTTTGCCAATTGAATCTGTTGTTGCGCTCATTATTTTCTTATGTGCTGATTTTGGATCGTCAGAAAGGAAGATAATTCCCTTGCCGCTCTCGTCAGATTTACTCATTTTCTTCGCTGGATTCACGAGGTCTTTAATCCTTAGTCCTTGGTCTTTTCCGAAGAATTGATGTTGCTGAATTACGGGTTTTGGCACGATAAATAGATCGCCAAACTTACGATTCATTCGCTCAGCAATATCACGAGTGAACTCCAAATGCTGAGTCTGGTCGTCGCCAACTGGCACGTAAGTCGCGCCGTAAAGTAGAATGTCGGCAGCCATTAGGACGGGATAGTTAAATAGCCCAACAGAGGCATCGCCCTTACTCCCCTTGTCCTTAAACTGCGTCATTCGACTCATCTCGCCAAATCCAGTAAAGCAATCCAGAATCCACGCCAGTTCACTGTGCGCCGGGACGTAGCTTTGGCGGTAAAGATGAACGGAAGGGTTGTCCAGCGGCAATCCAGCGGCAGTATAAACTCGCGCGTTGTTCAGGGTGCTGTCGTATAGCTTACTGTGGTCAATTGGCGTAGTAAAACTGTGAAGGTCTGGGATGAATAGATTGATATCATATTTGTCCGAGCGACGTTTCGCCATGTTGATAATCGGCAAAATAGCCCCAAAGTAATTACCTATGTGGATGTTATTGTTGGCGCGCACGCCAGTGAGGATGACGGGTTTTGATGGTTTCATTGGGTATATTATAACATTATTCGGCCATTAGCGGGTGCGAGATTGCGAAATATACGCCTGTAAAATTGTTTTTAGATCCACACTGTGGCGAAAGTTTATATCGTCAATCTTATCCAGATCAACCCATTCTGGCGTGCCGTTAGTATAAGTCTTCTCACTGTCGGTTATGTTGTCGTTATTGATTTGCCCGTGCAGCTGACTGTGGGTAAAGTACAGTTGGATTGACTGATTGGCTTGCGACTCAGCGTTGCGCTTGAAGAAAGTGGTTGCTTGGTGAATAATTCTATCTGGCGTGATAGTCAGTCCAGTCTCTTCCTTAACTTCGCGGACAATTGATTCCTCGATCGTTTCGCCCTTCTCGACACCGCCGCCAATCAAGCTATAACCGTCCCATTGCCGAGTTAAAAGAATCTTATTATCCTCAATAATCACCGCGTACACGCCGACGCGAATATTTAGTTCGTCAACGGGAACGGTGTATTAATTGCCGAAGACGTCTTTACGGATGATAGATTTAGTCATTATTCTCTCCACTTAAATAATCCCTAAACATCGCGAGCCCATCAACTTTCTCAATTATCGTCAGATATTCCTGCCATTCTTCGTCGTTCAGCTCTGCCAAACTGCGACCAGGAAAGCTCGGATGTCCATAAATATACAGTAATTCCGTCCAGCCATGGAGATTATCACCACGTGGCTCGTCGGTAATAAATCCCTCTTCGTTGGCTACGAAAATGTGGTCTTTTTCGCCGTCAAAATAGCCAACCGCAAAAGAAAAAATAGCTCGACGATCAGCCTCGCCTTTCATCAACTTGATAATGCCGGGATAGCTAAAGCTGTTCAGTAGCAATTTAACAAACGGCCCCGGAAAACCCTTCAGCGCCGGAATGAAAAAACCGCGGTCGTCAACGACCAGACGCTTGTTTGGGAAGGCTTTCTTGGCTTGAGATAATTTACTTTTGGCAATCGTCTGGATATCCAGCCCTCGCCCTTCGTCAAAATCATAATCGAGCTGCCTTAAATCAACACCAAGCGGCTGAAGGAGTTCTTGAAGGCTGGCGAATTTACTGTGATTGGAAGTGATAAAATAAATTGGGCTATTCTCTTGTTTCATGCTAATAAGTATACGCTAACTAACGTTATTTTGCAGATTTCTAATGCTTGTGTCGTACGGAATTTTCCATAATTTTCCGTCGATATCCAGGTTTTTCAGAAAATTGCGCATTTGTTGCTGAATGTTTTTTACGTCGACACTGTCTTCGGTCAAAACTTCCAGTTCAATAAATAGTCCTAGTCCAGCAACTTCATCGATGCAGATCGTGTAATCTTTGGTTTTTGATTCAAGGCGGACTTTATCAACAGTGACAACTTCCTGCCAGCCCAGCGCTGTGAGCATTTGGCGCGCCACATTTCCGTCATCAACCGCAAATTCATATTCATCAGACACTAGCTTTGCCTGCCCCTCAACTTTCAGTGTCATCAAGCTCCGCTGCAACTCACCAGTTTCCGGATTAAGAACATCGCGCACTCGCATAATTTTTGATCCAGGAACAATTGGTGCGTCAACTTGCTCGGGCAATAAAAATACTGTATCAATTTGGCGTTTGCTTGAGATTGACGTGATAAATTGGTCTTTAAGAATGGCGAGAAGATCGCTCTGCGTTATGTCGCCTGATATCTTAAATTTGGACTCTACTTCGATCATAAGCTTCCTCGTTTGGACTTTGCTATAGGATGACTCGTTTTTGGTGAATATTTTCTCGCCAAATATTCTTTCATAATTTCCGACAGCTTCTTCGCATATTTATCGGTTATTTCGTGTCGTTGAGTTGCCATTGACGTATGAGTGATATTGTTATGATCTTTTGCTAATTTCTTCAGGTTTCTCTCGACAATCAGCGGATCAAGCCTTCCAGACAAAATAGCAATCGGAAGAGTGAGCTTAGTGATGTCATTCATTGTCGTCTGATTGATAATCGCGGTGTTCAAGGCTGTCAAGAAGGATTCGGCGGTAACCTCATCAGCCTTAAATCCAGCGTCAGGCCAAATATTGTGCCGATCAGCGAATTGCAAAAAGCGTTTCGAACTGCGCGGATGACTATTGAAAAACTCATAAAGCGTACGCAAAATCTTCTCTGGATGATGATTTTTTTCGTCGACTCTCGGATAATATATCGGCGGACTACACAAAATCAGCGACCTGCTTAACTTCGGATACTGCTTGGCGAGCTCTACAGCAGCCAGCGACCCCATAGAATGACCGATGATAATATCTACATGATTTATGAATTCCCTACGCAAAGTAGCGACGATGCTTGCGGCTTGGTCGTGGGCGTTGTAGGATTTCCAATCAGGCTTGGGTGAATTGCCAAATCCCAGCATATCAATTGCTATAACTCGCGTGCCCTTTGGTAAATACGGCTCCAGCGGCGTCCATGTTCGCCACGAAGTTCCCAGTCCATGAATAAGTAAAATCGTCACTTTCGGTTTTTCCGGACGAGAAAAATAATGCACGTTCAATGAATACGGAATCCGTAACCAGCGATGGATAATCTTGTCCAACATATTTTTAGTATACTATGAAAATACTCCGCCTGCATGTGAAACGGAGTATTTTGTGATAGCCTTTTCTGTACTAACGCTTAGAGAATTGTTCGCGCTTACGAGCAGAACGAAGACCGTACTTCTTGCGCTCTTTCTCGCGTGGGTCACGCTTCAATAGCTCAGCCTTCTTTAGAACTGGACGCAGGTCGGCGTGAGCTGCAGTCAAAGCCTTTGCGATACCAAGCTTGATAGCATCAACTTGACCAGCTAAGCCGCCACCCTTAACTAGGATAGTAACGTCGAATTCTTTTTGCTTGCTGACAATTGCAAGTGGATCGGTTACTTCTGCTAGTAAGGTTTTGTTGCCGTCCAGATACTCAGCGGCAGGTTTGCCGTTGATAGTGATAGTGCCTTTTCCAGGAAGCAATCGAACGCTTGCTGAAGCACTTTTGCGTCGACCTAAGCCGTAGAAATAAGTATCAGCCATATTACTTCACCTCAACTTTCTCTGGTGTTTGTGCTGTGTGAGCGTGGTCGCTGCCAGCAAAAATGCGTAGACGCTTTAGGCGCTCTGCTTGCAATTTGTTCTTTGGCAACATGCCTTTAACAGCTTCTTCAATAATTCGCTCTGGGTGGCGTTCGCGCATTTCTTTGAATTGCGTCTCCTTAATTCCACCTGGGAAACCACTGTGGCGATAGTAATACTTATCAGTTTCCTTGTATCCAGTAACGACTGTTTGCGCAGCATTGATAACAACTACGTAGTCGCCACCGTCAATATGAGGAGTGTAAGTCGGCTTGTATTTACCAGTCAAATGCTTAGCAATCTCTGTAGCCAAACGTCCAAGTGGTAATTCGCTAGCGTCAAACAATACCCAACGGCGAGAAACTTCAGATGGTTTTTGTGAATAAGTCTTCATCTTATTTTCCTTCCTTTGGCATTGGTTTAATATCGTCAACAAACTCGATAATCGCCATTTGAGCGCCGTCGCCGACTCGCAAACGTGTTCGTTCAACGCGAACGTGTCCGCTGGTTCGACCACTTAGCTGTGGCGCGATTTCATCAACTAGTTTGTAAGCAGCGGCGCGTGTGCTTAATGCTGCAATCACCTGACGTCGGCTTGCTAGGTCGCCCTTCTTAGCCTTGGTGATGATTTTTTCAATGTGACGCTTTAGTTCCTTAGCCTTTGGCAAGGTGGTCTCGATTTTTCCGTACTCAACCAAGCTGGTAGCCAGACCTTTGAGTAGGGCTCGTCGCTGATCACGCTCGCGGCCGAACTTGCGCCCTTGATATCCGTGTCTATGCATAGTTAAAACTCCAACTCCGCCATCTTGTCACGTACTTCGTCTAGTGCCTTTGAACCGAAACCTTTCAATTCTCGCAAATCTTGCTCAGTCAAAGTTACCAAATCGCGAATAGTGCGGATTTCATTGTTAATTAGCGCGTTCGTCGTGCGGGCGCTTAAGTTTAATTCTTCAATTGGCATTGCTAGCTCTGACTCTTCGTCTTCCTTAGCTGCGCCAAGTGCTGGTGCGCCAGTTACCATCGTGTTGCCAGCCAAAGCTGTGTATTGATTGACAAGGATCGCTGCTGCTTCTTCGAACGCCTCACGAGGTGTGATTGTGCCGTTAGTTTCAACAGTGATTGCCAACTTGTCCAAGTTTGTCTCCTGGCCAACACGAGTTGAGTCGACTTTGTAGCGAACGCGTAGAACTGGTGAGTACATTGCATCAATAGCAATCATGTCGCTGTGCAAACGCTTTTCGCTTGACTCTTCAATTGTCTGGTAACCGCAACCTGCCTCAACTACCAAATCCATAACCAAATGCTTGTTTGGGTCGTCGATTGTAGCAATTACTTGCTCTGGGTTAACGACTTCAACGTCAGCATTAGTTTTAATGTCAGCGGCAGTTACTTCGCCAGCGCCAGTTTTCTCAATGCGCAGTTCAACTGGATCATCAGTAAATACGCGCAGGTGAACGTTTTTCAAGTTCAACATAATGTCGACAACATCTTCTTTGATGCCTTCAACAGTAGTAAACTCGTGAGTTGCGCCTTCAATCCTGAAAGCCACAACCGCGCCACCGCGAACGCTCGACAATAGAACGCGTCGCAATGAGTTACCAAGAGTATTACCGTAGCCTGGGTGAAGTGGCTCGATTAGAAAAGTAGCACTGGTTGCTGAAATATCATCAACGCTCGCGAGTGCTGGATTGTAAATTGCTTTTGCCATAATTCTTCCCTAACCCTTCTTTTATCGTGAGTAATACTCAACAATTAATTGCTCGTTGATGTCAGCTTCTGCTTCCTCGCGCTTTGGCAAACCAGTTACTTCAATCTTCAGCTTCTTGCTATCAGCTTTTAGCCAACTTAGCGGGCCTTGGACTGAATTGTTGATTACATCGTCAATTCGTGTAAAGTACTCTGACTTGGTACTCTTTGGACGAACCGTGATGACATCGCCAGCTTTAACGCGAATCGATGGAATATCGACGCGTCGACCGTTCAATTCAAAATGTCCGTGGCTAACTAGTTGACGAGCTGCGCGGCGTGATACGGCAAATCCAGAACGATAAACAACGTTATCCAAGCGGCGCTCTAATAGCTTCAACAAGTTTTCGCCCGCCAAACCTTCTTGAGCGCGTGTTGCTTCGTCCATCAAGCGAGCAAACTGCTTCTCGACTAGGCCATACAAGCGACGAACCTTCTGCTTTTCGCGTAGCTGTGTAGCGTATAGGCTTGGCTTATTCTGACGACCATGTGCGTGCTGACCTGGAATGCCAGATTTTTTCGCCAAAATTTTATGTGCTTTTGGATGAAGCGCATAACCTTCGCGGCGGCTTTGCTTGACAATTGGTGAATTATCTCGTGCCATAATTATGCCCTCCGTGCCTTTCGTGGACGAACACCACCGTGAGGCACGCCAGTTACGTCCTTAATGCTTTCTACTGAGATGTCGAAGGCGCTGACCGCACGAATAGCGGCATCACGACCTAAGCCGACACCTTTCACGAAAACGTCAACAGACTTCAAGCCGTATTGAGATTTCGCAGCTTCAGCAGCTTTTTCAGCAGCAACCTGTGAAGCATAGGCTGTACCTTTTTTACTTCCACGGAAACCACATGCACCAGCTGATGAAGCGGTTAGTACGTTACCCTTCTTGTCGGAAAAAGTAACGATAGTATTGTTAAATGTTGCCTGAATGTGCAGCTGACCAGCTGGGACTGATCGGCGCTGCTTCTTCTTGGTAGATTTTGCGTCTGCCATTTCTTAGTCCTTTCTTTAGGTCTTACTTGCTGCTTTTGGTTGTGTACCGCCCACGGCGATGGCGCGACCCTTGCGAGTTCGTGCATTCGTACGAGTCCGCTGTCCGCGTGTTGGCAGTCCTGCTTTGTGGCGAAGACCGCGATAGGCGTTGATATCCTTCAAGCGCTTAATATTATTTGTCACCAAGCGCTGGAGATCACCTTCAACGGTGTATTCGCTGTCAATAATTTCGCGAATCTTGTTTTCTTCAGCCTCGGTGAGATCTTTCACCCGAGTGGTCGGCTCAATTTTAGCCGCCGCAAGGATGCTCGAAGCGTGCTTTGGCCCAATACCGTAAATATAGGTGAGCGCAATTTGCACCTGCTTCTCTGTTGGGATAACTACCCCAGCAATTCGAGCCATGCTTAACCCTGCCTTTGCTTATTCTTAGGTTTTTTCTTGTTGATGATATATAGTCGGCCTTTGCGGCGAACGAACTTATCATCGGGACTGATTTTTTTCACACCTGCACGAACTTTCATAAAGTGCTTAAATCTCCCTTCCCGAGTAAACCCGAGATTACCGTTAATATTTAACTACCGACCTTGAGGTCGATCGTCACGTAGGCGGAAGCTGATTCGTCCCTTTGTAAGATCGTAAGGGGTCATCTCAACCTCAACCTTATCACCAGGCACCAGACGGATATAATGCTTGCGCATTCGTCCTGAAATGTGCGCGATGATACTATGGCCATTCTCCAGTTCCACCTTAAATTGAGTATTAGGCAGTGCTTCCACTACCTTTCCTACCATTTTGATGACTTCCTTTTGACTCGCCATAAGTTACAGTTGTCAATTATACAGTACTAAACACAGTTTGACAAGGGTTTTCGCCGTAAATTTAAGTGCTATAATTGTACTATCAAATTTAACATAAGGATTTTTATGGCAAGCAAGAAAAAACCAGCAAACTTTAAGGTTACAAAATCGAAGAATGAGATAATGACCGCGGTGCTAATCGGTCTGGTGACGACTTTGATAGTGATAGTTATTGGCGTAATTTTATTACACGCCAACCGAACTTCCGACAAGACGTTTCAAACAGTCGAAAATGTTGACGGTGGATCCGTGAACTTGGGGTCTTTGGGCTTCCGAATTGAAGGAGATAAAATAGTTATTCGCAACGATTCAACTACGCAAGAGGTTCGCTATTTCCTGAAGACAGAAACTAAAAAATCAGGCTGCAAGGATAACAACAGCGTAACTACGGTAATTGCCCATTCCCAGGACGAGAAACAGTTGTTGCTGGGCTATGGTTGCGGCAATTCTGAGGCGCGAATGTTTGCAGTCAAGAAAGATGGCGGATGGAAAACGATTTCCCCAACCAACCAATTTAATTTGTTCAACATTCCGAGCTGTAAGATGGTTGATGAAAATAACATTAGTAATGAAATTGCGCCAGTCTGCCAAAATGAGAAAAAAGTTGGCGACAATCTATCTTACGATTACAAAATACGATAATCCCTTCACAAAAAGAATTCCCCGCTTTTCGGCGGGGATTTTTAATGTCAATTATTTTCTCTTAAACAAACGACGCTTCTTACTCTTCTTTTTGTCGCTATCAAGCAGCTCGTCTGGGTCAAAGTCATCATATGTAACCATCAGCGCACGCGAGTTGACTTGTCGCAGAGTTTCAAGGGCAACAGATACGATAATCAAGATTCCAGTACCACCGATTGACAAACGCAAACCTTGCAAACCTGTCAAATTGTACGTGAGATATTCCGCAACGAATGGCAAAATAGCCACGATTCCTAGGACAATTGAGCCGAACAAAATCAAGCGATTGACAGTTCTCATAAGGTATTTTTCAGTCTGAGCGCCTGGACGCACACCTTCAATAAATCCGCCTTGCTTCTGCAGATTTTCGGCAATTTCGTTAGCGTTAAAGACAATTCCAGTGTAGAAATATGTAAAGGCGATAACCAGAATAAAGTATAACGTTGGGTAAATAAACGCTTCAGCGGTGCTTCCTGTGAATGAGCCCGCGTTTGGAGCTTGGAACCAAGTGATCAATTTATTGGCGGTCGGCAGAAGATCGGCGTTACCAGACGCTTTCATGACTTGACCAACAAATTGCGGCAAGCTTAGGAATGCAACCGCGAAGATGACCGGAATAACTCCCGCAGCAATCAATTTAACCGGCAAAATACTTTTTACGTCGCCGTAATTACTATTTCCGTGAACGCGCTTTGCGTAGTTAATTGTAATAACGCGCTGAGCTTCGTTGATTTTAACTAGGAAGTAAAGGACGATGAGTCCGGCAATTGACATGATTAATATCGTCCAGAACATAACTGGGTTTACAGGGAGAGTGAACCAGTTGAAGACGTTTAAGCTGCCAGATGAGGTGTTAAACAATGATGAGATTAATGACGCGAGCATTTGTGGCAATTGGCTGATGATACCAGCGAAGATTACAATAGAAATACCGTTGCCGATTCCCTGCTCAGTGATCAACTCGCCAAGCCACATCAGAAGAACAGAGCCTGCCGTCATTGAAGTGATTGAAACGATCCATTCCATCATCGTAGGGTCGGCCAATGTCGTACTGCCGCCTTGAAGAACTGTCTGTCTTAAGATGAAGATGAAAGCGATTGATTGGACAATAGCAAGCGGCACAGTAATAACACGTGTCCATTGCTGAATTTTTCGACGTCCAGATTCACCATCTTTGTGTAGTTCCTCAAGCCTTGGAATGGCTTTGGTCAGAAGCTGAATAATAATACTGGCAGTAATAAATGGGCTAAGCCCAACCAACACTAGAGAGAAGCTCGACAACGCGCCACCAGATAGCAAGTTCAAGATACCACCAAGGTCAGATTGTCCAAGTACCGACGAAATCGCGTTACGCAGCTGCGTTGGTTCCGCTAATGGCACTGGAATGTGCGCTAATAATCGATAAACAACGATTATTCCCACGACAATAAATAGCCGTTTTTGCATATCTTTATTTTTCAGCGAGCGAAAAATTATTCTCCAATTCATGTTTTAGCCCCTCATAGTCACTAACAATTCTTAACTCTGTTAATTATACAGTACCTTAGCGGATATTTCCATACTAAAAACATAAAAGCGTATGCTCTATAGATGAAACCGCTATTTTAGGACAAAAGAAAATCCCCTTCTCTTTCGAAGGGGATTTATTATTACCGAGAAAATTTATTTCTCTTCAGCTTCTTTCGCACTTTGGCGTAGAGGTGTAGCTACTTTCTCGAATGAGCCACCAGCTTTTTCGATGGCAGCAACAACTGAAGCTGAGGCAGCTTGTACTTTCAAGTCAACCTTAGCCTTCAATTCACCACGAGCAATCACCTTAACCGTATGGAATGGAGTTGCAATGTAGCCCTCAGTGAACAACAAAGCGTTGTCAACGGTTTTGCCGTCAAATGCGTTCAAGTGATCCATGTACACAACTTGAGCTGGGGTTCGCAAGCTCTTGAATCCGCGAGCCTTTGGCACAGCTTGAGCTAGTGGACGCTGACCACCCTGGAACATTACGCGAAGCTTCTTACCTGTTCGAGCGTTCTGACCTTTAGTACCGCGACCAGCAGTTTTACCTTGACCAGCAGCAATGCCGCGACCAACGCGCTTTTTATTCCTGTTTGCTGAAACTTGGAGATCATTGTACTTCATTATTTAGCCTCCTTTTTAGCAACCTTTTTTACAGGCTGAGCGCTTAGCCATTGATCGCGTGGAACTAATGACTTTAGAGCTTCAATAGTCGCGTAAGCAATGTTGACCTTGTTGGTTGAGCCAAGAGATTTGGTCAATAGGTTGCGAATTCCTGTTACGCCGATAATCTGACGAACTACACCACCAGCGATAATACCAGTACCAGGAGCGGCTGGCTTGATCAATACGCGTGCACCAGAGAATTTAACTTCGCTGTCGTGCGGAATTGTCTCACCGTTTAGCGGCAATGTAATTAGGTGCTTTTTAGCGACTGACGTAGCCTTAGCGACTGCGGCTTGAACGTCTGCGCCCTTGGCAACACCGACGCCAACCTTATCTTTGCGGTTACCAACAACCACCAAAGCCTTAAATCGGAAGCGGCGACCACCTTTAACCACGCGAGAAACGCGGTCAATGTTGATTACCAACTCTTCAAACTCTTTTGGCGCGTCATCGCGCACATTTCGCCGGTCATCGCGGCGACCACCACGTGGATTTCGAGGTCGACGACCTTCTGCACGTGGGGTAGTATTTGCAGCTTGCTCTGCCATACTAAAACTCCAATCCTTCTTGGCGCGCAGCGTCAGCCAAAGCCTTTAGGCGGCCAGCGTATTGACGACCATTTCGGTCAAACACTACTGCGCTAATCTTAATTTTCTTTGCTTTCTTAGCAATTTCAGTACCGATAGCAGCACTTTTTTCAGTCATTGTGCCAGTCGCTTTTGTACCAACTGTAGTTGCTGCAGCTAATGTCTTGCCAGCTACATCATCAATCAATTGCGCGCTAACGTGCAAATTGCTAATAGTAACTGTCAAGCGTGGGCGCTCTGCCGTGCCTGAAACCTTAGCGCGAACGCGGTTTTTGCGAAGAGCGCGGTTGAGTAGCTTCTTATTTTCAGCCATGATTACTTACCTGTCTTTCCTGCTTTACGCAAAATCTGCTCGTCGACGTACTTGATACCCTTGCCCTTGTATGGTTCAGGCTTCTTCAAGGCGCGGATTTCCGCTGCAACTTGGCCGACTTGTTGTTTATTGATACCGCTAACAACGATAATCATTTTTTCGTTGGTAACAGTTACGCCTTCTGGGGCTTTGTATTTGACTGGATGTGAAAATCCAAGTGCCATTTCTAGCTCATTATTACTTGAGCTAACACGGAAACCGACACCGTTAACCTCTAGGCGTTTTTCATAACCTTTGGTTACACCGATTACCATGTTGTTGATTAGCGCGCGCATCAGACCATGCTGACTACGGGCTACTTTGGACTCGTCCTTAGGATGTACCGTGACTTGTCCGTCTTCGACTTTCACCTCAACTGCTGGTGTGATGAATTGCTTCAATTCACCCTTTGGTCCTTTAACGACCACATCACCAGAGTCAACCGTGATTGTCACACCGGCCGGAATAATCACCGGCAGTTTTCCGATTCGACTCAGACTCATTACTCACCTTTCGTGTGATTTGATATTAACCCTGATATTTTAGCATAGATTAGGGGTGAAATGCAAGGTTTTTTGAGCACTCTGCCTAGTTACCGTACGGGATGAGCAGAATAATCGCCAAGATGCCGAGAGTAATATATGTTACTAGGGCGGCTTTGGTCAAATACGGCTCTTTCATATCGTAGATTTTACGCACTTCGTAATAATCCCATAGCCGCCAGCCAGAGATCATTAAAAGAATGCCAGCGAAGATGCTTAAATAGCCGCTGACATCGATATGCCAAAGAAAGTTTGGTACATCAACTAGAGCGATGAGTGTAGCCACTCCCACTGTCGACCAGAAGCGTGCCTGCGGCTTTTGTCCAACAGCAATAAAGCAAGCGGCGGCGACCATGATTAACTCAACGAGAGGGTTTCCCATAAATAGCACCTGAATATAATAACTGGGGATTCCCTGCCTGGGGTCAGCACTGCCGATAAGCCAGCTTATCCCGTGCAGTAGCAGCACCATAACGACAATAGATAATAAGAAAGGCAAAAAATCGACAGCTAAGACGTCTTTAACAGTTATTTCTGCTTGGTCTGGTGTTTTTGTTATATGGAGGAAGCTACGCATATGATTACAGTATAGCAAAATATAATTCTTAAATATCGTAAACGTCTATCTCGATCGCCTTAAGTATCTGCCCGATTAGCGTATTGTCTGCCATCTTTAGCCACCCTTTGCCACCAATAACACAGCCGCCGAGAATTGAATTCAACGCACCTCTGTCTAGCAGCACTTGCTCATAGTTATGTGAACACCTAACCAACGCTGCTTGTAAATTATCGCAAAATGGCGACACTGATAAAAATTGTACATATTCCATGAATTCGCACTTTAATTGGTCGACTATGTTATCGTCTTTCTTGATTAGTCCGAGGAACATCCGATAGCCAACCGAAAGCGACGCCTCCGACCACTGATCGCCACGATCATACACTGTATATTTTTCTCGCACGACCGTCAAGAAATTGAGAGCCACAATCTGCATAACAATTGCCGCCAGAGCTTGATCAATAGGCGTCTGTATGTAACTTTCATCAATTGAATACTCCAGAACGCATTCACGAAAAAGATCGTCAGACTCTTTACTGTATTTTATATACGAAGTACGAAAAAGCGTATTAACAGAGCTCTCATTGCGAGCTTTACGATACGCCATATCAATTTGCTTACGCCACGGAGAAATCTGAACTTCGCGTAGCTTTTTACTCAGTTCACTTCGGTCGACTTCTACTATATTTCGATTCATTTCTATTCCGCACTCGCCAGCAGCCCTCAAAATATCATCTTCTGGAATGACTAATTTATCAAACTCTCGCAATGCCTCGTCATATGTCTTTTTCGCTTCTGGGCTATATAATTCAGCATCCATAAAACAAGTGTCGCCATATGTTTTTGCAGACAGTATGATATCGCTCAGAACAAATAACTCATTGTCTTGAAGACGCTTCAAAACGTACTGAGCTAATAAATGTTCATAAATATGAGCGATTAGTCCGTCGTTATCGGCTGTTTTGTATATGGATGAAATTATCATTGCTTGGTTCGATAATATTATAATGCCACCAAATTAGCAATTTTTCGATATTTATGATAATTGATATAATCATACTTAATGACAGCAACTATACTTTTCGCCACCAGAAACCCAGGCAAGCACGCAGAATTCGTTGCCGCGTTTCATAAATTCTCTCCGCAAACGTCAATTATTTCGTTGGCAGATTTAGATTATCAAATACCTGACTGCATAGAAACAGGTACGACATTTGAACAAAACGCCCTATTGAAGGCGCAACACACAAGGAATCATTTACACGGAAATGACAAAAACCTGATAATTATCGCCGATGATTCCGGCATGGAAATTGAAGCCCTAAATGGCGAGCCTGGCGTATTTACAAGGCGTTGGAATGGTCATGAGATGAGTGACCAAGAGATCGTAGATTATTGCCTGGAGAAACTTGAAGGTAAGGCAAACAGACGAGCACAATACACGACGTGTCTTGTAGTAAACTTCCCTGATGGTCGTGAGAAAGTGATTTTTGGAGAAAATTCTGGTGTTATCTTAACTGAGTCGCGCGAGGAATCTCGGCTCAAAGGCATGCCGTTTCGGGAATTATTTTTCGTACCCGAGCTTAATATGATGTTTCACGAAGTGCGCGAACTGCCGAAATTGAAGCGCAATGGATATTCACTCGGGCATGAAGTTGCAGTCGAAAAATGTGCTAGTGTGGTACGGGAAAATTACTATAGCGAATGTGTAAACTGAGAGTACTAGCGGTCAATTTGATATATCTTTGAAAGATTGTCAACCAGCGTAGAATCCAGCTTTTCTTGTTTGATTTCATGAATATCGAAATAGTTAAAGTTTGAAACTTCATCTGTTTTACGAGGTGTCGTTAATAGAGTAACTTTGTAGGCAACAATCAAAACGGGGTCATCGAACTTTGTATTCCAAGTTGGAATGATCAAGGGATTTTCTGCAGCGACTTCGATATCTGTCTCTAGTTCTTCCAGAAACTCTCGTTTCAACGCTTCTGTAATATCCTCACCATGTTCCAGCCCACCGCCAGGAAGGTCCCATGAGTCACTTCTCTCTTGAACGAACAGCAGTCTACCTAATTCATCACGCACTAATCCCTTTACTGCTACTCGATATGCCGACTTTATGTCTTTTAGCGCTCCAGCTCCCATACGATAAAAGTTTATCATAAAAAATAAACGCCCTGCAGTGAGGACGTTTATTTGATTTGCGTGAGGCTTAGTAAACCTTCAACAACAATTCGCCGCCAAGTTTAGCCTTGACTGCTTCGGCGCCAGTCATGACACCTTTTGATGTTGAGATAAGTACTAAACCGCGGCCGCTCTTTACCTTTGGAATCTCGCTAGCGCCGACGTAAACGCGACGACCAGGTTTTGAGATGCGGGTAATTTCGTTGATGGTGCTGTTAGTTCCTTTTTCATTGATAGTAACTACCAACACGCCACGAGGTTTAGCGTCTTCCAGTTTGACATCTGCCAAATAACCGTTTTTGACTAATTGCTCAGCGATGACTTTCTTCATCTTGCTGGACGGAACACGAACTTCCGTTTTGCCAACCAATTTCGCATTGCGGATGCGAGTCAGAAGGTCGGCGATTGGGTCTGTAGTTTGCATAGACATATTCTAATCTCCTTTCCTTCTTACCAACTACTCTTTGTTATGCCTGGGATTTCACCCTTGGCTGCTTTTTCGCGGAAATTGATACGGCTCAAGCCGAATTGACGCATGTAGCCGCGTGGGCGACCAGAGATGCTATCACGGTTCTTGTGCCTGGTTGGGCTAGAATTGCGAGGCAATTTTTGCAAACCATCGAGGTCGCCAAGTTCTTTCAACTCAGCACGCTTGGCTGCAAACTTGGCAATCATCTTCATACGCTTCTTATCACGAGCGACCATTGATTTCTTAGCCATTACTTGACGCCTCCTTTCTTCTCAAACGGCATGCCGAATTTTTCTAGCAACGCCTTAGAAGCTTCCTTGTTGCCGTTCTTGATAACAAATGTAATCTGCAAACCGTGCAAAACCTGAGTT
Source organism: Candidatus Nanosynbacter sp. TM7-057 (assembly GCF_022828295.1). NCBI lineage: Bacteria > Bacillati > Minisyncoccota > Nanosynbacteria > Nanosynbacterales > Nanosynbacteraceae > Nanosynbacter > Candidatus Nanosynbacter sp. TM7-057. Next base: position 217,864 of record NZ_JAJQJT010000002.1, on the reverse strand, counting down.
TCCTCAAATGTCAATTCTGGGAAAATTGATTGCTCGGTGATGCCGAGATTGTAATTGCCACCTTTATCAAACTTCAAGCCAACGCCGTGGAAGTCACGAACGCGAGGCAAAGCAACGTTAATCAAACGATCCATGAACTCGTACATACGAGCGCCGCGCAAAGTTACGCTAACACCAATTGGCGCGCCCATACCTTTACGAATGCTAAATGTCGCGATTGATTTTTTAGCTTGTCGAGCCACTGGTGCTTGACCGGTGATTTTCTCGACAGTATTTTTGACAATTTCAAAATGACGCTTGTCATCTTTCTTTTTGCCGGTACCAACGCTCACGACGATCTTTTCCAAAGCTGGCACTTCATGCACGTTCTTTAGATTCAATTCGGCTTGTAGTTCCTTAAGGTAAGTTCCTTGATACAAGGCTTTCAAGCGAGGAGCTGGCACGACAGTTTTCTTTTCTGCCATTATTTAATCTCCTTATTTTTTACCTGGCGAGCAACACGAGTTTTGCCGCCGTCAGCATTCTTTACTAAACCAACCCGACTGGTTTTGCCTGATTTCTCATCAACAACCAAAGCGACTTTGCTGATATCCATTGGTACGTGAATATCTTTCTTACCGCCTTTTGGATTGTACTGGCTTGGCTTAACGTGGCGATGTCCAACGCCGACACCTTCGACCAAAACAGTTTGGTCTTTTGTGTTAACTTTTAGAACTTTACCAGTTGTGCCTTTATTTTTACCAGCAATAATTTTTACGGTATCGTCTTTATGAATTCGAGCCATTAGAGTACCTCCGGAGCTAAGCTGACGATCTTCATGTAGCCCATATCGCGAAGTTCGCGTGGAACTGGACCGAAGACACGAGTAGCTTTTGGCTGCTTGTCATCGTTGATAATCACTACGGCATTGTCGTCAAAACAGATTGTTGAGCCGTCTTTGCGATGAATTTGATCGCGAGTACGAACAACTACAGCCTTAACAACAGATTTTTTCTTAACGTTACCGGTTGGGCTAGCGTCTTTTACTGAGCAGACGATTACGTCGCCAACGCGAGCGTAACGGCGTCGTGTACCGCCAAGAACGCGAATACACAAAACTTCCCTAGCACCTGAGTTGTCGGCTACCTTAAGGCGAGATTCTTGTTGAATCATTTGTCGTCCTCCTTAGCCTCTTCCTTAGTTTCGCCAGAAACTTCATCCTTTAGTTTGATAGAACCGCGAGACTTTTCAATCACCTTAACTAGAGTAAAGCTCTTAGTCTTGGAAATTGGGCGAGTCTCTTCGATTTGCACCTTGTCGCCTTCACCTGCTTCGTTGGTTTCATCGTGAGCAGTGTATTTGCGAGTCACGGTGTACTGCTTGCCGTATAGCGGATGCGTTTCGCGGCTAGTGACCGTCACGGTGATGGTCTTGTCGCGCTTGGCACTCGTTACGACGCCAATCAATGTTCGTCGGGCCATTACTTGCTCTCCTTTGTGTTATTAATTTGTGTCAGCAGGCGTGCAATTTCCTTTCGGAGTGAACGCAACGCTTTTGGATTAACTAATTCGCCAGCAGCGTGAGAACGTTTTGCCTGAAGTAGGTCGTTTCGCTTTTCAGCCAATTCCTTCTTCAAGTCGTCAATAGTCTTAACAACTGCCGCTTTAACAGATTTCTTCGTTTCAGCCATTATGCGTCCTCCCGCTTGATGAACTTACATTTGACTGGCAATTTGTGGCTAGCCAGACGCATTGCTTCGCGAGCAACTTCCTCTGAAACACCCTGCATCTCAAATAGAACAGTACCAGCCTTTACCTTAGCAACGAAGAACTCTGGGTTACCTTTACCGCCACCCATCTTCAAGCCAAGTGGCTTTCGGGTAACTGGAGTGTGAGGGAAGATTCGAATCCAAATCTTACCACCACGCTTGATGTAACGAGTCATCGCCTGACGAGCAGACTCGATTTGGCGGGAGTTGATGCGCTCATTTGATTGTGATTGCAATGCAAAGTCGCCGAACGCGATGTAATTGCCACGAGTTGCTTGACCGCGGTTTTTTCCAATACGCACTTTGCGGTGCTTAGTTTTCTTTGGTAACAGCATTTAGCGACTCCTTTCTCCCTTATAAATCCACACTTTCACGCCAATGATACCAGCTGGTGTCTGAGCGCGAGCACAGTGGAAGTCAATATCAGCGCGCAAGGTGTGTAGAGGCACTGAACCTTCAATTACCTTTTCGCGACGTGCCATTTCAGCACCGTTCAAACGACCAGCCACCTCAATACGAATACCTTTAGCGCCAGCATTCATGGTGTTTTGTGCGGTCATTTTAGTTGCACGGCGGAAATTGATTCGGCGCTCCAATTGGCGAGCGATGTTCTCAGCTACCAATTTGGCTGCCAATTCTGGACGGCGAACTTCTTCGATGTTAATACGAACAGCCTGACCAGCAATCTTCTCAACTTGCTTCTTCAATTCGTTCACGCCAGCACCACCGCGACCGATAACAACACCAGCTTTTGCTGTGTGAATTGTAATCGTGATCAAGTTAGCGCTACGCTCAATCTCAATGCGATTGATAGTTGGGCGTGAGGCAAATTTCTTTTCAATCAACTCGCGGATTTCGTGATCCTGACGAATCGCCTCTGCAAACTCTTTTTTATTGGCCGTAAACCAACGAGAGCTCCAGTTCTTATTGACCTGTAGGCGGAAGTTGATTGGATTCACTTTTTGACCCATTTACTTCTCCTCCTTTTTTGCTGCCGGTTTAGCGGCTTTTTTAGCTGCAGGCTTAGCAGTTTTTGCTTCTGCCTTAGCTTCGGCCTTTTTTGCAGGCGCTTTCTTTGGCTTTTCTACACCAGTTACTTCAACCAAAATATTTGAAGTCTTTTTCTGGAATGGCAAAGCGCGACCGCGCGATGCTGGCTTAAAGCGGCGCAAGCGTGTACCAGTAGTAACGCTCAAAGTAGTAATTACCAAACTTTTAGCGTCCAAGCCGTGGTTGTTAATAGCATTTGCCTTAGCGCTTTCGATAGCCTTTTTAACTGGGCTAGCAGCGCGCTTTGGAACGTGCTCTAAGATAACTAGTGCATCAGCTACAGTACGGCCTCGTACCAATGCGGCAACCAAGCTTACTTTACGTGGTGCCTGATCAACGCCTTTTGCGTAAGCGCGAACAGTATAAGTTGTATCAGCCATGATTACTTCTTATCCTTTCCGCCGTGCTTACGGAACTTACGAGTTGGGCTAAACTCACCGAGTTTGTGACCAACCATGTTTTCGGTAATCAGCACTGGTACGTGCACTCTACCGTTGTGGACAGCAATCGTTCGACCAACCATTTCTGGTGTGATAGTCGAAGCGCGCGCCCACGTTTTGATAACGGTTCGATCGTCAAGGCTAAGAGCAGCAATTTTCTTTGCTAGCTTTACATCGACGAATGGACCTTTCTTTAATGAACGACTCATCGTGATTTACCTCTTCCTCTTCGCGTCGTGACGCGTGCGTACGATTAATTTATTCGAGCCTTTACGGCGACGAGTTCGATAACCTAATGTCAATTGACCCCAAGGAGTACGTGGTGCTTTACCAGTACCGTGGCGACCACCGTCACCACCACCATGTGGGTGATCTGCGGCGTTCATAACGACACCACGAACAGTTGGGCGAATACCCTTGCGGCGCTTACGACCAGCTGAACCGATCTTAACATTTTGGTGCTGGACGTTACCGACTACACCGATAGCAGCGGTAGCTTCCAAGCGAACTTTGCGAACTTCGCCAGATGGCAATTTGATAGTTGCGTAGTTGCCTTCTTTCGCCATCAACTGAGCTTTAGCACCGGCAGCGCGTACCATTTGTGCGCCCTTACCAGCGGTCAACTCAATAGCGTAAATCATCGTACCAACAGGAATAACTGACAATGGCAAGCGGTTTGAAGCCTCAATTGGAGCTTCTTCGCCGGTTCGGATAGTTTTACCCTTAACCATTGATGTGTCAGCCAAGATGTAGTGGTACAAATTGTACTGATCCTTAACTCGAGCAATACGAGCTGAGCGGTTTGGATCGTATTCGATTTCTTCAATCGTCAAGGTCAAGCCTGCTGGCAAATTGTGGTTCACCAAGCGGTAGTGACGACGAACGCCGCCTCCGCGATGACGAACAGTAATTCGACCTTGGTTGTTGCGACCGGCATTTTGCTTTTTAGCTTTAATCAGACTTTTAAGAGGTTTTCTTGTTGTAATGTCTGACAAATCCTGACTCGTCATGCCGCGACGAGCAGGAGTGGTTGGATTGTAAGCTTTCACTGGCATTACTTGGTCTCCTCCATCTGCTGCTCTACTGCGTCAAACACATCGAGCTTATCGCCTTCTTTCAGCGTCACGTAAGCCTTCTTCCAATCCTTGCGCGTTGTTGTGCCAGGATAACGATTCTTGCCTCGTGAGAAGCGTACAGCCTTGCCGTCTTGTACTAAGGTTTTAACCTTAACTACAGTAACGCCAAATTGCGCTTCTACAGCTGATTTGATTTCGTTCTTATTCAAGTTAAGTGGAACGCGTAGCACGTATACACCATCGGCGCTCTGTGCGTAAGCCTTTTCACTAACGCGTGGGATAATAATCGTCTGTTTCATATTACGCTTCCTCCTTACCCAACCATGCAGTAATTACAGGTAGAGCTTTCGGTGTTATAACGATTGTATCCGCATTCAGAATGTGATAAACGCTTAGATAATTAGCGCGAACCACCAAAACGTTCTGAATATTGTTTGTAGCACGCATAAGTTCTGGCGTCTTCTCATCTACAACGATTAGAACACGGCGCTCGAACTTGTTGTCAGCTAGGAATGTTGCGACTTCCTTGGTCTTGCCAGTAGTCTTAACATCTTTAACGACAATTTTCTTAGCTTCGTTAGCTACAGTCAAAGCTTGGCGAACTGCCACTTTCTTAGCAGTCTTTGACAATTTTTTAGTGTAGTTTTCGTTGCCGCGTGGGCCAAATACCACACCACCGCCGCGCCAGATTGGGTTACGGCTTGAGCCAAAACGTGCTCGACCAGTTCCCTTTTGCTTCCATGGTTTTTTACCACCACCAGAAACTTCGCCGCGCTGCTTGGTTGTAGCGCTAGCTAGGCGTGCGTTTGCCAAGTAGCTGTCGTATGCCAATTTCAACAATTCGTGATTTGGCACTTCCACAGCAAAAATGTCTTTAGGAAGTTTGGTTGAATCTGCCATTACTTGTTACCTCCTAAAATAATCAGCCCCTTTCGTGGTCCAGGAACAGCGCCCTTAACCCCGATTAGATTGGTCTCTGGATCAACATATGCCACTTCCAAGTTCTTAACAGTAACACGCTCGTGACCCATGTGGCCAGCCATCGTCTTACCCTTGAAGACTTTTTGTGGATACATCGAGCCAATTGAACCTGGCTTACGAGTATTACCTTTACCACCGTGCGTCTTACGATGACGCTTAAAATTGTGGCGTTTAATGGTTCCAGCGAAACCTTTACCTTTGCTGGTTCCGGTTGCATCGACAAAATCGCCGACTTCAAACGCGGAAACATTAATTTCACTGCCAACTTTCAGATCCTCTGGAATCTGGTCGACACGGAATTCCCGAATATGTTTCGGGGTCACTTGGGCTGGCTTAACGTGTCCAGCCACGGCCTTGCTCAGGTTCTTACCCTCTCCAAAAGCTACCTGTACCGCATTGTAACCGTCGGTTTCGACAGTCTTCACCTGAGTAACGGTGACAGGGCCGGCTTGGATCAGCGTTACCGGAATGGCTTTGCCGTCTTCAGCCAAGAGCTGGGTCATACCAAGTTTGGTACCGAGAAGTGTTTTCACTTTTCCTCACTCCCACTTAAATACTCCTGATGACGTGCGGTTTCTGGATTCTGGGAGAACGTTAAATGTAAACATCCGCTCATAACCAGACCTGCTCATTCACCAAGGAGAACAGTTGATATTACGCGTAATAGAAATTACTTCCTCACTATAGCACGTTATGTATATTATTGTCAATAAATGACAGGCTCTAAATCATCACGCCAACCGGCGTAAACGAAGTCAGAATTGCCATGAAAATTATCGTGACGTACCAAATTTTACGGTTGAATTGGTATTTCTCAATTTTTAAGACCAGCAGCAACGCAATAAATAGACCGACAGGAATGGCTTGGACGACCAAACCGCCAACTTCAACTGGATTTTTTAGACGAAGCCACAACGCACTTAATATCACAAAAACCACCAATTTCAAGAAAAATGAACCGTCATTGTCATAAATACGTTCGCGCCCTTTGCGACTAAACAGCTCGCTAGACTTCGAGCGATTGCGAGCATAAGTACGAGTTTTTTGTTTTGTCATAAGCTAAATGGAATTATAGCATAAAAAATCCGCCCCACTCAAGAGGCGGAAATTTTATATATCGTTAAATTACATACGAATTTCAGCGTCAACGCCAGCTGGCAAGTTCAAGTTCTGCAAGCTATCAATCGTCTTTGGTGTAGCATTTGTAATGTCAACCAGACGCTTGTGAACGCGGCGCTCGTAAGATTCACCACCAGTTTTGTAAACGTGCGGACTCTTTACGACAGTGTAAGTGCTGCGTCGAGTTGGCAAAGGCACTGGACCAGCCACGTTAGCACCTGTGCGAATTGCAGTGTCGATAATTTGTTTTGCTGATTGGTCGATGACTTTGTGGTCATAAGCCTTCAGACGAATACGGATTTTGATTCCTGTATCTTGAGCCATAGCTCCTCCTTGTGTGCGATCTCGTAACCTCTAATTGTCCTATTTATAGTCAATCGAGTTCTCGAGATAAATTATTATTAACTATGCGATTATATCAGCAATTTTCCGCTTTATCAAGATGAGAAATCATTTCTGCAATAATTCCAGCGGATTTATTCAGCGATTCTTTTTCTCGCTCGGTAAGCGGATAGCCCGCCAAAATCTTCACGCCGTCGCTACTGATTGTCGATGGCAATCCAAGTACAACATTATTCAAGCCATATTCGCCTTCAGCCAAAGAGCAAACAGGATAAACCGTGTGTGTCGATTTTCGGAGCGCCGAAACGATCTTAGACACAACAAACCCAATTGCAAAATACGTTGATTTCTTTGTTTCAATCACCCGATAAGCTCGGTCGCGAACCTTCTGCTCAATCCCGTCAATCATTTCCTCTGTAAATCCAGGATATTCTCTAATCGGCACTTCACCAATTTGCGCCGTTTCAATTGTCGAAAATGATGAATCGCCATGCTCGCCCAGAATATAAGCGTCAACCGCCTTACTGTCGACATTGAAAGCATCTGCCAAATACGACTTCATTCGTGAAGTATCAAGCGTCGTGCCCGTCCCAAACACACGATTTTTCGGCAAACCAGATTCCTTAAGCGCCACGTAAGTCAGAACGTCAACTGGATTACTGACAATCACCAAATACGGCTTCGTACCGTTCGCCATAATATTTTTCACAATATCACGCATAATTTTCGCATTAACGTCAATCAATTCTAATCGAGTCTGACCAGGAAGTTGCGGCGCACCCGCAGTAATCACAACGATGTCATCGTCATTGATATCAGAATAATTTCCCGTATGAACCACGACATTTCTGTCAATTCCCATCGCGTCATTAATGTCAGCCGCTTGACCCCAAGCCAAATCCTCACTACGGTCAATCAACACAATCTCTTCAATGACACTACGCAATGCGCACGCATAAGCCGCCGTTGCACCAACCATTCCACCGCCGCCAACAATTAGCAATTTCTGTTTATTCACCAAAATCTCCTTTTTCTGTTTTATATTAGATGTATTTATTCTGCCATAAACATTACCGCTTTGTCAATTAACTTTACTTTACAGCAAAAAACATGTATAATATCGGCAATCTATTAACTTTTACATATTATCAACGGGAGGATATATGGAAAAAAGAATGTTTGCAGAAAAAGCGCCACGCGTCGATACTGCAAAAGTATATCGAGCACTTGCAATGCTAGCTTTATTACCATCGTGTGTATTGGCTGGATGCGCAGGCGAAAAAGGAGTTGATGCTGGAAGCTCAAGTTCAGCCCCATACGGCGGCTCTGAAACCGCTACATCTCAACCAGAAAACAGCAATACCGAGAATCCGTCACAAAATAAAAAAGACGATTCTGCGGGAAAAATAGATATAGAAAAGAACTCAATGTATTACGCAAAATACAACGTTCGCGAAGGTTTTTCAGCTTACTGTGTACAACACGGTTACGAGGATCCTCAAATAGTAGACTGCTCGGTATATTTTTGCGATGGGGATGATATGGTTCGGCTTAAATTCGATTTTTTAGATCTCGCCGAACAAACTCAGAGAAAAAGAGTACCTGAAGCTTCGGATCTAATGAGAGAAACAAACACACTAGCAATACAATACGAGGATTATGTTCCAACCGAAATCACAAAGAATGAAGACGCATGTCGAGAGAAGAAAAGCAGCGTAGGGCAATTCACTAAGCCCGTATCTTTTCCGCGTCCGCGCGAAGAAAATGAGCAATACCTCTGCCTTCCTCAATTTATGGCCACGATAGATGGTAAAAAGGTGGGCATGAAAATCACAAAGACTACATCTGTCGATGAGAAAGAGAATAACGGACCGTACTATCCTCTATACAAGATTGGTACTTCTGAACAATGTTTTGACACAAGATTCCTTGATTAGACATACATTATCACAGCGACATCAAAAATCCCCCGAAAGTTCGGGGGATTTAATTAGGCTTGTGTTATCAAGATTATTTGTTGATCTTTGTAACAACACCAGCACCAACTGTACGGCCACCTTCGCGGATAGCAAAGTTCAAACCTTGCTCCATAGCGATTGGTGCAAGCAACTTAACCTTGAAGGTTACAGTGTCGCCTGGCATAACCATTTCTTTGTCAGCTGGCAATTCAACTTCACCAGTAACGTCAGTTGTGCGGAAGTAGAACTGTGGCTTGTAGCCCTTTGAAAATGGAGTGTGGCGACCGCCTTCTTCCTTCTTCAAGATGTAAACTTCAGCTTCAAACTCAGTATGTGGAGTAATTGTGCCTGGCTTTGCCAAAACTTGACCACGCTCAATGTCGCTGCGCTCAATACCACGTAGCAAGACACCTGCGTTGTCACCTGCTTGACCTTGGTCAAGAGATTTCTTGAAGGCCTCAATACCAGTTACAACTGACTTCTGAGTTGGCTTCAAACCAACGATTTCAACTTCGTCGTTCAATTTAACAACACCCTGCTCGATACGACCAGTTGCTACTGTACCACGACCCTTAATTGAGAAGACGTCCTCAATTGGCATAATGAATGGTTTGTCCATGTCACGTGCTGGCTCTGGAATGTAGCTGTCCATTGCGTCAACCAATTCCATAATAGCGTCTTCGTATTTCTCTTCACCCTCAAGAGCCTTAAGAGCAGAACCCTTGATGATTGGAGCGTCTTTGTCGAAGCCGTTCTTTTCAAGAAGTTCGCGAACTTCTTCTTCGATCAGCTCAACCATTTCTTCGTCAGCCATGTCCATCTTGTTCAAGAAGACAACGATCTTTGGCACACCAACCTGCTTTGCAAGCAAAACGTGCTCACGAGTCTGAGGCATTGGGCCGTCAGTTGCAGCGATAACCAATACCGCACCGTCAACCTGAGCAGCACCGGTGATCATGTTCTTGACGTAGTCAGCGTGTCCTGGCATGTCAACGTGTGCATAGTGACGATTCTTTGATTCATACTCTTGGTGTGAAGACGCGATAGTAATACCACGTTGCTTCTCTTCTGGTGCGTTGTCGATCTGGTCGTACGCAACAGGTTTGTTAACTGCGCTTGGTAGGCGCTTTGCCAACACTGCAGTAATCGCAGCAGTCAGCGTAGTCTTACCGTGGTCAACGTGGCCCATTGTACCAACGTTAACGTGCGGTTTGCTTCGGTCAAATGCATCTGCCATTTGTAGAAGTTCTCCTTAATTTAATTATTATTTTTCACGCGGGTACAGTCCATAAAAAAGACCTCACGGCGTATGAGTTTAATTATAACGATTTTCCAACCAGTTGTAAATAGCCTATTTCTTACTATAATACTTCGCCAAGAACGAATCGCGAAACTCGTAAAAAGTTCCATCCTCCAAGCTGGCTCGAATATCATCAACCAACTTAACGATAAATCGCTCGTTGTGGATTGACAACAACGTTCCAGCCAACGACTCGCGGGCGTGCAGAAGATGACAAAGATAAGCCGCCGTGTAATTCTTGCAAGTATAGCAATCGCAATCGTCCATAATTGGCGCAAACATCTCACGGTATTTTCGACCACGCACATTGACTCGACCAAACGGCGTATACGCGGCGCCATTCCTAGCCACTCGCGTCGGGCTCACACAGTCAAAAGTATCAATTCCCTGCTCAATTGCCGCAAAAATATCATCAGGCTCGGAAATTCCCAGTAAATGACGCGGTTTATTCTCAGGCAGAATTTGATTGACCCACTGAATCGTTTGTGCCATAGTTTCCTTTTCCAACGCGCCACCAATTCCATAGCCATCAAAATCCATCGCGCCCAAAAACTCGGCAGTTTGCTTTCGCAAATCCTCGTAATTCGCGCCTTGCAAAACGCCAAATAAAGCTTGATACGGCTTATCTGGACGAGCCGCCCTTAGGCGCTTAACCTCCGCCAAACTTCGCTCCGCCCAGGCATGCGTCCGAGCCAGCGCCTCAACTTGATATTCGTACGGATCAATCAAAGAGGTCAATTCGTCAAACGCAAAAGTAATGTCAGCGCCAATTCCAGCCTGAATTTGCATAGACAATTCTGGCGTGAATTTATGGTAAGAGCCGTCCAGATGCGACTTAAACATCACACCGTTTTCGTCCACCCAAGCATGTCGCGACGATTTTTTAGCAATTGCAATTTCTTCATCAACATCAGTGCTCATTGCCAAAACTTTCTTAAAGCCAGAACCCAAACTCAGCACCTGAAAGCCGCCGCTATCCGTGAACGTCGGACCGTCCCAATGCATAAATTTGCCAAGATATCCAGCCTTTTCAATCAACTCATGCCCCGGCTGCAGATATAAATGATAAGCGTTCGCCAGCACCGCCTGCGCGCCAACACCCTTCACCATCTCAGGAATCATCGCCTTAACATTAGCCTTAGTTCCAACCACAATAAACGCCGGCGTTTTAATATCACCGTGTGGCGTGTGAATAATTCCCGTTCGCGCCAACGTGTCGTTAAATCGTGAAGTTATTTCAAAAGAAAAAGGTTTTTCCTGCATAATCTGTTTGATTATATCACGAAATGGTCGACGGGTCGTTTCGCGACAAGCTGATCACATCGCTACATCGCACCAAGTAATATTTATTCTCTTCCGCGTTATTAACTATTAGCACAGGCTCACCGCGACTAAGTGGCAATTCCGACACACTTAATATTCGGCCGTCAATATCTGGCCTATCGTTAATTTCTGGATTCCAGACCACCAAATTATCCGCACATAGCGCAAATTTTTCAACATATTCATGACTATTCACCTCTTCTAACGGAACATCATTCCACGAAACCGCATTCAGCAAATCGCCAGGCAAACATCGGTATGCCGAAACTACACATTCACCCTTAAACTCTCGCACTCTGCTAATATCCTGGATTACATTACGAGCGGCGCATTCATACTGACTCAATACATCAAGCTGCTCATTAAGAGGTAGTTTATAGAAACACTCATCATTAACTACTTCACTTGCAAAATTTGCAATTTTATGAAGTTCATTTACCGCCATTTTAAGCTCTTCAGCTTCACCATCAAATCCTTCCAAACGAATAATCTTATCTCTGTCGGGTATTACATAAACCTTCTTCGAAAAGTCCCCAGATTCACCATCTATCGTCACTTCAAGCGCCGCGTAAAATTTATCATGATAGCTAACGAAACACGCCCCATCAATACACGCCCCAGAAATATCCATAAATTCATACTGTAATTCATTATTTTTCGTAGCGTCAGGGGCCAACGCAAAACCAGTCAAACTAACATCGACAAACTCGGGAAACTCAGACAACTGATCATTTAGTATTTGGGCATACTCTCTTGACACTTCGTCAAACTCCGACTTGTCAACATAAGAAAGATCCGTCGCTAACCGCCAAGCGGTCTCCTGAAAATCGTCATTAAAAACCGTTTCAAATAAATCAATAGAAGCCCCGATCTCCTCTTTGTCAATTGGCGCCATATCAAGCACATCTTTCATATCTACACAAAAAGTCGCAAATCGATTTTTAATATCAAACATTTCCAGCACGGGGCGATCATCGCGCCACGTAAAACTCGGCAACCATCCAGATAAAACCGCAGGATTAGCGTCTTCTACATTATTTCCCCTGTCGTCAATTTTAACCTTATACGCCTGGCATTTAACTTGAATTCCGCCATCATACGGAATCTCATTCAAAACATCATTCATCTCATCTATCAAAAGCTGCCTCGACTCCGCATCTTGAATGTTGCCGACACCAGCAACTTCTTCGATTTTGTCAGCATAGTGGCGCAATTTACGCACACATCGAGGAACGCCGCTATCATCTGGCAATAACTCTATTGATACAATCGCCTGCTTGTCAAGCGGAAAATAATAGTCCCTCTGCGAAGTTCGCACGCACAAAGCAGCCATCTCTTTGGTGTAAGTCGCAAACGGCGCTGAAACCTCAGGATCAATTTCCATGGGAGATATCAAATCCGCCACACCCTCAACCGACTGCAGACGATACGAATCATCCTCTTCGGATTGACTATATCCAACAACTCTAACCTTCTCGCCCTCAATATCGCCAGCGTGCGCAGCTTGTTCTATCTCAGCGATTGCAATCTCGTCATTTTCTTCACCAAGCAATAAATTCGCACCAGCAATTCGCCTCCAGTCCTCATCGGAGAACAGTTCGGGAGAATTAGACTCCGTATTAGGCTTTGAACGCTCCATATTGCTATATATTATACAACTTTAATAGATATTTACAAGCATAGCCCCTTCCGTATGCTGTATACTAGAAACATGAGCAATAAAACCCTCGTTGATTTGGATCAGTGGCTAGCGCCGCACAAATCCACAATTCAGGCGCGCGAGAAGTATATTTCTTCGAAGCTGAAAACGGTTTTAAGCGGCAAGACGCCAGCCGAATTCGCGATGGGTTTTTTACATTTTGGACTTCACAAAACAGATGCAGGCTGGATATTTCGCGAATGGGCGCCTAACGCCACTCGAATGTTTTTAATTGGCGATTTTTCAGATTGGAAAGAGCGCGAGGAATTTGCCTTAAATCGTGATAAAAACGGCGAATGGAGCATAAATCTTCCTGAAAATTCACTTCGCCACGGACAGAAATATAAATTGCGCGTCTATTGGCCTGGTGGCGATGGCTGGCGACTGCCTTCATACTCAAATTACGTCGTTCAGGACGAAAATTCTGTCGATTTTTCCGCAGTTGTATGGTCGCCAAAAACTCCCTATGATTGGCAATATAAAACCCCGCCCAAGCCAAAAGTTCCTTTAATTTACGAAGCGCATATTGGCATGAGTAGCCAGGAAGAAAAAGTTGCCAGTTTCAGTGAATTTACCACGGAGGTTTTGCCGCGAATTAAAGAATCTGGCTACAACACCATTCAGCTTATGGCAATCGCCGAGCATCCATATTACGGCAGTTTCGGTTATCACGTCAGCAACTTTTTCGCGGTTTCGTCAAGATTTGGCACTCCCGACGATTTTAAGAAATTGGTTGACACGGCGCACGGAATGGGACTGCGCGTCATCATTGACCTCGTTCACGCTCACGCCGCCAAAAACGAAGTCGAAGGTCTGGGCAATTTCGCTGGCGATCCGACACAATATTTCAAGCCAACAAATCATCCTGAATGGGATTCGCGATTATTCGATTACGGCAAGCCAGAAGTTTTGCATTTTTTGGCAAGTAATTGCCGTTGGTGGCTGGACGAATATCACATTGACGGATTTAGGTTTGATGGTGTAACTAGTATGATTTACCACGATCACGGACTCGGAAAAAGTTTCACTAGTTATGACGATTATTTCCGCGACAACGTCGACAAAGACGTGCTCGCTTATTTAAGATTGGCAAATGAAACCATTCACGCCGTTCGCCCCGACGCCACGACAATTGCAGAGGAAATGAGCGGTTTTCCTGGACTTGGCGCATCAACAAAAGACGGCGGGCTGGGATTTGATTATCGCTTGCAAATGGGTGCGCCAGATTTATGGATAAAAACTCTGAAAGAGAAAAATGATGAAGATTGGGATTTGGGGCAATTGGCTTACACTTTGAGTTCGCATCGGCCAGAGGAAAAAGTCATCAATTACGCCGAAAGCCACGACCAAGCGCTCGTCGGCGATAAAACGCTGATTTTCCGATTGATTGATAAAAATATGTATTGGCACATGGATAAAATTGATCCAGATCTTAAGACCGAACGCGGAATAGCCCTGCATAAACTAATTCGTCTAATGACAGCTGGGCTGCATGGCGGCGGTTATTTGAATTTTATGGGCAATGAATTCGGGCATCCGGAATGGATTGATTTTCCGCGCGAAGGCAATAATTGGTCGTTTAAGCACGCTCGTAGGCAATGGAATTTGCGCGACAATGGCTTCTTAAAATATCAATGGCTGGGAGATTTTGACGCGGCGCTGATGAAGATTATTAAGCAAATTGATAATCCTAATGTCCACCATTTGACGGTTCGCCAATCTGATCATATGGTCAGTTTTATGCACGGCGACTTTTTATTTGTTATCAATTTTTCGCCCGACAAATCCCACTCAGATTACACAGTACCCGCAGAAGCCGGCTCTTATAAATTGGCGTTAAGTAGCGACGATAAGAACTTCGGCGGACAGGAGCGAATAGACCATAATTCCCGATTTTTCACTTCCCCAGCTGATAACAATCACAATCTTAAAGTTTACTTGCCAGCCAGAACGGGCATTATTTTACAGAAAGTTGATTAAACTCCTCCCAATGTTGACTTTTTTACGCAAGTATAGTATAAGTGACGTAAGCTTTCGTCGATAATCCCGTCAACGAAAGTAGTCCTTGTACAGTTCGAGAAGGAGAGTCACCATGCTCAAGTTGAAAATTACGGTCACAGCCCTGGCTCTAGTCAGCCTAGATTTGATCATTATAGGGGATACTTATCTTACCGCCAGCGCTGCCATCGCCTGCACGGCGATGGCTCTGCCACTGGCGGGCTATCTCGCATGGAGGTGGCAGGTTCCGGACGATAATTCTCGGATTCCCTTCATTCTATGGGTGCCTGTGGCCGAACTACCGGTCATACGCGCATTCAAGGAGTTGGGGGTCATGAGCACCCCGCTTGGGGCTACCATCGAACCAGAGAAAATGACTACACTAGGAGGTTTTGTTGCGCTTACAAGCACTATAGCCATCCTTCTCGCAGTCATCGTGCCATCGTCGCCCACGCGCGACGACAGTGACGACGAGGACTAGTGTCCGTCAAGAAATAGTTCGCCTTGAGACTTTTAGTCTCGGCTTGAGCTCTCTTGGCGGGCTATTTCTTTTGGTTTGTGGAATTATTTCGTATATCCTATTGACTTTTTGATGTAGATGTTGTAAAATGAGCACAGTCTTTGTTGACAACCCCGTCAACAAAGGTAGTTCTTGTGGAAGGAAAGCCATGAACAGCAACAACACGAGTCTCGGCATCAGCCTGAGGACTGCAATCTTTACTATCAGTGCGTGCGCAGTCTTCGTGCTCACACTAGGCACGACTATCGGGGCAATTATCTGCTCCACAGCTCTCCTGGTGGCGGCGCAAGCCCTTACTATCCCCCTCGGCTGGGTCTACTTTAGTTCTACTGGTAAAATCCCAACAGTAGCGCTAAAGGTGACTGCAATACTTGGTACGGTAGTATATGTCGCGCTATTAGCCTCAAATATCGACACCCTAATCACTGATTGGGGTGACCTAACGACGGCGTTTAACGTCGTCATTGATGGAGAGGGGTGGGCCGACGCGCTGGCGTTCACGCTGTTTATGTGTACGTTGCCAGTGGTGACTGCGGTCATCGCGCCAGTGCCGCCCGAGCGCGATGATTACTGTAACGACGACGAGGACTAACCGCCCGTCAAGAGAAATAGTTCGCTTAAGGCTTAAGCCTTGAGCTAGAGCTCTCTTGGCGGGCTATTTCTATTGGCATAAAATTTGTTACACTAGATATTGTGAAGAAAAAAGTACCAAAATTCATTGAGCAATCATTAGCCCGAGTCGCTAATCTTTACAGCTTTGAGCCAGAGCATCATCTGGAGAAAATTGACGAAAGTTTGACGCCGAATATGCGAGCTTTGCGCCTGGCTATGACGATTGCCGAGCAGCTTCTGAGCATGGGCGTGGTTGCCCGCGATGTGGTTCGTATGGCGCAAGGAATCACGCGGACATATTGCCGCAGACCTGTTCATGTGGATGTGAGCTACACTTTGGTGACAATTTCTCAAGACCGCGGAGTTAGCCATGAGCCTTTGACGATGGCGCGAGTTATCGTTCCTGACGATCCTAATTATCAATTGATTCAAGCATTGCAATTATTAGCCCTCGACATTCGTCGCAAGCAACTTTCCCTAGAAGAAGCCGAGGAGCGATTGCAACAAATACTCAAAAAACCCACCGAACATTCCCGACTGGTCGTTTACGCGGCGGGCGGATTAGTGAGCGCGGGTTCTGTTATTTTGTACGGCGGCAGTTTACTCATGGCATCAATAGCGTTTCTGCTCGGATTCTCAGCAACTGGATTATTAAGATGGCTGGGACGTATTGGCGCGCCGTTGTTTTATTCGCAAGCCCTCGTGGCTATTTTCGTAACATTGGTGGCGGCGGGCGCAGCTTGGTGTAGCAATTATCTGGGACTAAGCGTCAACGCAACATTGTTGGTTATCAGCGGAATTGTCTTATTAGTCGCGGGACTAATGTTTGTCGGCGCATTTCAGGACGCAATCGACGAATATTACATGACCGCCAACGCCAGATTATTAAAAGTCGTGATGGCAACGGGCGGCGTAATTGCTGGCGTGATGGTCGGATTATACATTGCGACAAAATTTGGCATAACATTCCCTGCGACACCAGATCGATTGACATTGGCGGACGGACACACTCAGTATTTGGGGGCTGGAATTATCGCGGCGGCGTTCGTTCTGAGGAATCATTCTCGATTCTTTGGCATGATTATTTCAGCATTAATTGCTATATTCGGCTGGTGGATTTCACGATTAGCCATGAGTTTTGGTTTTGATATCGTAACAGCGAGCGGCATCGCGGCGGCGGTAATTGGACTAGTCGCAGTTATGACATCCAGATTATGGAAATTCCCTTCCCTGGCGATTATTGCGGCGGGAATCGTACCGCTAGTCCCAGGATTGTCGCTTTACAATGGATTGATGGGCGTCGTTCTATATCCACCGAACAGCGCAAACTTCCTACCAGCCTTGGCTATCTTAGCGCGAGCAATTCTCATCGGCGTGGCAGTAGCAATTGGCGCGTCATTCGGTAACATCGTCGGTCGCCCAATCCGCCGACAATTTATCAATTTATTCCGTCGCAACACGCAAGCATCATAAAAAATAACCCGAAATTTAGCCAAATAAAAATCCCCGGATTCGCTCCGAGGATTTTTTATGATGCAGAGATTATTTATTTCGCTTTTCGATAATCTCTTGCGCAACGTTTGGTGGAACCTCCTCGTATTGAGCTAATTCCATCGTTGAAGCGGCGCGACCCTGAGACATTGAGCGAATGTCTGATGTGTAGCCGAACATATTTGCTAATGGCACAAACGCCTTAATTAGCTTAGCACCACCCATCAAGTCTTCCATAGCGTCGATACGTCCGCGACGTGAGTTAAGGTCGCCGATGATGTCACCCATGAAGTCTTCTGGTGTAGTAACTTCAACCTTCATAACTGGCTCAAGCAAGATTGGGTTAGCTTGCTTAATACCTTCACGAGCAGCTATCGAACCTGCCAATGAGAACGCCAATTCTGAGGAGTCGACATCGTGGTATGAACCATCGTAAAGTGTAGCCTTAACGTCAACAACTGGATAACCAGCAATAACACCGCCTTCCAATGTTTCGCGAATACCCTTCATTACGGCTGGGCGATATTCCTGAGGAACCACGCCACCCTTAATTTCATCAACGAATTCAAAGCCCTTACCAGTCTCATTAGGCTCAAAGCGAACCCAAACGTCACCATATTGACCGCGACCACCAGACTGCTTAGCGTGCTTACCTTGAACTTCAGAGCGACCCTTGATGCTTTCGCGGAAGGCAACCTGAGGTTCACCAATATTGGCTTCAACCTTAAATTCGCGCTTCATACGGTCGATAAGAATGTCTAGGTGCAACTCGCCCATTCCTGACATAATTGTCTGACCTGTTTCTTCGTCAGTGTGAATTCGGAAAGTTGGGTCTTCTTCAGCCAAGCGTTGCAATGCCAACGCCATCTTTTCCTGGTCAGCCTTTGATTTTGGCTCAACCGCAATCGATACTGGTGGCTCTGGGAATTCAATTGACTCAAGAGCAATCGGATGAGCTACGTCTGCTAACGTGTTACCAGTCGCAGTAGATTTCAGGCCAACCACAGCGGCGATGTCACCAGCTTCAACCTTGCTAATTTCTTCACGCTTGTCAGCAAACATACGAACGATTCGTCCAATTCGCTCTTTTTCACCAGTTGTCGTATTAAGAACGTAGCTTCCTGAGGTCAAAACACCAGAATAGACACGAACGAAGATCAATTTACCAACAAATGGATCGGCAGCAATCTTAAACGCCAAAGCAGACAAAGGCTCCTTGTCTGATGGCTTGCGACTAACTTCGTCGCCAGTCTTTGGATTCTTGCCCCAAATTTCATCAACGTCTAGCGGGCTTGGCAAGAAATCAACCATCAAGTCAAGCAACTTCTCAACGATCACGCCGCGACCATCACCACCAGTGACTAGGTAAAAGTCACCAGCCAAAACGCGCTTGCGGAGAGCCATCTTTAGCTCGTCAACGGTAATAGCTTCTTCGCCCTGATCCAAGAATTTCATCATCAATTCGTCGTCAGCTTCAACAGCATTTTCAACCAACAGAGAACGTGCGTTTTTAGCTTTTTCAAGCATGTCAGCTGGAACCTCACCAACCTTCAACTCGTGATCTGTGTAGTCGTCGTAGGTGTAAGCCTTCATGTCAATCAAGTCGACAACACCGTTGATAGTCTTTTCAAAACCAATTGGCAAGTGAACTGGGAAAGCCTGCTTACTCAAGCGGTTGTGAATTGACTCAAGAGATTTGTAGAAGTCACCACCCGTCTGGTTGATCTTGTTAACGAAACAAATACGTGGTACGCCGTACTTATTAGCTTGGCGCCAAACAGTTTCAGACTGAGCTTCAACACCCATCTTACCGTCAAAGACCGTAACTGCACCGTCAAGCACGCGCAAACTACGCTCAACCTCAGCGGTAAAGTCGATGTGCCCTGGGGTGTCGATAATGTTAATCTTGTGATCTTTCCAGAAACAAGTCACAGCAGCTGACGTAATAGTAATACCACGCTCTTTCTCCTGCGCCATCCAGTCGGTGGTAGCACCGTCACCTTCACCACGAACCACACCGAT
Source organism: Candidatus Nanosynbacter sp. TM7-057 (assembly GCF_022828295.1). Classification (NCBI taxonomy): domain Bacteria; kingdom Bacillati; phylum Minisyncoccota; class Nanosynbacteria; order Nanosynbacterales; family Nanosynbacteraceae; genus Nanosynbacter; species Candidatus Nanosynbacter sp. TM7-057. Next base: position 198,186 of record NZ_JAJQJT010000002.1, on the reverse strand, counting down.
CTTATGTGTCAAACCAGTGCGGTACAAAATACCCTCAGTTGTCGTCGTTTTACCGGCGTCAATATGGGCAATAATACCAATATTTCTAAAATTCTTTAGCGGAACATGCGTCTCTGCCATAAATTTTCCTTTATATTACGTTAATTTGCCGAGATTTTTGGTCAATTTTTTTGACACCAAAAAACTACTCTTGCGTTTTATTATATCAGTTATCTATGTTTTTGACTAGCTCTAAGCTGGGGGATTTTTAGACTCGTTGTCGTTCTGAACTGGTGCCGCACAGGCGGATAGTTAGCTGGAGGCTGCTCTATAGGCGGCTGCACGTATGTTGGCGGATATTGACCAGGTTGCTGCTGATAGTAATTTTGTTGCGGATATTGTTGTTGCGGCGGAATTGGCTGCTGATACGGCTGCTGTGGATATTGAGGTTGTTGCGGGAATTGTCCAGCGACAGGATATGGATAAGTATTCATCTTGCGTCGATTACTGACAGAAACGGCAATTGCGATAATTGACACTGTTAAGAATAATGCTCCCGTTGAAAGAATCACCACAACCACGATTATAACTGTAGTGTTATTTTCTGACTCGCTCATTCCAGCTTCTGCGCTAGACGCCTCGCTTTCCGTAGAATCATCTGGAGTATTGGATGAAACTTCGATCATCTTCGCCACCAAATAATTGTCGGGGTATTTTTTATCCAATTGTTCAAATTTAGCCTTTGCCTGAGAATATTTACCTTGAGAAAAACTCTCCAAGCCGTCTCCCCAGAGCTTAGTCAATTCGCCGTTCGCCGATAACGCAACATTATTTTTCTTCGCCATAGTTTTCAGATCAGCGATATCACGGAATATTCCCTCTCCAAAACAAGAATTGTTGCGCTCGCTCCTATCCGCACAGGATGAACCGCCGTAGGTGTTTAGTCCAATCTGCTTACCATCGTCATCAAACGCTGGACCACCACTGTTGCCTGCCGCAATTTGCGCACTCATTGAAAACAGCTTATGACCACCCGCGTCACTGCCCGAACCAGAAACATTCCCCTGAGTAACGGTTGGCACAGTCTTACTCTTCTTCGTATTTACGCCGTCGTCGACAATCGCTAGTGTGATATTTTAAGTTAGGATTATCTTTCTTCTGCTTGTTAATATCGCCCTGAAGCATTAAATCCAAATCTGAATATTTCTTCGTGTCCTTGTATTCCTCGGACATCGTTGAGCGATCAAAATAAGCTTTTTTGCGCGAAGTTACGATTGAGAAGTCTGGCATAATCTTCCTAAATGAAAACTTCTCCTCTTCCTCCTTCGGCTTTTCTGAACCTTTTCTGAAATGTAATCGCAAAATCGCATAAGCACGACTTTCTTTCAGCTCATCATCAGCATACGTAGTGGCGCTATACTGTTTTTCATTAGAGTCTTTATTTAAGACGTGACCTTCGCCAGTAAAAATACTCTTGTCGTATCGAATCTAATAGCCATATTTGGAAACGACTTTTTGCAAGCTCTTAGCATCTTCTTCGGCAAAAATCTTCTGGATCTTCTTTTTTGCGGTTTTACTAACTCCGGAAGAGCGGTTATTGTTAACGACAATCAGCCCAACTATAACGGAGATCAAGAAAACCACACCCAGAACGATGGCTGCAATTTTTAATTTCTTCATTGGCTTCTGATTCATACCGCTACGATCCTAACGATAATTTACAAACTGTAGAGGTGTGTCATAATCACTTTCTCGCAATAAACTAATAACTTTCTGCAGTTCATCCTTCGACGCAGAGGTAATACGAACGAGGTCGCCTTGAATTTGCGGCTTAGCTTTCGGCGCATTAGCACGAATATCAGCGGCAATTTGCTTCGCCGTCGGCTGATCAAGACCTTGCTTGAACGGAATCTCCCAAGTCGTCTTCAGGTTCGAAACAACTTTTTCTTTTGATAAATCCAGAACTTTGCTCGACTGACCACGCCCCGCCAATTTCTTGCGCACGATATCCAGAACAGCATCAACTTGCCAATCATTGTCGCCGGTAATTTTCAGACCCTTTTTGTCATCCAGCCAATCAATTGCCGCGCTCGTCCCCTTGAAATCATAACGCCCTTGGATTTCTTTTTCAGCCTGCATGAAAACATTATTCATCTCAGCCTTGTCAATTTCTGACACAATATCAAACGAAAAACTCGCCATTTCTCCCTCCTAATTTTTTCTATTATACCAAAAAATCGCCCTGTTTAGAGCGATTTCCTGATTTTGCTTTCAAGCAATAATTAGCCACGAGCAAAGTGCGCAAAAGCGCGGTTAGCTTCAGCCATCTTGTGGGTGTCTTCCTTCTTCTTGAAGGCAGCACCAGCTTCATTGTAAGCGTCAACGATTTCCAATGCCAATCGCTGTGAATATGGCATTCCGTTGCGAGCGCGGGCTGCTTGAACTAGCCAGCTAAACGCATAGTGCAATTGTCGATGTCCCTGAACTGGGAATGGAATCTGGTAGTTAGCACCACCAACGCGACGAGATTTAACCTCGAAGCTTGGGCTAACGTTCTTCAATGCTTTTTCAAACACTGCCAATGGATCTTCAGAATCCAATTTCTTAGCGGCAGTTTCTAGAGCTGTGTAGACAGCGCGTTCAGCCGCCAACTTTTTACCGTCTAGCATTGACTTGTTGATCAAACGCTGAACTAGTACGCTTTGGTATCGGCGATCAGGTTTAAGTTCACGCTGCAACTTCTTGGTAACTTTACGAGGCATGATTATTTATCCCCTTTCTTTGTACCGTACTTAGAGCGACCCTTCTTACGGTTGTTAACACCCTGAAGGTCAAGTGCACCACGTACGATGTGATAACGCACACCTGGAAGGTCAGGCACACGACCGCCGCGGATCAAGACCACAGCGTGCTCCTGCAAGTTGTGACCTTCACCACCGATATACGCCCAAACTTCATAGCCGTTATTCAACTTAACACGAGCAACTTTACGCAAAGCTGAGTTTGGTTTCTTTGGCGTCTTAGTCGTCACACGCACACAAACACCACGCTTAAGCGGTGCATTCTGGTCGTAATAACGTGTTTTTAGGGCGTTATGAATACGACCTAGTGCTGGCGACTTGGACTTTTTCTTAGCCGTTTGGCGCGGTTTACGCACCAATTGGTTGATTGTTGGCATCCAATTTCTCCTTGGTTGATTTACTAATTACGGCAATTCGCCTTACGGTTTGGATTCAGCAACTCCTCTCCGTGTCTATACCTTTTCCGCCGAGATTGCAGTCTGTACACATTCAAACCACCGCGCACTCCGAAAAGAGGAAACTCTGAGAAAAATTATAACACACTTGACGTCAAATATCTACCCAAAATATAAAATAATAGGTATCACTAAAATCAATAGAAAACCGCCCCGGAATTGAGGCGGTTCCCGTAGTTGTGAAGCCTACTTATTAAGCGGCGACTTCCTCTTCGACGAATTCGTCTTCGCTCGGTGTTTCGAATTCTTCATCTTCTTCGACTGCGCCAGTTCCTACTGGAATCTTGCGGCCGATGATGACGTTTTCCTTCAAACCGTGCAAGTGGTCGGCTCGACCAGATACGGCAGCGTTGATCAAAACGCGAGTAGTGTCTTGGAAGGATGCGGCTGATAGCCATGAGTCGCTCCAGATTGACACCTTCGTGATACCGAGTAGCAATTGTGTGTAGCTAATCAGGTTCTTACCTTCAGCAGCCAATTGCTTATTCGCATTGACCACAGCGGCCTTAGAAACGATGTCGCCAGTCACAAATTCGCTATCACCAGCATCTTCGATTTGCACGCGACTAAACATTTGGCGAACAATAATCTCCAAGTGCTTGTCAGCCACGTCCTGACCCTGAGCAGCGTAGATTCGCAGAACTTCGTTGATGATGTAGCGCTGAGTTGCCTCAACACCCTTAAGTCGCATCAAATCGTGCAAGTTCAACGATCCAGCAGTCAATCGATCACCAGCTTCAACAATATCGTTTGCCTTAACGACCAACTGCATATTGCCTGGGATTTCATAACGAGTTGGCGAAGCAGCCTCTGCCGCGATCACCAAAGTATCCTCAGCCGACTCAATCACACCGTCAAATGGTGCAATCAAAGGTCGAGTGTCGCTCTCGCCAGTTGCCAAAACGTCGCCAGCCTTAACGCTTGAGCCAGCCTTAACCACAACAGTTCGACCTTCTAATGGCAATCGTTCAACCTTGCCAGATTCTGGTGTAATTTGAACGATATACTTCTTGCCATCTTCCCAAACGTCGACCAAACCAGCAACTTCCGTAATGAACGCCTGACCCTTTGGTGTACGTGCTTCAAACAATTCTTCAACACGAGGCAAACCTTGGGTAATGTCACCACCAGCAACACCAGAGTTGTGGAAGGTACGAAGCGTCAACTGAGTACCCGGCTCACCAACTGACTGAGCGGCGATAACACCGACTGGCTGATGATTGCCAACCAATTTACCAGTCGACATATCAATACCGTAACTTCGCTGTGGAATACCGTTAAGGTTGTTCGTTGATAATACGGACTGAATCTTAACGCTTTCAATACTTTCGTCGTCATCAATTGAATCTGCGATTTCACGCGTGATCAATTCGTTCTTATTGACGTGACCTGGAATTGTTTCAGCAGCATAACGACCAGCCAAACGGTTTGAGAAATCAATCATCGTCTCTTCAGTTTCTGATCGGTAAATTGCGTAACCTTCATCGTCGCCATCAGTATCTTCAACGGTAAATACGTCTTGTGCAACGTCAACCAAACGACGAGTCAAGTAACCCGAGTCGGCAGTCTTAAGAGCCGTGTCAATAAGACCCTTACGTGCACCACGAGTTGCGATAAAGGCTTCAAGGCTAGACAAGCCGCCCGTGTAGGAGCTGCGGATTGGAAGCTCAATCTCATGGTTGGTTGCGTCCATCTGAACACCGATCATCGCGCTCGCCAACTTCACGTTGGAAATATCACCACGAGCACCAGAGTTGACCATCATAGAAATACTGGTGTCCATGTGCGCCAATTGGTCTTTCAGGAACGCCGTAATCTTATTGTCGACGTTTCGCCATGCGCTAACCGTCAAGTTATATCGCTCTTCCTCAGTAATCAAACCTTGGTCGAATTGCTCAGAAATCAAAGCCGCCTTAGCATCACCTTCAGCCACAAACTGAGGGATTTCCTCGAAGTGGACATAGTCGGTCATACCAGTAGACACAGCCGCAACCGTAGCAAAGCGGAAAGCTTGACCCTTCATACGGTCTGCAATCTTAGCGGTTTCCTCGGCGCCGTACTTGTTAAAGATTTGCGCCAGCACTTTCTTAAGCTGTTTCTTGGTCTGGACATTATTGTCATACGGGAAATCTTCAGGCAGAATCTCATTGAAGAAGACGCGACCCAAAGTTGTTTCACGCATTTTACCCTTCGCAAAGATACGAATTGGGGTTTGCAATTGAATTACGCCATTGTCGTAAGCCATTTCTGCTTCGTAAACAGAGCTGTAAGTCTTAATCTTGTCAGTCTGAGCTTGTGGCTTGTCGTAAGTCAAGTAATAGTTACCAAGCACGATATCCTGCGAAATGTGCAACACTGGCGCACCATCGGCAGGCTTCAATAAGTTGGCAGTTGCGCTCATCAATTCACGAGCCTCAGCCTGAGCCTCTTTTGATAGCGGCAAGTGAACAGCCATCTGGTCGCCGTCAAAGTCGGCGTTAAATCCGGCACAAACTAGCGGATGCAATTGAATAGCTTTTCCTTCAACCAAAACTGGCTGGAAGGCTTGAATTGACAAACGGTGCAAACTTGGTGCACGGTTAAGCAACACGTACTTGCCTTCAATTGCTGAATCCAGCGCATCCCAAACCACTGCTTCACCAGCTTCAATTAGGCGTGAAGCCGAGCGAATATTGTGCGCAAATTCATTCTTAATCAACCAGCTAATCACGAATGGCTTGAACAATTCCAGCGCCATTTGCTTTGGCAAACCACATTGGTTAATCTTCAATTTTGGACCAACCACGATAACCGAGCGACCAGAATAGTCAACACGCTTACCAAGAAGGTTCTGGCGGAAGCGACCCTGCTTACCCTTTAGCATATCGCTCAAGCTCTTCAAGCTGCGGCGACCACCAGTCGAGCTAACTGCACGACCGCGTGATGCTGAATTGTCAATCAAAGCGTCAACAGCTTCCTGAAGCATGCGCTTTTCATTACGCTGAATAACTTCTGGCGCGTTAAGTTCAATCAACTTCTTCAAGCGATTGTTTCGGTTGATAATTCGGCGATACAAATCGTTCAAGTCAGATGTCGCAAATCGGCCACCAGACAACGCCACCATTGGACGAAGATCCGGAGGAATCACCGGCAGAACAGTCATACATAGGCTTGATGGCTTAATGCCAGCAGATTCCATACTCTCCAGCATCTTCAAGCGCTTTAGTAACTTCTTCTGTCGCTGACCTTTTGCAGTTTCAACTTCCTCTGTCAATTCAGCGATAAGCTTTGGTAACTCAATCTTGTCCAAGAGTTCTTTGACCGCGCTAGCACCCATGCCAACTTCGATCAATTCGTCATATTCTTCTGGCAAGTTGCGATATTCGCTCTCTGAGATCAAAGCGCCGAAATTCAAGCTCTCCAATTGAGATTTCTTACCAACGTAAGCTTCCTCCAACTCCTCAACTTCACGGCTCTGCTCTTTAGCTAGTTGTTTAACATCAGCGCCATCTTCTTCAGCCATTTTTTCGTAGCGGATTTTGATAGCCTTACGAGCCAAATCAGTTTCCGCTTCCAAATCTGCCAAATATTGATCACGAGTTGCTTCGTCAACGTTTAAGATAACGTAAGTTGCAAAGTAAACGATTTTCTCAATATTGCGAACCGTCATACCAAGCAGCTGGCTCATTGCGCTTGGAGTGCCGCGCATAAACCAAATGTGCGCAACTGGAACTGCCAATTGAATGTGACCCATTCTCTCACGACGAACGATTGATTTAGTGACCAATTCACCATTCTTATCGACAGCAGCTTCGCGTGAACGTACGCCCTTAAGCTTTGAGTCGTGCGGATTGATATCCTTAACTGGACCAAAGATTCGCTCACAGAACAATCCGTCGCGTTCTGGCTTTTGTGTGCGATAGTTAATTGTTTCTGGCTTCAAAACTTCGCCATAGCTCCATTTCAGAATGTCTTCTGGGCTAGCTACTGCCAAACGAACCGCGTCAAAATCGCTGATGCCCGTTGCGTTAAATGCAGAATTTGCCATCTTACGCGTCCTCCTTTATTTCTTCTACTTCATCAATATCTTGCACGCTCATGCCATCGTCAATTTCACCGATGTCATCTGATTCGTCCAAGTATGTTTCTTCTTCCTCATTGTCAGCGGCAACGGTTTTGTCTTCTGGACCACTTGAAGCGATAACATGCTCAGCGTCAACTGCAGCCTCGTCGTCAACCAAATCAACTCGAAGACCCAAACCTTGAAGCTCCTTAACCAACACGTTGAAGGACTCTGGAAGTTTTGGACCAACAATCGGCTCATCCTTAATGATTGACTCGTAAGCCTTTGCGCGACCGTAAACGTCGTCGGACTTAATTGTCAACATTTCCTGCAAGGTTGCAGCGGCACCGTAAGCTTCCAATGCCCAAACCTCCATTTCACCGAAGCGCTGACCACCGTTTTGTGCTTTACCACCAAGTGGCTGCTGAGTAACCATCGTGTATGGACCAGTTGAGCGGGCGTGAATCTTGTCAGAAACCATGTGGTGCAACTTAATCATATGCATCACACCAACTGTTGTTCGCTCCTCAAATGGTTCACCGGTGCGACCGTCAAACAATTGACTCTTGCCGTCACGCGCCAAACCAGCTTTTTCTAGCTCGTCAGAAATCTTCTCACTTGGAACACCGTTAAATGACGGAGTTGCTACGCGGTAACCCAATGCTCGCGCCGCCATACCAAGGTGAGTTTCAAAAATCTGACCAAGGTTCATGCGGCTTGGCACACCAAGTGGGTTCAAAACTACGTCAACCGGCGTACCGTCTTCTAGGAATGGCATATCTTCAACAGGAAGAACCTTCGCCACAACACCCTTGTTACCGAAGCGTCCAGCCATCTTATCACCAACGCCAATCTTTCGTAATTGCGCAACGAAGATCTGAATTTGCATCAAAACGCCAGCCTTCAACTCGTGACCATTTTCACGACTAAAGATCTTAACGCCAACAACTTTACCGCCGCCCGCATTGTTCATTCGCTGTGAAGTATCGCGAACGTCCTTAGCTTTTTCACCGAAGATTGCGCGAAGCAAGCGTTCCTCAGAGCTCAATTCCTGCTCGCCCTTTGGTGTAATCTTACCAACCAAAACATCGCCAGCCTTAACCTCTGAACCAATTTGGACAATTCCGTTCTCGTCCAAGTGACGCAAACTTTCCTCGGAAACGTTTGGAATATCGCGCGTCACAATCTCTGGACCAAGCTTCGTCTCACGAACCTCAACGGTGTAATCTTTAATGTTAATGCTTGTCAATCGATCATCTTCGACCAAACGACGACTCATAATAATCGCGTCTTCCATGTTGTAGCCGCCCCATGGCATAAAGGCAACCAGAAGGTTTTTACCTAGGGCAATTTCACCGCCGGCAATCGAAGCGCCTTCAATCAGAATATCGCCCTTCTTAACCTTGTCGCCACGCTCGACGCGAACTTTTTGGTTGTAGCAGCGATCGTCATTGTTCTTTACGAAGTGCTTCAATGTGTAAATCTTTACGCCGTCAGCATATTTGACGTGAACTTCGTCGGCATCAGCGCGAACGACTTCGCCGTCGGCGCTAGCTTGAATCAAGTGACCACTATTCTCAGCCACAGCCTTCTCAATTCCAGTACCAACAGTTGCAGATTCTGGGCATAATAGCGGAACCGCCTGGCGTTGCATGTTTGAACCAGTCAAGGCACGGTCGACACGAGTCTTTTCAATAAATGGCACCAATGCCGCAGTCGAACCTAGAATCTGGCGGTGAGCCGCATCCATGAATGTAACTTGGCTAGCATCAACTTGTGATGGCTGCATGTTGCTGCGGGCGTTGACACGCTCGTCGCGGAAAGTTCCGTCTTCGTTAAGAGCTTCACCAGCATCAGCGATAACCTCACCAATTTCCTGTGAAGCATCCAAATAAACAAGTTCGTCAGTGACTTTGCCGTCTTTCACACGAAGATATGGAGTTTCAATAAAACCATATTCGTTAACACGCGCATAAGTCGCCAAGTTAAGCACCAGACCGATATTCGCACCTTCTGGCGTTTCCACTGAACAGATACGACCATAGTGAGTCGGGTGGGCGTCGCGAACCTCAAATCCAGCGCGCTCACGAGTCAAACCGCCAGGACCAGTCGAGCTCAAGCGTCGCTTGTGGCTCAACTCTGACAATGGGTTAACCTCGTCAAGTAACTGCGACAGCTGGCTTGAAGTAAAGAATTCACGAACAGCTGCAACAATTGGACGAGCGTTGATCAATTGACTTGGACTAACACTTTCCAAATCAGCCACGCTCATACGATCCATCGCATTGCGCTGCATTCGAAGCATACCAACACGGAATTGTCGAGCAATCAATTCACCAACCAAGCGAATTCGGCGGTTGCTCAATGCGTCAATGTCGTCAGCTGGCTCTTGCGTATTGTTCAAGCGAATAACTTCACGCAAAATCGCCACCAAATCGCTCATTTGCAATGTGCGATTTTCTGCTGTATTTGCAACATCCAGACCCAAGCGTTGGTTCAATTTATAACGACCAACCCGCGAATAATCAAACCGCTTGAAGTCAAAGAACATTCGTTCAATCATCTGACGAGCGTTATCAACTGTCGCCAAGTCGCCTGGACGCAATCGACGATAAACCTCAATCAACGCCTCATTTGCACCACGAGACGTATCCTTGTCCAAGGTTTCGTCAATGTATTTTACGTCGCCAGTATCGATATCAGCGAACAATTCCTTAATTTCGCTAGTCTTTGGATAGCCCAAAGCGCGCAACAAAGTCGTTGCTGGCATCTTGCGGCGGCGGTCAATCTTTACGTAAATTGCGCCATTAGAAGCCGTCTCAAACTCCATCCAAGCTCCACGTCCTGGAATGATTTTTGCGCCGTAGTAATTACGACCAGCCACTGTTTCAGCGGTAAAGAAAACACCAGCAGAACGAATCAACTGGCTAACAACCACACGCTCCGTACCGTTGATAACGAATGTACCGCGCTCAGTCATCCATGGATATTCACCGAGGTAAATTTCCTGCTCTTCAACTACGCCAGTTGTTTTATTCGTCAATTCAACTGTTGCGTGTAGCGGAGCCTCAAATGTCAAGTTGTTCTCTTTGGCAAATTGGTCAGTGTTTTTTGGCTCGCCAAAATAGTATTTGCCGAACTTTAATGACAACTTCTGACCAGTGTAGTCGTCAATTGGATTAATTTCTGAAAATATCTCACTCAAACCTTCTTCGACGAACCAGCGCCAAGAATCTTTTTGGTGAGCGATTAAGTTTGGTAGCGGCAGGGCATTATCACCAGAGGTGAAATAGACGCGCTCGCTACTTGTGGTTGGTTTTTTTGCCACAGGCGTAAACACTCCTCGCTTTAATTAGTGGTTAATAGACGGCCGTGAAGATCTCTAATTCATAGCCCAAAATCACGATTTGCCTACTCGCAATTTTCACCCGCCATGAATACACTACTTCTATAACTACTCATTATGACGAAAAGTGTCAATAAAATCAAGGGGTTTTACTAGTGTTTTTCAATATTATCAATCAACATATCATGAACTCCGTCAATTGTCCCGTCAGCAGAGATTACCGGAATTCCGTATACTTTGGCAATCTCCAAATATCCATCGTCGACTTTTTTCTGAAAATCTTGCCCGCGCGACTCAAAAGTGTCAGGATTTTTCAGCTCGCCGCGCATAGAAATTCGCTCTTCCCGCTTATCGCGACTCAAACTCAAAATAACCATAACGTCCGGCTTCAGATATTTTTCGTCGGTGAACAATTCCGTCAATCGCAGAATCTCCGACTCGTCATAACCTTCGCCTCGTCCCTGATAAACCAGCGTTGAAATATAATTTCTCGCGCTCAAAACAATTTCCCCACGCTCCAACGCAGGTTGAATTTTTTCCCGCCACAATTCACGCCGAGCTGCAGAAAATAGCGCCACATTCACCGCCGCAGAGCGAGCCAAATCGCCGTTTTTTATAACTTTTCGAAGCTCATTTGCTATCGGAGTTGATTTTTCCGAATCATCGCTTCCCGGCTCTTCAATCACGCAAACCGTTCGCCCGATTGATCGGAAATATTCCGCCAATTTCGCGACCTGCGTCGACTTTCCTGTCCCGTCATTACCCTCGATAACTATATATTTTCCCGCGTCACTCATCATCACCTCGTAATCACAGTATGCGGCTTATTCAGATAAAGCATCATCTTTTTCGCCTTGCCGTCAACTTTTATAAAATGCGTGTGCTGATGCGCCATCGACCTGGTTTTACTTCCTTGCGCTCGGGCGTAAATCGAATAGCCGTCATTCTCAAATTTCGCAATCTGATTCATATAGTCAATTTTTTCCTCATCGCTCAAATTCGCCAATGAATCCACGTGCCGTTTCGGTATAATCATCAAATGATCATCCACGCCGCAGCCATCCCAAAAATTATAGCCAAATCTGTTCTTAATAATCAGGCAATGCGCAGTTTCATCAACTACCTGATCTGTGTGATGCTTTACCAATTGACAAAAATCGCAGCCGTCAGACTTATGCTTTCTCCTGTGATCGATATATTCTTTTTCTTTCGTTCGTGAGCGAAACATTGAACCTGCCATCATCACAAAATCCCCTCGCTTAGACCCGGAATTTCCATCGGTTTATGACGATTATCCTTAAATGCCCGCGGCAACATCATTTCTGGACGCCAAGTCTTTATCAATTCATCCAAATCGTCAGTGTGCTGATATTTACCGCTCATTCCACCGCGTCCACTAGCATATCCGCCGTCAACCTGACCAGTGTGATGAAAAATCAATTGCCCAATACGTTCGCCGACAGGCAAAACCACACTTTCATGCTTATTCAAATTGTAAATCTCAAGCGTAATCCGATTTATATATCCCGGATCAACCCAGCCAGCATCAAAACACACCGCCACGCCGTTTCGCCCCCAAGAGCTACGACTTTTCACCTCAGCCGCGCCGCCATGCGTCCGAATTCCAACAAATTCGTGCGTATGCGCCAAAATTCGCTCACCAGGCTTCAAAACGATTATCGGATGATCTGGCGGAATATTCTTAAATTCCCGAAAACCGTGCCGCTCACACCATTCGGCGTGCGGAATCGCCTTAAGTGGACCCTTGAAGTATCGATTGACATCAGACTCGTCAAACGGATTATAAACTCGCGAAATATCGTCATATTCCTGTTTATAAAAATTAAAGCCTAGCGTAAAATCTAAGCTGGCTTCCGATACGTTTTTTGGGTTGAACGGCGTACAGACAATCGTCCCGTCTTCAATCGCCGCTAATATATCTTTATTTGAGTACACGCTCACTAAACACCTCCCATTGCGTGATTTTTCTACCAAATCTTATTATGGCAAGTTTATGCATTCCTATCAAGCTTTCGGTAAATTTTACAGCATGTTAAACTGAAATTATGGAAAAAGCCATTATTGTAGCTTACGATAAAAACCGCGCCATCGGACAAAATGGCGATATGCCGTGGGGGCGAAGTTTGCCGGCCGACTTGGTGAATTTTAAGCGCTTGACGAGAAACAGCAATGTCATTATGGGCAGAAAAACGTTTGAGTCAATTGGCTCGCGACCACTTCCAGACAGAGAAAATATTGTCATTTCATCCAAGCCAACTGGCGTCAAAAAAGTTCTGACGGCTATGAATTTACGAAGCGCCCTGGCCTTATCGCGATATCCGACTTTTATCATTGGTGGCTCACGAGTTTATAAAGACGCGCTAGATATTCCAGAAATTGACACTATTTACGCCACGGAAATTGACGCCGAATTCCCCGATGCTGACACTTTTTTCCCAGAGATAGATATGGACGCGTGGGAGGAAGTAAGTCGCACACATCATTCGGCAGATAATGAAAATAATTACGATTTTGATTTTGTGACGTATAAAAGAAAATAGCCTCCTTAAGTTGACAGTATTTGGTATTTATGGTATGATAAAGCGCATGAATGAGCAATATAATCTATGTATCATAGATCCCGAAGAGAGTGGCGATCTTAAAATTACAGATATACCAGAATATCAGAATTCAGTGCGCGCCCTCATTGCAATACTTGTCGATAATCCTGCCTGCAATGAAGATGGAACGGTCAATAGTAAAGCGTTCTTGATAGAAAGAGGAACATCTGAAAATGGCAACTCTACAGCAAAAGGAACGTATAGAGATATACAGTTTAATCCCGACACCAGACGATATAAAATTCTGCCGAAGAAAAATCTCCGTAAAAAATAAACCTTAGCCACTCAGGCTATAAGTGCAAATCACACTACACAGCAATCGGCGCCTTGATCGGTGGATGATGCTCGTAGTCCTCCAGGCGGATATCATCAATGGTGAAATCGTCGATACTCTTGATGTCTGGATTCAACCACAGCTTTGGTAGCGACAGCGGACGGCGCGATAATTGCTCGTCAACTTGCGCGCGGTGATTATTGTAAATATGTGCACTATTTAAGGTATGGATAAACTCGCCGGGTTGCTTGTCGGTGACTTGAGCGACCATAGACAGAAGCAGCGCATAGCTGGCAATGTTAAACGGCACCCCAAGGAACATATCCGCCGATCTCTGAGTCAGCGCCAAATCCAGCTTGTCCTTCTCGCTGTTTTTACCAGGTCTTACGTTAAATTGAAACATCGTATGACACGGAGGCAGCCCGCCAGCTTGGACGATGTCATCAATTTCCGCCACATTCCACGCGCTCACGATATTCCGACGCGACTCTGGACTTGTCTTTATCATGTCAATAGCGTTCTGAATCTGATCAATAGTTCCACCCTTCCCGTCCGGCCATTTTCGCCATTGGACACCATAAACAGGACCCAAATTTCCCCATTCTTCAGCAAACGCATGATCGTTCGCAATCTTATCAATAAATTCCTTCATGCCAGCGCGCCACTCGTCGCCGTTAATTTCCGGTATTTTCTGACCAGTTTTTTCTAGGTAATTTTTATATGGCCACTCATCCCAAATATGAACGCCGTTTTGCGCCAAATATTCAATATTGCCCGTACCCTTAAGAAACCATAAAAGCTCATGAGCGACACTTTTGAAATATAACTTCTTGGTAGTCATCGCCGGAAATCCGTCCGCCAAATTATATCGCGTCTGAATACCAAAAACCTCTGTCGTCCCCGTTCCCGTACGATCGCCTTTTTGTACACCGTTATCACGAACGTATTTCAATGCGTCTAAATATTGCCTCATAAGCCCTCCTTGCCTAACTCAAATTATGACAATATTCTCCAAAAACCACAAGCAGAATCACTAGTAGTTTTAACAACAAACACGCAATTTTTTACGACAATTTAGTCAAGACTTTGTCGATTAGTCCGTACTTTACAGCTTCATCTGGCGTCATCCAATAGTCACGCTCCATATCGGACTTGACCTTAGCCAACTTCTGACCGGTGTTTTTCGCCATAATCTTCGCTAGCATTTCCTTAACTTCCAAAGTTTCCTTCATGTCAATTTCCATGTCGGTCACTTTTCCGTGCGTTCCAGAAGACGGCTGATGAATCATCACCTTAGCGTGCGGCAAGCAAAACCTCTTCCCCTTAGCGCCAGAGCTGAGCAAAAACGCGCCCATACTTGCCTGCAAACCAATTCCATACGTCGCCACATCGGGCTTAATAAAATTCATCGTGTCATAAATTGCCATTCCATCATAAACACTGCCGCCTGGACTATTGATATATAGCGATATATCAGCCTGCGGGTCAACATATGCCAAATGCAGTAATTGCGCCACTACGCTGTTCGCGGTATGTTCGTTAACGTCTTCGCCAAGGAAAATAATTCTCTCATTCAACAATCTCGAATAGATATCGAAAGCACGCTCGCCGTCGGCCGATTTTTCAACGACAGTTGGAATGAGATATGATTTTGGCATATTTACCCTATTTCTTCGTGTTTAATTCGACCAATTTAGCAACGGTCTTATCTGTAATCATTCGATTGGCAATGTCGCGATGAACGTTTGGGTTGTCAAATTGCTCTAATATTTTCTTATCTTTACCGTATTGTTGCTTGAAGAAGTCAATTTGTTTCTGGATTTCATCGCGAGAAGCATCAATCTTCAATTCCTTCGATAGTTCTGCCAATACCAAGCCAGCCTTAACGCGCTTTTCAGCCGCTGGACGAGCCTCTTTCTTCGTCCACTCTTCCTTATCTTTGAAGCCCTGAGTCTTCAAATAACTCTCCAAACTCAGTCCGCTATACATCAAATTCTGAGTCAAGTCACGCTCGATTGATCGCAATTGATCCTCAACCAAAAGTTCTGGCAGCGCAGCTTTACTTTTTTCCGTCAATTCGCCAACCAACGCGTCCTTAAACTTCTCGTCAGCTTCACGCTCTTTTTGCGCGGTGAGCTCACGCTTGATGTCCGCTTTTACTTCTTTCATCTCTGTAAATGGACCGCATTTTGCAGCAAATTCATCGTTTAGTTCTGGCAATTTCAATTCATTAACCTTGTGAAGTTTCACGGTAAACACAACGTCTTGACCTGCCAAATTCTCAGCGTGATAATCCTCTGGGAATTTCAGTTTCAAATCAAATTCTTCGCCAGCCTTATGACCAATCACACCTTCTTCAAATCCAGGAATGAATTGACCTTCGCCAAGCTTCAAGCCATATTCCTTAGCCGAACCGCCGTCAAACGCCACGCCGTCTTTCTTTCCCGTAAAGTCAATCACAGCCTCGTCGCCGAGCTTAGCGGCACGCTTGACCTCTGATTTTTCGGAATAGTTTTTACGGATTCGCTCAATAACCTCGTCAACATCTTTATTCTCGACCTTGGCTACTTCTTTTTTCGCTGTCAATTTTTTGTAATCGCCCAATTTTACTGGCGGAATAACTTCAACTTCAGCCGTAAATTCCAACTCAGAACCAGGAACAAACTTTTTAACTTCAACACTTGGTCGATCCAAAGCTTGCAATTTTTCCTGCAAAAACGCCTCAGCTACTGCCTTTGACAAAGCATTCTCTAAAATCTGCTCCTGAAGCGCATTAGGATCAACATGCTTAGCGGCTATAGTTGCGGGAACTTTTCCTTTGCGAAAACCTGGAACTTTGATGTCACGCGCCAACTTCGTCAAGGAAACTTGTTCTGCGTCAGCTAATTCGCTAGCACCCAAAGAAATCGTCAATTGAACTTTAGTATCTGATAGTTTTTTTACAGTAGTCTTCATAAAGACTAATTATAACAGATATCAGACTATATCTCAAACAGAGCGTCCTCATCGCCATCGTATCGACGATCTTTGACAATTGTCACGATTCGTTCAGCGCTAACCTTTTGCTCATCAGACTCCACCAAGTTTCGAACCGTGTATGCACCGCTAGCAATTTCATCCTCACCCACGAACACCGCAAACGGAATTTGCTTTTTTAGCGCCGCTTTTATCTGCTTGTCAATCTTTCTACCAGTGATGTCCAACTCTGCTCGCACGCCTTCACTGCGCAATTTTCGCGCCAAATCGTCCGCGCCAGCCATAGATTCTTTTGACACCGGAATTATATATACATCTGTTTTAGATGTCAATTTCGGCAACAAATTGTGCACTTCCAAAAATTGTTCCATTGTCGTTGCGCCCATGCCAACGCCGACCGTAGCAATCGGTTCAACGCCAAATAGCCCGACCAATCCGTCATATCGTCCTCCGCCAAACAACGCTCGGTTATTCTCTGGCGAATTGTCAAAAAGCTCAAAAACCATGCCCGTGTAATAGTCCAGTCCGCGCATCAAAGTAACATCAAACACTGCATTCGTAATGCCTTTTTGGCTAAGCAATTTCATCACTTCGCGAAGCTGCTTGACGCTTTCATCTTCCATCAATTCGCTCGGTAAATCATCAACAGACTTCATGCTAATCATTTTTGCTAACTTCGGCAGACCCTCTGATGCTTGATTGCCAAAAATCTCAATCGCCTGACGCTTAAATTCTTCGGCAGGAATCTTATTTTTCCTATCGAGCAGCTTCATCATCATCGTCGAACCAACAATATCAAGCTTTAAAAATTGACTCATCAAACGATTGATCAATTGGCGATTATTAACCCTGACCGTAAACATTTCTTGCTTGGCGCCAAAATTCATCACGCTAGCGTGGCTCAGTTCAATAATCTCCGCGTCCGCCGCCGCGCCGTCCACGCCAAACAAATCCGCATTCAATTGCCAAAACTCACGCTCACGCCCACGTTGCGGTCGTTCATAGCGCATAAAATTAGCAATTGAATACAGCCGCGCAGGCATCGCTAATTCCTGACGCTTAGCCGCCACCATTCGAGAAATCGACGGCGTCATCTCAGGGCGGACTGCCACCATTCGACCACCACGATCTTCAAAAGCGTATGTTTGCTCGCCTGCCAATTCCTGACCTGACTTCGCCAAATAAATATCTAGCGGCTCCAGTAGCGGCGCGCCGTATTCTTCATAGCCAAAACTCTCAACCGTCTTGTGCCAAACATTAAAAATGTAATTCTGCAGACGCTTTTCCTCTGGAAAATAGTCTCGCGAACCTTTGTAACTTTGTGTAGATAAACTGCTCATGTTAGCTCCATTATGTCATTATTTCTTATTTATAGCAATCAAAAACGCCGAGGCAGAACTCGGCGCGTACAATCAAAAATCAGAGTCCTACCTCGGCAACACGTGTGAATGATGGAATTTAGGTAAAATCATACGCCTATTGTAGTAAATTTCATGATTTTTGTAAATACCTGTTGACAATAGATCAAGTAATTGATATATATATATCAGCTTTTGCAATCGCAGAGGCTGGCGTTTCGCCCAAAGCCATTGGGCTTGAGACGCCCCACTTCGCGGAGAATTACTATTCTCTGCCCGACTCCAGAAGGAGTACAAAATGGGTTGGCAGCTCTACGCTGAGAACGAGGACGAGAAGGTCCTGGAGAAGCAGCGGGACGACGGCGGCACTGAGTACCTGCACTTCTACAAGGACGAGTCCTTGTCGCAGGAGGCCGCCGCCAGTAGGGAGAATGGTCAGGATCACGACCACATCACCTTCTACCCCGACGGCAGTCTGAAGTACGACTCGACTCAGCTCTAGCCCCCAGACCTGGACACGTCATAAAACTGTCCATCTTACTTGAATATTTTACGTTATCTATATGAACACGCCGCCACTCAGCAACATCATCCGCAACGACATCGACATGTTCTGGTCGAATAGGCTCGGTTTAATTCGTAGTGCAGCTGATGTGCGGTCGTTTGTGTGCGAGTATCTGCCGTTACTTGGCATTGATTATGATACGTCAATTTCTAAGACTATCTTGCAGATTCGGTGTATAGATATTGCAGAGGCTCAACCGTTAGTTTCTGAAATAACCGCCCTAGTGAAGCTAGTTTGTAATGAGTGCACTATGAGTGCGCGCCTAAAACTTTGGCAGCGGCTGGCGAAAACGGTTGGGTATGAGAAAGAAATTAACAAAATAGACATAAATCTAACGTCTAGATCAAATATTATTAAATATATTAAAGTGCTTTTGTCAGATAGTTGCATGAATATGTGGCCAGCTCATGATATAGCGTATAAAATTGTCAACCTAATGGCGCATTATGATATTACCGAAGATGACCGCCCGCTGTATGAAATATGGGACTTAGCAACAGAGATAGAAGCAATGAATTTGGCCGAGATAAAAAAATCTGGCAAGCTGGATGAGATGATCGGACTGAGTAAAGAGCTTGACTAAATGTAGTCGGTTGAAAGCTGGCGGCGTTAGGTTGTTGCGCAGCACGACGAGCTACTCTATCCTTAACTTATGAGTCATATTACCCACCGAATCGCCGCCGCCATTCGCGCTAATGATTTGCCAGCTTACCAGCGTGAGCGCTATCCCGCCATTCAAGAAGGCGAGTTTGTTCGCTTTACGGATGAGGATTTTCATGGCGTTGATTTCGACCAGTTTGTCATGGGCTTTTTCGTGTTTCAGAATTGTAATCTGGACGACGCAAAGCACATTTATGGGCAACCAATTTATTTTACCAATTCGTCGGTTCGGAATGTGGATTTTCGTGGCGCAAAACTAATCATTGAAGCAAAGGATTGTGACTTTAGAGGAATGAAATATGACAAGGAAACACAATTTGTCTATGGTAGCGGGAAATTGGCAGCACGATCGCGTTTCATAAATTGTAAATTAGATGATGAAACTCGTGATTTTTTGAGCCAACAAGGCGTAGAAATTAGCTAGGTTTTATTATTCCCAATGCATGTTGTTGACAGCCATCAAAGACCTGAGTCGTGTCTATAAACCGACTCTTTTTCTTGCTAAACTGTTCATATGAAATATTTTACAATAGTTAAATACCACCCCTGCATTCAGCTAGCTCACGCCTATGAGTATTTATTTGTGTCTACGGTTACAGAATATCTTTACCAGCACAATAGATATAAGCTATTAGACTATTCATTAAACGGCGAAACCTACGAATCAGGCATAATAGTCATTAACGGCGAACGCTATAATAATGAATCTGAAAAATTATTAAATAATATAGCAACCATGAAAGCCGACTTAGGGTCGGAAAAATCTGGATATCTGCCGGTCGCGCAAGCGATATCCCAAATAGGCGCCGAAGAGCCCAATATGCTTTATATCGGCAATCCAGAAAGAGTAATTAAAGAACTGAAAAAGCTCAACACGAAATCCTGGAAAAATATAGATTCAGTTAGCTTACTGCCAGATACAAAGGCTGTAAATGAAGGCATTGTCGATTTAATATACCCGACAAATCAACTATCAAATATTAATTCACCTTTAGAACTAAACATCGAGATCAAAGACCAGCCTCTACAAATCTGCGCATTATGGTGCGAGCTAGCTAGATTTATAGGACTATCAGTTGGACAGAGAATTTGTCATAATTTCAGTACATATTTTAGTAGTGAACGTATAAACAATGACGACACAACCATGACATATACTGCCACTTTTTCTGTCAATAGACATTCTCAATCAGAAATAAATTTAGAAGAAGTCGCTTTATTATCCAGAAAAACCATAAATGAGATTATCACGCCGGATGTATTAATGAGGTTTTCTGCGTATTTGTCTTCCGCGTCATATTCTCACAATCCACACTTTGCACCAGATATATCTTATACGGCACAAAATCTTGGAGTTCTAATAGGTTCACAAGGATGGAAAAACATCGCCACTTCAGATAACATGAAAAAAATATTACAAGCAGGATCATACAGTCTACACTACGGAAATAGCTCAATTGATCTATAAATCACCCCTCGGACAACGTCAATACATTCTGCTGCAACCAGCAATACATCGCCACAGTCGCTGCCGCGCCAACGTTTATAGAACGAGTCGAGCCGAATTGCTCAATCGCCACAATCTGATCCGCAGCACCAGCCAGCTCCGCAGAAATCCCTGGACCTTCTTGCCCAAATACCAAAACCGCACACTTCGGTAAACTCGTCTGCGACATATTGACACTGCCAGGAATATTATCAATAGCAATAATTTCCCTACCTTCAGTCCGCATTTTTTCAACAAACTCTTCCGTCGTCGCCAGATACGTAATGTGCAGATACTTATCCGTCATCATCGCACCGCGCTTATTCCACTGCCTGCGCCCAATTACATAAATCTGCCGCACGCCAAACGCATTAGCGCTCCTGACAATTGTCCCCATATTAAAATCTCGCTCGGTATTTTCCAGCGCAATCACCAAACCGTGATCTTCAGAATCCAGCTCACTTATAATCTCCGATTCGCTCCGACCCTTAAACTTATCAATGACATTTCTTTTATCTTCCATCTCTGTTATTTTAGCAAAATTCCTGAACAAATAACAAAATTGAGAGCCTTCTATTGACTTAATCACCATAGAATGGTATAAGTAATATTGGTTTTCGTTAATGAGTTGAGATTACTCCTCATCCGAAAACGTTCATTGACAAGCAGCCAAAACACAAGGCGAGTTTTTATTTCTTCTAAAAACTTTAAGGGATAAAATCTCGTCTTGTGCATAAAGAATGCACATATATCACAGTGAGGGCGAGAAAACACCAGAAAGGTGAGGGATCGTGAATAAAAAGACCAATACGACAGCACTGGAGAATTTTCTTCGTCGAGCAACCGCGTCTGTCGAGGGGAAGAAATTGACCCTCGACTATATCCCGAAAGAAGGTCTGATATCACACGCGATTGCCACTGATGTAGAAGTTAGGAAACTTCTCGTCCAGCTAAGCGAAGAAGCCACTGCGCTGGCGCAAGTAGCGCAAAGTCTTCTGGGCCACACAGAGCCAGAAGACTAACAGCGCGGGATATATGATGAGTTGATCCACATTCTTTTTTATGGCTGCTTGTCATATATCCCCTGAAATCATTTTGGAATAGTCTCATTTGAGGCTGTTTTTTATGTGTTCTATTGACTTTTTTACACAAGTGTGATATATATAATATCAGCTTTTGTTGACAAGTTGAGTAAATCCTTGTCCAAAAGTGAACTTTGACAGGCAATCGAATACAAGATGAGGTTTTATTTCTTTTTTAAAACCACCATAAGAGAGATAAGATCTCATCTTGTGTTGTTAAAGAACAATACGTCGCAATCCTGCGGATGAGAGAACATGAACAGGAAGATAGCACAATGTTTATCGATGTCTCTGACGATCTCTTCACTACGGCGGAAGCCCTGAATGCGAAATGGCACACCGCCATGAATGTCATCTGCAAGGACGAATATATCCCTGCAATTCAAACCAGGCGATTCGTCCAACAGATTCGCGACATGTATCAGCGAGTGCAAGACCTCCAGACCTATGCGAGCACCCGTCTTGCGCAATCCCCAGCCATCGTTGTAGGTGTCAACATCTACAACGATGCCGTACGCATCTCGGCGGCTCTAGAAGAACTGAAAATCTTCGTCACTAAGCACGTCGCCATGACGGACGAAGACGAAGACCAGTTCGAGGGGGTCTTGAACGAGATTGATGGTATTCTTCTGTGCTTGATGTACGCAGGAGAATCCATGCAAAGCCGCGACGAGGCTGTACTCAGCAATCCCTGGATTGACTGACGTTATATAGTCTACATGGCGGGTGATTGTTCTTTTACGATTGCCTGTCATGTAGACTCTGAATTTACGACATTAAAAATCACCCTAACTACGGGTGATTTTCTTATGGTGAAAAATTGCCAAATATTGGTGCGGATGAAAGGACTTGAACCTTCACGTACTTGCGTACACTAGCACCTGAAGCTAGCGCGTCTACCAATTCCGCCACATCCGCATGGGCTACGCGTCAATTATAGCCCAATTTTCACCCAGTATCAAGCTTGATTACGAAGCTTACACCACGCGTTTAATTCCGCCGCCAGCTCCTTTGGTTGAGCCTCCGCTTTAATTCCTGGATTAAAAATTCCAGCTGGATCAAAGATTTGCTTCACCTTCGCGTATAATTGTTTTTCGTCATCTGGCAGATTTTTATAAATAAAGTTAGCCTTCAATCTTCCGTCACCACCAAAGCCCGCAAAAGAACCTTCGTACTTATTAACAATCTGAGAAATTTCCACCAACAACTGAAGAATCTTTTGGCGTTCACTAACCTTTTTACTGTCAAATGTCGGATGCAAAGAAATATAGTCGCTTGAAAAGTCAACAAAAACTGGCAAATCCACGCCGTACTTAGATTCCAGTGACTTCAACTCGCTAAGGAAACTGTCAATCTTTTCTGGCGCCATTAAAATCCCAGAGAAAACGCGTGGCGTAATCATATGCGGCTCGCTCGGAGTTTCCGCCAAAGCCAAAACAGAATGCAAGCTGAACAAATCCTGCTCTTCCAAATGTAGAGTTTTTATGTCAATCGCTTCTGATGATTCCAATTTTCGAGTCAATTTCTTCGCGGCTTTATTGCGCGCTCTGTCAGAAAAGTCGTCAAAGATAGCCAAGACCACCGCACCCTTAAAGCATTCTTTCGGCGCCCACTCAACCACTTTACCGACGACCGCAGCCTGACGGAAGAATCGCCCGTCGATTATTTCCACCGCCGACGCCTTATTTTTCATCGCTAATTCCACAGCTGATTGCGCGTCTGACAACTTTTTATATGATGCGGCAACAACTGAATATTCTGGACGAATAAATTGCGCCTTCATAATAACTTCGCAAATCACACCCAGACTTCCCTGGCTACCAATAAACAACGGCGTCAAATCGAACGACCCGTCTTTTTGCTTCACCCGAGAAATCCCGCTGTAGCCAACCGTATCTGGCAAAGCTGGATCCATTTGCGAAATCAGCTCGGCATTATCTGAGATTAAATTGTCAATCTCTCGATAAATCTCGCCCTCAAACGTCGATAAACCTTTTTTCTTACTCAATTCGCGTCGAGATATGCGCCCAGTCTGAATCACATCGCCATTACTTAGGACAATTTCAAGCTGCTGAATGGCATCAGCAAAACGGCCATGCGCGCCAGATAACATTCCAGACGGAGCTGTGTTAATTGCGCCACCAATCGTGCCTTCTTCCGCCACATATGAAGTTCGCGGCAGACCCAAGCCTTTATGAGTAGACAAAGTTGCGTTGATTGCCGAAAGAGAAATTCCCGCTTGAACATGAATCAGTTGCTGGCGAGGATCAATACCAAACACACGATTCATATACGTTTTTTCATCAATTGCAATGCCCTTATTCGTCGCTGCGCCAGTTTCATCATTGCCACAACCACGAACAAATACAGGTAAAACATGACCTTTCTCTGCCAATTGAGAGCAAAATCGCATCACTTTTCTGATGTCGTTCATATTAGCCGCACGAACAATCATTTCTGGTCGGCGCGCCAAAAGTCCATTGTCAACTTCAACTTGACTCAATGCAAAATCCTGCGACGCGACTTCGCCGCTAAGATGCTCATTCAAATATTTCGCAACTTTATTCATCAATCCTCCTTAGCATATTACTTCAATTTTAACATAAGCGCGGACAGTTGATAAGTAGAATTTGTTTTGATATAATCGGGTTATGCGGATGTGGTGGAATTGGTAGACACGCATGCCTTAGGAGCATGTGCCTCACGGCGTGAAGGTTCAAGTCCTTTCATCCGCACCAAGAACTGAGATTTTTCACTATAAAGAAAATCACCCATGCTCAGGGTGATTTTTAATTAATCTTTTATGGTGTCGATCAGTTTCGCCTCTGCTGAACTTATTTTTGCTGCAACCACTGCGCTAATTCCTTCCATACTACAGCTATCACGTCGGTCTTTTCATCGTCACTCATCTCAGCTATCGTCTTGTTTGCACCATCAACTTTGAAATATTTATCGTAGTCACGACCATTCTCGCCG
The DNA here is from genome assembly GCF_022828295.1 of Candidatus Nanosynbacter sp. TM7-057. Classification (NCBI taxonomy): domain Bacteria; kingdom Bacillati; phylum Minisyncoccota; class Nanosynbacteria; order Nanosynbacterales; family Nanosynbacteraceae; genus Nanosynbacter; species Candidatus Nanosynbacter sp. TM7-057. Next base: position 173,565 of record NZ_JAJQJT010000002.1, on the reverse strand, counting down.
CGTGGTTCGCTGAGTAATTCACCATGCACTTTGTACGTAAACGTCTTGATTTCTAGTCCATCTATATACGTAACCGTACGCTGAGTGTATGCCCCTCTGTCATCTTTAAGCAATTTTACTATGTTTTCTATGCCGATAGTATCAAGTGCGTACTTCGTATAAACCCCTGGAAAACCTTTGAGGCTTTTGATGAACAGTCCAGAATCCATAACAACCAGTGGGCTCTTTAGTAGTTTGTAGTATTTTTGAGCTTTATCAATGGATACTTCTTCTTGGCTATCTGATTGAATTTCCGGTACATCAGGTAGTTCCCTGTCGGGAGCTGTGAGTGTTAGACCCGCCCCCAATAATGCCTGGTTTGCTCCAGCTAATTTATATTTGTTGGTTGTGGCGTAGGTTATATTCATAAAGCCCCTCCTTTATTGAATTATTCTTTTCTTTGCCATGCAACTCTTGCATAAAAAACATTCTTCATTACCACTAGTACAGGAATTAGTATTGGAACAGACCATGATCGTATCAGTAACGAGGGACGATAGACTCATATCTGGATATTCCGACCCCTCAGTAAGCACCTTTTCTGCGCCTATTATCACCGTTCGTATAGTCTCCTTGTTTACTCAACTCATCAACGAAAGCTACTTTTGTTTATATCACACTTGTATAAAAACTCAATAGAATACACTCAGCACAACTTGTCAGGACTTGAAACCTGAACTATAATTAGCTCACATCACGAGTTCGTTAAATAAAACGACAGATGTAATTACGGGAAATTAGCTCAGTTGGCTAGAGCGCACGATTCACATTCGTGAGGTCACAGGTTCGAGCCCTGTATTTCCCACCATTTCACGTTAGGTATAAATATGGAATCTTTTTACGTTACGTCAACTCATCTTGACATAGATATGGCGACTGAACCTCATCCTTCTGGATTGGTTATATTCTCGCGAGAATTATCTACAAACGGGAAGCCGACTGGACACATAATAGTATCTCCCGAGAACCATCATACAGATGTATATTACGATTATCTTACAAGGAATGAAGCTTTAGTAGTAGAACGTGAACATTGGGGAGTAAAAAATCATCAAGGCAAGATTGTAAATTACTTCGCCCGAACAGAACCTGCTTATGGAATATACATACCTCAGCTAGACGATATGCCGGACTATCCCGAACTACTAATAGCTTGTACGAAGAATAAAAAAGCGAAGAGATTAGCCCATCAAGAATTAAGAGTAGACTCGACGCAAGTTAAATTGGCGACGAAAGCTCTCGGTATAGTAATGGCCGATCTAGATATTTTACATAGAGCCGACGGCAAAACTCGGCTGATAAATTTTCCAAAAGACCAACTTGACGAACAGCAAATTACAGTATGTTAAAGCATTAAACACAACTTTCACTCTTTTTATTTCCCTCTTATCGTGGTAAAATTTTATATTAAGAGGAAGGTCTGTGCTAATATCAGACCATATTTTTATGAAGGACGCTAGCAAGATTCGAAACATTGCCATTATTGCCCACGTCGACCACGGCAAGACAACAATGGTTGATGGACTATTAAAACAATCGCGAACATTCCGCGACAATCAAGCCGAGATGAGCCAGGAATTGATTATGGATTCCGGCGATCAAGAGCATGAGCGTGGTATCACCATCACCGCCAAGCAAACGTCAATTTTTTACGGCGATTATAAGATAAACATTATCGACACACCAGGACACGCCGATTTTTCAGGCGAAGTTGAGCGAACCCTGAATATGGCTGACGGCGTTCTGCTGATCGTGGACGCACAGGAAGGTCCGATGCCTCAGACCAAATTCGTATTAGCGAAGGCACTTGAACTGGGACTGAAGCCTGTTGTGATTATCAATAAGATTGACAAGCCAGCCAGGCGAATTGCCGAAGTTGAAGACGAGTTGAGCGATTTGTTTTTGGAGCTAGCGACCGACGATTCCCAATTGCAATATCCAATTTATTACGCAATCGGACGCGACGGAAAATCATGGAAAGAAGTTCCTGCAAACACTGACGAAGATGCGGATTTGACGCCAATTTTTGACGCGATTATTAACGATATTCCAGCGCCAGACGTGACAGAAGATGGCGCGTTTCAATTGCTTGTTACCAGCTTACAATATGACACATTCCAAGGAAAATACGCGATTGGGCGAATTGCTCGCGGATCCGTTAAGCGTGGCTTGCAAGTCAGTTTGATGAAAAATGGCGAAGTCGCGGGCTCGGCGCGAATTGAGAAAGTTTTTGGCTATCGGGGCTTGAATCGCGAAGAACTTGACGAAGCTTTTGCTGGCGACATTGTGGCGCTGGTTGGCGTGGCTGACGCACATATTGGCGATACGATTGCCGACAAAGAACAGCCTGAAGCGCTACCAACAATTGATATTGAAGCTCCAACTCTGAGTATGTACCTCGGACCAAACACCAGTCCAATGAAAGGGCGCGAAGGCGAATTTACGACATCCAGGCAAATTGGCGACCGATTGAAGCGAGAGCTTGAAACCAACGTGGCGCTACGAGTCGAGGAAAACGGAATTGGCTTTACGATTTCTGGACGCGGTGAGTTACATTTAAGCGTTTTGATCGAAACTATGCGACGTGAAGGCTTTGAGTTTGAGGTTGGACGACCGCAAGTCGTTACAATTACCGAGGACGGCGTCGAAAAAGAACCGATTGAAGAATTGCAAATTGAAGTTGGAAGCGAATTTATTGGCGCGATCAGCCAGGAGCTTGGCGCGCGACACGCCGAAATGAAATCCCAGGAAACGACCACCGCTGGCGCTGCTCGCCTGACTTACATTTTGCCAACGAGAGCGCTGATTGGTCTGCGCAACATTTTATTGACCGCCACCAGAGGTACGGTGATTATGAATTCCCTGCCTCACGGATATCAACCGCTTGGCGGAAAACTGCCAAAAACCCGCAATGGAGTTTTGATTGCATTTGAAGCTGGCACGACAACACCTTACGCCCTGCAAGCAGCCGAAGCCCGTGGCGAATTATTGGTCGGACCAGGAACAGAAGTTTACGCCGGAATGATTGTCGGGATTTACAATCGCCAAGAAGATATCGAAATCAACGTTTGTAAAGCCAAGCATTTGACCAACATGCGTTCCAAATCGTCGGATGGAACTGTGCAATTGACGCCATTTACGCAATTTAGCTTGGAGCAATGTATCGACTTTATCGAAGATGACGAGCTTCTGGAAGTTACGCCAAAATCATTACGACTTCGCAAGCGATATCTGGACGCAAACGAACGAAAACGCGCCGCGAAACAATAGTCGTGTAAAGCACAAAAATAACCGCCCCGTAATGAGGCGGTTTATTTTTATACACAGAGAGGAATTAGTTGACAAGAGTTTCTTTAACTCGTCGAGAAGCAAAGAAGTACAAGATTACCAATCCTTCTACTATTAGCATTGTAACGATTCCGGTAATAAATGCTGAAACGTCTACTCCTGACCTTCCGGATGCATATATAACTACCGCATTTGCAACATTGCCCAATCCAGCCGTGGCGATCGTAGCAACAGCTAGCCACTTACCAAGACGCTTCTGCATCGTTATAAACACAACTACACAAATAGCCAAGACTACCAGTATAGGTGAAAATATCAAGGCAATTACATTTTCAGGCTGGCTAAGATTCATTATTGCCTGGAAAAACACTGCTGTATTGACAAGGCTACCGATAACGAAACAAACCACAAAGAACATTAACCAACCCTTAACACCCTTCAGGGATTCTGCCATCACGACATATTGCACTGGCGCTGCTTGCGGCTGAGCAAAATATTGTTGGCTGACTGGTTGCTGCTCATACGGCGTGTTCTGTGGTTGTGGTGCGGGACCGTATTGTGCGTTTGGATCAGGCTGTGGCGCATATTGCGGCTGCTGAGGTTCTTGTTTTGGCATATTAACTTCTCCTTTTAAGAATATTGGTAATGCCAATTATACCACATCCTTAATTTCCTCTGGTAAAAATCCTTTGTCGTGCTTAAAGCCAGCTTGCCACTTATAGTCCTTGTTATAGCCCAAATCTTTCATCAATTTGGTCGGAGCATTTCTGAGATGCAACGGCACGGGAGAATTCGGATATTTGCGCGCCAGTTCAAAAGCGCCGTACATTAAATCGGTAATTTCACGCGACTTCTGGCTGCGAGCCAACGCAATAGCGCAATGGAATAAATTATACTTCGCCTCCGGAAGACCGACGCGCTCGACAGCCTCAAACGTTGCAATTGCCAAGCTTAGCGCACCATTACCCGCCAGTCCGATATCTTCCGATGCGAAAATCACCATTCGCCGAGCAATAAACTTCGGATCCTCGCCCGCGTCAATCATCCGCGCCAAATAATACGTCGCAGCCGTCGCGTCACTGCCCCGCAATGACTTGATAAAAGCGGAAATCACGTCGTAATGCGAATCGCCTTTTTTATCATAGCCCGGAAGCCGCTTCTGAGCCGCCGCCTTGACCACTTCCGGCGTTATTTTTTCATTAAAACTCAGCGCCAATTCCAAATTGCCCAGCGCCACCCTTGCGTCGCCGTCCGATAATTCCGCCAAATAATCCAGGACTTTGGGCGAAACTTGCTTGGACTTTTTCAGAACTTTCAGCGCTCTTTTTAATACCAATATAATTTCGTCTTTTGTCAATCGCTGGAGAACCAAAACCCGTGAACGCGACAGCAGCGGCGTGATGACTTCAAAGCTCGGATTCTCGGTCGTCGCACCGATTAACGTAATTAGCCCACTCTCAACATGCGGCAAAAACGCATCTTGCTGAGCTTTATTAAATCGGTGAATTTCGTCAACGAATAGAATTGTTCTAAGTCCTAAATTCCAGTTTTGGCGGGCGTGTTCAATCACTTGTTCAACGTCTTTTTTTCCACTTGTGACTGCCGATAATTCAATGAACTCCGCCTTCACCTCGTGCGCAATAATCCGCGCCAACGTCGTTTTCCCAGTCCCCGGCGGACCCCACAATATCAAACTGACCGGCTCGCCATTCTTAACAATCCGCCTCAATAACTCGCCCTCGCCAAGCAAATGACTCTGCCCTATCACCTCGTCCAGCGTCTGCGGCCTCATCCGTTCAGCCAGTGGCTGCCTACTATCACTCATACTCCCATTATATCGCGAAATCCATAAAGCCAAAAAGTCTCCGCCGTTTACACTTTCCTCGCACAAAATGCTACAATAGATCTATATAAATAGGAGGAAAAATGGGAGCATTTGTAGTAATAATCTTAGTATCTATCGGGCTTTATGTGCTTGGTGGCATTAAAATTGTCAATCAATATCAGCGCGGCGTGGTTTTAACACTTGGCCGATTTACTGGTGTTCGCGAACCAGGATTAAGAGTCGTCATTCCAGGATTGCAGACAATGATGTTGGTCGATATTCGTTCAACTCCAATTGACGTTCCAAAACAAGAAGTCATCACCAAAGATAACGTCACGGTCGGCGTTGACGCGGTGGTTTATTTCCGAGTCATCAACGCACCAAAAGCCGTACTGGAAACCACAAACTATATTTACGCGACTAGCCAATTTGCCCAAGCAGCGCTGCGCGACGTCACCGGTAATGTTGATATGGACGATTTGCTTGCCAAGCGCGAAGAAATTTCCCAGCAGATCAAGGAAATTGTTGATGCCGAAACCGACAAATGGGGCATCGATGTCGAGAACGTTAAGATTCAGAATATCGAACTTCCTGGCGATATGAAGCGTGCCATGGCCAAACAAGCCGAGGCAGAGCGCGAGCGCCGTGCTAACATCATCAATGCTGACGGTGAAAAAGCCGCAGCCGAAACATTAGCTCAGGCTGCAGAAATCCTAGCAAAAACTCAAGGCGCTATCAATCTGCGAACATTGAACACCTTAGAGCGAATCTCTACAGAGCCAAGCCAAAAGACGATGATGTTATTCCCCATCGAACTCATCGACGCAATTCGTGGCGGTAAGAAATAAACCACCTATCAATAAAATAAGCACTCTGTGGTTTTTACAGGGTGCTTTATAATTTCTGGTGCGGATGGGGAGAGTCGAACTCCCATCTCAACCTTGGGAAGGTCACATAATAGCCGCTATACGACACCCGCGCTCTATAAAATTATAACACCCTTGCCAGATGGCGACAACTTTAGTACAATATAAACAGCAAGTTTGTGGCTCTTTAGCTCAGTTGGTAGAGCAGAGGCCTGAAGAGCCTTGTGTCCCCAGTTCAAGTCTGGGAGGAGCCACCAAATATTGCATTTCATTCACGACTTTGCTACAATAAATCGTGAACAACATGCGGGTATAGCTCAGTTGTTAGAGCGCTTCCTTGCCATGGAAGAGGCCAGGAGTTAGAGTCTCCTTACCCGCACCATGAAAGACTTTTCAACACTTGGAAGGTCTTTTTTGTTTGTAGATAATCCGTAAAGTACGCTGATTTCAGGAGTGTAAACATTTTCGTTTTCATCAACCCAGAATCCAGCAGGAATTAGCAATTGTTTACACCGTAAGAGACAAGGTTTTGGTAGTTCGATAAAATGCCGCCCGTACTATCGGGCAAATACAATAAAATACTCTTTCTCTAAGGTTGAGCACCTGTTCACTGTCTTCATCACCAGTTCCTCTGCATAGGCTGCTAGGCCATCTTTGTTCATCTGTACGTGTATTTTGATTTCAGGTATTTGCATTGTTTTTCAGCCTCATATTCACGACTGTTGCTTACTAGTATGCTACGCCTAAAATGACAATACGTGTAAATTATTGAGGCTGCTTCCTCCGCCTTTGCTCTTTCTGTATCCAGAAAGTGTGTTACGACATATTATTCTTAGAGCTCCGTTATGCGAAAAATCGTATTGCTTAATGTGGTAAGCCTGTAACATTCTTGTTATAGCGTATATAATAATACTATGGCGACAAAGCAGGCACACTTCGTTCCGAAAACCTACTTGAGGGGCTTTCTTTTTGATGAAAAGAAGGAAAGGGTCTATGCATACAATTCACGATCCAATTTGATTACGCCAACCAAAATAGATAAAATATGCTCACAGAGTTATCTGTACAGAGTAAAGGACAAGGACGACAACGACTCAGATGAGATTGAAGAAATGCTAGCAAAGGATATTGAACCAAAATATCAGGGTTTGTTAAATACGGTAAGGCTAGGTGAATGGATCGACAAGACGACAATAGCAGATATTTCGACATTTATTGCCCTTCAGCATTTACGAGTACCAGGTACTATGGATTTTTTTGAAGAGACGGGAATAAAATTCCTAAAGGACGCCCTAAAAGATGAATTGTCTAAACTGCTCGATGACAATGCTCGAAAAGCCATAATAGATGAGTTCAAAAAGGATGATCCTGTACGTTTTGAAAAGCTATTAAAAGAAAACCCCGATTTTACCGGTGAGTTGTCCAGGCAAGATATTCAAGATATGATTGATGAAAATAATATGAAGCTTACGATAGATATTGGGAAAAACAATGTGATTAGGGGTATATTTGAACAGGTACTACCAATAGCTGAAAAATTTATCAGGCGAGGTTGGCACATCATGTTTGCACCAGACGGCTATGAGTTTATCACAAGTGATATGCCAGCTTTTGTCGCTAAGCTTATGCCTGATGGAGTGATTCATTTTTCTTTTGGCGGCTTTGGTCGACTGGATTCCGATATTATTTTCCCAATGGCTAAAGATGTGTGTATCGTAATTAACGGACCAGAATACTTTCAAAAGGTAGGCGTAGTAACGCCTGAAACAGTAGATATCATTAATAGGATGGTATCTAGTCGACCAAACATACAATATCTTATATCAGCTCAGCGGCCTTTGGTGAAGAAGTATTCTCGCTATCTGACCTCTCCTCCACAGATGCAAGAATAAAACTCGACATTATCTGCTCAATATAAGCTGTTATCTCCCTGACGTTGCTTAATTTGCGTAACGTAGACATAAATTGCTGTTCTATTTCATTTTTATTAATGGATTGCCGAAGACTATCAGGATAAGACTTGTAGACTTCATTAATCTTTCGCTGAATAATAGTAGTTTTTGCTGCTTGATTGAGCGATTCATACTTTATAAATGATGAGAACCGTGAGCTAAGGGGTTCTCCGAGATGCTGTCGTATTTCTTGCGGTGAAGAGTAGTTTGATGTACAGACTATGAGAGTGTTTGTCATATCGACGCTATAATTCTTATCGACAAAAATGCCCTCATCAAATAACTGATAGAACGCACTATGGAAGACATTCCCAGTCTTGTCGAATTCATCAAAGATAACAACATTGGATTGTCGTTCGAGTAGGTCTGCAGCGAATGATCTGCTACTAACACTTGAGCCATAAAGATAATCTGCTAGAGAACCCGTTTGAAGCATTGAAAATTGTATACGACTAGCTTCGCCACCAAGAATCTTGGCGATTATCTTTGCAGACTCAGTTTTTCCCACACCCGTTGGTCCATAAAGCATAACAGCTACAGGCTTCTTTTTATTATTCATTAAAGGAACTAAACAACGTGAAAGCGACTTAATGGCTTTATCTTGTCCAACTATAGTACTCTCTAAACTACTAGACACCTCCTTTATTAAGTCGAGACTGACGGATTTATACAGGTAATTACGCTCAGTAACCGACTCAGACCCAAATAGCAACTTAGCCTGTTCCACAAGAAGATTTGGAGGATTAACGACATAAACTTTTTGTAGATTTGTTTCCAGGACATTTCTCCATAGAGAGTTTGTAAAGTTGTCTTTCACACTAAAGAATTCATCAGGCCAAACTATAAGAGTATCTTCTTCAAAAATGAGAAGTTCTTCCTTTTTAAATAATAGTCGTGCAGCATCAAGCTTTGAAGCGAGCTGCAACAATGTTATATGCGAGTCGACAGATTGAAGGTCGTAAACCTCGCCAAACTTATCACTTGGTCCATAGAAAAAACTGACCTCCACAGCCCCTCTAGTTTGTTGCATCGTTGAATACACCAGCTAAGATAATATCGTAGACATTTAATTTTTCGTCACCTGAAGTGATCTCCTTGTTTTCAAGAATGCGATTAAGTTCATCTTCCGTATCATTAGGATTTAGGTCTAAACCTAGAGAACGGAGCGTTGAAGTATCTGTTGTGCCCACTTTCACACCATAGTATTGAAGGTCCATATTAATAATATCCGCAAGACGATAGTTATTTCGGAATGATGTACTGTTGAAACGAAGAATTGCATTTGTTTCGCCATCCCTTACGGCATTACATTCGAGATATCCTTGCAAGTTCTTCAGTACGGAACCGAGCTTTGATATTTCCATACCCACTCCTTGCCGGTCCATAGGAACATTACCACTTGCAGCGTCTGTAATCGCCGTATAGATTGTTAGACGAGTTTCTTCCGTTAGTTGGATATCGTAGCCCGATAAATGTTCGACGCCTTTACCCTGTTCAGCTTTTTCGATGAAGTCAGTGAGTATTGTGTTTGAGATAGTGCTTCGAACAATTTTTTGCGCTTCTGCAGAAGCGTGAATATCAGACTCAAGCCGAAACATTGAAAGTAGTTTTGGCGTTTTTGCCGAGACTTCTGTGGTTGTGCCTACCTCACCTTTATTTTCATTCTCAATTTCCCGCATGTAGCGACCCTTGTCTTGTATTTCAACAAAATCAAGGGCGGTTTGTTCATCAAAATATACAATCTTTGTTAATTTACTTTTAGTCATATTCTCCTCAGTACTTACTTACCTTAATTATACCCTAGCTGCAATATTGCTTCAATCTCGTGTATTACAATAAGAGTCATTACAGCAGCAGACTTACTATGCCTATTTGGTGCTTTAGAGTCTATTAGTCAACTTCGCAATCATGTCTCGAATTAAATCTAAATATCTTAGGATTTAGCAAGAACAAACTGGGAATACAAGATATATTTGCAAGCTGCGACTGATACGATCAACTAGATACTTTGAAAAACTCATATAATAACTACGCGTAAGTCTCTTGAGGAATATGACTTGACGCCCCTCTCAGATATCTTACATAACCAATGCGAAGAATATCATCCCACCTACAGATTTCAGCCTCTATTTCGTGCAAAATTGCACATTACCCCGCACCACAAACGAAATCATTTGATTCAATTAATCCTTTTCAGGGTTTATTTAGTTTCTAAAGCGCTCTTAGCTATCAAGGCATTCTGTTCGATTTGCTCATTAGCAACAGAGGCTTTATCGGACAGTGTATAGGTTTAGCTATTTTGAGATGAATGTTCTTGATTGCTTTGTTGTTTTTTCTTCTCGACATTTCTCCAGATGCTTTTTTCAAACTTATCTAAAACACTCTGACTGTGGTGTCTGGAGAACAGTTCATATGTGCCATTAAAGTACGAAGGTAGCCCAACGCCACTGTCATATGCTACATCTTGATCAGAACGAAGAAATAAGGGTGAGGGAGTATGTTGTTTGTTTTCATCGAATCCGTCTGGAAAGTATCTATCATGATACAGCTCTTCGATTTTTTTAATAAATTCAATAACTTTCCTACTTATGCCTTTATGTCCGAGGGATTGTGCGACTGCACCGATCGTCTTAGTTTTATTTACAACCCTTAGTACGTCCATTATACTGACTTTACTATCATTGCTATTTACCGCATCTTCAAGGTATTTAAAAATAGAGCTTAAAACTTTGCTTGAGTAATCTAATTGATTATTTTCTACCCCAATCAACGAGCTTTGAAGAAGTTTATCGAGAAAATCTTCTATGTCATTAAAGTTTTTTACGGCCTCCAGCTTAGGTAAGCTAGAAGGTAATGCTGCCAACTCTGATAATAAATATTTGATTTTCTGTTTATGTATTTCATTGACCTTATCGTTGGCCAAGATCTTGGGTAAAAACTCAGACATGACGAGTATGTTTCTATTCATACTTTGAACTCCGCTACGTACACCTATAGACAAGATCGCCAATCTTTTTAGTATAGAAATGGTAAGCTCCGAGATATTTATAATTTTCTTAACCTGGTTTTCAGATATATTATCTCCAATCCCTTGCGAGGCATATGCGAATATATTATCGCCAAACACAGTCAGAGTAATATCGACCAAGTCACGGTCATTCATTACGCCCAAGATGATACAGTCCGGAACATAATCTTGCATGATACGTAGCCTACGGTCAGTTAGTTCATCTTGGATGAATATTTGATTACATACGCTAGTTAAGCTATCAACCCCATTCTTTAAGACCGGATACATATCATCAGCTCCGGAAGCTTGGACTATTATCTTATGCAGATATTTTAGAATATTCTCTATTGGATCAATACGATGTTTGAACTGCAGAGCCTTTTTAGCTATTTGGTTCAGCGCATCAGAAGCTTCAAATAGCGCATCAACATTTTTCTGTTTAATGCTATTTTCTATGACTTCCGTAAAATTATAAATTGCTGTATGATAAGCAGGGTTTTCTTCTGGTCGCTCAATATGCTGGACTTCTAGGCTTGCTATCACCACATCTTGAACATGCCTGATATATTTTCTTATTGTTACAACATCATTTTCAGCTAACGCCTTTTCCCATATAAAGTACATTTTCTCTAGACTTGTCTGGATAAAAGCCGCCACATCGCTCTCAGAGATTAGACCAGCTTTGGGGTTATACTTAATTGATGTATTGTATTTTCGAGACAGTGTATATGCTATTATTAAGTTAAATGCCAGGCGTAACCAGTTATATGCAATATATGTATCTTTTTTCTCTTTGCTGACAGAATATAGTTCAATTAATCCATCAAGGTGATTTTGTAAATTATTAACTTTAGGATGAAGCTGAGTAGCGTATATGTTAGCTTGTGTAGCACGTTTATCTTTATCAGATGTCTTATTAAGTTTAATATTCAAGATATGAGAGATTCTTTTTGCAACATAGTCCATCTCATCAATTTCTTTTTTATATTTTTTTGCCAGCATAAGTACTAACTGATCATTATTCATAAGCTTAATAAGCCTGGCGTAAGAACAGTACAAAATTATGATGGATAATAAAAGCAGAAAAAGACCGATCCTAAGCATGAGTATTTCACTATCACTATTAACAGTAATGCCAATACCAAACTCGACGATTGTTATAAGTCCCAATAGAGCGTAGCTTATATCTATTACTGTATCTCGTGCAAATATTCTGTAAAATCTTGCAGGTAAGGCTTCGCTTGATCTGGATATCAATTGCGACGTAAACGCAAAAGCAATTGCAAGCATAGACCCAGTAATCGTACCAATACTAAAAAAGTGTGAGCTTAATTCCTCAGGATTTAAAATAACATTAGAGTAATCAAAACAAATTATTAACCAAGCTAGAGATATGAATATGAATACAGCAATCCAAGTAGCTGAAAACCTTTCAATAAATCTGTATTTAATTAAGTTCCGAGTACGTAATCTTGTCGCATATAGACTCAAGCCCCATTTTTGAATATATGTAGAGAAAAATGACATAGTGTCTTTATTATACAATACCACATAAGAATAAGTCATTATACACTTGTGTTGTGGCCACGGCATGGAAAGCATGATAGAACAGTAGATATAGCCCTATACATAGGACACTTCACTCATATGTCGGATAAAATAGGCAATGCTTAGGTCGTGCTCTAATTTGACATAAGGATATACTAGCAATCCTCACTCATCTCGCTTATACTTAAACTATGAAAACTTGGCAAGATGTCGCCTCTCTTTATCAAATTTATCCGCGCAGTTTTCTAGATACGAATGGCGATGGAATTGGCGATTTGAACGGCATTACCGAGAAGCTGGATTATTTATCATGGCTGAGCGTCGATTCGATTTGGATTTCCCCATTCTTCGTATCACCACTGACCGACTTTGGCTATGATATTGCAAATTATCGAGCAATTGATCCGACTTTCGGAAAAATGGACGATTTTCAGGCGCTACTTAAAAAAGCCCATGATCTCGACATTAAAGTTATGATCGACCTCGTTCCCTGCCACACTTCAGACCAACATCCGTGGTTTCAAGAATCCAGATCTTCACGCGACAACCCCAAGCGAAATTACTATATTTGGCGCGACGGAAAAGATAATAGCGAGCCTAACAATTGGCGAAGTTTGTCTGGCGGCAGTTCGTGGGAATTTGACGAACACACTGGGCAATTTTACCTGCATTCATTCCTAAAAACGCAGCCAGATCTGAATTGGGATAATCCTGAAGTGCGTGCTGAAATGAAAAACATAGTGCGGTTTTGGTTTGATATGGGCGTCGATGGAATGCGCGTCGATGCAATTTGGGGAATTTCCAAAGATCCCAACTTTAAAGACGACTCTCCAAATCCTGATTTTTATGGCAATCCAGACGATTACGGAGCATTTATCCACGACCACTGTAAAATGGGACCGCATTTTCAAGATTACCTTCACGAGCTGGCGGCGGTTTGTGACGAATACGACGACAAGCAAATGGTGTTTGAATTTTATCCCGACGATAAGCTGGGTGATATTTATCATCAATACAGCCAAATCCTGACAGTCCACCCAAAAGCCTCGGCGTTTTTCATGGAATATCGCGACAACGAATGGCACGCTAAAAATATTGAGAAAAAAATCGAAAATTACTTGCAATCAGCAAGCTCAACCACGCCATTTTTCTGCATCGGAAATCACGATCAGCCGCGAGTCGCCTCCAGATTGGGCGAAGAACGCGCCCGTGCCCTCAGCTTCTTAAATCTCCTCACTCCAGGAATTAGCGTGGTGTATTATGGCGACGAAATTGGCATGACGAATGGAGAATTGACCACTGATGACATTCAAGATAATTTTAGCCCCGCCAATTCTGTTGTTGATAGCCGAGATCTGGAACGTACGCCAATGCAATGGAATGATTCGCAATTTGCGGGCTTTTCAAGTGCGAAACCTTGGCTTCCTGTTAATGAAAATTACACAAGAGTCAACGTTGATAGTGAGAAAATCGCAAATGATTCCCTGCTTAATATGCACCGAAAGCTGCTAAAATTACGCCAAACCTTCCCGATTCTTAAAAATGGCAATTTGAGTATTGTAGAAAACACCGGCAACGGATTTATTCTTGGATTAAAAAGAGAACTGGTTGGTCAACGTGCTTACATTTTCATCAATTTCGCAGACGAGAAACAAAGCTTCTCCATTCCAGAAAACGCCAAGGTTATTACCTCGACTCACTCTGTTAATTTAATTACCGCAGAAAATCTCCAAATGACAATTCCAGGATATTGCGGAGTTTTACTTATTGCCTAGCAACAAAAACGTTCAACTAGAACAACGTTCCCATTTCTAGATCACATTCTCCCATAGGATAAATACCCGCACATCGAGCCGCCAGATCTGCCATTTTCTTTTTAGTTTTCTCATCGTTGGCAGCCTCGGTGAGAGCTTCCAAGTCTAAATAGTAATCATCAAGAACATCTGGATAGCTGTTTTGGCTAGATTCTGTCGTATCGTTTTCTAACTCCTCGTCACTAACCTTGCTGACTTCCCCATAAGTGCCGAAGCCATCTAGCTTATTGTTCAATATTACTCGTTGCGAATTTGTGTTTGTTCCACTTGGCAAATAATCAATACACGGCATTTCTCTATATTCCTCCTCTTTTCACTTTATCTATAAATTATTATACACCGCCACCAGATGTAGTGGTAGAGTTAACTTCACAACACTATCAAACAACGACGTTTTTCATCCCGTCCAGTTAATTCACTCTTAATTATAAGCAGTCAGGATCAAATCGCCGTCTACATACTCGCCCAAAAATACATCTCCATAAGATTCTAAGCCTCGTTTTTTAAGCTGACCAAGCAACCATTTCTCGTCTTTTCCAATTACGTCCAAGATATCAGCTTGCAATTGACCGTCCGTTATTAACGGGAATTTCGGATTTTCCTCGCCTTTGTGCGAAATAATGAGCTCGCCATCCTGTTCAACAACAGCCCTTTTCACGTCTTTCGTCGAGTAAATATTATGAGTTCGAAGCTTGAAAGAAACATCATGAGCACTTAAGCCGACCTTCTCACAATTTTCGATATTTATCTTCCCATTGTCTATAATTATCAAAGCTTTACCGTCAATCAGTTGCTTAGCCTTAACGCTATGCTTCTTTATCCACTTCAGTGTTAACACTAGCACGCACCATATGCACAAAATCCCAACATAGTCCAAAATCTTAATATCATTGTTATAAATAACGCCACCAATAATACCACCAAGTACGTAATTCTGAACTTGATCACTAGCGGAAGATGGTGCCAAATTACCTTTTCCTGTAACGTTAATTATTATCGTCAGTGCAAAAAATCCGATCAATAATTTTATTGCCACTAAAATAAATTCATTCATAATTTACCTGCTTTTTCCTATTAAAAACGCTCTGATATTTATCAGAACGCTCATCAGACTTATTTCAATCGCAGGAACTTGGTGAGGTGCGCCTCCCCATAACTACGACTGTCCACCACAACAGTTTTGTCTTGAACCGGCACCTCACCTATTCCTGGATGTGATAATATCATAGTTCCACCCGGTTTGAGTAGTCTCATTAACTTGGAAACTGTGGAAAACTGTGGATTATGGTACGGCGGATCGGCAAAAATAATATCAAACTCCCCTGTTGAGCTCGCGCTTTCCAACCAATTTATTATCGTTGTTTTTATTACAATAGATTTTTCTTCGACGCCCAAAATGCTTATGTTTTCAGCAATTACTCGCTGAGCGACTCGATCTCGCTCCACAAAAACCGCCGACTCTGCGCCGCGACTTAATGCCTCTAACCCAACAGCACCAGACCCCGCAAAAGCATCCAAAACCCGCGCGCCGCGTATCGATTCACCTAAAGAATTGAACATAGCTGAGCGCACTCGCTCGCCCATAGGATGTGTCGTTGAGCCGGGCGGAGTTTTTATAAATCGTCCGCCAAATTCGCCAGAGATAATCCTAACTCTCACTTTTTTCCGCCTCGAGCTTCCAGACAGACGCCAGCCAACCCAACATCACCGACTTTATAATAATCGGCATCAGCTCGCGATTTGTCTGCCAAGCAAGGTCTGTCGTCCAGCCGCTCTTGCTAAAATTGTCATACATTTTCATCGATGCCACGGCGTGAACTTGGTCCAAATAATACTCACGATAGCCGTGATTTTTCACTTGCAATATCTCATCACTACTCGGAATTGCGTCCTTAAAACGCGGATATGCCACCACGCTAGCCACGCCAGCCTCAAACGCCACGTGTGTCGTCATCATACCTTTGGCGCCCCAGAATTTCCAGTTGTTCTTAATCAGTTCAATTCCATTATCGCCCTTCATGAGATTTTTCTTCAAAATTGAGGTTCGCGTCTCCAACCCTTCACCGCCACGAAGTTCCGCCATAGCTTGTTCCAGAGGAAAATGATGCGCTGGAGTCAAACCGTCGGTAATCGCGTGCGCCATCCAAGCTGCCTCAAACGCTGCTCGCTCGGAATTATTTGTTCGCAGTGCTCGGGCTAAATTGCCAATATGTCCGTCAATCATTTCCAAGAGCGCAGTGTCGTTCGGATCGTCCGGATTTATAAAATGCCAAGGCTCGTCCACAGCCGGACTTTTTCGCTTAACGCCATCAGGACCATTCTTTCCCTCAAAATGAAGAATGTTTTTAATGTCAGGAAAATCACACCAACCCGGAAGAATTGGTTTTATATTTTTCCTTGCGACTCGATCTATTTTTTGGTGAACACCAATAAATCGACCAGAGCCATCCCTAATTGTTGTTCCTGCATACATATTAATTTAAAACAGTTAATCGCTGATAGCGACTGACGGCGTGCGCCAGATGATTATATTGTAGCAAATCTTGCCCCTCTTTGACAAAGCGTTCGGCTTCGACTTGAGCGCGAGCAATTAGCGCCGTATCCGCCAGCGAGGCAATTTTCAAGTTCAAATCCCCGTGTTGCATTTTGCCGTAAATCTCGCCAGGTCCACGCAATTTCAAATCAACCTCCGCCAAATAAAACCCATCTTGCGATTTCTCAATCTCCCGAAGTCGTTGGCTCGGCTTATCATGACCGCTCATCATCAGATGGCAAAAACTCTGATGTTTCCCGCGCCCAACTCGACCGCGCAATTGATGTAATTGGCTCAATCCGAAATTGTCCGCATTTTCAATCAACATCACTGTCGCATTCGGTACATTCACACCAACCTCAACCACGGTCGTGCTGACTAGCATATCCAGCTCGCCGTCCGCAAATTTCTGCATCACTTCAGCTTTTTCTTCAGCAGGAAGCTTTCCGTGCAACAACCCAACTCGACGATGGCTGAAAATAGTCTTGGACAATTTATTATATTCCGCCTCCACCGATTTTTTATCATTGTCTGGATTATCGTCAATCAACGGACAAATAACGTAAGCTTGGCGACCTTTGGCTAGCTCATTTTCAATCGATTCGTAAAGCTTCGGAGCTGAGGCTGGCGACCAAATCTTAGTCTGAATCGGCTGACGACCAGAGGGCAACTCGTCCAAAATGGAAATATCCAACTCTCCGTACAATGTCAGCGCCAAGCTGCGCGGAATTGGCGTGGCGGTCATACTTAAAAGATGTGGCATAAAATCAGACTTTTCCAACAAAGCTTGTCGTTGCTTTACGCCAAATCGATGCTGCTCGTCAATCACCGCAAACCCCAATTTATGATACGCAACTTTTTCTTGAATTAGCGCGTGCGTGCCGACCACAACATCAATGTTACCGCTAGCTAAATTATCCAACAATTGACTGCGCGCCGCACCTTTCACATGGCCCGTCAGAAGCGCAACAGACACACCAAATGGCGACAATAACTCGTCAAGCGTTTTCGCATGTTGCTGCGCCAAAATCTCCGTCGGCGCCATAATCGCCGTCTGGAAGCCAGCCTTCGCCACTTCCGCCGCCACCAGACCCGCAACGACAGTTTTTCCCGAGCCAACATCTCCTTGCAATAACCGATTCATCGGATGATCAGACTCCAGATCTTGCAGAATTTGCCACGCAGCTCGGCGCTGAGCGTTCGTCAAAGGAAACGGCAATTGACTGACAAAACTCTTCACGACCGACTTATTAAACGGAATCTTCCAGCCTGTTAATCTGGTCTGTTCTTGCTTATTAAATTGTGCCGCCAATATCATTTCGAACAGCTCCTCAAACGCCAGGCGCTCACGACCACGGGAAATTTCCTCGTGAGTTTTTGGCGCGTGAAGAAATTTAACCGCCTCAGAACGACTAACCAATTTTTGGCGCTGAATAATATTTTCCGGCAAAGTCTCGGGCAAAAAATCCATAATCGGACGAATATTTTTCATCAAATCTTGCACGGTTTTTGGGCGGATATTTTTTATCGATTTATAAATCGGCTGAATTCCAGATGCGTTTTCTATCGTTGTCTTAGCAACTTCTTTTGCTAACTCGACGGACGGATTGTTGATTTGATAGCGATTATATTGCATACCAAATTGGCCAGAAAAAATAAATTCCGCATCAGATTTTAATTGCGTTTCGCGATACGGCTGATTGAACCAAACCGCCTTAACTTTGCCTGATTTATCCGCCAAAACCGCGGTCGTAATTCTAAGTCCGCGCCGAACAATACGCGTCGAAACCGACTCGCAGCGCGCCTTAACCGTAACTTTTCCCGGCTGAAGATCTGCGATATTAACCGCAGTTGAATAGTCGTCATATGCTCGCGGTAAGAAATTCAGGGCATCAGAAACCGTCGTAAGACCGGCCGCCGCTAGAGCCTGAGCAGTTTTCGGCCCGACGCCTTTAATTTGCTCGAGAGGAGTTGCTAGTTTCATCTACGAAACGGCGTTGATGCCTTCCAGAGCGTAGGCTGTATCTTCCCAGCCTCTCACGCCGATTGAATCTACACCCATTTGCTTCACTGGAAAATCATTGCCGCCTTCTTCAATTTTATCGCCAAAGAACAGCGTTTCTTCTTTCGACCAGCCGTTCAGTTCAAGCAACCTGCCAATTCCATAAGCCTTATCAATTCCCGGAAGCGTGATATCAGTGCTGGTCGTACCACCAATCCGCACCTCAAGCCCAGGCAGCTTCTCAGCCACCTTGTCGCGATATATCGGACGGACATCCTTATATTTTTCAGCCCACGCATATTTATCTTCAGGTGTAGCTTGCTGACCCAAAGCCGACATAGTAATCTGACTATGTCGATCTTCAATTATTTCACCCGCAGGATTCTCACACCAAATGCCCATTTCCTTCGCAACTTCTTCCAACGCCGCGGTTATCTGAGTTTTTTGCTCGTCAGACAAATCATTCGCATACTGAATTTTCCATTCATCATCGGCGGCGTCAAATCGATAATATCGAGTGCCGCAAGTCGGCATCGCGTGGAACTTCTGAAGCAACTCTGGAGTAACGTTCAATCTGTCAATCACTTGCTTCTTTATCTGTTGAAAAGTACCTCCCGTAATCACGCAAACGTCATAATTCTCAAGTAATCGACTAAGAATCCCCGCCATACGGTCGCTAATTGGCGATTTTGTAATTGCTAGCGTATCATCCAAATCAAACCCGATAATTTTTTTCATTATTCATTCTCCCCCATAATTAGCACAAATGTATTTTTGCCTTTTTTCAGCAGCGACGTGTCATTGACGACTTTGTTTTCGGCAAGTTTTTCGCCGTTTAGGCTAATGGCGCCAGATTTTAACAATCGCTTTGCTTCGCCATTAGAGCCAACCGCACCGGATTCTACCAGCGCTTCAATCACATCAATTCCAGCATCAACGCAAGGAATTTCTTCAGCCAAAGCACCTAAATCATCGTCCGACAATTTCTTAAAATCGCCACCACAGAACAACACTTCAGTTACGCGCTCAACAGATTCACGACGCGCGCTACCGTGAACAATGTCAGTAACTTCACGCGCCAGAACTTTCTGGGCCGAACGAGCACCAGGATTTACGGCATGATTTTCAGCAATAGCCTCAATGGTATCGCGATCCAACATCGTAAATATCTTCATATATTCAATCGCGCTCTCGTCATCGACATTCAGCCAGAATTGATAGAATTTATAGACGCTGGTTTTATTTTCATCAAGCCAAACCGCGCCACCTTCAGATTTACCGAATTTACGACCAGTCGACTTATTGATAAGTAGCGGCGCAGTCATTGCATAAACTTCAGTGTTTTCTTTTTTGCGAATCAGATCCACGCCAGATAATAAATTACCCCATTGATCCGATCCACCAATTTGCAGATTCACGCCATATTGATTAAATAGATGCCAAAAATCATAGCCCTGAAGCAAAGTGTAAGTGAACTCCGCAAAACTCAAACCTTTGCCGTTGTTAATGCGCGCCTTGAAAAATTCGCGGCTCACCAAATCTGCCATATTGAAATTCTTACCGATATCGCGAAGAAACGGCAACAATTCCAGCTCAGCCAGCCAGTCAGCGTTATCAACCAAAGTAAAATCTCGTCCAGCAAAAATCCTCGAAACTTGGGATTTTAAGGCTTGCTTATTATGCTCAATTTCCTCGTACGAAAGCAAATTTCGCTCTTCCGTGTCGCGCATATCGCCAATCATTCCCGTGCCACCACCAACGAGCAAAAACACCTTATGTCCGCGCTCCAGAAAATGTCGAACCATCATATAAACCGCCAAATGCCCAACATGTAAGCTGTCCGCCGAAGGATCCGTCCCCAGATAGAGCGTGAAATTCTCCGAATCGATAAGTTTGTCGTCAGTAAATGTGGTCTGATTCCAGAATCCACGCCATTGTAATTCTTCTGATAATTTCATATCACTCCTTTTCTATATATTAGTATAGCAATTTTACAATTGAAGCGAAACATATGCGTGATATAATAGAATTGTGAAGAAAAAGACTACGATAAGCACCGCCGGACACGGCTCAAGCGATAAGAAATCTCCGTCGAAACGGATGAACTTATATGCCAATTTGGCGCAGAAACATAAGACTAAAAAAGACAAGGACGCGCGCGAACGAGCGGAATATTTGGCGACTTTGCCGAAACATCCCGTAAAGCGATTCTTTTATCGATTACACCCGAAGCGACTAGCGAAATATTGGTTCTCCAAGCGCGGCGGACTGATGGCTCTGAAAATTCTTGGCGTCGGTATTTTGTTGATGTTGCTACTTATCGGCGGAATGTTCGCCTATTTCCGTAAAGACCTCGATAAAATTCGCCCTGGCGAGCTTGCTAAGCGCGTTCAAACGACTGTCACTAAATATTACGACCGCAACGACAATTTGCTTTGGGAAGATAAAGGCACAGGCAATTATCAATTGGTTGTCGAATCTGACCAGATTAGCGACTATTTGAAAAAAGCCACTGTCGCAATTGAGGACCGAAACTTCTACAATCACCACGGCATCAGTATTAGCGGTATGTTGCGCGCAATGCTTTCAACTGCTTCACGACGCCAAGTTCAGGGTGGATCAACTCTGACACAGCAGCTAGTCAAACAAGTCTTCTTCGCAGATGAGGCCGGCGACCGATCAATTAGCGGTATTCCTCGAAAGATCAAGGAAATCATCCTTGCAATTGAAGTCGAGCGCATGTATAGCAAAGACCAAATTCTGTCATTATATCTGAATGAGTCTCCATACGGCGGTCGTCGTAACGGCGCAGAATCAGCCGCTCAGACGTACTTTGGAAAGCACGCCAAAGATCTGACACTGGCGGAAGCGGCGCTAATTGCTGGTATTCCACAGAATCCAACTTACTATAATCCATATAACACCGCTGGAAATAAGGCTTTGATTGCCCGACAACATACAGTTCTGGATTACATGGCCGAGCGAGGCGTTATTACCAAGGACGAGGCTGAAAAAGCTAAAAAGATTGATATCTTAAGCACACTTAAGCCACAGACTGAGCACTTGGAGAATATTAAGGCTCCTCACTTCCTATTGATGGTTCGCAATCAGTTGAGTAAAGAGCTTGGCGAATCAGTCGTTGGACGCGGCGGATTGACGATTAAAACCACCCTCGACTGGCGAATTCAGGAGAAACTTGAAAATGAAATGAAATCGTTCTTTGCAACAGGTCGACCAGATTCTGTGCGAATTAGTAACGGCGCCGCAACAGTCGAAGACGTTCAGACTGGACAAATCGTAGCGCTTGTTGGTAGTCGTGACTTTAATTACACTGGCTTCGGTCAGGACAACGCCGCAGTTTCCTATATCCAGCCAGGTTCCACGATTAAGTCGCTTGTCTTTGCCCAATTATTCGACAAACACGACAGCAAGCAAGCATACGGTAGCGGCACAGTCTTAGCTGACGAGAACATTGATAAACTGTACGGCGCAACTCTGAGAAACTGGGACAATAAATTTATGGGCGCCATCAATATTCGAAGAGCACTAGCTCTATCTCGAAACGTCCCAGCCATTAAAGCCGCTTACATCGTTGGTGACGGATCCGCTAAACCAGTCGTCGAGGGAATCCGCAGGATGGGCGATCCTAACTATTGCCGTCAGGAAGAAAATGCCGGTGGTTACGGACTCGGTGCAGCAATTGGCGCATGTGGAACCAAGCAGACAGAATTAGTAAATGCCTACTCAACGCTGGCGCGAATGGGAGTCCAAAAAGATATTTCAAGTGTTATTGAGGTAAAGAACAGCCAAGGTGAAATTCTGAAAAAATGGAAAGATGAAGGCAAGCAAGTTATCGACTCGCAATCAGCATACATTGTGAACGATATCTTGTCCGACCGAACCCCTGGACTTCACGGCTGGATGGGCATCAATGGCGTTCGAACCTCTGCAAAGACTGGTACATCCGACAAGGGTTCACAGCCAAAAGATCTCTGGATTATCAACTACAGTCCAGCTCTAGTCATGGGAATGTGGCTCGGAAACTCCGATACCAGCGTGATTGGTACATCAGCTTCTAACTACGGAATGCCGGTGATTAGAAAGGTTATGGAGTTCGCCCACACCCAAGTTTACGCCAAAGAAGGCAAATGGAAGTCAGGTCAATGGTATGAGCGACCAAGCGGAATCCAGACTGTCAACGGTGAGCTCTACCCGTCATGGTGGAATAAGAAACAAAGTCAATCTACAGAGAAAATCACCTTCGACAAAATCTCTAAGAAAAAGGCAACAAACTGTACTCCGGATGGCGCAAAGGAAGAGATTGAAGTGACAAAGATTATTGATCCTTTGACTAAGAAAGAGTCAATTACCGTTCCTTCAGGATACGACGCGAACGCAGAAGATGACGTTCACAAGTGCGACGACACTAAACCGCAAATTGGAGCGATATCATACACCAACAGTGGTAAGAAATATACGATAAATGTCGACGTTACAGCAGGAACTTGGGGCTTATCGGCAATCGAAATTACCGTGGACGGAAAGAGTATTAAGAGTTCAGAAATTACTTCAAGCGGCAAGCAGACCGCCACAGTAGAACTTGATACGGCAGGAGCGCACACAGTTTCTGTAACTGTAAGAGACTCGGCATATTACACCGCCACTTCAACTGGCAGCATCCAAGTTAACTAAATAAACTATTGTTTATTTACCAAATTAATCAGCTCAGCCTCGTGTTGAGCTGATGTTTTTGAGCGACCATTTGTGCGCTTTTTAGGAACGCTAGTCTTCTGCTTTACAGGTTTTTTCTGTTCAACCACAAGCTTCGCAAACATCATTTTTCCAGCGTCAGTCTGCAAGCTTCGTATAATCTCAATTTTCTTCGTTTGTCCAATGTAGCGCTTAGCGTTCTCAACAACCACCATCGTTCCATCTTTCAAATAGCCAACCGCTTGATGAGAATCTTGTCCCTTCTGTGACAACTCCAAATCCAGCTCGTCGCCAGGCAAATAACTCATCCTCAAACTTTTCGCCAGCTCATTGATATTCAAAACCTTAACGCCGTCAACTTGCGCCACCTTATTCAAATTATAGTCAAGCGTCAACACTGCTGCATCCATTTTCTTTGCCAATTTCAACAAGCGCGAATCCACACCTTCTGGCACGCGAATATTATCGTCATATAGCTCAAAAGAAGATTTCAAAATGTCCTTAAGCTCCTTAACAACATCCATACCGAATCGCGCCCTTTCACGCTTGTCATGGTCTGCGCCGTCGGCTAATAATTGCAATTCCGTTAATACACTCCTTGGTACGATAATTTTTCCCAGCAGAAATCCAGTCTTCGCCAGCTCAGTCACTCGCCCATCCATGAGTACTGACGTATCGACCAAAATCGGCGCCGCACCCACAGATGAATTTCGTCGCGGTTTTGCCAAGAAATAAACCTCAGCCGCCAAACCAAGCAACATTATAATTATTATCAATCCGTAAAAATCTTTCATTTTTTCCCTTTCTATTGTAAATAGTCAATCAGTGCCTGCCGCATATCACTGACGCCTTTTATAAATTTATCTTTATGAACTTTTGGCGCAATCGCATAAGTGAAGCCCAGTTTTTTTGCCTCCTTGATTCGCGCTTGCCAATTAACCGACGAGCGAACCTCGCCGCCCAAACCAATCTCACCAAACACCACGGCGCCTTCGTCTAGACTTCGCCCAGCACTAGCGCTAGCAATCGCCATTGCCACAGCCAAATCGGCAGCTGGATCGTTCAGCTTTAATCCACCAACCACATTGACATAAATATCTTTGTCCGCCAATTTCAACTTGGTTCTCTTCTCCAAAACTGCCACCAACAGATTCAATCGATTCAAATCAAAACCGCTCGCCGTACGCTTGGGATAGCCAAAATTCGTCGGATTAACTAGTGCCTGAATCTCCACCAAAAGTGGACGTGTGCCTTCCATGGTCGCCAACACAATTGAGCCATCCAGATTCTGACGCTCCGCCAGAAGTTCCGCCGACGGATTCTTCACGATTCTTAACCCCTGCTCGTCCATTTCAAAAATCGCCGCCTCATTAGTTGAGCCGTATCGATTCTTCTGCGCCCGAACAACTCGAAAACCGCCATATCGATCGCCTTCAAAGTTCAGCACAACGTCCACCAAATGCTCCAATATTTTCGGACCAGCAATTGAACCCTCTTTGGTGACGTGACCAACCAAAATCACCGCCGTGCCCGAAGCTTTGGCGGCACGAATAATTACATTTGACGAGTTGGTGATTTGACTGACAGACCCAGGAGCGGAGGAAATCTCACTGAGAGAAATTGTCTGAACCGAATCTACAATCGCCAGATCATATCCGCCTTGCTGAATTGACGCAGCAATATCTTCCGCGCTATTACTGGACGCCAATTGCATTTTTTCCGAATCAGCCGCACCCAAACGCTCCGCACGGAGCTTCACCTGAGAAACCGATTCCTCACCGCTTACATATAAAACCGATTTTGTTTTGGCGATATGTGCCGCAACTTGCGCCAAAAGCGTACTTTTCCCAATTCCAGGCTGACCCGCCACCAACACCACGCCGCCAACCAAAAATCCACCACCCAAAACAGTGTCCAAATCGTCAATTCCCGTACTTAATCTTTCTAGTCCAGACTCAGAAGCAGCTTCACGAATGCTAGACGTTTCTAAGGCTTTGCCGCGCCCAGCCGATTTATCGACAACGGACGACCCGCCAGAAGAAACGACCTGCTCGACTAGCGAGTTCCATTCCCCGCAATTTTCACACCTGCCAGCCCACTTTGAAAAACTAGCCCCGCACTGCTGACAAACAAATTGACTTCGAGCTTTCGCCATTATTTCGCCCCCTCCAAACTATCCAAACTTTTATTCAATTCATCAATCTGCACACCCAACTCCCTGAGCCGCAAAACATCAGAATTGTAAGAATTGATCTCAGAATTCAAATTGACACGCCTTTCGTTCAACTCCGAGAGTTCCACCTTCAGAGCTTTACGTTGACTATAAAAATCACTCTGCGACAAGAATCCGCCACTAATGCCCGCTCGCCGATTAAAGTCCGCCACGCGACCATTATAATCCGCCAAATCAGTCGAATATTGTGATAATTCTCTGTTCAATTTTTCCTTCCGGACCTTCAACGACTCACTCAATTTCTGTGCTTCATTTTCTCTGGACTCAAATTTTTCTTGATATTGCGCGTGCAATTTCACGACTTCAGATCTATCGGTAAAATATCGTCGGTAATATTCCTCCAACTCATCACCCAAATCGGCAAATTCCGTACCTAAAATTGAATGTAGCTCGTTAGCTCTCGTTCCAGGTTGCGCACGATCATAATACTCCATCCGCTCGGACAATTTCTTATTTTTCACATTATTATAAGCCTGCTCCAAAAGCTCGCTCAAATGAGATTTTTCCGACTCACTCAACCTTTCCCAGGCAGCGTGCAACATCTCATGTGCCGCCGTCACTTCTTTCACACCATCAAGCTCAGAATTGGTCACGTTATAAATATAAATATCCCTAGACGACGGATTGTAACAACCCAAAATTGCGTTTCCCTTTTCCACGCGCCGACAATCTTCATTAAACTCATTTGCCGATTTAATTTGCGGATTAGAAATATAGAACATTTTTCTGCCAGTGTCTGACATTTTCACGCGGTCAGCAATAGCGACAATTTCCGCACTTGGTTTATATTGCCACAGCGTAATCTCGTCAATGATTTGCTGACGATTCATCATCACAAAAACCGCAGCAGAAAGTACAATTATCGGCGTGAGGACGCTGAATATTTTACGCACGATTGACATTAATCACCACCTTATCATTATCAATTTTAGCCTCCAGCGTGTCGCCAGGTTTTGCTTTATTGGACAATAAAACATCGCTCAATGGATCCGCCAATTCCGACTGAATTGTTCGTCTTAAAACTCGCACGCCGCGCTGTTCATCAAATCCCCGATCAATCAACCAACGCTTCGCCGAAGAAGTAATATCAAGCGTCATTCCATGTCGACCAACAGCTTTGATCAAGTCAGATGTGAGATTGTCAAAAATCTTTCGCACGACCGAACGAGAGAGCGGCTTAAATGTAATCACGCTATCAAATCTACCAATCAATTCTGGACGCAAAAACTCCTCAAGCTCACGCAGAGCGGCACGCGAATTTTTCTCGTGACGATTTTCGCTAGCCGACTTTTTCTGCCCAGACACACCAAATCCCAGCTCCGAATCCTGAATCATTTGCTCGGCGCCGACGTTGCTTGTTAATATGATAATCGTCTGCCGAAAACTCACCGTTCGCCCGTGAGAATCGCTTAACTTGCCGTCCTCCAGAATTTGCAAAAGCAAATTCAAAACGTCAGGATGCGCCTTTTCAATCTCATCAAACAACACCACACTATATGGTCGACGACGAACTTTATCCGTTAATTTCCCGCCATCCTCATAGCCAACATAACCAGCCGGCGCACCAACCAGCCGACTAGCCGTGTGACGCTCGGAAAACTCGCTCATATCAATTTTAATCAAACTATCCTCGCCGCCAAAAACCTCCCGCGCCAGAACTCGCGCCAATTCCGTCTTACCAACTCCAGTCGGGCCCAGAAAGATAAACGACCCAAGCGGCCCGCTCTGACGATTTAGCCCAGCTTTATTACGACGAATCGCGCGCGCCAGTTGCTCAATCGCTTCATTCTGACCAAGAACACTCTGGCTCAGTCGCTTCTCCAGGCGGATCAAATCCTTCATCTGATTTAACGATAATCTGTCAATCGGAATATTCGTCATCGCCGAAACCGCTCGACGCAAATATTCATCGGTCAATACGGGTTTATCACTGGCTTCATCTTTCAGCGCTTCGGCTTGCAATTCCAATTGTCTCATTCGTATCTTAAATTCTGCGGCTTTTTCATAATCCTCAGCTTCGACCGCGGCGTCAATTTTTCCAGCTAATCGCTTAATTTGGCGAGCCAACTTGTCCTTACGTGACAATTTTATTGGCGAACTAGACTTCAATAAACTCGCCGCCTCGTCAATCACGTCGATCGCTTTATCTGGCAAAAATCGCTCCGTCACGTAACGCTGACTCAAATCCACCGCCTCAGTCAACATTTCGTCAGGAATTTGAACTTGATGATGCTTGGCTAATTTTCCTCTCAATCCTCGCATCATCTCCACCGCCTCTTCCGATGACGGCTCATTGACTGTCACCGACTGGAAGCGCCGTGACAACGCAGCATCTTTTTCGATATGCTTTCGATATTCATCAAACGTCGTCGCACCGATTAGTCGCACCTCGCCTCGCGACAACGCTGGCTTCAATACGTTCGCCGCGTCCATCGAACCTTCGGCCGAACCAGCGCCAACCAACAGATGCAACTCGTCAATAAACAAAATAACTTCTTGATGTTTTTTAACGACCGCCAGAACTTTTTGCAATCGCTCCTCAAATTGCCCGCGATATTTCGTCCCAGCAATCATCGCAGTCAAATCCAATTGAAAAAGTCGCTTACCCTTCAAAAATTCGGGAACTTTATTATCGGCAATCCTCTGCGCCAAGCCCTCAACGACTGCAGTTTTACCGACGCCAGGTTCACCAATTAGCGCTGGATTATTCTTGCTACGCCGACCCAAAATCGTGATCATTCGCTGAATTTCCGACGCTCGACCAATCACCGGATCTAAAAATCCTTCGCTAGCACGCCGCGTCAAATCGACACCGAATTTCTCCAAAACTCGCAAATCGCCAGAATTTTTACTCGCCACACTGCGTTCACTCTGCAGAGATTCAAATTGCTGTTTATCAAACACATCTTCCAAACTTCCGCGCAGATTGTCAATGTCAATGTTCATATCCCGCAGCAATTTAGTCGCTCGCGCCTCGTGCTGCTGCAGCATTCCATAAACGATGTGTTCCGTGCCAATTTTTTCCTGTCCAAATTCAACCGCTAATTGCCAAGCAATTCTTATCAATTCAACAACTTCAGCGCTCAAACCCTTACTTACAATCGTAATCACCAGCGGCTTCGCGGTCAGATTCAACGCCATTTCCGCACGATCCAAAGTTACGCCGTTTTCCGCTAAAATCTTTGCACCCAATGACGAATTCTGCGCCAACACACCAAGCAGAATATGCTCCGTGCCAACATATTCACTCCCCTCATTATGCGCCAGAAAACCAGCCCGCCCCAAACTGGCCCGAGCCGTTTCCGTCAGCCGAGGTTCTAATTCAGAAAAATCTTCTGACATATCGCCCTCCTTTCGTTTTCGGCGATTTGCAGAAGGCAGCTTATTCCGCCACCTCCTCAACTACGCTCATCAAGCTATCCTCAATATTCTTTCGAGGTTTTGGCTCTGCCTTAACAGGAGCTTTTGCTTCGATGTCTAATTCATAGCCAGTCAATCGACTTGCCAAGCGAACGTTCTGTCCGGCGCGACCAATTGCTATTGACTGCTGATCTTCGCTAACGTAAACCGTCGCACGCTTCTCATCTTCATTGACAGTCACACTCAAAACCTCTGCCGGGCTCATCGCATTAGCAATAAATCCAGCCGCATCTTCCTCGTATGGAATAATGTCAATTTTTTCCTGCTCGCCAATTTCATTCATCACAGCCTGAACGCGGGCGCCGTGACCACCAACAAACGTGCCAACTGGATCAACGCCAGGTAGCGCTGAAGAAACTGCCAATTTAGTTCGGCGACCAGCTTCGCGAGCGATTGCCTTAATCTCAACTGCACCAGTTTCCATCTCTGGGACTTCTTGATTGAACAAGAATCGCACAAACTCTTCATTGCCGCGACTAAGAATCAATTGAGGACCGCGACCTTCGCGCTCAATGTCCTTAATGTAGACCTTAATTCGACGGCCAACGCCGTAATATTCACCAGGAATTTGCTCGCTCTGAGGCATAATTCCGACAGCCTTGCCCAGCTCAATTCGCACGACACGTGGCTCAACTCGCTGAACTGTACCAATAACAACCGTACCGATTTTATCCTCAAATTCCGCCAAAACAACTTCACGCTCAGCTTCGCGCAAACGCTGCAGAATCACTTGCTTAGCAGTCTGAGCCGCAACTCGACCAAAAGTCGTCACGTTATGAGTTTCCATCACAACTTCACCGCCAAGTTCAGCCGCAGGATCTATCTCCTTAGCTTCCTCTAGGTCGATTTGATTGGCATCATTCTCAACTTCTTCAACAACCGTTTTAACAACCGACACGACAGCCGTACCGTTATTGATATTCAAGCTTGCGCGAACCAATTGATCACGTGTGCCATTATCACGACGCCAAGCCGCCGCAATCGCCTGTTCAATCACGCTCAAAACTGTTTCTTCTGGCAAGTTTTTTTCCTCAGCAATCGTACGAACCGCCAACGTCAACTGCTTAATGTTCAAGTCTTCCATTACATTCTCCTTCTTATTAATTATATCTTTTTCCGTCTCAAACTTCCATAAACGAAAAACTCCGACCTGCCGGCCGGATTAGTACTTCTCTATTGTAGCGGAAAGATTCTATTCTGTCAATCCAATTCTTTTCGCCAAAGAGATAAACATTTCTTAGTGGATGGCGATATTTGGTCAAAGCCAATTCTTCGGTAAAATTCTTCAGCGGATTTCAAGGAATACAATTTGACGGCACGCGCGTCTGGATATTCACTGGCCAAAGCTTCAATAGCCGCTCGACCAATTCCTCGCTTGCGCGCAGCTTCCCTAACAAAAAGATCTTCTATAGTAATCTCGCCGTCACCATTAGAACATACAGTCATAAGCCCGGATGATAACTCTTCACCAGAAGTGTCGATAGCAAATACATCGCTACCATAGTAATTATTCATACCTTTTAAATATTCTATTAAATCCTTTTTCGCACCATCCGGAAACTCACAGCCCAAAACAGACTCCGAATGAGCTACGGCCGCTCGTTCCAAAGCTTCATCATCATTCACCGACAATTTAGTAAGACATACTTCAGATTTCATTCTACCATTTTATCATAAAAATGTATTTTGTCAATATTACACTTCCACGCACTTTTCCAGGATTTCCGACATCGCACTTTTTTCAGCTTCCGTTACCCACAAGCGATATTTGCGTTTCACAGCCACTTGTCGCGCAATATATTGACATCTAAAAGATTTATTACTCGGCAGCCAAGTCGCCGCATCGCCATCACCTTTGGCTTGATTTGCTGGGCCATCAACCGCTAATAAATTTAACGGATCATTCGCTAATTTCTCTCGTTCTTCTGGAGAAATTTGCTGCGCACCCTTCTGCCAAGCATCACTCAAAGCCACGACGTGATCAATCTGAACCTTAGAACTGGTTTTTTCGCCGCGCTGAAATTGGATTGTTTGACCGGTGTACGGATCATTCAGCACACCCGACAAAACTCGACATTTTTCATCAATTTTCTCATCCGTCAAATCTCGCGCCAGAATCACTTCCCGCACAGAGCAGCCGTTAATTTTGCCCCAGCCGTTGCCGAATTGCTTTCTGGAATAGCCGGTTTTTGGCGCACGTCCTTTAACTTCTATCTTTTCCAATTCCGATTTGGCGTTCGAATTACCAAATAATTCTCGTTGCGTTGAAGTTTGAATTGTCTGAGGTTCGGGTTGCGAAATTCGCGAAGCCCAAATCGCCACGCCGACTATCAAAATTACCAGCGCAATCACCACTTGCCGACGTCGTATTTTATTCACCCTCATGACTGTATTATAATTAAACTATGACTAAAGTTCCACGCTTACTTGACACATTCACACCAAATCATTACAACTTAACTCTCGATTTAACGCGCGCCGAGGAAAAAGAATTTTCTGGCACAGTTATCATTTCTGGCGAGTCAACTGGCGAGTCAATTTCGCTACATTCCAAAGGCTTAACAATTCAATCAGCCACAATCGACAATCAGCCTGCCGACGTTTCATTTGGTGAGTTTGATGAATTGAGATTATCCCAGCCGAACCTTGAAAACGGAAATCACACAATTCACATCATTTTTTCCGGAACCATCACCGACGCAATGCACGGCTTGTATCCTTGCTACTTCACTCACGACGGCGTTAAAAAACAGCTTTTTGCAACTCAATTTGAATCACATCACGCCCGCGAAGTTTTCCCTTGCGTTGACGAACCAGCCGCCAAAGCTGAATATGATTTGACGCTGATAACTCACCCAGGGATAACAGTTCTGGGAAATATGCCCGTAAAATTCCAGAAAGAAAACGGCAATTCACTCACGACAACGTTCGAGAAAACCCCACGAATGAGCAGTTATCTTCTGGCCTTCGTCATCGGTGAATTGCACAAAAAAACCGCTCGCACCAAATCTGGCGTCGAGGTTAACATCTGGGCAACGCCAGCTCAGAATGAAAATACATTAGATTTTGCGTTAGATATAGCCACTCGTTCAATTGATTTTTATGATGAATATTTCGGCGTCAAATATCCACTACCAAAATCCGATCACGTCGCCCTTCCTGACTTTTCGTCTGGCGCCATGGAAAACTGGGGCTTAATCACTTACCGAGAAAGTTGTTTACTGGCAGACCCTGAGTTGACCCCAGAATCATCCAGGCGCTTCATTGCCACGGTTATCGCGCACGAACTTAGCCATCAATGGTTTGGCAATCTCGTTACCATGAACTGGTGGAACGACTTATGGCTCAACGAAAGCTTTGCCAATATGATGGAATACGTGGCGATTGATGCGCTCCAGCCAGATTGGCGTATGTGGGAAGATTTTGCCACAAATGAAGTAACAGCCGCACTCAGGCGCGACAGCTTAGACGGCGTACAATCCGTTCAGGCCGACGTCAATCATCCAGACGAAATCAGCACTTTGTTTGACCCAGCGATTGTTTATGCTAAGGGCGGACGGCTGCTTGTTATGGTTAGAAAACTTATCGGCGAAGAGGCATTTCGCGCTGGACTTAAATCATATTTTGAAAAATTCGCGTATAAAAATACCGTCGGAAATGACCTATGGCAAGAATTAGAGTCGGCGAGCGGTCAGCCAATTGTCAATCTAATGAATGCTTGGATTTCCCAACCTGGCCTTCCTGTCGTATCAGTTTCAAACAGTCACGACGCGGCGATTTTAAGTCAGGAGCGATTCTTCATCGGCGAACACCAACCATCTGACGCATTATGGCCGATTCCATTATTCGCAAACCAGCCGCTTGACGTAAAAATCTTGAATCAAAAAGGAACCACCGTTTCTATTGAAAAGCCATTACAATTAAACTGCGGCTTAAGTGCCCACTTCATTACCAAATACGATGAATCCACTCGCGAATATTTATTGAAAAACATTACGGAATTGCCAACCTTAGATAAGATTTGTATCTTACAGGACGCGACAATACTCGCCCGCGCTGGATTTGAAAACTCGGCGTCACTACTTCCATTAGCGTTATCCTTAAAAACCGAAACCAACGAAAAAGTCTTCGGTATGGCGGCTGGTGCTTTGACGGAACTGCGAAAATTCGTCGATGATAATGACGCCGCCAGAGATTCATTAAAGAAAATTTCTGGAGAATTTGCACGCGCCACATTTGAGGAATTAGATTGGGATGAAAAAGACGGAGAATCAGACGACGACCGCGAACGACGCACCACAGTTTTGAGTTTGATGATGTATAGCGAAGATAAAGAAGTTTTGGACGAGGCAAAAACGCGTTTTGACAGCAATAAGCTGGAAGACTTACCGACGGAAATTCGAGCTTTAATTATCAGCACAAACGTAAGACATTTCGAGACGCCAGAGATGATTGAAAATCTCTTTGCCGCATATAAGAACACGCCGTCAAATGACCTGCAGAATGATATTGCAATTGGACTAACTTCCACCAAAAACCCTGAAACGGCAGAAAAAATCCTTGCCAATATTAAAGATTCCAATATTATCCGCCCGCAAGACGCCAGCCGTTGGTTCGTGTATTTGATTCGGACGCGGGAAAATCGCCAGATTGCGTGGAATTGGCTGAGAGAAAACTGGGCATGGGTCGAAGGTACGTTTGGCGAAGATAAAAGTTACGACGATTTCATTCGCTATGCAGCTACGGCGCTACTAACACCCAATGAACTTGACGATTTCCGACAATTCTTTGAGCCGATGGAAAATATTCCAGCCCTCTCCAGAACGATAAAATTAGGAATTACCGAAATATCCGCGCGAGTTGAGCTGATTAAACGAGACAAAGAGGCGGTTATTTCCGCGTTGTAAATAATTTGGTCGCATTATTTTACGGTTTTTGACAAATTCTATTGACTTTTTTGCACAAGTGTGGTATAAATTGACACAGCTTTTGTTGACGAGTTGAGATTTAATCCTTGTCCGAAAGCGAACCTTGACAAGGTAGTTGTTGCGGGATGAGTTTCTATTTCTTTTTTTAAAAAAATATCAAAAAGAGATAGGATCTCATCCTGCACTGAAGAAAAGTGCTTTACTACAACCGAGTGGGGATGAGAAGAAAGAAAGAGTAATGGAACTCACAAAAGAGAACCTCGAACGCATGTACACCGAAAGTCTGAAAGACGTTTCCGTGTATGAGAGCATCTTAGAGGAGAAGGTATCCACGCTGAATGCCTATAATAATGGGATCAGCGATATCATGGGTGATTACCCTAACCTCCGGAAGACGCATATCCAGGAGGATTCGGAAGCCCTTCGAGATCTACTGGTCGTGATTTGCCATAATGGCCTGGAAGGGTCATTGGAGGCAGTAAAAGGAAAGATCAACGAGATGCTGGGCACGGTCTCATCCATAGCGGAAGGGGAGTCGTCTATGTCTGATTGGCCAGGATGCTACTGGATCCAGTACCGTGATTTTTTGCATGACCTGAGAGATCTCATCACAACGGAGATCCCCTTGTATCAGGCAAGCAGCCTTGCTATCGCCAGAAAGCTGGCAGAATCCGGATCTTAATCCGTGGACCAGCCCATATGCGGAATGTGCGATGAAGCAGACTTATTCTTCATTACGACTGCCTTGTCGTACATTCCCTGTAATTAATACACTTAACGTTAAGAAGTCCTCATTCGGGGCTGTTTTTTATTTCAGCACCACACACTCTTCAACTACGGGCGGATTTCCATCAACAGAAATTGCCAGTATTTGCATATCGCAGCTTTCATACTGCGCATTTTTGGCAATGAATATTTCAGCAGCAAAACGCATTTGTTGCTGTTTTTTATTTGTAATTGCCGCCAGACCATCACCAAAATTATCATTTTTACGATATTTGACCTCTGTAAAATATAAGACATCACCATTTTTGCTAACAATATCAATTTCGCAATATCGCGTTCGCCAATTCCGCTCTATGATCTCATGACCATCAGCCACCAACCAATCTGCCGCCGCTTGCTCACCTTTATCGCCAATTTGACGCGTCGTGTCTTTTTGCTGGTTTTTAGACTTTCCGTCGTCAGACGCATTTTGCGAATTCACCCCAGTATTAGCATATTTAGCAAGCGGCGCAAAACTCAGCCGATGTAGCGGAGTTACGCCCAAATTATCAATAGCCGCTCGGTGCTTTGCCACTCCATAACCAACGTGTGAAGAAAAATCATATCCCGGATAAATATTATCCTGCTTCGCCATAAATTTATCGCGAGCCACCTTAGCAATAATCGACGCCGCCGAAACGCTCGGAATCAGACCGTCGGCTTTCGCTATAATTGTTACATACTTTTCTAGCGATGTACCCGCCAAAAAATTGACCGTCCCATCGATAATAATCTCATCAAACTTCGAGCCGCTTTTCTGACATTTCGCTTGAATTTCTTTGACTGCGCGCCGCGTTGCCAGCTTAAGCGCCTCGCTCATTCCTATTTCATCCAGCTCCTCAGCAGAAACCCAACCCAACGCCCAAGCCGATGCTTGCTCGCGAATTTCCCCATCGAGCAATTCACGGCGTTTTTTAGTCAATTTTTTACTATCATCAAGCCCTTCAATTTCAGCGCCACCCAAAACCACCGCGCCAATCACCAACGGTCCAGCCCACGCGCCGCGCCCGACTTCATCAATCCCCAGAATCACCCGGCAATCTTCCCTTTTTCATCATAAAATTCGCAATAATCCAGCCAATCCAAATTGTTGCCGCGCCTAATGTATTCGCCAAAATATCCCAATTCGTGTCGTCCAATTTTATGCTCGCCAAGCCCACCTTGACTATAAATAATTCCGCCAGTTCGTTAATGCAGCCCAACGCCGAAACTAAAGCGAAGACTGAAAACGCCATCACCAGCCAATGCGCCCGCCATTTCATCGACGAAACCAAATACACCCAGAATAGCCCCGCAAATAGCCCACCGCCCACAAAGTGCGTCGTAAAACTAGTATCCTGTCCGTCAATTAACGGCGATGGCAAATACCAAGATATGAAAAACAACAAACACGCTACGTAAAGTAGCCAGCGATATTTTTTCTCATTATCAAAGCCGTTTTTCTTCAAAACGTAAGGCGTCGCCGCAGCCAAAGTCGTCGGAACAAGGACGGATATATAATGAAATATTGCCATATTGAGATTATAACATGAGAAAACCGCCTCAGATTAAGAGACGGTTTTTAATGATTAACCAATTGACAATTACGCGTCTTTATGGCGAGCTGCAACTTCAGCAGCCTTAGCGTCAAGTTCAGCCTGAGCGGCATCTTTTTCAGCTTGTTTTGCAGCAGCAGCCTGAGCAGCTTCTTCCTTTAAGCGCTCAGCTTCCGCCTCTGCCTTAGTGTCATGAATGTCATTGACAGCGGCGCGATCGAAATTCTTAGCTGTCAAGCGAGCTGACTTACCGCTACGCTGGCGAAGGAAGCTTAAGAACTTGCGGCGAACCTTAGCACGACGAACAATCTCAATCTTCTCAATCAGTGGGCTGTGCATCAAAAATGACTTTTCAACGCCAACACCTGAAGCGATTTTTCGAACCGTAATGCGTGATGTGTGTGATTTTTTATTATCGGTGCGGATAACAACACCCTCGAACATCTGAATACGCTCTTTGTTGCCTTCCTTAATTTTCTGGTAAACGCGAACTGTGTCACCACTGCGAGCATCGACAACTGCTTGCTTTTTTTGTGCTTGGTTGATTTTGTTGATTAACTCAAAACTCATAATTTTTTCCTATCTTCCGAACTCGCTCCGACTGGCCACGCAGTTGTACCTCTGCGGCTCCATATCAAACAGGGCTCGAATATTTAACTCTCGTACAATTACATAAGATAATAACACAAATCTGAAGAAATATCAATTAAATAAAATTGGAGTATAATATAGTTATGGATTACAATAAATTAGCACTCGAACTACACGAAAAATACAAAGGTAAAATTACGACTAGTCTCAGAGATAAAGAGGAGCTTAATCGCGACAAGCTTAGCGCCTATTACAGCCCTGGCGTCGGCGCAGTCAGCCAAGCAATTGCCGAAAATCCAGCCGATTTACCAAAGTACACTTGGACAAACAATCTAGTCGCCGTAATCTCAGACGGCTCAGCAATTTTGGGCTTAGGTAATTTGGGGCCAAAAGCCGCCATGCCAGTCATGGAAGGAAAAGCTTTGCTATTTAAGCATTTTGCCGATGTCGACGCCGTGCCAATTGTGTTAGACGTTCACGAGCCAGAAGAAATCATTGCCACGGTTAAAGCCATCGCGCCAAGCTTCGGCGCTATCAACCTCGAAGATATTGCCGCACCAAAATGCTTTGAAATTGAAGAGCGATTGAAAGCAGAATTAGATATTCCAGTCTTCCATGACGATCAACACGGCACGGCTGTCGTTGTGTTGGCGGGCTTAATTAACGCCGCTAAATTGACAGGACGAAACCTGGCAGATTGCAAATTCGTAGTCATCGGCGCGGGCGCGGCTGGCACGGCAATCATCAAATTGTTAAATCTTTACGGAGCAAAAAACATCGTAGCAGTGGACAGCCGGGGAATTGTCGGAAAATCACGCACAGACTTGAACGCTGAAAAAACCGCGCTATTGGAATATGTCGATGCATCACAATCTGGCTCAATTGAAGACGCCATCACCGACGCAGACGTGTTCATCGGCGTATCGCGCGCAGGGCTTCTCACTCCAGAATTAGTCCAAAAAATGGCAAAAGATCCAATCGTATTCGCACTGGCAAATCCTGTTCCAGAAATTATGCCAGATGTCGCCAAACAAGCCGGCGTCGCAATCATCGGCACGGGTCGTAGCGACTTCCCAAATCAGGTCAATAACTCCCTAGCCTTCCCTGGAATTTTCCGCGGCGCATTAGATCACGGAGTTAAGAAAATCACCGACCAGCACAAATTGGCGGCCGCTGAAGCACTAGCCAACCTGGTTGAAAATCCAACCGTCGATAAAGTCGTCCCAACTGCATTTGATGAGGGTGTTGTTGAAGCTATTGCGAATGTTATTAGATAAGCCTAAGCACCAGCACCGTACTTAGCCGCATCACGAGAGTCTCCATCTATAAACAGAGCCACTAACGACTCCTGGTTCTGTTTGTCACAAGCTCCCAAAAATAGCACTACTTCAGTCACTCCAGCTTCCTGAAGAGATTTTTTAGTTTCACTTTCATCGGGCATATCTTCAATGCTGACTTTTGACACATAAACTCTCTTAGCGTTATGCGTTTGTTCTTTCCAGGCGTAAATTATAAACGGATAAAGCTCTTTTAATCTATTATTTAAGCCGATTGGCAAACCGACAGACTTATCTTCTGAAGTTGCCATGCATTTGGCGGCCATAGTTAATTTGTCCTTAATAATAGGCAGAATGTCCCGCTTCTTCTCGTCGTTTTCGTATCCAGTCATTTTATGCTCGACCTTTTTAGCCTCTTCAGTGCGCGCGTCAATTACTGCGACCACAGTACCGTCACCACCACGCTCAACATGCAGTACATTCACAATAGAATCTTCTTTAAGCCACGGAAACGTCTCGCTATCAAGTATCACAGTATCTCCCGCCTTTAGTCTAATTTCTACCAGCTGAGAGCTGCTTTCTTCGATTGTCAGCTTCGGTTTGCTTGACCTTTTTCTCTTAGCGACTTTCCTCAGAGATTCACCCGCAATTTCACCCGCCGCTTTGTAAGTTGTGAATTTTTCAGAAAGAACCTTTAGCTCGCCTTCTAGAATTGACTTCATTTTTTCTTCCACCACAGATTTGGCAAGAGTTTGCGCATTCGGACAATTTTCCTCAAACACAATTTCCGTATATTCACGAGCTAACAATTCCTCGTCCAGATCTCTCATCCCATCTACACAGTCGAGTATGGTTTTAGTCCACTCCAGATCTCTTTCACAATTAAAGAAGGCTTCAATGCGCTCCATACGCACACCACTTTCATTCCCAGACATCGCCTCAAGCTCATCGGCTTTAAGCATTGAAAAATTTGTCAATAGCTCAACCAAGTGACGTGTCTTTTCACGAACTGGATCGTATTCAGGTCGACTTACTCCAAATTCTATAGGTGGAAAAGCGCTGTTTTTTCTATAAATCCTATCAATCACAGACCTCTTAGTATCTAATGTGAGTTGTATATATTCAGAGTCGGCAGCATCTGGGTTGAGATTATTATTCCTCTGAAATTTCTTTACTTTAGGAATTTTATACCCCTCAAGATTGCAGTATTTCGGAACATTAACTTCCGCTATATTAGCAGGAAAAATCTTATCTAACGACGACATAAAAGCATTTAGCGAGGCTTCATATTCCTTATTAAACTCCTCTTTCAATCGAGAACTTACTTCGTCAAAATCGTAGCGGATCTCCAAATATTCAGGAGACTGGTCGTATGTATCCTTAGCCTGCTTAAGACTATCAATTACAGGCTCATATTTCTCAACCAAGTCCTTAAATATGGATGAATCTTTGGGTACATCTTCATATATATATTCAAGGAAATTGATAACAGTATCAAAAATTTCACAGATAGAGTCTTTCTCAGACTCTGAAGATTCGCTATCGTAACAAGAGTGTTCCGGAATTTCGCTCATAAACTAATATTTTATCAGTTTATGGCTATAAAGTCAATTATATTACTCTATTAACTTCTTCTAGCGTTGTTTCGCCACGAAGAGCCGCCAACACGCCAGCCTGGAGTAACGTCACCATGCCATCTTCTTTTGCAGCCTTTTCAATTGCTTCCGTATGAACATCCTCAACATCGCCGCGCAGGAACTTCTGAATATTCTCGCTTACAACCAACTGCTCCATTACTGGAATTCGCCCCTTGTAGCCAAACGGAACGTCATCCGTCGGCACCGCACGCCAAAGCTTAAACGTATCAAGATCTGGGCAATCAACATTCTCCGGCAAATCCTTCAAAACCTCTTTCACCCATTTACGAGTCGCCTCATCTGGCTCATATTCTTCCTTGCTATCATCCCACAATCTCCTCACCAGCCGCTGAGCAATCACCAGCCGAACCGCCGAGCTAAAAATCGGGTTTTGCCCAATCATATCGATCATACGACTAAACGCCGCCGCAGTCGAATTGGCGTGAAAGCTAGACAACACCAAGTGCCCCGTAATTGAAGCCTGAATTGCAGTCTTCGCAGTTTCATTGTCGCGAATCTCACCAACCATCACCACATCTGGGTCAAGGCGCAAAACACTGCGCAAACCGTCAGCAAACCTCTGTCCATTTGTCGTATCAATCGGAATCTGAGCAATCCCAGGAATCGTATTTTCTACAGGATCTTCCAGTGTAATAATCTTTCGATCCTGAGTATTAAGAGCGTTCAAAATGCTATATAACGTCGTAGACTTTCCTGAACCAGTAGGACCAACCATCAACAACATCCCGCGCGGATGAGAAATAACTTCATCAATTTGCTCGCGCTCTTTCTTTGAAATGTTCAAAAGATCCAAGT
Source organism: Candidatus Nanosynbacter sp. TM7-057 (assembly GCF_022828295.1). Classification (NCBI taxonomy): domain Bacteria; kingdom Bacillati; phylum Minisyncoccota; class Nanosynbacteria; order Nanosynbacterales; family Nanosynbacteraceae; genus Nanosynbacter; species Candidatus Nanosynbacter sp. TM7-057. The sequence goes on along the minus strand of NZ_JAJQJT010000002.1, from coordinate 132,776 downwards.
TCAGCATCGATTCATCAAAGTTAAACAATCGAAGTACCAAGTCCAAACCGTACACCGTCATCACGGCTTCCACACGCAAATTCAGCACGTGCGATGCGCCATCTCTATGGATTTCCTGCTGCATATGTCCAGACTGAGGCTCTCTGGAAGCGGTAGAAATATTCGCGCGCGACGCCAAAGTCGCCATAATCACTCGATATCTATCTCTACTAAGTTCCGCCACCGTGTGCAAAGCTCCGTCAACACGCATCCGAATTCGAATCGACTCACGCTGATTTTCAATGTGAATATCCGACGCACCCAGCAAATCCGCTTGGTCAATCAAATAATTAAACACGTCATTTGTACCCACGGAAGCCAAAGTCTGAGTAACCTGCGCCAGAGTATCGCTATCACCCTCCTTAGCAATTTCGATGTTGTCGTAAATCACTTTTTTTGGCGGATCAAACCTAAGCATAATTGACCGAAACGCCGAACCAGAAATTAAGAAGAAGAAGATTCGCTTGCCATTTTCAACATACTGATCTCGCATCCGCTTCATCAACGATTCAGAAGTTTGCGACGTAACACCAAATCGATAAGACTGATCTTCCTCGTTAAAAGCCAGCGGAACCAGCCTGCCTTTATACATTTCTTCAATTGTCAAAACATCTTTAAGCAAAGGCAGAGTGTCTTCAAATTCCCTCCCATCAAGATATTGAAGTCCTAAAATTGACGCTCGACGACGAGTAGCTTCCTCATCTTGCTCACGGCGTCGCGCCTGAATTTTATCTTCGTCCATATGAAAATTATACCAAAAAGCTTACGGTTTTACGAGTGATATAATAGTAATATGAATCCAGAAATTACTCTGTTAGTTCACAATATTCGCTCGACACATAATGTTGGGGCAATTTTTCGCACAGCCGAAGGATTTGGTATAAAAAAGATTATTCTTAGTGGCTACACGCCGTATCCAGAATTGAGTTTATGTAGCAAGGCGCCTGTTTGCGCACTTGTCGATGGAGAAATTCGGTCTGAAGATCCTCGCCTGCCGCATATTCGCGAAAAAATCACCAGCCAAATTCATAAAACTGCTTTGGGCGCGGAAAGTTTGGTGCCGTTTGAGTTTTACGAGGATATCAATGACTGGATTGAGAAAAATAGACAAACAGAAAACTTGCCAATTGTCGCGCTGGAGCAATCAAAAGACAGTGTGATGCTATCAGAATTTCAGCCGCCTGAAAAATTTGCACTACTACTCGGCGAAGAAGTCCACGGAATCACGCCAGAGCTTTTGGACAACTGCGACTTCACTGTAGAAATCCCAATGTTCGGCCAAAAAGAATCATTCAACGTGTCGGTAGCGACAGGAATTGCGCTATTCGGACTGATTTTCCCGAGAATGAAATAACCTCAACAACGAATAAATCACTCAAGTCTGATTATTGACTTTATTAAACATATGTGTTATATTTGTATGAGCTTTCTCTGGAATCCCCCGGAGAAAGTAGTCCCCTACATGAAAGGTTAGAGGAAATGTTTGACGTTTTCTTTATTCTCACAATTCTAGCAACCATGTATGTTGCATGGTACGCCTACAGGGCCCCTTCGGGGGTTAGTCACATATGGCACACGCTAGCCGCCGCGGCTGGCGTGTGGATGACAGTCTTTTTCATCTACTTCATGGTAGCAGAATCGCCACACCGGCCGATGTACCACACGGTGCTGGTGGCTTTGTTCTACTGCACGACGGCGGCCACTTACACTACCCTACAAGAGAGGGGTAAGACAGAAGTGAGGAATGAACTGCGGGACAATAAGTCCCGCTGACAGATAGTTAGCCCGCCAGAGCAACCAGCTCCGGCTGAGGCCTCTGTCAGCGGGCTAACTATCACTTTAGAACTACACACTCTTCACCCAGAGTGTTTTTTAATTGGCTTAGTAGGCTATCATTAGCATCCACCTTAAACGGCAGACGCATGGCTGATTTTTCTTTCTCACCCAGTACCAAAACCACGTCAGTCGTGCCAGCATTCTCGCTACAAACAGACTTCATTTTCACTAACCGCGAATGGTCATTCGGGTCTTTAATATACACAAATAACTTTGAAGCGGGAATTTCTGGCGCAACATTAACAGGCACCGAATGAGTTTTTGGCTGCGATTTGGCGACGTCATTCTTCACAGCAGACTTCGGAGAAACTCCATTTTTCTGATTACGATAAGCCTCGCGGCGCTCTTTTTTTACAGCAGAGCTAATTTTTGGCGCTTCCATTTTACGTCCAGTCGACTCATAGCCATTGATATCGTTATCTGTAATCACAATAATATCATCGGCAATTAGTTTACTTTCATTGCCCAAATTTCCGTCACGATCTCGAGCTGAATTTTTACCAGAAACTCGAATCACTGCATCCTGAACCAGCTTGGCGCCAACTTTCTCATACAGATTTGGGAAAACAATTATTTCACCCTCGCCGAATTTATCCTCAATCCCCACGAACGCCATTTTCGAACCGCTTTTTGTGACAATCGTACGAACGGTGCTAATAATCCCCCCGACTGTCATCATTCGACTATCGTACTCAGGAACTAATTGCGTCAACGGTTGAGTTTGCTCGCTCAAATACGTTTCATATCTATCAAGTGGATGCGCCGAGATATACAACCCCAACAATTCTCGCTCCCACATCAAGCGCTCTTTGTCGTCGTGTTTCACAGGAGCCTTCTGGAGATGAAGAGTCGATTGGACACTCGCCGCATCATCGCCACCCAACATTCCAAACAAATTGGTCTGCCCGCTGGCGGCTTCTTTTTGGAGCTTGGACGCAAATGATGTAATAGAATCCAGATTGAACAGCAAATCAGATCGATCGCCCATATCATCAAACGCACCAGATTTAATAAGTGACTCCCAGGCTTTTCTATTGAACTTGCTGGTTGAAACGCGCCTGGCAAAATCCTCAACCGACGCAAACGGCCCATCTTCGCGCGCCCGCAGAACTTCCTCGACCGCACCAACACCAACGCCCTTCACCGCCGACATACCAAAGCGAATTTTATTCTCATTCGGCACCACAGCAAACTCAACGAACGACTCGTTTACATCAGGGCTCAACACGCTAATTCCCATGTGCTTACATTCGGTGATTTCAATTGCCAGACGATCAGTGTCGTCATGGTCGCTAGTCATAAGTGCCGCCATAAACGCGTCGGGATAATGCGCCTTCAAATAAGCCGTCCAATAAGCAATCAAACCATAACAAGCGGCGTGCGACTTATTGAAACAATAGTTGGCGAATTCTTCCAGCTGAGTCCAGAAAGTTTCCGCAATTTCCTTAGTTGCGCCACCAACTTTAACCGCACCCTCGACAAACTCAGGCTTGACCTTTTTCATCAAGTCAATCTTCTTCTTACCAACAGCTTTACGCAACGTGTCAGCCTGACCACCAGTAAATCCACACCATTCCTTAGAAATCTGCATAAACTGTTCCTGATAGACCAAAATTCCATAAGTATTTTTCAGCGAGTTTTTCATTCCAGAATGCAAATAAGTTATTTCTTCCTCGCCGTGTTTGCGCCTAATAAAGCTGTCAATAAACTGCATCGGTCCCGGACGATAAAGGGCCACCATAGCAATAATATCTTCAAACGTAGTCGGCTTTAGTCCGCGCAAATATCGCTTCATTCCCGCCGATTCCAACTGGAATACGCCAGTCGTGTCGCCGCGCTGAAACAGCTCGTAAGTCTTTTTATCATCAAGTGGCAACTCCGAAAGATTAATTTCTTTCTTGTAAGCTTTTCGGATAATCCTCATGGCGTTATTAATAATCGTAAGGTTCGAAAGTCCCAAAAAGTCCATCTTCAATAGACCCAACTCTTCAACCTCGCCCATCGGGAACTGAGTTGCCACCACACCCTTTTGCGCCATTTCAAGCGGAATATAATTGACCAGCGTATCTGGCGCGATCACCACGCCACAAGCATGAACGCCATGACTACGAATCGTCCCTTCCAGCTGAATTGCATAATCCAAAACTTCCTTCGCAGTCGGATTATTTTCATATTCATTCCGAAGATCTGCGTCTTCTTTAATACTCACAGACAACGGAATATGTCGCCCCTGACTTGGTGGCGGAACTAACTTCGCCAAGCGGTCGCTCTCAGCATACGGAACTTCCAAAACCCTGGCAACATCACGCACTGCCATACGACCAAACATCTTGCCAAACGTTGCAATATTACTGACGTGATCCTCGCCATATTTTTTCGCACAATATTCAATCACTTCATCGCGACGCGTATCCTGAATATCAACGTCGATGTCGGGCATAGAAATACGATCAGGATTCAGGAATCGCTCAAACAGTAGCCCATATTTCAGCGGATCAAGATCTGTAATGTTCAGCGCATACGCAATAATCGAGCCAGCCGCGCTACCGCGCCCAGGCCCAAAAACAATTCCTTGAGATTTTCCCCAGTTGATAAAATCCTGGACGATCAAGAAATAACCTTCATAGCCCATATTTCCCATCACACCAAGCTCCATCTTAGCGCGCTCACGAACCTCATCAGACAACTTCGGAATAATCTCGTCAGGATCCAACTTTTCAGCCTCCTCCTTCGAGGCTCCATTGTAACGCTGCAACAAACCTTGATATGTCAATCTAAGCAGATACGAATGTTCATTCTCGCCGTCTGGCAATGGATATTTTGGAATAAGAATTCGCCCAAGCTCAATCTCAACATCACAGCGATCAGCTATTTTTTTCGTGTTACGAATAACTTCAGGAAATTCCTCGCCCCAGTGATCAATAATATCGCGCGGATCTGTCAAATGAAGCTCAAAATCCTTCAAGCTCATTCGCTTTTCATCGCTGAGATACGAGCCCGTCCCAACGCAAAGCAGAATCTCGTGCGCGTCTTGATATTCGTGCGTCAAATAGTGACCATCACAAGTCACCACCATTTCAATATCAAGCTCTTTTGAAAGCTTAATCAAGCCCTCGTTGATCTTCGCCTGCACGTCCCAGTGCGTGTTCGACTTCGGATGTCCGTGGTCCTGCAGCTCCAAATAATAACGATCCCCAAAAATTGACTTATACCATTTGGCAATCTCACGAGCACGATCATAATCATCCTCCTTCAGCGCCACGCCAATTTCACCGCTCGCACAACCACTCAGAACAATCAATCCCTCATTCAATTCCTCTAAAAGTTCATGGTCAATTCGCGGTTTGTAATACATTCCCTCCAGATTGGCACGCGTCGACAGCTTCATCAAATTATGGAATCCCGTATTGTTCATCGCCAGCACAGTCAAGTGAAAACGCTGCTTGTCCTTACCCGGATCGCGGTCAAATCGAGAACGAGTCGCCACGTAAGTTTCAATTCCGATAATCGGCTTAATTCCCGCTTTTTTGGCAGTTTTGTAATAGTCCAAAATACCACTCATCGTGCCGTGATCAGTTACGGCGGCAGCCTCCATCCCGAGCTCCTTAACCTTATCGACCAAGTCATGAATCTTAGTCAATCCGTCCAGTACCGAGTGAAAAGTGTGATTATGAAGATGCACGAAATCTGACGGCTTCAAAGCCGCCGACGATGATTGTTCGCTTGTCCCCTCAGTCATTAATAACAATTATAGCACGCTATTGACGACGTTGCATTGTCTCAATTAAGTGGTTGATAAAATCAGCCAACGGCGGGAAAATGTCGGCAAATTGTCCCAAAATCCAAATCAATATCGCGATCAATAATGTCGCACCCAAAGCACTTCCAAGGCCAAAGAAAATTCCGCGAACAAAATTCACCCAGTAAACTTGGTGGCGAGATTTATGAAAATCAAAGAACAAATCCTCCAAAATCGCCCGACGAGCACCGTTTTCGTTATCACGAACGACTTTTTTTGCCAACTTATTTGACTGTTCTTTGGCTGACTTTTTCACTCTTTCTTACCTTTTTCTTTGAGAAAAATTTTGAGAAAAATCCGCTCTTTGAAGCGAAGTTTTTGGCTAATTCCACGCCAATTGAAACTGTACTTACAATTCCGTTTAAGTTAGCAATTCGCTGGCTTATCGCCTCCACGTTTTGCTGAGTTTGGCGAATTTGGCGCGTTAATTTGATGATAGAAACTGTCATAGCGATCATCATGATGACAAAAATCACCATCAAAACCACTAATATAATAAGCAATCCGTTCATGCTATTTATTATACATTATTTTAGGCGATCCGCCAGATGAGCACGTAATTTATCGCCAAAATTAGGATCACGCAATCCAAAGTCAATCACTGTTTTTAGATATTCCAATTTGTCGCCAGTATCATAATAAGTGCCGTTCGTAATCTCTACGCCGTAAAAATCAAAACCATCGTCAATCATTTGCTGCATAATCGGCTGAATCGTAAACTCGCCGTTGCCGTCAAATTCTTCCTTGGCTTTATCTAGATAGCTGAAAATCTCGCCCGGAAGTAAATAACTACTGACGCTCGCCAAATCAGAAGGCGCGTTCTCTTTGCCTGGCTTTTCAACGATATTCGTCATTTTTATAACGCCGTCTTTCACTCCTTGACCATTGATGACTCCATAACGATCAAATTCCGCGTCATCAGTTATCTTCTTACATGACAGAACCGCTCCATCTAAGCTTTCTGACGCCTCAATCATCTGTTTGAAACGACTTGGACTAGCCGCAATAAAATCGTCTGCAAATGTGTAAATCACAGGCTCGTCATGATGAATCAAATGCGAAGCACAAGCCAAAGGCGTTGCGTTGCCGTATGGACCTTTTTGGCGAATATAAATAAAGTTTGCCATCTCAGCCAAATTCTGCACCTCGTCAATGAACGGCTGTTTTTTAGGACCGCCAGCGCGCAAATTAGCCAAAAGTTCTTCATTCGGCTCGTCAAAATGGTCCTCGATTGCTCGCTTATTCGCGCTACCGATAATGATGATATCTTTAATGCCAGCCTCAACTAATTCCTCGACGACGTATTGAATAATTGGCTTATCAATCAGCGGCAACATTTCCTTTGGCATGGCTTTAGTTTGTGGCAAAAATCGCGTACCAAAACCGGCAGCAGCGATGATAGCTTTAGTTGGTTTTCTCATATTTCAGCTCCTATTCCCTATTATTTTCAGCAATTCTAAAGTCTTTCGCGAATCAGTTTTTGCGCAAGGCTTGGGTTGGCTTGACCCTTAGACTTCTTCATAACTTGCCCAACCAAATAGCCAATAGCCTTATCTTTTCCAGCCTTGATATCTGCAATTGACGCCGCCGAAGCTGGATCACTCAGAACTTCATCAACGATTGCAGCAATCGCCGATTCATCAGAAACCTGCAACAAATTCTTCTCTTCGGCAAGCTTACGCGGATTTTTCGCGCCAGCCAAAAGCTCATTGAATAGTTCCTTCGCATTCGTACTGGAAACTTCAGACTTCTCTGTCATTTCAGCCAATTCTATCAAATCGTCAACCGCCACACGTGTAGATTCATTGTCCGTTTGCGCGTCACTTTCGTCAGAAGCTGTCAATGCGCTCGCAAACCAATGCGCGACTCGCTTAGCGGAAGCCTCGCCCGACTTTTCCTGAACTTCCAATGTAATCTGGGCATAATCCTGATTAGACAAAAGCGAATTGATAACAGATTTGTCCAAGTTTAGCGCGCTCCATTTTTCCCTATATTCACCCGGAAGCATCGGCACCTTGGACTGAATTTCAGCAATCACCTCGTCAGTCAACACAACTGGCGGAATATCTGGATCTGGCATATAGCGATAATCCTGCGCGTCTTCCTTTGACCTCTGAGAAATAGTTATCTGCTTGTCATCATTCCATCCTCTGGTTTCCTGAACAACTTCTTCGCCACGCTCCAAGATATCGACTTGACGCTTAAACTCGTACTCAGCAGCCCTTTCAACGCTGCGGAAGGAATTGAGATTCTTAATTTCTGCGCGCTTTCCAAGCTCCGTCGCACCCTTTTTTGCTACTGAAATATTAACGTCAAATCGCATATTTCCGTGATACAAATTACCGTAAGTCACACCCGCGTAAACCATCAATTTATGAAGTTCCGAAACGTAAGCTTTAGCCTCCTCAGCCGAATGCATATCCGGCTCAGAAACAATCTCAATCAGCGGCGTGCCAGCACGGTTAAGATCGACTAACGAATAGCCGTCGTGATGCGTCAGTTTACCAGCATCTTCCTCCATGTGAGCGTGGTCAATTCGCACGCGTTTCAAAGAACCATCTTCCAGCGGCGCATCGACATATCCAGCCAAAATAATCGGATTATACATCTGTGAAGTCTGATAGCCCTTTGGTAAATCTGGATAAAAATAATGCTTTCGATCGAACCGGCTAACGTGCGCAATCGGCGAATTCAAGGCTTTTCCAGCACGAACCGCCAACTCAACGGCGTGCTTGTTCAAAACCGGCAACATCCCCGGCAGACCAAAGTCAATCTGATGCGTCTTAGTATTCGGCTCAGCGTCGCGAGCGTCATTGTCGGCCGGGCTAAATAGCTTGGTTTTCGTCGCCAGCTGAACGTGACATTCGATACCAATTGTCATTTCATAATCGTCATATACACTCATTATAATGCTCCCAAATCTCTTAATGCCTGTTCAAAACTCGCCATAGCTCGACGAAAACTCTGCGCCGTCACCGTTACGTTGGTTTCGTGGGCAATTTGATTACGCAATTTATGTGCCGCCCAAAGCCCATTTTCATCGCTCCAATATCCCTTGCGAGATTTCATACGTTCGCCCATCGTTTCGCCAGCCACGCCGCAGTCGCGCATAGCTTTGTCCAGCAACTTGTCCGCCTTCATTATCGCCATCTGCATACTTTCCGATTTTCTAGTTTCGACATTGCGCAAAATTTGCCGCCAAACCCTCTGATACATTTCTTTGTCAATTTGACCGCGACCACGAGAAGTCAATTGAATGAAAATCATCAGCAAGGCGCCGATAGTCAACGCCGCAACAACTATCGCAACCATCAATCCATCCATCAAATCTTCTCCACTTCTGAAACCAGCTTCAGCAAGTTCTTGTCCGACTTGTAATCGCCAATAAGCTGCACGCCAATTGGCAATCCTTCATCACTATTCCCAGCCGGCGCCGAAACTGCAGGAAGTCCAGCCAAACTTGCCGGCACGGTCATAATGTCCGCCAAATACATTTTTATCGGGTCACTGGCATTCTCACCAATCTTAAACGCAGGAGTCGGCGCGACTGGCATCAATAGCGCGTCATATTCGGTAAATAACTTCTTGAATTCGTCAATCAACAACGTCCTGGCTTTTTGGGCCTGCATATAATAAGCATCAAAAAATCCACTCGACAATACGAAACTTCCTATCATAATTCGTCGCTTATTTTCAGTCATAAATCCTTCATTTCGACTACGACCATAAAGCTCCGCCAAAGTCTTTACTTCCGCCGCTCGATGACCATATCGCACGCCGTCATATCGCGCCAAATTTGATGACAATTCCGCTGGCACAATTATGTAATACATCGCCAGAGAATGTTGCATCATACTCAAATCTACTTCCTCAATTTCGTAGCCAAGCTGCTTCAATTTCTCCGCATAATCAAGCGTTTTTTGGCGAACTTTCGCGTCCACGTCGTCGGTCATACATTGTTTGACTAGACCTATCTTTTTCTTTGCAAATTCTGGCTGACTATTCCAAAAATCAGGCAAAGTCGTCATATCCTTATCATCGCGACCAGCCATAATTTCCATCACCAAGTCCGTATCTTCAGCGTTCGTAGCAAAACAACCGATCGTGTCCGTACTTGATGCCATCGCCACTACGCCGTAGCGACTAACCGCCCCGTAAGTCGGCTTAATTCCAACTACGCCGTTAAAGCTGGCTGGCTGACGAATCGAACCGCCAGTATCCGTACCAAGCGCGAACGGAACCACGTCGAGCGCCGTAACTACCGCCGATCCACCAGATGATCCACCAGCAACTCGCGTTTCATCTGCAGCGTTCTTCGTTGGACCGAATGCCGAGTTTTCCGTCGAACCACCGTGCGCAAAAGCATCCAAATTCGCTTTGCCAATACAAATCGCACCTTCCGCTTCCAATTTTTCAACAGCCGTCGCCTGTAATGGAGCGTTAAAGCTTTCTAGCATTTTTGAAGCGGCAGTCGTTGGCGCACCAAACGCCAAAAAATTATCCTTCACAACAAATGGCACGCCCGCCAATCGTCCAGAGATCTCGCCAGCATCAACTTTTTCTGCACGCTCCAGCGCACGCTCTTCCGTCAAGCTAAGCAGTGCATTATACTCCCCAATTTCACGCGCTCGTCGCAATGCTTCTTTTACATTCTCGACCGCGCTCTTGCCGATAAAATCACTAATTTTACTCATTACAATACCTGCGGAACTTTCACTTGATTATTCTGTTTTTCTGGCGCCAAATCGAGCAACTCCTCAACAAGAATCCCCGCCTGAACTTCATCCTCACGCCAGACATTGCTCAGCCCCGTAACTTGATAAGTCGGCTCAACACCCGACACGTCAAGCTCGCCCAACTGCTCAATATAGCCAATTATATTTTCCAAATCTTGGCGCAGTCCGTCGGTTTCGTCATCAGTCAATGCCAGACTACTCAAACTCGCCAAGTGCTGAATATCGCTGGTAGAAATAGTTATCATATCAATATTATACCACTAAAAAAAGCCGCCCATCAAAGTGAGCGACTTTATTTTTCCAAGTTTTATTACATTGAGTAATCTTGGTAGTTCTTGTAGCGACTGTAATCTGATGGAATAGTCTTTACTGAGCTGCCCGTGTCGTGCGCTTTAACGGCGATTGTGATAGCGCCAGTCAATAATACGACAGAAGAAGCCACAATCAGCATCAAGGACAAAGCCTTTGACATGTTGCGTCCCTTGACAATTTGGCAAATGAAGTAAGCGCCAGTAGCAACAATTGCAAGAGCTAATGCGTATGGCAAGAATTCACCCAAGTACAAACTCTTATAGAATTCACCACCGTCACCAACGCCGATAAACAGCAATGAGTTGATCAAAATACTCACCAATCGAGCAACCAAGTCTACAGCTGGAATAATCAAAACCGCCAAACCGCCGTAAGTTACCAATTTGTAAGCTGTTCGCTTTGTGTAGCCTTCACGCTCCGGAACAGCTTTTGATACGCGTGAGAATAGAACTAACGACAATACAGCCAAAAGCACAGCAAACACTGACGCTGCAACAATTCCTGTTCCTTGAGTTACCATTGATGGGGCAAAAAATCCGCCAACACTTCTTAATAACATTGATGTTGAATTTGTCCACAGACCGAATATCTTGGTTATGATGTCAATCAGCAACATGATTGAAATAATCGCCGAACCCATTGCCAAAGCGTATTCCAAAGTTAGCATCTTTGCCTTGCCCTTATTTGGGTCTTCATATGCGTATTGCGGTGGATATGCTTGGTAGGCATTTGGTTGCATCGGCATTTCTGGTTGCGCGACGTTTGTTGGCTGTGGCTGTTCTTTTGCTGCCATAATCCCTCCTAATCTAATAATATTTTTATTCTACATTGTATGGCGAATTTCTGCAATTAAGTCACGCAGTTCTGCCGCTTTTTCAAATTCCAAATTAGCACTATGTAATTCCATTTGCGCCGTCAGATCTTTAATCAAAGCCGGATATTCGTCTTTTGGAATTTTCTTCAGGTTAAGCTTTGGCTTTTTATCAGATTCTTTTTGCGGAATAATCGAGCGCAAACCATCGTCAATTTTCTTCTGAATAGTTTGCGGCGTGATATTATGCTCTTCGTTATATTTCTGCTGAATCGCTCGACGTCGATTCGTTTCGTCAATTGCTCGACGCATACTATCCGTAACATTGTCGCCATACATAATAACTCGTCCATCAACGTGCCGCGCCGCCCGTCCAATCGTCTGAATCAAAGCCTGCTCACTACGCAAGAAACCTTCCTTATCAGCGTCCATAATTGCCACCAAACTGACCTCCGGAAGGTCCAAACCTTCACGCAATAGATTAATTCCAACCAGCACGTCATACGTTCCAAGTCGCAAATCTTTCAGAATATCACCACGTTCCAGTGTATCAATTTCGCTATGCAAATACGCCGTCTTCACGCCGTTTTCCGTCAAATAAGCGCTCAAGTCCTCCGCCATTCGCTTGGTTAGTGTCGTCACCAACACGCGATGACCTTTCGCAATCGTCTGGCGAATTTCCTCCATCAAATCATCAACCTGCCCGTCGGTCGGTCGAACTTCAATCGGCGGATCAAGCAACCCAGTCGGTCGAATAAGCTGCTCAGCTGGCTTTGGCGAGTGAGAAAGTTCATAATCTCCCGGCGTAGCGGAAACATAAATTGCCTGATGAATATGCTGATTGAACTCATCAAATCGAAGTGGGCGATTGTCCAGCGCGCTTGGAAGACGAAAACCATGCTCAACCAGAACTTCCTTACGGGCGCGATCACCGTTGTACATTCCCCGAACTTGCGGCAACGTCATGTGCGATTCGTCAACCAAAAGTAGCCAATCGTCCGGAAAATAATCAATCAAAGTTGCCGGCTGCTCGCCAGGTTCTCGGTCGGTCAAATAGCGCGAATAATTCTCAATTCCTTTCACAAAACCAGTTTCCTTTAACATCTCCAAATCATATTTGGTTCGCTGACTCAGCCTTTGCGCCTCTAAAAACTTACCATTATCCTCAAACCATTTCAGTCGTTGATTAAACTCATTTTCAATTCCAACAATTGCCTTTTCAATTCGCTCACGTGGCGTCGAATAGTGGCTGGACGGAAAAATTGTCAATTGGTCTGGACGATCCAAAATTTCACCAGTCAAAGGATCAATCTTCGTCAGCCGCTCAATTTCATCGCCAAAGAATTCCACGCGAACCGCAGTATCTTGACCTGCCGGAAAAATATCCACAACATCGCCGCGCACCCGAAAAGTTCCTCGCGCAAAATCAATGTCATTGCGCTTATACTGAATGTCGGTCAATAAGCGGATAAACTTGTCCTGAACTCGGCGCTCGCCAACGGTCAATTTAATAGCCATATCAGCGTAAGTTTCTGGCGAACCAATGCCGTAAATACAGCTCACACTTGCCACGATAATCACATCGCGGCGCGTAAGCAGCGCAGAAGTCGCAGCGTGCCTAAGCCGATCAATCTCGTCATTGATTTTCGAATCTTTCTCAATGTAAGTGTCGCTCGAAGCGATGTACGCTTCTGGCTGATAGTAGTCAAAATAGCTAACAAAATAGTGGACTTCATTGTCCGGAAAAAATTCCTTAAACTCAGAAAAAAGTTGTGCCGCCAAAGTCTTATTATGAGCCAAAACCAACGTCGGCACATTGCGCTTAGCGATAATATTCGCCATCGTAAACGTCTTCCCTGAACCAGTCACACCCAGCAAAGTTTGCTCGCGCTGACCTTTTTCCAAACCATCGACTAACTGAGCAATTGCTCGCGGCTGATCGCCCGTGGGCTGATATGAAGAAGAGAGGCGAAATTTATTCACCTCTCTATTTTACTATATTTATGAAAACTAGTCTTGGCTATAAGTTTGAGACGAGCCAGAAACTTCACATTTGCCGTCAACCAAGCGACTCGGAACCGATGCCAACTTCAAGTCTGAGCACGGCATGCCACCTTGCTGCGTGCCCGCAACAATTGCAATTTCACCGGTGCCGTTCTTTGGTCCGATAATAGTATAAGCGTTCGTCAAGCCATATACTGCCGCATATTTTCCGTATGCACGGTCAATGATTGGCTCATACACAGAACCTTCACGCTCTGGAATTGACTGACCGACTTTAGACTTCAAGAACTTCTTCAAAGAACTGTCAATATCCAATTTATCAACATCACTTGCTGAAGTTAAACGAATACCCGTGCTGTCGCCTTTGGTTCGGAAGTCTTTATATTCTTTCTTTGCCTCATTTGATGGATCCTCGCCTTCACCGCGAGTTTTTTCCAGTGAATCAGATGAGTCTTTCTTTGTTTGGCTGGTTTTCACTGAAGAGTTAGAGTCACTATTTTTATGCATAGCACCAGCAATTATCCAAGTAGCCATAGCAACAATGATTATACCCATAACAATCACCGCCACGATCAGCCATTTATTAGCCGTTGATTTGTTCTCCACAAAACCTCCATTTAGATTGTGCTTTGATTGTATATGATGGATTATTTACCGTCAATGTATTGTAACCATAGGTATTTTATGATATAGTAATAAAGTTAAAATCATAAAATAAAAAGGATAATGATGACACCGAAAAATGTTTGTATTCCGCGCGAATTACAGCTTCAGGCTGCTATGTTCAGATTAGGAAAAGTCGATGATGAAATTCATGCTGGCTATGAAATTCTCCAAAAATATCATAAAACCGTGACTTTTTTTGGATCAGCCAGGATAACTGAAGATAACGAATATTACCAAAAAGCTAAAGACTTAGCATTTCAATTAGCTAAAGAAGGCTACACAATCATCACTGGCGGCGGTGGCGGAATTATGGAAGCAGCAAACCGCGGCGCTATGGAAGCTGGCGGAAAATCAGTTGGATTCAACATTCGCTTGCCACACGAACAATCTCTAAACAACTATACGACAGATTCGTTCGCATTCACTCACTTCGCACCACGAAAAATCGTTATGACGCTTCTGGCTGACGCGTACGTTTGCTTTCCTGGCGGATTCGGTACGATGGATGAAATTTGTGAGATTATCACATTGACGCAAACTAAGAAAATGACGCCAGTACCAATTATCCTGTTTGATAAAAAATTCTGGGGTAAATGGGATGATTTTGTTTGCGAAAATATGCTTCCAAATAAGCTAATTTCTGACGGCGATGAAAAAACCTACACAATCACCGAAGACATTACGGAAGTAGTTGAGCTAATTAGGAATCAGCGAACTTGTTGCGACCGATAGCTATTTCTTAGTTTTCGGCTCAATCCAACAAATTCCGCCCTGGCAAACCACTCGCTCCACAGCTGGATTATATGTGCGCGGGTGGTTTTTATATCGGCGCGTAATCTCAAATCCTAGGCCTCGCTTGCCATACGTTGTTTGCTGCTTTCCCAGAGGTAACTGGCAGTGATAGTTATTTATAACGTCAATTGGATTAAACGAAATCACTTGCCCATCAACATCCAAAAGCACCCACTCAGAAGCCTTAAACGGCGCCCATTTGTCCACCTTAGGCGCAATAGCCATTAGTGATTGATAGATTTCTTCCGCCGTAGCGTTTGACGGATCTAGGCCTAGAGATCGAATAATCGAGTGCGCCCTAGCCAATATCTCCGCGATCAATCGCACATCACTATCATCTCTAGTCATCTGCCTGAGCTCGGTTAATGCTCGACGCTTTTTCGCGTCACCGCCCAACAATTTTCCCAAATTTTGCGCCATTATAATTCCCTTTCTTGAATTGGCATAGCATGAAGTACTGTGCCAGCATATAAAATTCCAGCCTTTGCTCCAATTTTCATAACCACCGAACTAGCATTCGCGCTGCCCATAATCACAGAGTTTTTCAAATTGCCACTTCGCGCCCATTCGCTCAAAAATCCCGACGCAAACGCATCTCCAGCGCCAGTTCTGTCAATTGACGGCCTGTCGTCGTACATTAGCGCTCGCACGATGGTTTTTCCGTCGCTTGCAATTGAGCCGTTTACTCCGTCCGTCACCAAAACGACCGGAACTAATCTCAAGCCTCTTCTAACCAAGGCTTCTAAATCCTCGCCAGACACCAATTGCTGCATTTCCTCTTTATTAAGCGTCAAAACATCGACATCAGACAATAGTCCCAGCAATTTATCTTTTTGTGCAAGCTCTTTCTTTCCAGGATTAAAACAGATTTTCATATCGCGATGCTTGGCTTGTTGGAATAATTTGTGAAGCATCGGCATATTTCCCGCCAAAGTTGAAACGTATAGCCAATCCGCATCCTCTTCAGACAAATCAAAATCCGCCTCATGATAATGCGTCGAAGCGCCGCGGTATGTCAATATTGTTCGCTCGCCATTTGAAGCCAATAGTAACACCGAATATCCCGTGCTATATTTTGGCGAATACCTCACCAAATGCGTGTCAATATTTTCCTTATCCAAATCTGCAATTACCGCTTGCCCCGCTGGATCATGACCGATTGCTCCCATAAAACTAGCATAATGACCTTGCCTGGAAAACGTTACCGCAGCGTTTGTAGCGCCACCGCCAGTTGAAAAATGAATCTGGTTTACGTCAGCCTTTGCCCCCAAATCCAGTCGCGCAAAACAGTGTTCTGGACTCTCACAAACTGGTGTCAGTGCGTCCGATTGACTTAAAAACACATCTTGAATCGCCGCACCAACGGTGATAATTTTTGCCATTAAACCACCGCCTTCCTGACGGAATTAAACGCCTTAATCTTCGACTCCACCACTTCCTGTACAGCCGCATAAACTGGAGGCATTAATTTAACAATGGCGTACTCATTTGGATTTTCTCGCAAAGTTTTCTCCAGGGTTGTTCGGAAAGCGTAGCGCATATCAGAATTGATATTGATTTTAGAAACGCCAATTTTCGCAGCATCCTCAAAATAATGCAGTGGCGTGCCAGACCCACCGTGCAACGAAATCTGACAATGAATCGCCTCACGAATGTTAGCCAACAAGTCCAAATCTAACACTTTCGGAACTGGATATTTGCCGTGCAAATTGCCAATCGCCGCCGCAAAAGTATCAATTCCAGTCGCCTCAACAAACGCACGCGCACCCTCTGGCGTAGAGAAAGTCTTTTTTATCTCCTCATAATTTATATCTTCCGTATGAACATTTGAACTTCCGCCAAAATAATGCGGCTCAGATTCCACTAGCGCACCAGTAAACTTGGCATATTCAACAACTTCACGAGTCTTCGCAATAATCTCCTCATCCGAAGCATCGTGATTCGCCTGAGAAATATCAATATGGATAAACTCATATCCAGCGTCAATCGCTCGCTTACAACCCTCAACCGTCGGACCGTGGTCCAAATTCAAATACATTTCAATTCCGTACTCAGCCTTATAATTGTCCACCAAATCGCGAACGTTCTCTAGGCCCATAGCCTTCACTTCGGCGTCAGAAACCTCAACCAACACTGGCGATTGGAGTTTTTGCGCCGCGCGTGCCACCGCAATCAACGTCTCTTGATTGTCAATATTAAATGCCCCAACCGCAAAACGCTGCGCCCGTGTCCGTTGCATTAA
This sequence comes from Candidatus Nanosynbacter sp. TM7-057, assembly GCF_022828295.1. Classification (NCBI taxonomy): domain Bacteria; kingdom Bacillati; phylum Minisyncoccota; class Nanosynbacteria; order Nanosynbacterales; family Nanosynbacteraceae; genus Nanosynbacter; species Candidatus Nanosynbacter sp. TM7-057. Next base: position 115,539 of record NZ_JAJQJT010000002.1, on the reverse strand, counting down.
ATGACGCGCCCGCGTCGTGTTTTTCCGAATCTCTGAAATCGATAATCCCATACTGCCCCCTAAAATACTTATGGTAATTATATCAATTACCGCCCGCTATGCCAAGAGAATTGACATTATGTTATTTTGGTGGTAACATAAAATGGCTCTCGCTCGAGGCTTTGTCTAAGGGCGGAAGTCGCCCTTTAGCTTTGAGCATTCCCCGAAAGGAGGGGCTATGAGTCCTATCGTACGCGCGGCATATTTTGCAGGCGTATCGTTCTTGGCTATTATCGTGCTACTCTGTGCAGCATGGTGGGCAGCACTTATCTGTCTACTAGCGGTCTATGGACCGCTCGAGGGAGTGGCATTTGCGCTGGGGAGTATCTCACTCCTCTCGATTATCTATGGTATGAAACATCATCGTAGATAATCACATACCCGTCAGGACTACTTGCTTTGAGGTCTTTAATTAGATCTTGGCAGTAGCTCCTGGCGGGTTTTTCACTGGAGAAAATTGACAACACTACGAACAATTGAATCGACGTCCAAACCGTGCTTTTGCCACAATTCAGACATCTTGCCCGACTCTCCAAATGCGTCATTAACGCCAATTCGCTTCATCTTCACAGGCAAATTCTCACTAAGAACTTCTGCCACACTCGAACCAAATCCACCAGCAATCTGCCCCTCTTCCGCCGTAATGACGGCTTGGCATTTTTGAGCCGCGTCAAGCACAGCATCCTCATCCAGCGGCTTAATCGTCGGAAAATGAATCACTTCCGCCTGAATGTCATATTCATTCGCGAGCTTTTCCGCCGCCAACAGCAACTGATAAGTCATCACGCCAGTTCCAAACAAGGCAACATCTTTGCCGCGCCTCAACGTATAGCTTTTTCCAATCTCAAAAGTAGATTGATTCAGAAATAACGGTGTTTTTTCTCTTGGCAATCTTACGTAATTTGGGCGTTTATCTCCAGCCATTGCCGCCGCCATTAGCTTGGCTTCATTAGCGTCGCCTGGCGCCAAAACCACCATATTAGGCAAACTTCGCATCAGCGCAATATCTTCCAACATTTGATGCGTCGCACCGTCCGGACCAACGTTTAGCCCAGCATGAGAGCCTATCAGCTTAACTGGCTGATTGTTCAGACAAATAGTCGTTCGAATCTGCTCCCAATTGCGACCCGGACTAAACGCCGCATAACTGGCCGCAAACGGAATATTTCCCATAGCCGCCAATCCAGACGCCACGGTAACCAAATTCTGCTCCGCCACACCAACTTCAATTGCCCGCGGCTTCCCGATTTCCTCATAAAACTTGCCAAAGCCAACGCTTTCCATCAAATCCGCGCTCAGCGCCACCACCAAATTATTTTTCTTAGCAATATCAACCAAGCCTTCGCCAAAACCAACGCGAATTGCCGCAAGCTCCAAATTCTGCCAATTCTCCATTAAGAAACTCATTCGCCACCTCCTTCACTCAATTGAGCAAGCGCCCGCTCCGCTTCCTCGGCGTTTGGAGATTTTCCATGCCAACGGTAATCATATTCCATAAAATCAACGCCACGACCAGGAATTGTATGCGCAATTATCACGCTCGGCTGCCGAGAATTCTTTGCCTTATCAATCGCCTGAATTATCGCCAAATGATCATGCCCGTCAATTTCCTGCGCATCCCAGCCAAAACTTCGCCATTTGTCCGCCAAATCACCTAGCGGCATCACCTTTTCCGTATCACCACCAATCTGAATATTATTTCTATCAACAATCGCAATTAAATTCGACAGATTATATTTTTTCGTAAACATCGCCGCTTCCCAAATATTCCCTTCGTCAAGCTCGCCATCGCCCAAACTGCAGTAAACGAATCGCTCAGAATTGCCACCCAAATATTGCAATGAATACGCCATGCCGGCCGCCTGACTTAGACCGCAACCCAGAGGACCGCTAGTTGTTTCAATTCCCGGTAAACTGCCACGTTCTGGATGACCTTGAAGTTTGGAGCCAAATTTTCGCAAATTAGCCAACTCTTTTTTATCGAAAAATCCTCGCTCCGCCAGCGTGGCATATAAAAGTGGCGCATAATGACCATTGCTCATTACGAAAATGTCCCGATCTTCCCAATTAGGATTCTCAGGATCTAGTCGCATGGCATGAAAATACAAAACCGCCATAACGTCAGCAAAACCCAAACACCCAGCCGAATGCCCCGAACCAGCCTCAGATAATTCGCAAATAACAGACTTTCGTAATTGTTGCGATATTTTCTTCAATTTCACTATTTGGTCGACATTCATTAAAGCACGCTCGTTTTATTAATCTCCTGCTGCAATCTGGAGAAAATGGCGCGCGGATCTGACGATTTCTGAATAACGCCGCCAACGTTCAGAACGTTGACACCGCCCTGAACCAAACTGTACGCATTATCTACCGCCACTCCACCGTCCCAACCGATTTCTACATTTGGATTAATAGCTTTAATAAGTCGTATTTTTTCTAGTTGCATAAGACTAGCAGTGCCGCCAAATCGCCCCAGCTCACCGCTAAAAATCATCACATGATCTGCTATTTTTATCAATTCCTCAATCGTTCGCGGAACCGTCGGCTTTAGTAGCGCTAATCCCGCCATAATTCCAGCTTGACGAATCTGCATAAGCGCAGTCTTCACATCCCCCGTCGCCTCTGCGTGAACAATAATCATATGCGGCCTTAAAGCAATCAACTTCGGAACATACTCAGCAACATCATTGACCATTGCGTGAATATCAATCATCCAACCCTCTGGCGCCCATAATTCTGGAATTCCAACCGTCAATGTCGGAGCAAATTCGCCATCAGAAATATCAATATGCACACGCTCAACAAGCCCAGTTATTTTATCAACCTGCTCTTTGTATTGTTCGGCATTTTCTGCCAAAATTGCCGGTGCGATTACAGAATTACTCATGACAATTCATCCAACTGCGCATTACGCCTATTAAATCGCGGAGCATTCGCGTAAGGAGTGTTCAGCCATGTTTCCACAATTCCCTTCCACGCCGATTCGTTGTCTTCCAAAACTCGCGCTGGCAAACATAAAACATTTGAATCGTTATCTTGGCGTGTCATTTTTGCCTCGAAAGCATCCCAAATCACGCTGGCGCGAATTCCTTTGAATCGGTTGGCCGCCATACACATTCCTTGACCGCCGCCACAAATTAATATCGCACGCGGATCTTTGCTATCATCACCAATGACCTTCAACGCCGCCGCCTGCGCGAATTGCGGAAAATCGTCATCAGGATTTAATTCTACACCGCCGACGTCTTGAACGTCATAGCCGTTCTTAACCAAATAGGCAAAAACTTTTTCCTTCAACATAAAACCGCGATGATCGGAACCTAGATAAATCTTCATACTTCTTATTATAATGGTTATGCTTTATTCTGCAAATAATATCCGACGTCTGCTACCAGCTCGACCAAGCGATTAGAATAGCCCCACTCATTGTCATACCAGACCATAACCTTGATCAGGTTACCGCCAACTACCTTCGTCAACGGAAGATCGACAATTCCAGAATATGAATTACCAATGAAGTCGCGGCTTACCAAAGGCTCCTCAGAAACACCCAAAATGCCTTGATAGAAATTACTCTGGGCGGCTTTTTTGAACGCGTCATTTACCTGCTCAACAGTCACATCTTTCCTGAGAAGCGCCGTCACATCACTAAGCGACACCACTGGAGTCGGTACACGCACGCTAAGTCCATCAAATTTTCCAGTTAATTGCGGTAAGGTTTTAGTCACAGCAATTGCGGCGCCAGTCGTAGTCGGGACAATGTTTTCGGCGGCGTTGCGACCTTCTCTAAGATCCTTGGATGGCGCGTCCTGAAGTTTTTGGCTAGCCGTATAACTATGCACCGTCGTTAACATTGACTTTTCAACACCAAACTCCGCGTCCAAAATCGCCATAACCGCGCCCAAAGAATTGGTCGTACAGCTAGCATTAGACACGATTGGCGTCGCATTTTTTACCTTGTCATCGTTAGTTCCCAAAACAATCGTATCAACTCCCTCAGACTTCGTCGGACCACTGATAACCACACGCTTTGCGCCAGCCGTTAAGTGCTTGCCCGCGCCATCTTTATCGGTGAAAAATCCTGTTGATTCAATCACCACATCAATTCCTAAATCTCGCCACGGCAGATTTTCTGGATCTTTCTCAGCCAGCACCTTAACCGACTTGCCCTCAATAATCAGCTCGTTTTCCGTAAAATCAACCTGACGTCCGTACTCGCCGTAATTGCTATCATGCTTCAACAAATACGCCAAAGTTTTCGTGTCAGTCAAATCATTGATCGCAACAATTTCCAAGTCGCTTCGCTCGTTCGCAATCTTAAACGCATTGCGTCCGATTCGCCCGAAGCCGTTAATTGCTATTCTCGTTACAGCCATATCGCCCTCCCTGTTAGATATTTTCGCTTTAGCTTTTCTTAATTATACTACAAAGTTGTATAATATAAATATGACGCGCGAAGAGTTATTGTCAATCGCTGAACAAAAATACGACGAAGTGCCAGTATTAGTTTTAGCGAGCGCAATCGATTACGCCACGGAAAAGCACGCTGGACAAAAGCGCAAAAGTGGCGAACCCTACATTAATCACCCATTGGCGGTGGCGGGAATTCTAATTGAATGGGGCATGGATATTGATACAGTCGTGGCGGGAGTTCTGCACGACACCGTTGAAGATACCGACGCAACTTTGGACGATTTGGAGAGTTTGTTTGGGCGCGATGTGGCGTTTCTGGTAGATGGCGTAACTAAAGTTTCACAAGCTCGCGCCGGGATGCGAAATTTGGATAGTTATTTACCACACACGAAGGACAATTTGACCAAGTTAATGATTGCCGTGGGCGAAGATGTGCGCGTGATAATTATCAAGCTAGCCGACCGCCTACATAATATGCGAACCTTGCAATTTATGACACCAGAAAAGCAGAAAAAAATTGCCAGAGAGACGATTGAAGTTTTTGCGCCACTGGCTGACCGCTTAAATATGGGACGAGTTCGTGTTCAATTGGAGGAGCTGAGCTTTAGATATTTGATGCCGAAAGCTTTTCAAGAAACCAAAAATTTGATGGACAGTCGACTGAAAAAATCGCAACGAAAATTGGATCACGTTCGCCGCGAAGTTGAAGCGCGACTGAAGGCAGAAAAGCTAGTTTTTCAGATGGACGGGCGCGTTAAGAGCGTTTATAGTCTATTTAAGAAATTGGACAAAGTTGGTGATATTGATAAGATTTATGATTTGATTGCCCTAAGGATAATTGTTGATGATTTATCAACTGGATATTTGGTTCTGGGGATTTTACATGATATGTATCAGCCGATGTATGAAAGAATAAAAGATTACGTTGCCAATCCAAAGCCAAATGGCTATCAAAGTCTTCACACAACCGTACAAACGCCAAGTGGGCAAATTGTTGAATTCCAGATTCGAACCAAAGAAATGCACGAATACGCTGAGCGTGGATTAGCGGCTAGTTTCCATTATAATGAGCAAAAATTGACCGACGCCTATAAAAAAGGAAAAATCGGAACTATGCCAGCCGATTTGTCGTGGATTCGCGAACTTCAAGAAGCCGCCGCTTTAATTAGCGAAGGAAAACGGTTCGACTCCAACAAATTCCGAATGAAGTTGTTTTCTGACAGGATTTTCGTGTACTCACCAAAGGGCGACATTTATGATTTGCCTCGCGGAGCATTTCCCTTGGATTATGCCTACCGAATTCACTCCGATATCGCGGCGCGCGCAAGCGGATTTAAGATCAACGGCGTAATGAAGCCGTTTAATTACAAATTACAGCACGGCGATACAATTGAAGTCTTAACAAGCAAATCCGCTCGTCCAAAACCAGATTGGCGGGACGTCATAATTACACCACACGCCAAAGATAAATTGCGCTTGCAATTGTCCCGCTCAAACGGCATCTTACAACAATTAACTGGCGGCGTTTCCTCGTTCTTCCGACACAAGTAACGCTCGCCAGTCTCTCGGTTTTAATCAATAATCAAACGTGATTTATTTTTCGTTCCAACGAGTAATTGACTCGCGGATAATTTGCTTTGCCCTTTCTACGTCGCCGAATCCCTTGACTACTGTTGAACCAGGCTTCTTCAAATCCTTGTAGTGATTGAAATGGTGTTCAATTTGTTTCAACAATTGTGAAGGTAGATCTTCTAGTGAGTTGATTGCGTTGCCAGTGTTTCGGTCATCGGCTGGCACAACGATAACCTTGTCGTCGACTTCATTGTCGTCAACGAACTCCAATACGCCAATAACCTTTGCCTCCATAAAAATGCCAGTAGTCAATGGTTCGTCGGTAATAATTAGCGCATCCAATTCATCGCCGTCCTCGTCCAAAGTTTGTGGAATGAAACCGTAGTTTGTTGGCTTTGCAAAAATAGCTGGCTCAACACGGTCCAACCGCATCACTGCAAGCTCACGATTCCACTCAATTTTATGACTTGATCCCTGTGGAATCTCAACAACTACATTTACGATGCCGTTTTCGACATCACCAGGTGTTAAAATTTGATTAAAATCTGCCATTTTTTACTCCTCTCTGGCCTTTTCTTGTAAATATTCACGAATCTGCAGCGCTGCCACCGCACCTTCACCAACCGCCGAAGCGATTTGCATAGTTGCCCCCGAGCGTACATCGCCAGAAGCAAAAACGCCAGGAATATTAGTGTGCAGATGTTCGTCAGTAATGATGTGTCCGCCCAAATCCAACTCAACGTCCGAGTTTGTCAGGAATTGCGTGTTCGGAATTAGCCCGATAAATACGAATAACCCATCAGCGGTAAATTCTTTCTGCTCGCCGTTTTGAGTCGATTTAACGCCGTAAAACTTATCGTCTTTGACAATAATTTCATCAGTCGTTGCACCGATGTGAACGGTAATTTTTCCATCATCGACATACTTCTGCAAATCTTTTTGCAAAATGTCACTGGCGCGTAATTTACTGCGAACCAACAGATCAATATGACTAGCGTATCGCGTCAAAAATATCGCCTCTTGCACCGCTGAGTTTCCGCCACCGACAACGATTAGATTTTTATCGCGATAAAACGCGCCGTCACAAGTCGCACAGTAATGCACGCCTCGACCATATAATTCGTCTTCGCCCGGAACGCCTAATTTGCGATGATTCGAGCCAGTCGCCAATAACACCGACTTTGCGCGGACAGATTGACCGTCAATTGTCAGCTCCAACTCGCCATCAACTTGCTTCAATTCCGTCACGTCGCCATATTCAATCTTCGCACCAAATCGCTCCGCCTGTTGTTGCAATTCAGACGCCAATTTCATTCCAGTCACACCCTCAGCAAAACCAGGATAATTGTCAATTTGATCAGTAATCGCCGCCATTCCGCCGACCACGCCACGTTCATATAATGTCGTGTCGACATCTTCGCGCGACAAGTAAATTGCCGCCGTTAACGCGCTTGGACCAGCGCCAACAATAATAACATCTTTAGACATTGAAACCTCGCGATCGATAATATTGCTTCATCACTTCTGGCATTTCCGGCTCTGGAATATCAGCTGGCTTTTCAATAGCCATCACCACGAACTTAAGTGGAGAATTTGCAGGAATTTTATCACCCTGAGCTTTGTCGCCGTAAGCCTTGTCGGCTGGAATTGTTAGTTCGCGCACGCCGCCAATTTTCATACCAATCAAACCCTCTTTCCAACCCTGAATGACTGCAGTATTTGCCGGGCCATCCATATTGAGCGGGGCTTTCAACTTACCGTCGGTGATTGATTGATCGAAAATCTCACCCTTAGCATTCCAGCCAATGTAATAAACAGCCAACTTGGTGTCATCCTTAACCTCAGCGCCTTCGCCCTCGACCAAATCTTCCTTAACAAGCTCTTTCACGTCACCGGCTTCAAACGCACCAACTCGTGAGCTAAACTCAGAAAACTTGCCGTAATATTTTTGGCTCAATTCATTAGCCTGAGCCTCTACTTTCTTTTTTCGCTCGTCAGTAGCCTTGGTGTATTCATCCTGGGCTTTCTTAAGCGCGGCTTGGTCTTTGGCTTCATTTCCAGGTGCCACCATCATAGCGACAAATCCGCCAACTGTCCCTAAAAACATCATGCCGGCAATAACCCAAATACCTATTCTCTGGCCTTTTGTAGTTGCCATATTCCTCCTTTATTTACCTTTCAATTATAGCAATTTTTATCAAGCGCAACAAATCACATTAAACCTGAGCGGCGTCGAATTCTTCCGCAGCCATCGCGGCAATCTCCTCAATAATCGGCGCAATGTCCCTATCTTCCAGCGTCCGCTCAGCGCTCGTAAATTTTACATTCAAAGTTACAGTTTTTGTCGAATCGTCATTTTTTGGCTGATATATCGCAATCGGCGTTATGCTAATTTGTAACTCACCGTGTTTTTTCGCAACTTCTTCAGCGCAAGCATAAACCTTCACATAATCAACATTCGAATCCATTTTCAATGAAATATCTCTGGCGGTCGACGGGAATCGGCTTAACGGCTGGTAATTATAGCCCTGATTTTTACTCAGATTTTCCTGCAATTTTTCAATATCAATAGAAAACGCTGCCGTGTAATCTGGCAATTTGAAGTTGCGTCGAGCAGACGGAGCTAGCTCGCCAACAATTCCCAAATTGTCGCCGTTCTTCGCCACAATCCAAGCGCTGCGTTTCGCATCAAATGGCGCTGGGACGTCGCTGTCAGATTCCGTAATCTTCATAAAATCAACCTCAACACTCAAATCTTTCATCAACCTTTCAGCAATTTTCCTCACCTTGTAAAACGGTGCGCCAGCTTGAGGCTTTTTATTCGCATAAACCCCGTCAATGAAAGTCTTTTCAATTGGCAAATTCTCATCGTTAAATCCTAATTTCTTATCGTGAATTTTGCCAATTTCAAACAGTATAAATTCGTCATGTCCAGATTTTACATTGGCGTGAACTTTATCCAGCAAACTCGGCAAAATGCTAATTCGGTAATATTGCAAGTCCGGGCTAAGCGCATTACTCAAGCGATACGCACGACCAGGATCTTGGTCGGAATTTTTCAAAACTCGCTCATGAACGAAACTATACGTCAAAACTTCGTTCGCTCCAGCTCGCGACAAACTTTGGCGAATTCTCTGTTTCAATTCACGACGCTCATTCTTCGGTGCAGGCTTAATACTTCGCTCTGGCAAATGACGCGGCAATCTATCAAAGCCATATAATCGCCCAACTTCCTCAACAATATCCTCAGGAAGCTCAATATCTGTTCGCCAAAATGGACTGTAAACCATCACGCCAGCTTCGCCATATTTATTACCATCGTCAACGATAAATTCAACATTCTTTAGTAGTGCCTCCATCTCATTCTCGGCAAAGTCAACACCCAGACGTTCTTCGACAAACCTTTTAGGAATCAACAATCCACCGTGCCAGTGCTTACCATCGACCAGCACTTGTCGCAATGAAGAATGATTCTTAAATAGCATAGGACTAGCTTGCTCACCACCAACCATACCAATTAACCATTTTAAGACAGGGTCAATTTGTGCTGGCGATTGCCCCTTATTAAACCTAGTCAGGGCGTCGGTGAAAATTCCGTGACGCATAGCCGTGCGACGTAGCGCGTACATGTCAAAATTGGCACATTCAAGGACAATATTCTTCGTTTCAGCCGAAACTTCCGTATCAACGCCGCCCATAATTCCAGCTAGCCCAATCACACCTTCGCCGTCAGCGATAACAATATCGTCAGACGTCAATTCATATTCCTTGCCATTAAGCAAACCGACTTTCTCGCCATCGTGCGCCATTCGCACGCCAAGTTTATGCCCGCGCAATTTGTCATAATCATAAGCGTGAGTCGGCTGTGCCGTCATGAACATCACGTAATTTGTCGCGTCAACAATATTGTTAATTGGCTTTCCGCCCATTGCGACTAATTGACATTGCAACCACAACGGGCTTGGATGAATATCTACATTTTTTATAGCAATCACAGAGAATGCGGGCGCAAGCTCATTGGCTTCATTAAACACTTCAAGCTCTAAGCCATCGCTATCTGCGAATTCTTGAATAGCATTATACCAATCAGGGCTGGTAAATCGTTGATGAAAAATACCAGCAATTTCGCGCGCCACGCCGAGTTGCCCAAAACAATCCGGCCTGTGTGTAAACATCTTATTCTCAATTTCCAGCACGTAATCGTCCAGCCCAAACACTTTCGCAAAACTTGCGCCAGCCTGAAGCGTGACGCCCGCCGGAATATCACGCTCATTGATCTCAATAATTCCCTCGTGATCCGTACCAATCGCCAACTCGTCAGCCGCCGCCAGCATGCCCTGGCTTAAGATTCCACGCAGCGGTCGCGCATCCAGCACGAACGGCTCGGCGTCATCAAAACTTGCTGGGACGGTGCTTTTTGGTGGCAACCAAATTGCCCACATATCAGCATGAACATTAGGCGCACCACAAACCACTTGCACGTAACCATCGTCATCCCTTGGAACGTCCGCTACGCCACCATCGTCAATTTTAGTCACGCTCAAACGATCCGCATTCGGATGCTTTTCACACTCAACAACTCGCACAACGCGCGCGCCACCATATTTGGCTTTCAGGTCAATCACTTCCTCGACACCACCAAGCTGCTGATTGACACGCGACACCAACTCATCAACTGGCGGCAACTCAAAATTAATCAATTGTTTTATAAGATTTAAGCTAACTTTCATACTGATATAATTATATCACTGAAAAATATTACATGATATAGCAAACTGCTCAACCATGAATCTTGTTTTTTCCAGTGATGTTAAAGGCCGTTGATGGCGGCGGTCGCCGCTCATCTGAACTGTCTTCAGTATAGCAAAACGCAAGCGTTCTGTCAATACGCTTGCGTTATAAAATTGGCAAAAATGATACGAAAACTGTGGAAAAGTCCGCACCATTACCTCTGTTGTTATGATGTTGCGCTAAATTTTAATCTTTCAAAGCACGCTGCCATCTGGCCGTCCAGTCCATGCAAATATCGCTGCGTAATCACCGCGTTTGAATGACCGAGCATCTCCTGTGACTCCATAAGTGTCGCCCCGTTTCGCTGAATGTCTGTAGCGAACGAGTGCCGCAAAGCGTGCGGGTGAAAATTGCGAAATCCAGCCAGATAGAACGGCTGACGCATTAAATGCCGCAGCTCCTCGACGCTGAGCAGTGTGCCGCTTGACTTCTGCCACAAATAATCATCAATACGCTGACTAACGATCCACTGCGTCAATCTTTCGCGAGCTTCTCGACTCATATGTACCTCCCGCCGTTTGCCACCCTTGCCAGTAAATACAATCATCCTGTCGCTGATATTCATTAGCCTTAAGTTCCTTAGCTCAGTGATTCGCAAGCCACAGTCAAACGACAATTTAACTAACAACCACTGAATCTGATTGCAATATCCCAACACCTGCTCGATTTGCTCCCTCGTGTAGAAAACTCGGCGGATTGGCTCGGTCTCCTTTTGCTTAACGATATGGCGGATTTTCAGCTCAGGCATCTCTACGCCCATATCCCTGAAATATCGAAACATCGCTATCACATGGCAAATCCGCGTATTGATAGTGCGGCTATTCAGACCTCGCCGTGCCTGCTCTGTAATCCAGTCGTTCACCTGCTGCGTCGTAATTTCGCTCAGACTGCTGGCTGGCACGCTAGTTCTAAAATCTCGCATCACCCACCGCTTAGCACTCAATGTTTGGCGGCTCATCCGGCGTGTAAACTCGCAGTACTCCAGATATTCGTCAAAAGCTCGCTCGATTGGCATAATTGTATTTTTCGTCATGATATTTTAACTCCACTTAAAAAACCAGTTCTATATAGAATGTTTATATTGAACCTCTAAAAGCTCAATTGTATATAGAACCCTCACATTTAATTTTCTGATAATTCTGTTATCAAAAATGGGTGGCGGCGGGCGGATTTGCGTTAATTTGAATAAAAAATACGGCCAAACGGCCGCTTCCATTACACAAAACTCCCAAATACTCGCATATATCTAGGATTATTGCATAATATTTGCATACAGGCAAACGCAAACAAGCCGCTACGCGAGCGACGTCAAAATGTTGGCAGTGATTGCTACGTTATCAAGTTGTAGCTGCGCTTCATCTGCGCTAACTTATTTAATCCGTCAATACTGATCGATAAGGATGCCTGCTCTTGCATTTTCTGCTTATGGCGCTCCTCTGCCGCCTTGGCTTTCGCCTGAGCAATCAATTTGCGCAGCCAATCTACCGTCTTTGCCAGATTTGCACTCGACCAAATAAACGCAAAATATTTACGTGGGTTTCGTTTACGCTTTGCCAGCTTAATCGAATAATCAAACTCTTTTGCGTAGTTGATCTGGCGATTCCTGAACATCGGCAAATAGTTGTCGTCAGTGATTAGCTTTGTCGCCTTACCCAATCTCTGCTGCATTTTCTGAATTCGTCGCTCGTCTATGGTTATATTCCCCATTTTACCCTCAAAACGCCATTCTGCTCTTGACAAACAAAAATAGCCTCTAAAATTGATAACAATTTTTTGAGGCCAGATACAGACAGCCCACCCTGATTTACATCTGGGCGGGCTGAAAATCCTGTACGTTCACCGTCGATTGTAGCAAATCTGCTTCATCTTGTCAACAAAAACGCCCCCATTTTCAGAGGGCGGAATAGGTACATGGATGTTCAAACCATGCGTTTGCAGTTTATCACTATTTATTAGATTCCGCAACGGCAACGTCAGTAACGACCAGCCGTCGTATATATTCGCTAACTGTCATATTCAACTCGGCGGCACGCTTGACGATCATCTCGTGATCGCTCTCTGAAACTTTTATGTGTATATGTTTAGTTTTCACACTATACCTTTCTGCCCGATACGATGCCTCGGGCAGGGCTCTGTTAATATTTAATAAATAGCACTGACGTTAAAATATTTCAATCCGTCGTAGCGAATTTCAGCTTCATCGTTACCACTCGATTCAATCTGCTCTACTGCGTTTCTGAGCGCCTCTCCAGCATTAAACACCTCTGCCAGCTCGTCGTCATTGTAAAAGAATATAGTACCGTTATCTACTACCGCTTCATAATCCTCATATCTATCTAGCTCCTTCACCGTCTCAATGATATTCTCTAGCATAGCCTCTTCATCCAATTCGATGCTGATGTTCTCGATTGTAGCGTTCTCCGCTGTACTTCTGCTGAATCGTTTACGCATCTCTCTCCTCATAACCGTCTCAAGTTCTTCTATATCACCCCTCAAGCTCTTATCTGCTTCAAAAGTGAATTCTTGTGTTGGTTGGTCGCCCGTGTAGTACCACCCTGTAAATGTTGCCATTTTCTTATCCTTTCTTGGCGGCGGCGGTTGAGGGGCTGTTTATTTTTAGTGTTTGTGTTTTCTAGGTTTTATTTTCTAGTTTTGATTTTTCGTTTATTTACAATCTCCAATTTTACAGTGATTTTAATTCTGAAAAACTGAAAGGTTGATTTGAACATTTTTATACCTACTTTCTTTTGCCGCCGAATTGTTAATTGTTGCTTGGTTGCCCCTCAACCATGTCTTAAGTATAGCAAACGTGTTGCCGTATGTCAACACTTTTTATGAAAAAAGTCAGAGATTTTTCAATATTTTTCATCACATCTATCAACCCTGTGGAAAACTCACAATGTTACACGGTATAGTCCTACCACGACATCTCAACTCGCCATCTCTGTTAGCGTTCAGTGCTGACGGTACCAGCCAGAGTGTTTCGGGTAATATCTTAGTGCAGGCTGGCTGGGTGCAGTTCTGGGGCAACAATACAAAAAGACAGCCAATCCCTGTCGTATTTCCAAAGCAGTTCAAACAAGTCTTCTCAATGTCGCCGACCTTAATTGGCTATAAAACTGGCAGTAAAGCTACCAGCATCAGCGAATTTAATCAAGTCATCGGTAGTGGTTTGAATATTGAATCTGGCGCTGTAACAAATACCGGCACGACACTCAACGCTTCGACTACTGGAATATTTGGCGGTGCCTGGCATGGGGTTTCGTGGGTGGCAATTGGCGTTGTCTAAGACTTCTTAATATACTGAATTGTCACGAATGAGGTCTTATAACCGGATTGATCTGCGTATGTTTGGATATTGATATTGCTATTATCGGCGTAAACTGTCACCGTATAAGCTTGCTGGTCAGCGGCGTGTGGCAGGTTAATTGTCGCGCCAATACTGTATTCCTTTGCAATGCCGCGAATATTAATAACCATGTCAAGATTATTTATGCCGTGAGGTACGACTGTCTTACCAGCGGCTTTTAAGCCGCCCATTGAAAATGTCTTCTGATAGATTGTGCGGCCATCAATCCACTTCATGCCGGTGTCGACCTCTGACGTGCTGCGGTCGCCGCGAGCTGCTGGAGACAAGTGTCGTGGTAGGACTATACTATAATATAAATATGCTATTGACGCTAAAACGAATCATTATTCGACTCTATAAAGAATATCGCTATATTTTCTACGGCAAATAACGTCAATATCTCCTAATCTGTACATTTATAATCAGGAGGATTCATATGGAAAACACTGAAAAAGTACAGAATTATAAGGGTGGCGAGATTCGCCGAACAGTTGACGGCTATTATATTTTCGTCAAAGGCGATGCACACAGCGGACCGTATGTGAGTATTTCGGCAGCCAAAGGCACAGCCGACACTACCGAGGCTGAGCCAGAGACGCCAGTAGTAGAGTCTGCCGACGAGGTTGTCGAGCCAGAAGTTGAAAATATCAATGATAATGCTGAGCCTGAGACAGCCGACACTACCGAGGCTGAGGCTGAAAGCACTGACGAAAAATAACTATGGCACTAGGTTTTCCTAATAGCAACGGTGGCCGCACCACTGATAGCGCACTATTCCACGCGCTCGGCAATGCTTTTGTCGGCTCGTGGATTAGCGGCTTTAGAGTGCGTCAAGCCAGTCCTGTCGGCATGAATGTGCTGATCGGCGGGGAGAATGGTATACCTGATGATTTATTGGTGCGCGATGCTATGTCGGCAACGTTTCCAGTGAGCAACTTAAGCACGCAGCCTGTTCAGGCGAGCGTTACCACGGCAAACAGCGCCAATCCGCGAATTGACGCGGTGGTGATCTATATTGACACAAACGTGGCCGCCTCACAGACTGTAGCTAACAACGAGAACCGTACGAAAGCGATAGTTGTACCTGGCACACCAGCAACCAACCCAAGCGCACCAACGCCATCGCAGATCAAGGCGAAAATTGGTGCATCTAATCCATATGAAGTAATCGCTGAGATACGCGTAAACGCTGGCACAACAACAATTCTTGATTCTGTTATCACTGATAGGCGCAATCCAGCCACACTGGCTGACGGACGAATTAACAGGGCTGAAATGTTCAAAAACGGCGTGATTGGCTCTGACGCACTTGGCAATGATATAGTCCTACCACGACACTTAAAATGGTCAGATTTTATTCAATCAAAAAGAAACAACTCCAGCAAATCATCTAGCTCAATTACCCAGCACGGCGTAGCGATGCTCAACGTTCCATCAAACGCTCTCGAGGCTACTGTTCAAATCACTTTTCCAAAGCAATTCAAAACAATTCCTACTGTAGTTTGTAGCTTTGGTGGCTATGGTCAACCTGGCGACGCTTGGACAGATACTCCAAACTCGTCCTGGGGCGGATGTGCGTTTAGCGCTGTAGGTGTTACGAATACGTCATTTACTGCTCGATGTCGACGATTCGATGGCGCTCAACTTTTAGGAACGTACTATGTAAATTGGATTGCGATTGGCTCAGTCTAAACTATAAGAGATTTCTTTCCAGTTCAAAAACCGCCTCGGAGCTTATCGAGGCGGTTTTCAGTTGTTTGGTAATTTCGAACTATTCAACGGCTTCTTTCATCTGACGTACTAAGTCTAAAATAATAGTCTTAGCCGCAGATAATCCAGCCGCGATTGCAGACAGAGCAGTAGCTAGTGTCAGAGCGTATAATTCGTGCCAACTCGCCGCGAATAATAAGTTGACTAGATTTACGCCTGCCAGTAAAAATGTCGCGGTAAACGTCTGCGCAAATGTCCACAAAGCACGTACGATTACGTCTTTGTAGTTGATATTCTTTAATGCTTCTAGTGATTTCATATTTCCTCCTTATTTCTTAAATAAACTTATTAGAAAATCGATAATTAGCTGTAGTAAGCTTTTGGTTGGTTTTTCGGTCTTTACTTCAGGTTTTATTTCAGGCTTAGCTTCAGATGTCTCAGGCTGTTGAGGTTTACTCATTGCTTTTAATTCATCTATAGATATTTTTGACGTTGAAAAATCCAAATTAAATCCGTCAATCTTTCCGCTCTCTGTGTACTGATGAATAAGCGAGCCGTGTGCGTAATTATCTTTTGTACCGTAATTCGGGTACCAATCTACACGTTCCAAGCCCAATTTCTGAATAATAGCCTCACCTGCATAAGTGAATACTTGCTTGCCTGTCTTCTGTAAGACTAGGTTCTTAAATAGCTTCAACTGCTCGAGTGTGCCTTCAAAATCTGGCTCCAAGTCGACAAATAACAGAGGTGCGTTGACAAGCTTTTGAGCTTCGATAAAACGCTCTGCTTCAGTCTTTGCTTCTTCTTCGGTTGAAAAATAAGGCAACCAGTAAATGCCTAATAGCTTATCACCTGCGGCTTGAGCGAACTTGACCAGTTTAGGGTCGATTTTATTCGCATCACCACCAAACGATTGACCGACATGACCAGCCTTAAGAATAACACCAGCAAACTTATGTAAATGATTTACAATAGCATCATCTTGGTGATTTGAAATGTCCAGTATAATCTTGCTGTAGTCTTCTTGTGGTTCTTGTGGTTCTTGTAGCTTTGGTTGAGGTGTAGATTGAGGTGTCAAGTCTGGCAAATCGTGTAAATCCTTATCCTCAAACAACTGACGACTCATATATTTTCCACTCCTGGCTGTGACGTACCAAACAGTATCTCCAGCGACTGGTTGACCATTTGTGACGTAACCCTTCATCGCAATGACATCACCTTTTTCTAGTTCCTGAAAAATAGCTGAATCTGTGTTAGCTTCGTCGCGAGCATTGCCGTCTTCTTCCATTTTCCTATCTGTAGGCTGAGTTTCGTCGTAATCTTCGGCAATCCGTCGTCCGTCGCAACAATACGAATAGCCTAGGTAATCAGGTCCATAATTCCCCATCCAATTCATAAGCTCTTCAATACTGTTATAAATCCCTCGCGCTCCACTGTGAACTTCACTGTCATGGATTTCGATTGAACCGTCCTCACGCTTTCGCATTAAGAATACGTGTCCATAATCCGCGTAAATGCCTCTTGAAAATCCCAAAAATCCAATCACCCAAATACCAACGGGTGCGGGACCTGTGTTTATGCGACCCGCGTTCAATTCATTTAAGTACGCTGTTTGAGCGTTCGGTGAGCGAGTTAGTGAGCTAATCGCGTCATCTACGTATTGTAAACACCAACCACTCTGCGCACCGATATTTATATTTGGATTATAGGTTTGCCTGACTGCCATTATCGCCTCCTATTTACGGTTTATTCACGACTCTCACAATTAAATCGACCATAAAGCCAATCACAGTAATTACTGCTGTCATTACGCCAGCACCAATCTTGGCTTCGCTCTTGGACAGGTAATTGCCTTGCATCAATTCTACGCGAGCTATCAGGGCTTTCAGTTCCTCGGCATCGGCTTTCGATTCAGCCAGCTGTTTGACCGACTCCGCTAGCCGCGACACATTATCGTTTATTGAACCTAGCCTTTCATTTAACACATCGTCGCGTGCAGTCATCATGATGCCCAATTCCCGCACCGTTTTGGGTGTTTGATTCATCGATTCATTGTCTCGTTTATTATTCATTCTCACTTACCACATTACAGATTAGACATACTCAACCTTGATCTCGCCGTCAGACGTAGCGAACGCGTAGATTTTGAATGTGTTGCTGCCGAGATCGACCAAGAAATCTGATATATTTAGCCACGTCTGTACACCGCCATTACTTCGTTGGCGCTGGAAATAGCGAGTGACATCCTCTAGTCCCGAGCCGTGGCTGCTGCGCCTACCGACCATCAGCTTAAAAACCATGCCCGACTGATACGTGCTGGATTTCGGCGTAAATACGATTTTGAACCGCCTCAGAAACGTTGCGTCACTCTTGTCGATTGCCGTTTCTAACTTGACACGAAATACCTGCACGCTGTCAGCACCAACACGCTGCGCGGCTTTCATCTCGGTAATTTCACGCTCGCACCGCGTAATGATTCGCGCCATCGTCTCGCCGTCTATCTCTTGAATCCTCATAACATTCTACTTTCGATTGTCAAATCGACACTAGTATTTGCCACCACAGCACACTTCATCTGTGCTAATACACTGCTCAGCCCCTTTCGCACGTACACGTATGCAAACCACTTACGAACATGCCGCGCGTCGCTCGATATTGGTATTATGTCAATACGCGTTGGTGCTGCACTGTTTATCAACATCTTGTCAATAATCAAATCGGCCAACAGGAATGTTTTATCCTTTTTTGCTGTCGCCGTGATGATAAATGGCACGCCAGAGGCTTGCTGTTGCCCACCAACTACACTAACCGCCTGATTAAAATCCCATTCGTCGTTGCTGGCACTCTCATAAAATACCAGCCCGCTTGATGCCATCACCTGGCTAGTCTTGAGGTCGCGGATGTTGCGATCAAGTGACGCCAGGATGTCTGCCAATTGGTTTTCAGGCAACATACTCAGCCGATTCATAGCAGGCTCGCTTTCATACTGAACGATCCCTTGTCAGTCCCCAGAAAAATACACTTGGCGTAGACATATTTCGTCTGCCCTGGTTGCGGATTGTCGATTGAAGCGGTAGCGCTAAACGCCAGTTGATATGGCACCTCTAACTTATTGATATCTGGTGCGCTCTGATCAATAATACTACCACCAATTATTTGTGCACCCGCCAGCGTATCGGGGTTGTCGCCGACGTAAAACTGCGGCAAAAACAGCACGTACGGCCACTGTTGTTTGCGTGCGGTAAATGTCGTCTCAATCTTGATTATCCTGCCACCAAGAAAAGCGGGGTCATGTGTGACGGGTATTATCGCGTCGTATTCCTGTGCACTTTTCGTTTCGTAATAAATAATACCAGAGTTGTTGCTGGTTCTCTGTGTGGCTTTCATTTGCTCAGTGGCACGTAGCAACGCCCGTAACCTACTGATGGCGCGACGCTCCTCCACTAGATTCAATCGCTCGCTCATAGGTCGTAATTATCCAGCGTTAAAGTTATTTCTTCACTCATATTCTCATCGACCTTGACAGATATTTGCTCGATACGGTAATAGCCACTCAGTGGGCAAGATGAATACTTATTTTGCTCAACTACGATACGATCGCCTACTCCGATATTATTTAGGTCAAATTGCGTACCACGCACTGTGACGCGCGGCAGGTCGACCAGCCGACTCATCACCGCCACATCAGCCTCGCAGTGCCCCGCCAGTGTCGATAGGTTCTTAATACTGTTATACAGCTGTACTTTTTCACGCAAGATAAACTCCTGCTGGCTCGGTACGTCTTCAGCACTGTAGCGAATTGTCTCCTCGCCCATGCCAGAGGCCTTGCCGATAATGTTGTTGTACAAATTCGCACCAGACTGCGGTAACTCCATACGAATAGCACCGATTCCTAACCCGTCATCAGGATAATGCACTGTCACGTCTGGCCGTTCGTTGCCGAGTGTTTGGAACGTCTCAAACTTGCGATCGTAAGTGAATCGAAAATCGAATTTGCCATCTTGCAAATTGGTTAGCGACACGAGGGCATCTTTAGCATTGATATCTTCCCAGTCGTCCATTCTGTCACGTCGTACACCGGTGCGGTACTGCCTACCACCCCTGGTGATACCAACATCTCCGTTAGGTCGATTCTGCACCTCCTGGATGATACCCCAGGCAACGTCGGTAGCTTCAATCCCTTTCCAGCGACCATTCAGATATCGTGCGTCAATCAGATTCAAATAACCGTCACACTGCACTAGTACTCGTGCGTTGTCGGCATTGAGGTTGCGGTTCGCCTCTACTACCACTGCGCCGAATAAATACTCGCCATTACGTTTAACTCTGATGTCGCTCACCCACGGCTTCAAGATAGTATTTGGATTCTCGCCAATCCGACGGCACTTCTCCTCCCAATCTGGCATTGACATATTAAAGTCTAGCGACTCTACGCCGTTTCGTGTCATGCTCCAGTCGAGGTCTTGGCAAAGTCTGGTGATGTCGGCTACCTTTGTTTTGCCGCGATGCCACAGCTCGATAGTGTAGCGCGGTGGTACGTACTCGTCCATTACGCCACTCCTGTATAGCCGTTGTACCACTCAACGATAGCTGTGCCAGTATCAGCACTGTTCGAGGTATTGAAAATCAGCTCATTTAGCCCTGGCACCAAACGCCAGTATTGGCTGCTGGTGAGGTTATTATCGATACCTACCCCATTTAGCGTCACTTCTCGGTTGTATGTGTCAAATACGATTGTGTCGCTATCTGTTGTGCTGATATTCAGTGCCAAAATCTCGCCAGTTGTCTGGTTGGACACAGTCGGGTTGGTGACCTTGCCAGCAATTGTGATTGTCGGCCAAATATACGTGTTGCCATCATTTGTGGCGTGATTCAGTCCCCCGCCAGATATCCAGTGCAAGCCGTCACGCTCCCAAAGTAGCCCTGTAGGGCTCCACAATAAACCACCGTCACGTGGACGCTCTAGCGTGATTCGCTGTGCTGCGCCGTCGGTATAGTCATACATTCGCGGATCGCCCGCTACTAGCTCGATGTCATAGTCGGCAATGAGCGGCCACTCAATTTTTGGATCGAGAGGCTGTGTCAATTTTGTAATAGTCTGATAGACGCGTCCAGTTGGCGTGAATAGCTGCACTCGCAATTTATCGCGGATTTTGATGGTTCTGGCAATTTTCGCCATCTCAGCGTGCATCTCAGCAAGTCTTCCGTCGTGCTCCACTGCCACAAAAAAACTCAGCGGTATTTGCCGCACACCGTAAAACTGCTCATCTACACTACCGCCATCGGCACCAGAAAACACATATTGGCTATTGCGAATGTCAGGATCGCCAAAGCCTTTCAATGGCGGTGTTAGGTGCGATAGCCCTTGTTTGCTGCCTGCCAGAAACACACTCTCATTAGTGCGCATATTGGTGATTTGCACGTCGTATGTTCTCATGTCTATCCTCTCCTCATTTGTTGCACTAGGCTGCGGTTATATTGATCGACATCGATGCCGTTTGTCAGGTTGACGGTTTGGTTGATTTGCGGATACCCATCATTAGAGCCGCCATTGTTTTTACCGCCCCAGATATCGTCAGCCTGCAAAGCAACGCTACCATTACCAGATACACTAAAATCAGGCGACAGCGAAGTTGTCATTCTGTCAGAAATCGCACCGTTCATCGTATCGACCGCTGATAACACACCTCCAATACTGTCAGTGATGCCGTTAGCAAATCCTTGTCCTAAAAATCCACCCATCTTTGCCATGACGGTCGATGGTGAATGAATACCAAAGAAACTCTTAATACCATCAAGTACAGACTTACCGAACCCTTTTATTTTATTTAGAATCCAGC
The DNA here is from genome assembly GCF_022828295.1 of Candidatus Nanosynbacter sp. TM7-057. NCBI lineage: Bacteria > Bacillati > Minisyncoccota > Nanosynbacteria > Nanosynbacterales > Nanosynbacteraceae > Nanosynbacter > Candidatus Nanosynbacter sp. TM7-057. Next base: position 93,822 of record NZ_JAJQJT010000002.1, on the reverse strand, counting down.
CAGTAACGTTGTTGATTCCGTTCCATAATCCCTTAATGAAGTTTTCTCCAACGCTCCACAGAGTTGACGGCGATAACACCTCTCCAATCTTATTGATGACTTTCCAGGCCGCGTCGCCAATGTGTCCAAGCATACTGCCGATGCCACGAATCATCGCAAATAGCAGCTTGACGGCAGACTCGCCTAATTTCTGCAACATTACTGGTTGCGTCAGTGTCGTAACGATTGCGTCAACGACACGTGGCAGCGCGTCAGCCAGCGCGTTAATAACTGTAGGCAATGCCTCAATTATGGCTAAGAATAGCTGAATCGCACCCATGATCAGCGCCTGCAGCATAGTCGGCTCCGTCAGTGTTGTGACCAGGCTATCGACGATTTGTGGAATCATTGGTGTTATGACTGCGATAATCTGTGGCGCAGCTTGCAAAAGCGCCATAAATAATTGCATAAAGCCTTGAACTAGCACCGGCACCATAGCTACGATTTGACCAATCCACTGTGGTGCTGATTGTACTAGCCCCTGTAACAATATGATAATTCCCTGGATAATGGCCGGTAATAACTGTCCCATAATTGGCGGAATCAATGGCAGCAATTGTGTTATAATTTGTGGCAAAGCCTGCGCAATACCGCCTATTGCTTTAGATAACGCTGGTGTTAGATTTTTTAGAAATGTCTCAAACGAGCCTGTGAAGTTATTTATCAACTGGCTCAAATCCAAGTCTTCATTACCAAACCCAGAAACAAGGTTCGACCACGCCGATTTCATTGAGTAAAAGCTACCACTAATAGTCTCGCTAGCTTCTTTAGCGGTCGTACCAGTAATACCCATTTTCTCCTGGACTTTATGGATTGCTTCGATAAGTTTATCGAACGGAATATCTTTAACGTTCTCAGCCGTCGCCTTGAAACCCTTGCCCATCACACCTGTTTCATTGACTAAACGCGCCATCTCGCCAGCAGTACCACCGTAGCCCAATTTCAAGTTGTCGAGCATGGTGTAGTTATCTTTTGCGAATCCTTGGTAGGCATCTTGAATCCTTGCAATGTCAGTACCCATTTTGTTGGCGTTATCAGCCATATCTGTAACGGCCATGTGAGCATATTGAGCTGATTTTTCAGTGTCGCCTTTCAGACCTTGCAATAATGACGCTGAAAAGCTTGTAACAGTCTCCATATATTGGTTTGCCGATAATCCTGCTGTTTTATAAGCATTCGCCGCATACGCCTGAACTGTGTCGCTTGATTTCTTAAACAGCGTATCAACACCGCCAACCAACTGCTCCCATTCTGCAAATCCCTCGACAGATTTTTTGGCTAGCCCACCAATCGCTACTGCTGCGACTGCTGTTCCAACAGCAAATGCCTTGCCTAGTCCTTTAGCCACGCCACCGACATGACTCAATGCACCGCCTAACTTCTCCTTTAAGCCGCTAGCCAGAGAGTTGATGTGCGGCATCACCTGGCTAACCATGCCACCAACGGCATTGCTAATTTTCCCGCCAAGTGCACTAAACATATCAGAAATACCGCTGCCAATCGTCGATAATCCTGGTGCCAAGTTGCGTCCAATCGCGCCACCGATTCCACCGAATACTGCGATCATTTTTTGCGCGACAGGGGCTAGGATTGTACCTATACCCTTACCTAGCCAGATAAATGGTGCGGCGAGTTTTTGCGCTACTAACGCCATGCCTTGACCGACTTTAGCTGCAAAACTAGTTACTGCATTGGCGGCGACAGATAATTTCGATGATATGAACACGCCGATATTGCTAAACGCATTCGCAACAGCATTGCGTGCTCTAACGAAAGCCGCAGATATTGCACTAGCAGCTTTGCTGGCAGCGTTAGTCATTGGTGAAAAGAACGTGGCGATGCGATTGCCAATATTTGCAAATCCTGCAGTAATTCTACTTGCCAACGGTGCTAACTTGTTAGTGATTGGCTGAATAAGCTCTTTTGAGATGACGGCAGCACTTTCAACTGCCGCATTTTTTATGCCAGCCCCCAACTCCTTGAATCCAGTTCCAATCTTGCTCCAAGAATCAGCCATCTTCTTGGTGAGTTCGTCATTATCCTTGGCAACACTCTTCATTTTTTTCTGAACATCAGAAACAGACTTGTCAAATTTTGACCTGTCAACTTTGTAGGTAACTACTATTGTTCCTTGGTTCATATTTCGTTTCCGTGGTATAATTTCTTTACTAAAGAAAGGATCTTATAATGAAAGATGTTGAAACATTCAAAAAGCTTGCTCTGATTGGTTTGATTCCATTTTTTAATGGCCTGCCATGGTTCTACATGGGAAGAATTACCCGAGGATTGATGTACACGTTTACTTGTGGATACGCTTACCTTGGGTCTGTCAAGACAATTGCCAAAGCTGGTGAGATCGTCGACACATACAACGCTAAGCGTGGATACGTCAATACTTCTCGTCGTGATGGATAAGATCACCTCAAACCCCTTATAGTTTTTGTCAAAGAGCTATACATCTTTTTGTAAGCGTCCTTATTTTGTGCTGCTGCTATCACAGACAGGAGGCTCAGCGTTCGCTCGCATTCGCGACGTATTGCTGCTTTTGCTAACTCCACCGCGTCAGCCTCGTCCATTTCTAAAACCTGCTCGTGTGTGTATTGCGGATAGTTGAGCAAGATTATATGCACTCTCTCCTCAAAGCTTGTGAGAACTTTATCAGCCTGAATCTTCAAATACTGTTCGTATTTTTCAATATCGTATCCAGGCTGATTGTTCTCGTTCATGACTACGCCTCGACTTCTCGCACCTCAACGCCCTCAGCGGCTAGCTTAGTTAGCCCTGTAGTTGCTAATCGTACAATTTCAAGCAGCAAGGCATCGACGTTGTCATTATCAAGTGCATCAAGCAAATCTCTTAAAGATAGCCCGCCCTCAACTACTGTCGCTCGAGCTACAACATCCATAACAATCGCACTACCAGTAACGGCCTTGCCGTCTTCGCCGCCAATACTTAATCGTGCAGTATTTGCTTCAAGGGCTTTGTACTGCTTTACTCGCGGAATTAGATATTTATAGTGCTTTGCTGGTTCGTCACCGTCTGCTGGCATTTCAATGTCCAGCAATACACGCTTCTCAAGCTGCTTCTTTTTTAGAACAAACGCCATCTCATTCTCCATTCCGTAGTTGTAATAACTACATTACTTTTTTATCAATTTAGGTATTGACACGGTGTTTTTAGCACCGTGTCACCCCTGTTACGCAAATGTCAGGTCGCCCTTGATCAACTTGCCAGTTACGCTGATTTCAAACTCAGTCAAACCGTCTTCTTGGCTGATGTCACTCAGGGTTGCTGTAGCGTCGAGCATGTACAACGTATGACCTGCTTGAGCTGCTAATTTCGGCACTAACTTGAATACACCAGGCACCTGTGTCGAGCTACCTTTTTGCAATCCAACCTGTACAGCACCCTTTGCGCCGACAGTAATACCAGTAGTGCCGTCAATCGTCTCGCCACTGTTATAGACATAGCCAGGCACGATGTTTTTGAGGTTGTCCTGCCCGATGTCAGTAATCTTGAACTTAATGGTCGATTTGAACGATTTGATAAGTTTGAGGTTCGTGCCATCAATGAAATCACGTGTCACCTCGTCCTTATCGTTATCAAAGTCTAGGTCGTTCACACCTAGGACTTGCTTGAAGTTTTTACCAGTCTTGTCCCCGAAATATAGATCGTGGTTCAAGCCGGCGTAATCGATTGCTGCCATTTAATTACTCCTTTGCTTAATCTTTCAAAACTAATGTTACAGATTGGGCGCTCCATACCCCCATCCGTAATTCAGAGGCTTCATAGTCGCTGTCTTGCATCGGAAATACGCTCACACGAATGAATCTCGAGTCAGTGTATGGCAATTGCATTAGTGCCGTACGTAGCTTGCTGTCAAGCTCGTATAGCTCGGCCGCATCAGCTTTTAATACGGTAATCGTTAGCTCGGTGGTCAGTTTGGTATTACCTAAGTTACCACCGTCATATTCACCGCCGTTAGCCGCAACTGCCGCCATACCGTCTTGGCTTTTGTTTGCTGGTAATCGCCCGACAAACACATTTTTGCCAAGCTCTCCACCAACGGCAATAGCCACTACCTTTGCGATCTCCAATGCTACATTCATCTAAAAAACCTCTTGTAATCTTTCATGGTGCTTCTCACACCCTCATCAACGAAACCTTTACCAGTGCCAGATGTAGTGTACTTACGTACCACATGAGTGCCATTCGCACGCCTGCCGCGGTTCTGGTACTGCGAGTAGACTGGCTTCCATGTCAATCTGATAGCATCTCTGCCAATTCGCCGTACCTCGACATTGCGGGACTTGAGCGACCCTCTACGTCTGAACGGTGCGGTGAGGTTGGATACTGTCAGAGTGTGATTCGCCATTGCGTTCAATCCTGTCGCTGCCTGATTCTGGAAGAATCGTTTGACGGCGACTGTATTGTCGACCACCGGCACGATTACACCTCTCTGTCGAGCCTTTCCAGCTCAATTTCAACGTGCTGTACTGTGCCGCTTGTGATAACCGCCCTGCCGACTGCTACGTTAGCGACGCGGTACACCCGCTTGACGCCAAACAGTGTCACCTCGGCGAAATATCCCTCGATCGAGTAGCCAGTTGATGACAACCAGCTATCTCGGCCGTCCAAGTATGCTCTGGCATCACCCGTCATAGCGTCGTAGCTACCGCCGCGAGTCAAGCCACTTGTCTGCTCGACGAGGCACCTCACACTGTGTCGCTCGCCCCCCGTCTGGCGGTATACACCGTCTACGGGTGCAACCAAGGTGATGTTATCGCGGAATATCATAACGATGAACTCCACGCTGACTCAGTGGCGTATCAGTGTAGCCAGACACCACACAACTGCTGCTTGGCTTTACAAACTTTGCCAGTAGATCAACGTTTGCCTCCGCGAACTGATCAATAACTTGCTTAGTGTTGTCATACGTCACTGAATGACTCAGCACTGTTTCAGATTTTACGTTGTTGTAAAAGCTACCTTGATTAGCTATTGACAGCGTGTCAAATAACCTTGCAATGAGGATTCTCAAGCTGTATGGCAACGGTGTTCCATATCCCCATACCGCCTTGACGACGCACCGTCCAGTACTCAGCGGATCAATCATCTCGATGACATTGAACCAGCTGACGTTCAGTTCGTCGCCTTGACTCACTGACTTGACCACCAGCGGTCTGCCACTTTCTGTCGTCACCTCTGGCAATAGGCTAGTGAACGGATCGACAATTAGAAAACGTGAGCCGCAAGTTGTCTCATATCGACGCGGCGTATTTGCCTCGCCCTGCATTTTGACATCTAGCAGCGCCTCCAACGTCTCCGTCGCCTGCTGCAATAACTGCTCAAAGTACTTATTCTCGGTATCAGAAAGGGGGCGTAAAAGTACGCCCTCGATATCTTCTTTAGTTACCAGTGCTGCCATCTCTTACGCCCCTCTCTGTTAGGCTACGTGTTTAATAGCCACTGCTGCTGCGATGCCACTCAAGCCACCACCTGCGAAGATTTCCTGCAAGTATTCGTGCTTATTTTGCTTCAACGCAAAGTTGGTGTAGCTCTCAATTGACTGATCGCCAACCACCTTGTACTTATTGAATACAACTAAGTAGGCGTCGTTCTCGGCGTCGTTGGTGTCGTTGAACCACTGTGGCGTAAACTTGCCAGCAAGCTCCAAGTCTTCCAAGATGTTAACGCCTGGAGTGTACAGCATATGCTTGTCAGTACCTCGCTCATCTTTCAGGGCGGTGAGGTAGCCACGCTTTGCGATGATGTAAACGTCGCCCTCAGCCTCGATTAAGTCGCGTGCATTCAAGATAGCAGTACGGCGACTTTCTCCTGTTTTTGGCGTATAGGTTTTAGCAAACACGTTGCCAGCCTTGGCGTCAGCTTTGACAGATACAAACGACTTGATCTTGTCGTCGCTAGTGTCGACTAGTCCGTCACCGATAACGATCGCACGCTCGATACTTGCGATAATCCGCTTTGGCAACTCTTGCAATACGTAACGCAACAGTGAGCCAGTGCTCTTATTCTTGCGGATAGTTTCTTTATCCAGGGTCAGGTACTTGTAGATATACTGACCTTCAAGCACACGGTTTTCGATAGCAATCGTAGCCTCTTTCTTGTCTTTACCAGCCTGGTGTCCCAATGCACCGTCAGTGTTGGTGTCCCAAGCGGTGTTGTAGGCGTCAAGTCCAGTTTTATCGACTAGGTTCCAAATTGGTCCGCCAGCCTTAAACGCACTCTCAACTGCCTCAACAACTGGTGCTGGGAATAGTTTGTCGGCACCAGTGACAGCCATCTGTACACCGTTAGCCTCAAGCTTGTCCATCCAAGCTTCACGAACGGCTGCCGCACCTGCTCCTGCCTGTGCTACCAGCACGTCAGCAAAATCTTCTAATGCCTTTGGTGTGTCCAAGTAATTTACGACAGTACCTTTGTCGACAGCTGCTGGATCAGCTGGTTCTTTAACTTGCATCTTTGCAATGTCTTTCGGATCCATTTCCGTATCCTCCTCAGGATTGTTATCAGTTGGTTCATCCGGTACTGATTGCTCAGCTTCGTCAGTAGGCTCAGCCTCTGGCGCGGCTTCCGGTACCGCTGTTTCGTCAGTCTTCGTTTCAGGTTCAGGTGCATTTTCGGTCGGCTCTGCCGCCTTAGCCGCTTCAGCCTCTGCTTTCGCCTTGATCTGTTCAACCAGGCTCTGCATTGGCTTGGCATCTGCCTGCTTTACGGCCGACATACTGAATGCAAAGTTCATACCAATCGCATTCTGCACGCCCTCGTCTTGTTTTTGCTTCTCCGGTGCCTCAGACACCTCATCAGCAAAACCAAGCTCGACAGCCTTATCGGCAAGCATCCACGTTTCCGCTTCCAGCAGCTCAGCGATTTTATCCTCGTCAAGCCCTGTCCGTTTGGCGTAGATAGGCGTGATGCCCTCCTCGATTTTCATCAGAACGTCTTTGGCTTTCTCCATGTCATCAACCGTGCCCATCGCGCAAACAGACGGACGGTGAATCATGATCATTGAGCCTGGCGACATGATAATCTTGTCACCCGCCATCGCAATTACTGATGCAATCGACGCCGCTAAACCATCAACTCTGACAGTGACATTTCCGTTATGATTCACAAGCGCGTTATAGATTGCCAAGCCTGCGAACACATCGCCACCGGGGCTGTTAATGACAACAGTCAAATCGCCCGCATGCTGCTTGAGTTCTTCGCGAAATAGGTCGGGTGTGACTTCGTCGCCCCACCAGGTATCGCTCGCGATAGGCCCGTCAAGTATAAGCTCTTGATTATTCGATGAAACGGAATTGCTCCACTTCCAGAACTTCATGCTTTATTTCCTTGTTAAAGTTTGCTTTCGACTCCTGCTTGCCCGTCCAATTTGAGCGTCTTGCTCTCGTCTTATTTCTAAGACTACAGATTACGATTTATCGAACTCATAACGCACCTGGTTGTCTGTCGAAGTGGCGTTCACAATCTTGATATTGTTGACATGTTTACACTTCGCGTTACTACAACGCACCTGTGCGATCATCTGCGTCACACCCTTGATGTTCAGGTAGCGTCCGCACTCCTCGCACCGCAAATCTAAATCAGCCATCTCATCGTCAATGATTCGCCGCTCAGCATTCAAATACGCCTTGACAACACGGTACTTCGGGTGGCAATGGCCGTTCGGGTGTACGTCGTAGCCGTCATTCTGCGCAAAATTGTTGATGAATATGCCGCCGTCCCTGCCAATGATTGCTTCATTCAGGCTTAGGATTGGCTCATCAACCGCCACCCACTTATCGATCAATGTGGCGCAAAATTCGCACGGCTTGCCGGTCTCACTCTCCATCGCTTTTTCGATCAGCGTTCCCGTTTGGTTTTGCACCTGCTTCATGGCTTCAACGCTCGACAGTGCATCAGCTCGTGATATCTCAGTGCGAGCCATTCTCTGTACTCGCCATTCGTCGGTCTTCATAATGCCGCGCAGTTTCTCCTCTAGCTCAGACTGTGCCCAGCCGTGCGATGCCGCATGATCAAGCACGCGACGGATTGAGACGGCTGTATCGTCAGCGTATGAGCGCGCCACGTTTAGCAGATAGGCTCGGTATGCTTCCTGTGTTGATGCTGCTACCACAAAGCCTGTTAGCTCGGCGGTAGACACTCCGTTATCTATCAGTAGCTGCTTACCATCCTCAAAGTAAATTGCCCCCTGAACTATCATCAGTGCCACGATAATCAACAGTAGCGCTTCGGCAAATTCGTTTTGCTCGTCGTCTTCTTCAGTACTGTTTTCGGCCGTCTGGCGCGATTCAGCAATAGCTCGATCAACTTGCTTCTGCATAAACTCAGTCGTTGCGTCATAAATCAGCTGCTCAAAATCATCGAGCGTCTGCGGCTGATTATCGGCTGATGCTTTTGGGCTGGTGCCGTTCGCTTCTCCCCAAACCCCCGTGTCGCCAACCTTGCGGCGGTCTGGCGCATCTGCTACTTCATCACCCTCATCAACATCTGGCTTGTCATTTTCAATCTCTGGCGGCTGGTAGTCACCCTTGCGTAGTAGCTTAAAGTTGTTCGGCAACTTCAGCGCATCGATGATGCTATCAGTACTGTAGCCTGCCGCCTCCAGCTTAAGAATGCTATTGATACGAATATCATCAGCCTCAGCCTGCACTTTGACCTCGTCAACAACTTGCGGAATAGCGAATTCGTAAGTAATGGCTATGCCCATGCCACCAGTGATTCGGTTTAGCTCGTGCGTCAGCTGTGTGTAGTTGCGTAGTAGCAATGGATCAACGACGTTCTCGGCGAATACCTGCTTTGACACCTGCGCGTTGGCGTATGTCGCAGTGTCATCAATGCCTTTCATGATTGCCGAAACGCCAAATGACGTATCAATTCGCCTGTCAACCTGCTTGAATAAGTTCTCGAAGTCAATATCTTTGTTTGGTTGCGAGAACGGCACCCACTCAACAGCTGCGGTAGTCGACGGTTTACCGGTCTTAGAGTCAACTGGTCGGTGCGTGTATGTAACGTTGTTGTTGCTCCCTGCTCCGCGATGAGCGTCTTGCAACATCGCCACACTCTCTTGGAATGATTGCCGTGTTGGTGCGGTAATAATGAATTGCCCGGCCGGTACTGCTCCATTCTCGAAAAAGCCGGCCTGAAAATCGGCGATGTAATCGTCGAGTGTCGCCCAGCGACGTGATGCTTCAGATGGTGAATAGCCGGCGTACAGGTCGTTTGGATCAACACCACCAGGTAATACCAGCACTTCATCTTCAGTAAACGTCTGTGTGCCGACTGTGTATGTTGTCTTGTCGCCAACTCGTGCAACTCGCGGAAACTCCAAGAACGTAAAGCCGGCAATATTCTTGCCGCCCTGCCCCCTGAAGTCACCGCCAGGCTTTGCTACTCCGCCATAGTTGCTCCAAACCAAAATGTACGTCTTCCGTAGAGACAGTGTCGAAACGGCTATCTTTTCAGCAAATGCCACCGAACTGTCGGATTTATTCGGGTGGTACAGGGCGTTAATGACTTCATGTGGTACTTGCTTGCCGTTGCCGTCAATAGCAAACGGTCGCACTGTCATGTATTTATTGGCAACCGTTCGAATATTAGGATAAGCTGTCGCGTAACTGCTGGCACGGTAATGATCAAACATTGATAATCTCTGAAAAGCGGGGTCAACGCCACTCACACGTCGTTCACCCCTTAATCCCATGGCTGTTTTAATAATTCCCATCTACTTATTGCTCCTGTATAAATAAACCGACCAAAATATCAGCTGTACGCCGACAAACACCACTGTGGCGACCTTGCCGCCATAATATAGCCAAATGCAAAATGGCACACCAATGAACATCAACAGCCCTATCCACGCTTCGATGACAGTGTCCCTGTCTGGTTTTTCAAACTTGATATTGCGCAAAAAGTCTTTCAATTTCATATAGTCCTCTAACTGTAAATATACGGATTACATAATTCCGCCCCACTCCATCACCACCTCGTGCTTCAGCTGTAGCCAAAAACCCATCAATACAGAGTCGAATATGTCAGGCGATTTGCCGAGCCGCTTCTTGATTGATTCCTTAGATTCCAACACAAACACCTTGTCTTTGTACTCGTGGTGGTGCATCTGCGCCTCTTTAATGAACTCATTGAGAAATGGAAAGCTCTCGAGGATTTTCACCTTGCCGCTGTCAAGACCCATTGCTAGCATGTACGCCACCTGCGACCGTAAATTGTTAAACGCCATCAGCTCCTGTGAACGCTCAGCATCCTCTCGGCTCTTTGGCTCGTCATCGAATGTTAGGAATGGGTCGGGCGAAAAGCCAGACTTAAACACCGCGAACTCAGCACCGCGGTCTTTGCCCCCATCGATAACACCAACGCCAACACCCACGCCATCAACTGCGATATTCTCGTAACCAATAGAGAAGTTATCTGAATGCTCAATCAGCCACTCTGCCTGTTTGCCTGTTTCCATCTGTTCGCTTGAATCTTTCGTGATGCTGCCGTCAATCAGTGTCAGGTTCTCCCAGTCCGCTGCCACGCTACGGTCAACGCCATCACGCGCCACGTCGTAGCCGGTCGTCTTGCGTCCTGGCTCGTAGCTCTTGACGATTGCCTTGGCGAAAATACTCGAACGGAATATCGTCTTGCTCTCGTCCTGGTATTCCCAGTTATTTTTGAGGTACCGCTCGACCCACCATGTCGGGTTGGTCATCATCGCGTCGATGTCTGATTGCATTTGCCATGAATCAGATAAATCGAACTCGACCACACGAATGTTTAACGGTAGCGGCTCATATTTACCATTTCCGCCGTATTTCCAACGCATATATACCTCTTTGATATGATCAACGTCATTCGGGTTGAGGGTGATGATAGCGATGCTCGGCTGCCCGTTGGTGTTGCGGCGGCCCTTACGGGATTTGGCTGTAGTAAACATCGTCAATGATAATTCGTCAGCCTCGTCAATGTGGCTAGCGGTGGCGTTGATACCTTTAATTTTCTGGCCGCTCCTGTCTTTCGTCTCATCCGCCTCCACAAATCCAATCTTTGAGCCGTTAGGAAACTTGATTTCATAGTCTTGGCCGTTATATGTGTAATCCTCGCCCTCCTTGAAGTTTTTGCGATCGAGCATTGTCAGGTATGATGGAATTACCGACCGCTTCGCAGTGCTAATATTTTTACGAAACACTGTCCAGTAGGTCTTCTCGAACGTGTCACAAATATCAATGCCGACACTTGCCGCGATGTCTGTCTTGCCGGTACCAACTGCACCAATCAAATAAATAGTATCGACTTCGGGACAGTCGTTAATAATATCGACAACGCTTTGCTGCTTCGGCTTTAATTCTAGCGACATGAGCTATTCGCCTTTCGTTTTGCGCGGCTTGATAGTCGATACGATCTTTGGCGGCTGCTTCTCGCGAACATCGACAGATAAGTCGACATGATCAACTGGCTTGCCGAATGCTCGGTCTAACATATCCTTGATCGCTTTGTTGTCAGGCTTCTGCGTAGCGATGAAATAATACTCATCATCTACACCATCCAGCTCACCGTCGAGAAATGCCGCGATAGTTTCGGGGTCAGTAACTTGCTCTGCCGGTAACCGATTGCCCTTGCGGTTGGTCTTTATAACGAACAGTATCTGCACGCCTGTCGCCAGTCGGAACTGTGCTTCATACAGCTTGTCAGCGTTTCTGGTGATTCGGTCTAAAATCCGCTGCTTCTCTTTCATCCGATCTAGCACTTTTTGAGTTTTTTTACCCTTAACCCCACCACTACCCTTTCTAGCACCGCCATGAGTTGACGGCGATGTACGATTACAACCAGCTACGTGGATATCGTAATTGTCTTGCCGCTTATACTTTCGGCCGCATTTAGGACATGATTTGAAGTCATCTTTCATGATTATAATTCTAGAGATTGACGCGTAGTTCCTCTGGTATTGACTGCTCAGAGACAGATGAAATATGCACGCCGTAACTGTTTGCGATGAGCTGTGCTTGCATGAAAGTCAAATCTTTCGTGTTCCTCAACTTGCGCAGCATATTCTGGTATGGTTTTTTGTTTCGATCTTGCCAAGACTGCAAGAGAATGTAGTGTGACAACGGCTTGCATTTTCGCTCGTCGCCAATAATAATTGCTTGTTTTGAAATATAATAAATGGCGACCTGTCCGATCTCCTGACGGCGTCGCCTCGTCTTGTCTTGTTTGTCGATTTTTAGCCATTTGACCATGTTTGTTATCCCTCCTCTACCTCTGAAATATACAGATTAGGCGCTGGCAATCGCGGCCTCCCAACCGCTCAATCTCACCAGCGCCTAGCTATAAAATGCTTTGACTGTTTTATCAAGCAGTCAAGCGTTCCACTTCAGTCATAAACCCCTCAATCGTTCGATTGCTCTTGTGTTTTCGGCGGAATGACGATCAGCTTGTCAAACGGCAGGATGAATGCTTGACATCCCAACAGCTGCTTCACTTCAACTACGGCTTCGCTACCTTTTATCGCAATCACCTCGCCGCACAGCGCCTCTATCGATTCGTCGCCATGCTTAAACGCAACCCTGTCGCCAACTTTAACCCCTGGCGTTTCAGACTGCGCACACTTCTCGTCGTTGCTCTGCTCTTTAACACCATCAGCAATTGCCTTTGACGCGGCGCTAGCATTTTTAGCTATCGCTTCAAAAGATCCAGCGGCAGGCTTCAGCTTCCAGCTCTTGATTCTCAAAACGTTTTTCCAAGTAAACGACCATCGACGACAGCTTTTGACATCGTGATGCATCTCCGTTTCAATCTCTTCAAGATTCGTGAGACTCAAGAAATAACCTCTACGATAATTGACGTCAAAATTACCATCCGAATAATAGATAGCAGCGTCCCTCAGGTCAGCGCCACTCAGGTCAGCGCCACTCAGGTCAGCGTCCCTCAGGTCAGCGTCCCTCAGGTCAGCGTCCCTCAGGTCAGCGCCACTCAGGTTAGCGTCCCTCAGGTCAGCGTCCCTCAGGTCAGCGCCACTCAGGTCAGCGTTATCGTCAACAGCTGCTTCAACTGCTTTTTTCGTCGTGGCGTTGTCTGATTCGTACTCAAACAATACATCTCCACTGAACCATGATTTAATTTCAATTTTGACTTTAGACATTTTAGCCTCCTATTTAGTTATTGACTCAATAAACTCAATCGCCGCATCACAACCCTTACAGACAACAGTCTGAATGCCAGCCTCATTGAGCGTTTTAATCCACTGTTTTTGATTTGCCGACGTTACACCTCCCTTCTTGCGTTTCATTTCGATAGCAACAAGACGATGATTTTTACCATAAACACCGTCACCACTAACAACAGGATTGTCTCCATAGTGTATGAACTCCATCGTTGCGTCGCTATAGTCTGCTGGGACTATCACGAATAAGTCTGGCACACCAGAACTCACACCAAGCTTCTTATTCTTTGCTTTCTGGCTCCAGCTTCGGGTGTAGGTTTCATTTGGCACGCGAAAGTGTGGATAGCCTTTTAGCCGCAACCACTGCACAAATGCTTCTTGCTCCTGATCCTCGGTTGGATTATCTATGTTTGCGAGATTAGGCATTATTTCCACTCCTTAATTCCAAAATAAATCTTCCAATCTCGCTCATTTTCTTTGATAGATTTTTCAGCTTCTTCTCTAGTCGCATAGCGTACAGGTTCACCAGCATCACAGTCAGCAAGTTCACACGCGGTGAGCGTTTCACGTCCATGGTCATAATAGACAATCCAGCCACCCTTGCCATTCTCGAAGTCTGGCTTAAATGTTGATGCTTTTCGCAGTCTGACTTCAGCCAGTTTGCGTTCATAAGCTTCTTTACATTCTTCTTCGGCGTGATAAGCATTACCATTGTCAATATTCAATCTGTCAATGATAGCGTCCGTGTAATTGCGACAGCTAACCTTGCCCCAATAGTCAATGTACCAATATCTATCGCCCCATTTAAGACTCCAACTAATACTGCTTGTTGGTTCGAACCACTCGTCAAAATTATTGATTTCTCTAACAAGAATTGAATGTCTATGGCCTGATTCACACGCTTTCAAAACCCTCGTGCCATCGATTTTAATTTTCTCTTTGAAGATTGCCCCAGCTTTAACTGTGGGCAAATCTTTTAGTAGCTTATATAGTCTCATTTCTCCTCCAACAATTCAGAATCTTCGTGAATATTACCAACTACCTCAATTTTCGAAAAACTGATAGATATATCAGTTAGTGATTCTGAAGTATCATTAATTGGGTTGTACAGTTCAAAGCCGCAATTTTTGAAAACCACGACGCCATATTGCCACTCAAAAACTTCGCGCTGATAGTTCGCGTTGCGATATTTTGCGATATCACCCTCTCGGATTTTATTTTTAACGATATCAATAGCGCCAGTTTCCTGTTCTACAACATATTTTTCTGGATTATTCAAAATCTCGGCAAAACTTTTAATCAGTTTGCCATCACAAATTTTTTGAATATCATAAACATACTGTTTTGATTCAACCAACCAGCAGCGAAAATGCTTTATTGAGCGCTTATCCTGTTTCATCTATATTTCCTTCCCGTCCTTGTAACATTTCGAGTAGCCCATCTCACCACCAACCGTTTTACAGCGAGCTTTAGTATTCGTGTATTGAGCCTCTCGCTCTGACATTTGATCCTCCCAAACAGCAGCCCAGTGCAAAAAGACAATTATTGAAATTATCAGTACAAATACACCTAAGACAATCACTACGTCTTGCGGTTCAGCGTTCTTCATAAACTTCGGACTAATTTTCATTTCTTATGCTCCTCCTCATACCTTTTGATAAAGTTGTCTATATCTTCCCACACGGTCCCGTTCGGAGATTGCTGTTTAATGCGGTTGAAGGTTTCATACTGCCTTGGAATTACCTCAGTCAGATATTTCACTTCTCCATACAGTCTTACGATTTCCAGAATACGTTCACTGATATTGCCATTTACACATCTCTTTGTTTCATCGTAATTATACGGGTCCATATACAAAGATGTGGCACTAGTTTCGATTGGGCTTACATCTTTTAATACGCTTTCTAAACTGCCTCTCTCCAAGATTTCTTCAAGCAGTTCATTTTGTTTTTCAATTGATTTTCGCATCGACTCAAACATTATCGTATTCCTTTACCGCCTTAATTATTTTTTTAATTGACCAATGCCCAGCTACGATTAAGCCAGTGATAAAAATAGCGTGCGGTACTGCTTGTAAAATCCAAACTAATGTTTCCATTTCGTTCCTTTTCCTCAACCGTAGAACTGGGAGCAAGGCGACATCAAAGTGTATATCATTGATTAATTGCTTTAAGGTTTTGATGTCGCCTATTAGACAGACGACCCGGGTGGGTAAAATGGTCATCTGTCCAGTTCTGCGGTTGATGTTAATGTTCGCCCAGTTTTTCGACATATGGTAGGTCGTTGGTTAATGGCGTTTATATGTCGTCAGATTTAATCGGTGCAACGCCAGCCACGATCTCGTTTCCGTCCCATGCATAATCTGGCGAGGACTTTATCAAAATCGGCTCGTCATGCTTGCCAACATGAATGACTACGCCACTCATCATGCCGTCGCTCTGCTTGAATTGTCGCAGTGCCTCGATAAGCAATTTAGGATTAACTACGACCGACTTTACAGGAAACGCCTCTGAACTTTTTTGCTCAACGAATGGGCGTGTCTCTGGAAAGCGCAGCTCGGTTTGCTCTTGAAATGGAATCTCGGCTTTAATCGGGAAGCTCTCGTCAATCGGCATCATTTCGCCGTACGGATTTGTGCGAACAATAATTTTGCCGTCGTGAACATACGCTCGGTCAAAGTCAGTCTTCATGACTTTATCAGCGGCAACGAGAACGCTCTGCGGGATATTCATCGAGCAGGCTTTTGCTCCAGGCTCGGCGTCAACTTCACGGCGGATCAGCTTATAACCGTCTGTGGCAATGAGCATGGCTTTATGTATGCCTTTCTCCTGCTCGACAACCTCCAGTCTGACATTCTCCAAAACCTTGTTCTGCGGTGTTGGCTTCTGTGCCATTTTATATACAGCGATCTGCTGTTTGGTTAGCGAAACGATACTGCTCACTTCTCCCACCAAAATCCTTTCTGCTCAGCCGCAGCCTCAGACTGTTTGTCGTCTTTCAAACTGCCAGCTGGCTTATTATTTATCTTGACCGCGACATCTACGTCCCGAACGCCGTGCTCCAGCAGCCATTTCTTGGCGCGCTTGGCATCAGATTCGGTAGCGTAGGTTTTCGCGTACGGTTTGTTCTTCTCGTCGCTCCAGCGAACGGTGAATGTGCAATTCATCAGAGACATTACGTAACCTCCAGTTTCTTGCGCTTGCGGCGCTGCTTCTTGCGAAGTGCTTTTTTAGTCATTTGGATACTCTATCGTCAAGGTTGATTCCTTAATGTCTTCCAGGTTCAAGTTCTTGCCGCCAAAACTGATTTCGTATACAGTCCATTCCACTTCCATTTTCAGTCTCCAAACCTTTCATACATACAGTTTTCGTGCATGTCTGAATAGTCTTTTCGCTCTGTGTCAGATTTAACGAGTGCTAAATTGCACATACTACATCTGCCGTACGGTGCGGTTTTTTCAAATTCAGCTAGCTCGTCATCCTGCTTAGGTCGGCGTTTGCTGATTCGGCCGCAAATCCGAGCTGCCTCCCGATTGAGTGCAAAACCCGTTTTATTGCCTCTTGACCTCGATCCGCCCTTTCTGCCAATTTCACGGTAGAAGTTTGGGTTTTTCGCGAGAATTGTTGCGGCAGCTTTCCTGCCGCCCGCTTCCGTTCCTGCCATAACTCTCCTTTCACTTATTAAAATGGTATTTCGCTCAAATCAATCGGCGTGTCGAGGTCAACGTCCTCGGTAGCTTTCGCCGCTTGTTTAGTTGTTGTATTTGCTGATTTAGTGTCCTCCTCGGCATATCGTTCTGTGGCTGGTGCGGTATTGCTACCACCCTTGGCGTCGCTCAAAAGCTGGAACTGGTCGATGATAACCTCAGTGGCTTTGCGCTTGATGTCGTCTTTCTCCCAGATTCTCGTTTGCAATCTGCCGGTTATGCCAATCTGCTTGCCTTTCGGTGCGTATTCTGCCAGCAGTTCAGCTGCCTTGTTCCAGGCGACGCAATCGATAAAGCTTGCGTCGGCATCTTTGCCGTAGCCATCAACCGCTAGTGCGAATGAGGCTACGGACTTGCCGCTATTCGTCGTTTTGACTTCGATGTCTCGGACAACGCGACCGATTAGAGTTACGTTATTGATTGCTGCCATATTTAGAAACTCTTTTCCTCGCGGATTTCAACACCTGGAATTTCACGTAACCCATTGGCGATAGCTTCGCGGATTAGTTTGTCGCTTGGCTCGCATAGTGATCGTGGCACTAACTCAGGATTGACAACCGTAAATACTGTTTTAGTCTTGATGCCAGACTTGACAGTTGGCTGCTGTGCTTTAGCAGCTTTGGCTGCTTCAGCCTCGGCAATCTCTTGTTCGCGTTTACGTTGTGCGGCTAGTTTTGCAGCTTCAGCCTCATCACGCTCGGCGGTTGTTAGTTCGTCTTTACGCGTCAGCAACTCGTTGATGGCTTTGGTGAATGCCAGCTTGATTTCAGCGTGGTTCTGATCGGCTTCAGGTAACTCAGCGAATGCCTGCTTTAATTCAGCGCCTCGCTCGTCGCAGGCTTTCTGGCTGCGTAGTGATTTGGCGTTGGTAGCGAACTTAGCACAAATAGCGTCAACGCGTGCCTCCTCCTCTCTAGCCAATCGCTCCTGTTCTTCCTGATAAGCTAGAATCTTTTGGCTGATGTTTTTCAGAGCCTCCTCAGCCGGTGCCAGAACGTCCTTTTCAGCGTCGATGAACTGTGACTTGACGCTGTCAAAGTTGCGAGTGATCGCCAGCCGAGCGTTCTTGACTTCGGAGCGGTGCGAGGTGATCAGCTTGCGGATTGCGACTGCTTCTTTAGCGGTTGTATCATCAGTGACCTCTTTGGCTTTCGCCTGCTCAAGTAATTCTTGAGATTTCACCTTAAACGGTGATATTGTTGCGACTTGTGAGTCGACATATTGTTGTAGTTGCGACATGTATCCTCCTTTATTTCCTGTCTGCTTCAGATTTGCCCAAGCGAGCGTCTGTCATTTCGACACGTGAGCTTGGGATGGTTGGCTTAGCGGCTGCTTCGATTTGCTCTCGGCTTGCCAATACTGGTGCTGCCGTAATCCACGCGTACTCAGCATCACCCCGAACGCCATCGACGATCTTCGTAAAGTCTGGTTCGATGTAACGTCCCAGTCGGCCAGTACGGTCTTTTGCAACATATTTGTCGCTGGCTGGATCAACGATAATCAGTCGCTTGGTGTCGCCGGTTTCGCTATCATTGATCGTTGTCATGTAGCCGACGATGTCCACCAGATTGACCAGCTCCTCAGATAGCCTTGTGGCTACCATTGGGCGTTTAATGACTCGGCCATCATCGTCTTTCTCTTGAACGTGAGCCACGATAACGATATGCTTACCGCTATCACGCATGGTTTTCAAGAACGTTCGCATGGTTGATTTCAACCAGCCCCAGCCTGCCATTGTCGGGTTGCCGTCACGCTGGACCAGTTTGCTGTCGGCTCTATTTCGCATGTAGGCGATCAGCTTCTCCATCAGCTCGCCAATCGGGTCGATGATCACCGTATCGTAGTTGTCAGTGAGTGCGATCTGCATAAACTCCTGCATATCGTCCCATTTTTCGATCAGCGCTACGTCAGCTGCAATGCCGCGAAGTCCGAAGTATTTGCTACCGTTTTCGCAGTCAGCGATAATCGGTCGTGGTGCTGTGGCTGCAAACGTTGTTTTACCAACGCCGCCCTCGCCATACACAACCATCAGAATTGATGGTTTTTCGGTCGGGTCTAAACTATTAAAGACTTTCATATTCTCCTTTCTTTTACAGGCTCCAGTCGCCCAACTCCCTCACTTCTTCAATGAGGAAATTCGGCTCGCTGTCGCCAAACTTTATGATCTCGTCGACACACGTACGCAGCTTGCGTTCGCCGGCTTCAACAAAGTCGATGCCGGCAATCATGAATTGCACGCGGTATGGTGCAACGGTTTCAACCACACAATAGGCAAACTTGACTAACGCCGGATCTAGTTCTAGGCTTGACGCCGTCACCAGTGTGTAAACTGCTGACTGTAAATCGTAGTGCATTGACTGCGCGGTTTTGAAAAACTTGTCAAACTTTGCGGTAGTTTTCAGGTCGGTTATCGTGGCCGATTCATCAGTGCGAATCAACACATCAGCCTTACCTTTCATATCTACGCCGTCGGCGGTGCGAGCGTACATTTCGTGCTCAAAGGTTGCACCTTTGGCGAAAATGTATTGCTTCGCCAACGGGTGATTCTCGATATTCTTCAAAATCTGATCAGCGGCTTTGAACATATCCAGAGTGATAATGTGTTTGCCGGCGGCTTTTTGTTCGTTACGCCACGCTTTGGATTCTTTCGAGTAGAAGTTTTCAAACGGGCTGATAGCGAACTGATCTTCACCGCCGAGCACCAGCATATGGACCAGCTGACCAAGATCGATAGCTTTACTATCTAGGTCTGGCAAGTCTCCGCGTTTAGCTGCAACTGCGTAATCGATACCGTGATCAAGAATCAGCTTCATTGATGAGTATGACCACTCTGGTCGGCTATAGTAAGCGTCTGCCACTTACGCCTCCCCTGCCAAAGCACGGTCGAGAAATGTCGGATCGATTAGGTTTTCTAATTTTTCAAACAAACTATTTTCGTCCATAAAACTTACCCTCAATCCACTTCATTCCTTTGTCGAAAATCCGCAACCACTTCGCTGCTTTGACCGACTTGTCGAAGTCACAGTCGTCCAACTTGCGCAGCCTGTCAATCACCCTATTGATAGGCTCGCGCTTATGTACCGTCACCAGTTCAGCTGGTGACGGTATCACGTTCACGTGTATCTTCATCGCCAAATCTCCTTTCGCGATTTTAATTCTTGGATAGTTTCGTCGAACACGCCGTTGGCGAATAATACGACCGCCAGCACCGCGATTGCCGCGAACTGCACCCACCAGAGGCGCAAGTCTGTTGGCTCGCTGATTGCGATTATCGCGGCTGGTAGTCCAACTACCCAGCTAATGATTTTTTTGATCTGTTTGTTTTTCGCTGCCATCTTTCAGCTCCTTTCGTTTTACGTACAAGAGTGCTCGCAGTCACTCTCATACTTGTTAGATATCTTCGCCTGTACATCCTGACAAATTGAACGTGGTTGCTAATTATTCCTAGCCAACTCTCCGTTTTTGCCAAAAACATACCTCTGACGTTTGATGAAGCTACAAATGCTGAACGTACAGGATTTCTAGCCTCATTTTTACGTCAAATAAAAAAAGAATCGACGCGAAGTCGATTCATGGTCGATAGATTTGACTAACAGAGGTAATCGCTGTTTATATCATGTAAGATTATTTCGTGATATAATTATATCATTTTACTGGCAAGTAATCGACCTTAGAAAACTACAAATAACCAAGGTAAAATTGCTCTAGGGCAAAATACAGCCATCCTTGAGCAGGCGGGAGATAGTCCTCAAGGACTCCCCTCTCTTCAGACTTGGAGAGGGGTCATTACCTGAATTATAATATAGCTATGAACTACGATAGATATCTAGAATTACAAACTCGCCTAGAATGGTTTTATGATTTTCATCCAGAGTTTTTTAATGATATTTCACCCGAGCAGAAGAAACTACTGCAGGATACGTTCCTGTACGACGCACCCGACGAACACTATCCGGAGTCATTACGGGATTTTTATGATAAGAATATTGACAACCAACCAACACTTCAGAATGATATGCTCTTAGCGATAGATGCTTTATATAAAGCGGCGGGAGCTGGAAGCCTGTTTGATTATGATGAATAAAGCCTCTCTTCGTACGACCATGCCACCGAGCTTATAAGATTTAAGCTAACTTCCATACTGATATAATAAATTCATGATTCACAACTTGCATTCAGCATATTCTTTACCAGCAGACCACGATACACGTCATAAAACTGTCCATTTTTCACACTCAAAATAGTACAATTATAAAGACATGAAAAATAGCATCGGCATCACAATACCAGATTTTATCACTCAAGCCTTTCCTTTACTTAATGAAGCAACATATGTTCGTGAATTTGCTTCTTTCATCACGCTATATCCAGATGCGGTCTATTATCTATTTCAAACAACAGCTGGTCAGTCGCTCATACTTGTAGCAATTGACTATCCCGACCCAACAGACGAGAGCCAACAAGTAAAGAAAATATCTGGCGGTTTTGAGTTTGAATTCACATATCTTATCAAGCCGTATGCCAATGACCAACACCTCAGAATCTGTCCAAATGATGAAGTAGAAGAACTATTTTTCGTCTCAGACCCAAATGGTCGTTGCCACTATTATCTGGCAGCGGTCAAACAAAAGCGGAGTTGGTAAATTTATGTTGACTGAGCGTTTCTAAGTTCGAGAATACCCCATCCTGGTAGTATAAAGCTACCTGAGTAGGGTTACTACCTTGTTATAATAAACCTATGATCCATAAGCTATACTCTGTCTACGATTTACCAGCAGACCACGACGAGTGCCACTTGTTTGAGCATCTGATCATTAGGCGATTCTTAAAGGAAACGGAAAAAGCTGGCGGCAACCGAGCTTTTACTGGAAAGTTAGACGGCACGACTAGCGAATCAAGCGTATTTTTTACGTCCGCACTATTCACAAGCGAGTCTAATACATTATTTGAAAAAACTATCAACGATATTACGCCTTTTGAGATGTCTCTTATTCAACAGTCCATCTCACACATAGAAGCCGAGATGCAATCCAACATTGATATAGCAAAAACTATAAACGTCACAAACATGAACGCAATCCTAAAACAAGTAAAGGCGACGATAATTCTGGATTATTAGCTCTAACTGATTTTCTAGCAGAGAAAAGATCCTGAAGAGGAAATATTAACGCCGCCAATATGCAAGCTTATTGACAAACCTTAAACTCAATACCAATCACGCCATAAATCTTTTGGTCTTCAATAGAATAAAATTCAGAAATTTGATTTTCTAACCATTCGACATTATCACCGCCGAACTTTCGCGGATTATTGTGAGAAAATAAGTCACGAAATGTCGCGTATCTCAGCAAACCAATAACCTCAGCGGTAACAGTTTGCTCAGAATTATCTCTATTTGTAAAAATAATCCGATCTCCAATCTGGATTTTCTGTCGTTTGACGTCATATAATCGCGACTCGATAGTCTTATTGCCAGAAATAATAGCATTAAACGGCTCAGTCGCCAATTTTAATTGGTGTGAGGTCATAAAATTATTTGCCTTTCTTGCTATAATTAAACCATCATATAAATAAATATTCAAATATCTCGTTTAGCCGAAAACCACTCTATTTTGAGATAATTTCTATAATTTTACGAATTTCTTTTGCTTTCTCGTCATCGCTTTTTAGAAAATTGTCCATATCATTTTCACAAAAATCAATTACATGCTCAATGTTTTTTGGTTTTCCAGTGTACTGTTCGATAGCTCCTTTCTTCAGATAAAACGCGTCGGATGAATATCTTAACTCTATTTGCTCGTCTAGGTCAGGATGCTCGTTTCTATATGCAATTATCTGCTTGTCTGTTTTTACTGGCGGTAGGCTCTTATTTTGACTTTTGTAAAATCCTCTATAGAAATCCGTTTTTGTAGTATCTAGATCCTTAATAAAATAGACTTTTAGCCCGAAAGATTCAAAAAATGATTTAAATGAAAATATGCTCCTCTCGCCATTCACGCCATATACAGTAATGTATTGACTAGCTTCTTGATGTAGTATCTTTATAGCAGCTCTAAAGAAATACTCATCATCTTGACCCTCGACTAATAAAACCTTATCCAAGAACAGCACTCTAGCAGCTTGGGTGTTATTTAGAATCTCTATCAGCTTTCTTTGATCTTCTCTAATATTGGGAGCGCACACCACGGAATTACGCTCTTCATTTAGCGAAAATCGTTTGACATACCCTATTGTCTTGTTGCTTATGAATCCTTCCGAATGAGTTACTATTATATATTGCACATCTTGCTCGTCCGCTAGATTTTCGAGTATTTTAAGATATTCAAATTGAAATTGGTAATGTAAGTGAATCTCCGGCTCATCGATAATAACAAGACCGCCATTTACATCATCCCGACCGTACGCCTCAAATATCAAGTGCATAATCGATTTTTGTCCAGCGCTAAGACTGTTAATATCTCCTAGATTCCGCTCATTTTTTGTATCGTAAAATCTAAATTCGTATGACCAAGTTCTTAAGTCCGTGAGTTCTATATAAAATTTTAAATTCAATAGTTTAAGCTTGCTATTTATATCATTAACCATCTTCAAACTATTTACAGCGTCTTTGGCTTCATCAATATCCTTTTTGCCTTTTAAAAAATTAAGATATTCCTCACCAAGCTTGAGCTTTACAATATTGAATATAGCTGGCTCACTACCAGATTGATCATGATTACTGCGATAAGAAGAATCGCGCCTAATTTCTCGTAGTTGGCTTGCTGGGTTAGATTGCAAAGAGGTTTGTAGAGAGAAAGTATTATAATTACGAAAAGCAGACAACATAGAAAATGTACTTCCAAGAGGCTTTACATGGTCGGCATGTTTATTATTATGTATCGCTCAGATTGAATCACGAGATGGTAAAAATAACTTTACATGGTCGGCATGTTTATTATTATGTATCGCTATAGCTTCGTTGATAGCCTGGTAGTATTCTAGATAAAATTGTACGGAATCCGGCGTGGAATCAGTATATTCTACATTGTATGTGCTTTTTTCATAATTAAAGATAATATCTATAACAATTTTTATATCGCCATTTATAGGCCTAAAATCTATGGGAAATTCTATATGAGAATACTCCTCAAATATATTTTTTATATGAGTGTAATTATTTGTTATATGGCTCATGTTAGTTTTGTCAACATCATCAAGTGTAAATGATATTCTTATTCTCTGTGGTTTCGATTCCGAATTCCAATTAGGCTGGAGTCGAAGACCTGAAATATTATTAGATCGATCATCTATCACAAGGACATTTCTTCGATTTTCACCTGACAACGAAAAATTATAATCCCTAAACTCACAATACTTAAATAGGACTCTTGTGAATACAAAATTCATAGCCTCTAAAGCCGTTGACTTGCCAGATCCGTTCCCTCCAATAATAATATTAAGATCTGGGTCAAATTCAATATTAAAGGCGCTGTTTATATCCTCCTCGTATTTAAAGCTAAGGATATTTGATAATTGTAAATAATTGACTCTCATTATGTTGGTTATTATACGCCTACTATAATGCTTAAGCTGAAATAATATTAAAATATACTATAATATACCCATGAATACTTCACGAAAAAATCGCATCATAAAAATTACTATTCGGGTAGTCTGCTCAATTGTCGTTATAATCGCCTTATTAGTCGCCGCAGCTTTCTTTTGGCCAGCAACATCCAAGCAATTGCAATCTTCAAGCTCTGAGAAATTGAACTATAACGACGCCATCGCCGCTGCAAATCGTACTGTTAGTGAAGACACTTCAAATACCGACGTTAGATCAGAATGTCGATCGATTATTAAAACCCACGGCAAAAGAACCGCCAAAGCCGTTATGATGATTCACGGCGTAAGCGCATGCCCACAGCAATTCGCAGACCTGGGCGACACCTTTTTCAACGCTGGCTACAACGTCTACATTCCCCGCGTTCCCAGCCATGGCCTCACCGATAACAAACGGCATGGAGAAATTACCATTCCAGCAATGGCACAATTTATGAACTCCAGCACTAGCATAATTAGCGGTTTGGGCGATGAAACGGGAGTTGTCGGACTTTCTGGCGGCGCAAATATGGCAACCTGGATTACTCAGTACAATAGCCAAACGATATCACGAGCGCTACTTCTATCACCTTTTTATCAACCTTCAGCATCAGAAACTCCTTCCTGGAAAATCCCGCTTTTACGAAATCTTTACGGACGTAATATTCTTCCAGATTCGTTCACGGGTAGCAATTTGTCATATCGCGCTCTTGGAAAATATATAATAATCGCCAAGAACTATAAATCCGATCTAAAAGCTCCAGAGCTAAAATATGTCGGGGTTGTAACTAGCGAAAACGACACTGCAATTGATAAAAATCTCGCAGTCAACATACCTAAGCAAATGGCTGCAGCTTCTGGCGCCAAATTCCAATATTATTCAATTCCGGCCTCATTTGGCATCGGTCACGACATTGTAGCCTTAAACCAAGACGAAGTTAAAAAGCACGCCGACAAATTATATCCGTTCTATTTGGATATGTACGAAGGAAAAGACGTAAAATTAGAATCAAAATAGAAAATTACTATTTACCTTGCACGGCTAAAATTCGCGCCTGAATTTCATCCAATTGAGCGTCATCCATTTTTGGACCGTCAGCCGTGGTTAACCACCCGGGATATTCCTCATAAAACGCTTGCTCGTGCGACACTGGCGACCCAATTCCCTTTGCCAAATCGCCATGAAGAGGCATCAATTTGGCATGCACATGCGCCACACCTGTGCCTTCAAAAATCAGCGCCACTCGTGGGGTATCAAATGCTTTTTCCAAAATACCGGCAACCTTTTTCACTGCCAGCATCATTTCGGAATATAAATTATCGTCTAAAGAAAATATGTAATCGCCCGGATTCTGCTTCGGAATCACCACAGTAAAACCTGGCGTATTCGGAAACGGTGTTAAAAATGCTAGGAATTTCTCATCTTCCCAAATCTTCCAAGATTTCATTTTTCCAGATACAATGTCATCAAAAATTGTGTGATTCATAATCCTCCTTTATGCAAATAAATCGTTTAATGCCTCACTCACCGTTGGATGAGTGAATATTTGGTCACGCAGCACAGTATATGGCAGGCCATTATCCATTACAGTTTTGATAATATTAATGACTTCTGGTGAGTTACGACACAATAAGCTAGCACCCAAAATTTGTTCAGTGTTTGCATCAATCACCGCACGCAGCAATCCTGTTGTAGCATTATCAACATGCAGGCGTGGAATCGCCATAGCAGGCAGCTCTTTTACGATAATTTCGCACCCCGTCGCACGCGCCTCAGCCTCTGTCATACCCACCCGACCTAGCGGCGTTTGCATAAAGACCGTGTACGGCAAGGTTTTTTGTTTGGCGCGAGTGTACAGACCGTCACCCAGCAACTGGCTTCTCACAATCCGAAAATCGTCCAGCGACGCATAGGTAAATTGTGGCCCACCCGTTACATCGCCCATTGCCCAAATGTGCGACCGACTAGTACGAAGTGTTTCATCAACCACAATTGCCCCGCGCTCATCCGTCGCTACACCAGCAGCTGGTAAATTCAAGCTCATCGTTGCCGGGCGACGGCCCGTGGCCATCAAAACCGCATCATAACCAGCGTAATCATCATGATTTACTGTGCGAATCGTCGCAGTAGACTCACCCTCAATCGCTGTCACATCCACACTAAACACAATCTCAATACCCTGTGCCTGCAATGCTTCAGTAGCAGCCCGAGCAATTGCTGGATCTTCACGTGCAAGCAGAGCATCGCCCCTCTCAAATACTGTTACTTTTGTACCAAGTTTGGCATAAGTTGAGGCAAATTCTAACCCAATATAACCGCCACCAATGATAGCTAGCTGTTTTGGCTGCGTCATTCTATCCAGCAATTCAGTACTGGTATACACAAACGGCTTATCAACACCTGGAATATCTGGGATGATTGATTCCGCACCGGTGTTAATAAAAATCTGCGGTGCACTAACTACTAGCTCGTCGCTACCCGCCACAACCTTCACAGTACGATCATCTACGAACGATGCCTCACCCTCAATGACGCTCACTGTTTCACGATCCGCAAGCATATGATAGTTCTTCTCATTCAACCGCGCTACCACTGTTGTCTTACGTGCCATCGCCTCATCAAAATTTTGATGATGTTCGGCTGCATTGACTAGCACCTTAGTAGGAATACAAGCAATATTAATACAGGTGCCGCCATACATCTTTGGCGACCGCTCCACTAGCGCTACCTTTTTTTCCGCATTTGCCAGCGCTACCGCCAATGTTTTGCCAGCTTTGCCAAAACCAATGATAAGTGCGTCAAATTGTTGTGTATCCATTTTACCTCCTCCTATCTTTTTTAGCGATCTCTCTCGCTGCAACAAATTCTCTATCGGCACACAGGACTGCCTTTTTTATTACAAGTTTTTGGGCTACTACTATTATCGTGTGTAATAGCTCCTTAAAACTGCTCCAAAAAGTCCAACTTGCCGCTCTCAAAATGACGGACATCTTCGATTCCATACTTCATCATAACCAAGCGGTCGATTCCGCAGCCAAAGGCAAAACCGGTGTATTCATCTGGATCGATGTCAGCAGCTTCCAATACTTTCGGGTGGATCATGCCGCAGCCTAACAGTTCGATCCAACCTTCACCAGAGCAGACTTTACAATCAGGATTTTTTCCTTCACAAAACGGACAACTTAACGCAAACTCGAAGCTCGGCTCAGTGAACGGAAAGTAGAATGGATTAACGCGAACGTCAAGTTTCTTGCCATAATATTCCTGCAAAAATTCTTGCAGCGTAGCAATCAAATTGCCAACATTAACCCGACGCGAAACGTACACGCCTTCGACTTGATAAAACGTATGCTCGTGGCGCGCATCCAAATCTTCGTTGCGGAAAACACGATCAGGAACGATAGCGGCAATCGCCTCGCCTTTTTCCAAATTGTCGCGATATTTCATTAGCACACGATTTTGCATAGTCGACGTATGTGCTGGAGCAATCAAACGATCGCCATTAGAATCAGTTTCCTCTGTCATAAACGTATCGTAATCGTCGCGCGCTGGATGACCTTTTGGAAAATTCAGGCTCTCAAACATATGGAATTGATCGTCAATCTCTCTGGACTCTTCCGTAACAAAACCCATGCGATTAAAGATCTCAGAAATGCGCTCAATTTCAGCGCTCAGCGGATGAATCGTGCCTTGTTCGCTCGGCAAAAGTTCAGGTTTTGGAGAATTCATATCCATCGGCGCCGTAACGTCAATCGGTTTCAAGTCAACTTTTTCCAGCTCTTCCAGTCGTACAGCAATAGCCTGTTCAACAGCCTGCTTCAGCTCGTTAATCTGCCTACCGAACGGACCACGCTCAACTGGTGGCAATGACTTGATTTGATCGTACAACTCCCTAAGTCGTCGATCACGTAAAAACTCACGCGGAGATTTGGATTGCGAAACCGCCAAAATTATTTCTCTTCTCAATTCGTCTAAGTCAACCATTTTATCGTCCTTGCATTAAAAACATTACAATCACCGCACCAGCCATAATAGCAATTAAAATCCACGCCCACGCCAAAGTCGTCGTCTGTTTCGTGCCTTCCAAATATCTTATGTCGTCGACGCCGTCCATAGTTGCCTTTTCTTGCAAACTCGAAGCTTTCGCCTTCTCTCTTAATTCCGCCGCAATTCGCTCTTGCAATTCACTACGCTGATCTTGTTGATTTACAAATAATCCCATAACTACAGTATAGCAAATTATGTTATAATAGTCGTGATATTACTTTAAGGAGGGAATATGGCTACGAAGAAAACTTCAAAGAAAGCCCCAGTTAAAGCTGCAGAAAAGAAAACCGCTGCCGCTAAGACTGAAACAAAAACGACCGTCAAGTACGTCGTTGCTGAATCTACCGCTAAAAACAAGCGTGTCAAACTAGATTCTAAATTACCAAACAATTTAATTAACATCGTTATTGCAGAAGTTATCGGCACATTCATTTTGACACTTGCCGCATTATTCGCATCAGACATTTTGTCATCAATGTATGTCGGTTTTGCGTTGATGTTCATCGTTGCAATTATCGGCAACATTTCTGGTGCACACGTAAACCCAGCTGTCACGTTTGGTCTATGGACGATGCGTAAGCTAAAGACCGTACTTGTACCATTTTACTGGGGCGCACAATTCCTCGGCGCAATGGCGGCTATCGTACTTGTAGGCTCATTGACCAACGGCGGATTTGCCCTAAGCTTCGACCAATTCACCGCGTTCTCTTGGAGCATCTTCGCGATGGAATTAGTCGGCACTGCAGTTTTTGTATTTGGCGTCGCCGCAGTTTTGCAGCGCAAAGAAATCAAAGCAGCTGGTCAAGCTTTTGGAATTGGCTTGGCATTGATGATTGGTCTTGTCGTATCTGGCTCAATCTCTTCATACATTAAAAGTACTGCTATTGCAAAAATCCAAAAAGATCAAAGTACTACTCAAACTGAGAAAAACGGCCGCACTTACCCACGCGAGATCTACATCTCAGGCGCAACTTTGAACCCAGCAGTTTCTTTGGCTGTTACAGAAAAAACCGACTCTCAACTACGCAGCAACGGAGTATTGCCAGCTGAAGGTGAAAAAAGCTATTCACGCTTTAGCCTGGAAGTAATTGCCGCTACCCTAATCGGTGCAGCATTAGGCGGTAACCTATTTCTACTCGTCAATTACCGAAACAAAGACGAAGAATAGATTATAACTTCACAATAAAATATCCCGCTTAATCGGCGGGGTATTTTTTATGTCAATCTTCCTGAGTCGGCCGATCAATCAGCTCCGGCTGCGCTTGGTTATCGCCACCAGAAATTCGCACGACATCCTTATCGATCTTCCCTAGCTCCTTGTACGTATTGTTATAATGACCAACGGTCGTACTTAAACTCTTGCCCATTTTTGTCATCAGCTCGTCAAACTTTTTAATGTGAACGCCCAATTGCCCAACTCGAACTTGAATATCTTTGGCCTGCTCCTCAATTTGCAAACTACGAAGCCCCTGAAGAACGGTCTGCAGGTACGCCAGAAAACTAGTCGGGCTCACAATAATAACCCGCTTGTCCCGGAACGCGTATTCAATCAAATCGCGACTCGAACCACCCTGACCAACATTGTTAATCAGAAGATCGTAATACAAAGATTCGCTAGGAATAAACATAAAGGCAAAGTCCATGGTGTTTTCGCGCGGACGAATATATTTACTAGTTTCGTCGATTCGCCCCTTAAGGTCAGCCTTCACCTTATTTAGCCACATTTCACGCTCAGATTTTGTCTCGGCGTTAATCATGCGATTGTAATTCTCCAAAGAAAACTTACTGTCCACCGGCAATATTTGACCCTTGTCCAGAAAAATAACCGCGTCAACAATTTCGCCATCCTTGAAGCGATATTGCATTTGATATTGCTTGGCTGGCAAAACATTATCCAGCACGCTTTCCAGATAAAACTCACCAAAAACCCCGCGTTGCTTTGGATTCTGCAGCACGTTTTGCAAGGTTTTAAGATCGGTCGCCACATCAACCACACGCTTATTGGTTTCGTCCAATTTTGCCAATCGCTGCGTCACGTCAGCTACCAACTTTGCGCTTTCCGACAATTGTTTCTGTACGGAAGTTTGGACTTGCGCATTACTTCGCTCCAACTTATCGCTAACGGATTCATTCAGTTTCGCAATAGTTCGCCCCAATTCCACGACATCGGTTTTAATCAACTCGACGGATGATTGATTTTTTAGCTCGCTGATTTTTGATTGCAGGACAAATAAAGTCGCACCCAAACCAATAGTAATAACAATTAAGAGAATAATGATAATGATTTCCATACACTTAGTGTACAGTGATTATAACGCTAAGACAACTCGCGCCAAAATTGCAAATATTGCCATAAATAAAATTGCTGCGCCATTGCCACGAATTCTGTTCAACCAGATTAACGACAAATATACCAAAACTGTAGCCAAAACCACCCATAGCAATGACAAAATCCAAGATCCGCCAGCCCATAATGTAACACCCCACAATGACACAGTTGCCGCGATTACTACTAGCAAAGGTCGCTTAATACCAAATACCGCCAACACTGGAACTAGCATAATTCCCGCCAAAACTAACGCAACGTAAGATGCGATGCTCGTGCTGTTTGCGCAAATAGAAATATGCTCAGCGTTCGCGCAAAATACGGGTGTAATCATAAATTTATCAAACGCAAGCGCCAGCAACCAGATAGCCACGCCGCTAGCAACTAAAATCGCCAAAATCCTCAAGAAAACTCGCCTTGAAAATGGATATGTGTAATCTGATATTTCTTCACGGAAAATAGCTGACAATAATTTCATACGTAAATTGTAACGTAAACTTGTCAATATTGCAAATGTATTTGCTTAAATATTATGCTTTTTCAGGAGATTCATCGGTTTATACCAAATAATCCCTACGCAAGCAATCAATAATCCGCCAATAACGTCAAGTGGCGTATGCACCAGAGCAATAACCCGACCGACACATATTAAGATTGTCATAACCAAACAAACAACAGCTAGCCGCCAGCTCTTCGCTCCGAAAAATACCGCCAAAGTAATTGCCATTGTAAATAGCGCGTGATCAGACGGAAAACCCGGATTATTAAGGAATGACGCGCCGGCAGATACGCCCAAAATCTCGAACGGACGCATTTGATCTGGTTGATAAATTGACCCGATAATTTTTGCCGCCACATAAGCAGTCAAACCAGCCATCAGAACTTGGCTGTAAACTTGATATTTCTCTTTATTTGGCACCAATTTTATCAGCGCGTACGCACCAATTAGCACGACCGGCACCACTAGTCCGTCAGCAATTAGCTTCACGATCCATTGCAAATCCATACTACCAGTATATCGCGTCAACGCTGACCAGTAAACGCTTGCGGAAATCATTTTTCTATAGTACAATTATGTTTGCCGTTGGGATGTCGCCAAGTGGTAAGGCAGCGGGTTCTGGTCCCGCCATTCGGGGGTTCGAATCCCTCCATCCCAGCCAAGTTTGAAATTTAGCAGCCAATTATTTGGCTGTTTTTTTCGTCGATAAATTTGCGCAAATCAACAAAATCCACATCATGAATACCAGAAAAATCGCAGCCACATTATTCACATTCTTTATCGTTGCACCAAATATCACCGCCACATGACCATTCGCAAACGCCAAAAAACTAATTACCGTCATAATCCCCAAACTCAAAAAAACAGCCATTCTGCTCGTCAGAGTAATTCTTTTTGGCATATTCATATCAATTAAAAACGGCAACGACATTAGCTCAACAACTACCAATATTATCGCAATCGGAAGACTTAAATATGGCGTAATTCCCGCAGAGGTAAGGGCCGCAGAAAACTTCTCAAATGTAAATAATTGACATAATAATGGCACCATTATCAATAGTCCTGTAATCAATTTAACAACTTTATTCACTTTTCTAGACATAATTTCAGTATAGCTTGCGCGTCAAAAAAGCTCAAGCTTGTTGTATTTTTTACGAAAGCACTTGCACTTTTTGTAAAAACGTCATAAAGTTAAATCAGCGAACGTTACAAAAATAAACACCATAAAACAGTATCTTTCGCTCTACGACAAATCCACCACAACTTAAAATACCCCGTCTCTATGGGGTATTTTTATTGGTCAATATCCGCGATTGTTCAGCGCGCCACTCGACAATTTTTCCGTGGTGTCCGCTCAATAAAACATCCGGCACACGTAAACCTTTAAACTCCTCAGGTCGTGTATATTGCGGAAATTCCAACGTTTCTCCATCTGAAAAACTTTCAATTTCCGCAGACTTTTCGCCGCCCAAAACTCCAGGAATCAACCTAACAATAGAATCAATCATCATCATTGCCGCCAGCTCTCCGCCCGTCAGCACAAAATCGCCAATACTCCATTGTTCATCAACTAGTTCTAAAATTCGCTCATCAACACCCTCGTATCGCCCGCAAATAAATATCACACCCCTGTCATCATCGGCTTCTTTCTGAGCTTTAGCCTGCTTCCAGCGTTGCCCGCGCGGACTCATTAATACCACTTTCGCTGTTTCATCTTGAGATTTCGCAAATTCTACCGCTTTCCATAACGGCTCAATCATAAGAAGCATCCCGTCGCCGCCGCCATAAGGAGTATCGTCAACCTGACGACGAGGACCCAAACCAAACTCCCGCAGATTCACCGTCGTAAGCTCCACGATACCGTCTTTCTGAGCCTTCCACATCATGGAATTATTAAAAACTCCCGTCGTCATTTCTGGGAAAAGCGTAATTACTTGAAACTTTCTCATCTGTTACAGTGTAGCAAGTATTGACTTTTTTGTCCAGGTATGATATATATGTATCAGCTTTTGTTCAACCGAACAGAA
The DNA here is from genome assembly GCF_022828295.1 of Candidatus Nanosynbacter sp. TM7-057. NCBI lineage: Bacteria > Bacillati > Minisyncoccota > Nanosynbacteria > Nanosynbacterales > Nanosynbacteraceae > Nanosynbacter > Candidatus Nanosynbacter sp. TM7-057. The sequence goes on along the minus strand of NZ_JAJQJT010000002.1, from coordinate 60,416 downwards.
GTAGCCCTTACATAGAAAGGACAACTACAATGACTGCTACTGCTCTCATTTCCATGTTCATCGTCATGGTTCTCATCGTCGTCTCCCCGCTGATCGTGCGTGCCCTCACCAATATCATCTGGAGCGGCGGTAAGGTCGCTGCAGGCGGCCTCGTCGGCTACCTCACGAAGTACCTGGATAAGAAGGACGGCGAGTGAGTCAAGACTCAGTGGTGTTCCTGGTGGAAGTCCTTATGGTGCTCCCGCCGGGGATACTCATTTTCTGGATCGACACGCTCCAACCACCCTTCCCACTAGAGGATGTTGGCGGTTGGATCTCTCGACCCATCACAAAGGGCTAACGCCCGCCAATGAGAATAGCTCGCCTTGAGACATTAAGTCTCGGCTTGAGCCTCTTGGCGGGCTATTTTCATGTCTTTTTGCAGAAATTATTCCCCACCAAAAAACCGCCCCAATAAGGACGGTTTTTTAGCACAAATAAGGCTCTCAATGGTTACCCATTGTCTCGCATAGAGCTGTTCTCGCATAATGTCTGTGCTTGAACTGGTTTTAATTATATATCAAGATCGTCGAGTTCTGCAAGCTCTTTTCTGGTGTTTTCTGCGTAAGATGATTCATTTTCCACAGTTTCATCTGTTGAGTTATCCACAGAAGCATGATCATTATAGCTATTGCTCTCACGCTCACCAGAAAAACCATCATTGTTAACGATCTTCAAGTTATATCGAGCGTCATTCTTTGCGCCCAAAGCTCGCAGAAGCGTACGCAAACTCTGTGCCGTACTGCCACGCTTACCAATAACTCGACCCAAATCTGCTGGATTAACTGTCAATGTTAGTAAAACGCCTTTTTCATCAATTGTTCGGTCTACTATGACGTCTTCTGGATGTCCAACCAACGCCTTTACAGTATATTCTACAAACTGCTGATCTATTGTTGACATTCTGCCCCTCCTCCTGGAATTAAACTGTATTTTCATTATACACGAGCAGTTTACGCCGTGCAAACTTTAATTATTTCTCGCCAGATTCTTTATATTTAGCAATTGCAGCACGAGCAGCTTGCTGTTGGGCAACTTGCTTAGATGGACCAATGCCTCGCCCCATCATATTATCGCCAACAAAAACCCCAAGGGTAAAGACCTTATCGTGATCTGGACCTTCTTCGCTCAGGACTTTATATACCGGCGTTTGATTGTCAACTCGCTGAGAAATCTCCTGCAAATACGACTTCGGATCACGCCAGCTGCCCGACTCCAAAATTCCATCCAACTTAACAATTATATGCTTGTGAATAAAATCGCGAGCATCATCAAAACCACGCTCCAAATAAATAGCGCCAATTACCGCCTCAAATGCATTGGCTAAAATCTGTAAATGCGCTCGCTCCGAGCCGTTCTTCTCGCCCTTTGACATACGAATCAGCGGACCATAACCCAACTTATCGCCAGCATCGCCAATACTTTCCGTTCGCACCAAAGCTGCCCGCCAAGCAGTCAAAATTCCCTCTGGCTCAGAAAAATGCGTAAACAAATATTCCGTTACCGCCAATTCCAAAACCGCATCGCCTAAGAATTCCAAGCGCTCATTGTGATGATGAACGGATTTTCGGTGCTCATTCACATAGCTACGGTGAGTCAAAGCTGTAATCAGCAAATCCAAATTCGTAAATTCAAAACCTAATTTTTCGCGCGCAAAATCTTGATATGGCGCAGTGTTCATTCCGTTCATTTATAAATTCTCCTGTCTAATTCGTTTCATCGCCAAAAGAATCAGCTTGCCAATATCTTCATATTCAACTTCATCCAGCGCCTCATGAAAACTAAACCATTTAAGACCATTCATCCACTCTTCCTTTTGGAGTTTCTCATTAGGATCTAGTGCCTTAACTAGATAAACTTGCGTTGTCATCAATACCAATTTATCAATTCGACGATAACGAAAATTTACCTTGCCTAGCCAGCCGTGCAGTTCAATTTTCTTCAATCCAGTTTCCTCGCCGATTTCCCTACGAGCCGTCACTTGAGCTGTTTCACCTGGCTCAATATGACCTTTGGGAATTGTCCAGCGGTCGCGAGCGTCTTGATAAAGCAAAAATTCCGCCTCACCCTTTTTATTACGACGAAAAATCACACCACCAGCAGTTGGCTCGCGTACAATTTCCTGAATCAATGGCTTCTTGCTGCCACTAAAATATTTTTTTATCTTATCAAAGTTGCTTGTTCTCACTGTCGGACTCCTCCACGAGAGTACGGAGTGCCGTGCCAAGCACGCCATTCACAAACTTACCCGAGTTATCCGAACCGAACGCTTTTGCTAATTCTACTGCTTCGTTAATCACCACTTTTGGTGGAACAGTATCTGCACAATATAGCAATTCATATAAACCAATTCTAAGTACTGCCCGATCAATTCGCGGCAACTGACTGATAGGCCATTCTGGCGCCAATGGCTGTAATTTCTCATCCAATTGACTCTGTATCGAAAGTATGCCGCTGATCAAATTATCGATAAATTCAATGTCGTCAACTGATGATTTATATTCAGCCAAATTACGCTTTAAAATAGTCTTATAGTCAACATCGCTATCGCCAACCTCTTTGCGAAATTCATGTTCATAAAGTGTTTGCAATGCGACAATTCGTCCCAAATGACGGTTTGATGCCATTATTAAGCGTCCTGTTCGTAATTATTATTTTGTTGTTTTACCAGTTTCACGCTTGGTTGTTTTTACCTTAACTGGTGAAGTTGCGTTAACACGACGTGCCAATTTTAATACTAAGTGGCTGCGACGAAGACCAGTTTTACGTGGGCTGCTCTGTTTCTTAGGTTGTGCCATAATTTGTTCTCCTCTTTTAGGTTGTCATAAAACTTACGTACCATTATACCTTTTTTATTAGACAATCTCAAGAGCTTGTCTGCAAAATTAGATAATAATATTGACTTTTTATGTTGTTTATGGTAATATAGCAAACATGAACACGGAACGATTTACATCACAAAGCAATAATGAAGATGACAGGTCTGTAATAGAAATACCAAAATCTGTAGTTAAGATCGGTGCAGTAGCATTGGCCGCGTTAGGATTAGCTGGAGCTGCGAACGCCTCAGGCTTATTCTATAGCCCTAAATCACCAGAAAAAGGACCAAGCCCTGCCCACCAAGTAGCTCAAGTTGTAGAGAATTATAGCAATGGAGTCATTACGGAGCTGCCAGAAGATACAGAAATTCACACCGTCACACTTGAAGAGGGAGAAAATCCGACTTCAGCAGCCGAAGCGGCTATGGAAGAATATAACGAGGAAAATCCTGAAAATAAGATAGACCCTAATGAAGCAAGAAGCTCCATATACGAAACTGCTGTCTACATGAAAGATCTCTACAAAAGCAAGACTGGCGACTCAGAGATCCAACCAGGAACTACCGTCAACATTGCCATAGGCGACATAAACGGTGATGGGAAGCCAAGCATAGCCATAACGAAAATAGAAGACAAATCTAAATAGACCGTCTTCTAAACCACGATATTCACCAACCTACCTGGAACATAAACCATCTTTTTAGGTGGTTTATTGTTTGTGAACTTCTGGACATTTTCATCAGCCAGAGCCGCCGCTTCAACACCCTGCTTGCCCATATCACTCGGCAGTTCAAGTTTCGCACGAAGCTTGCCATTCACTTGAACTATAATAGTCATCACGCTGCTCTTTAGATATTTTTCATCCCACTTTGGCCAGTGACCGATGTGAACCGTATCATCATGACCCATTTCATGCCACAATTCCTCTGTAATATGCGGAGCAAAAGGCGCCAAAATCTGAATCAAGCTTTCTAATGCAAATCGCCATTCGTCCGACGTATCAATTCCATGCGATTCTTTTATCTTATACAAACCATTGACCATTTCCATCATCGAAGCCACGGCTGTGTTAAATTTCTCCTCTTCAATGTCACGAGTAACTTTTTTAATCGTCAAATGAGTTAATCGCAATAATTCTTGAACTGTTTTTTCATTCGCGTCAAGAGAATCGCTTGGATTCTTATCAACGAACTCCTGAACCAAGTTCCATGCTCGATTTAAGAATCGATAAGTTCCCGGAACACCACGAGGATCCCATGGCGCATCCATGTCATAAGGAGCGATGAACATTTCATAAACTCGCAGCGCATCAGCACCATATCCACTATCCATAATCTCCATCGGATCAATAACATTACCCTTAGACTTGGACATTTTCTGACCGTCTGGCGCCATAATGTAAGCATTGTACATCATTCGCTTAAAAGGTTCTGGAGTCGGAACAAGGCCGAGCTTATAGAAAAATCGCATCCAAAAACGACTGTATAGCAAGTGAGCCACGGCGTGGTCGGCACCATTGTAATAATCAACCGGCATCCAATGGTTAATTCTCTCGGGATTCCATGCTTCATTATCATTGTGCGGGTCGAGATATCGCAAGAAATACCAGCTAGAACAAGCATAACCATCCAAAGTGTCAGTCTCACGACGACCTTCTGCCCAATTGTCGCCGTCAGGTTTATTTTCCGTAATCGGTACAGTTTTTCCAGTTTCAACATCCACCCAGACTCGCACCCAATCATCAACCTGTGCCAAAACGGAAGTATTACCGCCTGTTGGCTTAAAGTTCTCCACCTCTGGCAAAATCACCGGCAAGCATTCATCAGCCACGGCAATTGGTACACGACCATCAACATGAACAATTGGAATTGGAGCGCCCCAATATCGCTGACGAGAAATCAACCAATCGCGCATTTTATACGTGGTTTTGCTTCGCCCATAATTCTGCTGCTCCAGCCACGCAACAATTTGCTCGCGAGCATCCTCACTCCTAGTCCCGTTAAATTGTCCGGAATTTATCAACTCACCTTCACCAGAATAACAGCCGACATCAGCTGAATGCTCAGGCTTATCAATAACTTGGATAATCGGCAAGTCAAACTTCTCGGCAAACGCAAAATCGCGCTCGTCGTGCGCTGGCACCGCCATGACTGCGCCGGTTCCATAACCACCCAAAACATAATCCGCCACCCAGATTGGCAATTTTTGACCATTAACTGGATTTATGACATAACTGCCAGTAAATACGCCTGTTTTCTCTTTATTCTCTTGACGTTCAACATCGGATTTTTGTTGCGAAGCTTGGACGTACGCTTCAACCTTTTCGCGCGTATCAGAATTGACCAACTGAGAAATCAGAGGATGCTCCGGCGCCAAAGCTATATACGTCGCACCAAATAACGTGTCAGGACGAGTTGTGAAAACTGTAATCTTGGAATCTTGACCGCTAATCGTAAACTCAACTTCCGCGCCAACTGATCGACCAATCCAATTCTTCTGCATGGTTTTAACCATTTCCGTCCAATCAAGCGCATCGGTTGCCTCTAAAATTTCATCTGCATACGCCGTAATTCGGAAAAACCACTGCTTGAGATTTCGCTTGGTTACAGGATTACCGCAGCGCCAACATTTTCCACCTTCAACCTGTTCGTTAGCAAGTACTGTGTTATCAGTTTCACACCACCATTGCAGCTGCTCTTTTTGATATGCCAAATCGTGCTTATACAATTGCGTAAAAATCCACTGAGTCCATTTGTAATATTCTGGATCAGCTGTAGAAATTTCCTTTGTCCAATCATAACTAAACCCAAGTCGCTTCAATTGCTCCTTAAAATGAACCTTCGCTTCATCGTGCGCCACGCGCGGCGTTTTTCCGACTTTAATAGCGTAATTTTCAACCGGCAGACCAAAGCTGTCCCAGCCGATTGGATGATAGACATTATAGCCCTGCTGACGCTTGAATCGTGCCTTGATGTCGGCAAATTGAAAAGTACGACCGTGACCAATGTGAATTCCTGCCCCTGTAATCCCCGGAAGCATGCTCAAACTGTAATATTTCGGCCGAGTCATGTCATTAAAATCAACCGCGTAAGTGCCGTCATCCTCCCATTTGTTTTGCCATTTTTGTTCAATTTCTGTCGGATTATAGCGTCTCATATCTGTAATTATAGCAAATAATCCCGCTCATTACGAACGGGATTATTATTAGGCAATTAAGTTATTTACCTAGTCGAGGTTGATGATAATCCGCTCGAATACCCTTCCATAAAACCTTCTATAAACTCTTTCAAGCTCTCAGCGTCCGACGGTGCCTTAATCTCCTCAGACTTGTTCATGTTAATGTCAAATGAAATTTCTACAGAAGCCTTCTTGCTATCACCTTTCAACTCTAAGGCTTTCAGTTCATGGGATGACCTATCAACCCACACCTTCAATGAAGATTCGTCAATAGATGATGATTCACTACTCTTGTAGCCATTCGATTTTCCACACTTACTGAGCGCCTTGCCTGCTGATGATTTTTTAAACTCATCATTAAATTTCGACAATTTGCTGTTATCGCCCTGCAATTCAAAACCACGCCCACCATTACGATCACTAATCTTTGAATCTTTTATAGTGAAGAAGCTATTCTTTTGATAAATCTGAGCCAATTCCTTACGTGCACTTTCGTCACTTTGGATTTTCTTCAGAGCGTTAATTCCACACTTGTATTCGCTACCGATTTCATCTGGAGAAATCTTCATCCACGTGTCACTCATTTTATCTATCTCAGAACTCATCTTCCCCAATGTCTGATCACGGTAAGTTTCTACTTGAGATCTTGATAGATTTCCGCCAGACGAAGACTCCATAACTATCTCAAGCAAAGTGCCATACAAATCCTTAAAGTTATTTATCTTCACATATATCGTTCCGTCACTATCAAGAACCGCATCACCCTTAAGAGGGATATTTTTCTCAACTCCCTTAATATTAAGCTTAGCGTCAATATTAGCCTTTGACTTTCCCGAATCAGTAGCAGTCTTTACGTTTAGTTCTATTTTCCCCTGGTCGCGCATGTCAATGACTACCTTACCGTCGGCAGTCATCTTCTTTGCCATAATAGCATTAGACACAGCGTCCGTAACCATCTTTTCTGGATTCTGCCACCACAAGAAATAAACTAGCACAGCAGAAATAACAGCAATAAGAGCTATAACTCCCAGCACTATGCCAATTATCAATCCCGTTTTCTTCTTTTTTGGTTGCATCGGCATGCCGTTATATTGCGGCTGCGGTGCAGGTTGATTACCTTGATCCATCATTCCCCCTTGTTTTGTATAACTTGAATTTAATATATCACATTAATCTTTAAATTGTGAGAAAAATTGGTTTTTCCTAGCAATCCACTCCGGCGTTTGCCTGACTAAGTATTTATCGTCCTCAGTGCTATGAAGGTTGATTTTTATAGATTCCTCTAGCCATACGCCGCCACTTGAACCCTTAAACAGAGCAACGCCTTCAGATTTCAATTTGTCGCGCACAAAAGACCCAGCCTCGATGGCATTCTTACATTCCTTCACCTGGCAACCTTTTTGACGAGCGGCTGACGCCAAATATTGATTAGCTTTCTCACCAACCGTCACAACCCAATCCAACAAATCCGGGCTACAATGAGAACCAAGTTCAGCGTGAGCTTGTTCGAAAATCCCCTTTAAGCCATTCATATTGCCAAGTACAGCAATTCGCTGCGGAGTCTCAATTCGATACAAAGACTGTAAAGCCGCTAAGGCGGTCAACGGCGTCGAACTATAGCTATCATCAATCAACCAAGTATTGTCCGCACCCTTCAGCAAATTCATCCTGCCAGGCAATGGACGCAAATTCTCTATACCCTTTTTTATATTCTCCTCAGTTTCACCAAACGCATACCCAATAGCTGCCGCCACGATTGCTGGACGAATATTATGCTCGCCGATTAGCTTAACGTTGACTTCTAATCCATTAGGATTTTCTGGCGACATAATAAAGCCGTGATGTCCGTCTTTCAGGGAAAAATTACGATCGTCAAAATTATACTCCGCCACGGGATCACTTCCGTAAGTAGTGATATTAGGATTCGTCAAAAAACTAGCAAAACGCCCGTCGATGTCATCACGATTTATCATCGCCATTCGCGAGAAATTCGCCAGCGAAATCATCTCATTCGCTACTTCCTCCAAGGAATATTCAACCTGCATTCGACCATTCGTCACAGAAGTTACAACCGTAATATCTGGCACAACATAAGTCTTAAACCAATCATTATAGCCAAGTTCCTTTGGATTAAATTCCTGAACAATCACCTGAACTTCCGGTTTCTCGGCCTTAATTCTCTTCTTTACGGCGCGCATCACTTTCCACCATTTGAATAAGCCTTTTTCAGGCATTTTCACACCCATCATCTGAAGAAAAACATCAGCTTTCGTCTTCGGCTCTTCATTGCGAAGTTGAATATCAAATTGTTGCGCCAAAACCGTACCGATAGCTATTTTCGCACTAGCCTTTCCAGCGCTACCAGTTATCGCCACAAGCTTCACGTCTGGATGAACGGCAAAAAATTCTCGCACTAATTTTGCTAGTTTTTCTTCCCTTTTTTTTGAAACAGTAACCATAACTATATCATACCATAAGCACTATAGAAGAGCTGCTACGCGCCCACCCGGGGCATATTTGAATATGTGTTTGTCTTTCAATTGGCAAGCATAGGAGAATGCCCCTATGCGTACCAGCTCATGTTTAATTATGCATTATCGCCCAAAAAAACACAAGCTTTATATCTCACTGCGACTATTGATCTGCGTCGCTTATTATTTTCAATAATTCTTCTTCGTCAATGATTTTCGTGCCGTATTGCTCAGCCTTTTTCAATTTGCTAGCACCAACCTTACCACCAGCCACCAAATATGTCGTGTCTTTAGAAACTGCGGTTTGAAAAACTCCACCGAGATTACGAATTTTGTCCGCAGCAGCGTCGCGCCCCATAGATTCCAGAGTACCCGTGACGACAAAACTTTTTCCACTCAAACCACCAGATTTTTTATTGAACCGAGGAACGACACCTAGCTCAGTGAATTTATTGAGCAATTTTACATTATCCTCATCAGCAAACCACGCCACTACGGATTCGGCGACAATTTCACCCACGCCATCAACTTGTCGCAAGTCATCAATCGTCGCTTTCGCCAAATTTTCCATACTCTCAAAATGATTCGTCAAATCAATCGCCGTTTGCGCGCCAATATGACGGATTCCCAAACCGTACAAAAATCGCTCTAATTCTGGACTTTTTTTATCAGCAATTGCCGAGATTAACTTTTGTGCAGAAATATCAGCAAATCGATCCAACTTCAACAAATCGTCCTTAGTGAGTGTGAAAATATCCGCCAAATCGCCGACCAAACCATTATCAATCAAAACCTCCACATTCTTTTCGCCAAGTGTATCAATATCAAGCGCACCCTTAGATGCGAAATGCGCCAGAGCTCGCTTCAAAATCAGCGGGCCACTAGAGCCCTTAACTCGGTAAACAGCTTCACCTTCCGGTCGCACAAATTCCAACTCCGGATATTGCCGTTTTAATTCTGCTTCATAATCAATTGGCTCAGAATCTGCAGGTCGCAATTCCTTCAAGACACTCTCAACTTGCGGAATAATATCGCCAGCCTTAAAAATCACCACAGTGTCGCCTCGCCGAATATCCAAACGCTCAATCTCATCGGCGTTATGCAAACTGGCGTGCTGCACCGTAGTTCCCGCCACCACCACCGGATCGAACACAGCCACCGGAGTTGCCGCGCCAGTTCGCCCAATAGAAATGACTATATCTCTAACAATCGTTGTAGCTTCTTCGGCCGCATACTTATAAGCCACCGCCCCACGCGGGTTTTTGCCCACCATCCCGAGATTATCGTATATCTCTCGATCGTTAATCTTAACAACCAGCCCGTCCGTATTAAACGGCAAATCATGACGCTTATCGCTCCATTCGTCGACAAATTTCATCACGTCGGACAAATTGTCAAAAACACTAGCCTGCTGATTGCGAGAAATCCCCAGCGCCGTCAAAGCCTCGTAAGCAAAACTATTCGTCGGAACTTCCGAACCATCATCGCGAATCACATCATATCCGCGAAAATGCAACGGGCGCGCCGCCACCAGCGCAGGATCTAATTGACGAATTGTTCCCGCAGCCAAATTGCGCGGATTGGCAAATGTAGGCAACCCTAGAGATTTCTGCTTTTTATTAAGCTCCTCAAAATCCCGCTTCAGCATGACAATTTCACCGCGAATCTCTGTCCGACCACGCAAAAAATTCTCAAAACCCACAGCCTCACGCAGACGAAGCGGTACGTTTTTAATAGTCCGAACATTATTCGTTACATCTTCGCCAACAAAACTATCGCCACGTGTCACAGCTTGCGACAATACGCCGTCGACATAAATCAACGCGCACGCCAAGCCATCCATTTTTATATCCGTAAAAAATTCATGTCGCTGACCCGGTATCAATTTATCAGTTCGCTCAATCCACGCCTCAACTTCACTTTTATTGAAAACGTCATTCAAACTAACCATTCGGCGCATGTGCTTTACTTTTTGAAAACCGTCGAGTAGCTTATTCCCAACTCGCTGCGTAGGACTATCGACAGTAATCAATTCTGGATGATCCGATTCAATCTTCTTCAACTCATCCATCAGACTGTCATAAACCGCATCGCTCACACTCGGTTTGTCCAAGGTGTAATATTCGTAGCTATAACGATTTAACAGGTCTTTAATTTCGTCAATTCTTGGTTTTTTTGGTGTCACTTTCAACCACCTTTCTGTAGAACAAATATACATATACAGAAATCATAATTATCGTTACGTAAAGTAAAATCAAACCAGTTGTTGGGACAATTGGCAACCAATCAATACCGCTAATCCAACCCTTCAGTGCTCCATCAAACAGAATCACCGGAATTAGAATAACAGCCCACAAAAGCACAGATAGAACAACAGCCCACGCAAATCTCAGCAAAATCCTTAGTCTTCGACCCGTCACAATATCACCCGACAAACGCAGCGCGTGAAACGGATACATTCCCGGCAACGTTACGATGATCATCGCAAAAACCGTAGAAGTCGCCCAATAGACAGACATCGCCACTATCAGAATCGCTGCACCGCCAGCCGCCATCAGAATCGGCGTTTGATTTAACACTCCCGAAGCATTAAGCGCGCTATAAATAATCACCGCCACTGCCGCCGGCACCATTTGAATTAGGAAAACTCCGATGACAATTATCAGCGCAATTATGGGAGATCCAGAGCTATATAAACCATCGCGCATTTTCGGTTTTTTACCAATTAAAATAGCTCGCGTCAGCCAAACGGACGACAGCCAAGTTAATAGTCCCAGAAAGATTCCCGCCGCTTGCTGCACATTTCCACCAGCCGTTCCGCTACCAGAAATATAACTAACCGCAACGCCAGAGAATAGGCTAATTGTCGTATAAATTCCGCCGAATCCATTTGACTCGGCCTGATTCATTACGTCTTTAAGTTGTTGGTATGTGTCTTGTGACATGACGCTGGCTAAGGCAAACGTCAATATCGACATGACGATAATTAACGCCAAAAAAGTTTTCTTATTGCGCCACACTAGGCGGTAAGCCTCACTAGTCAGCGACCAATATCCTGGAATTTTAAGATCTCGTTGGTAATCTCGTCGCTTAGTTAACCGAAAACTACGATGAGGGCGACGCTGCAGAAAATTACGCCGCTGCTGATTCAATTTACTAAAGTCACGTTTAATACCAGGCCATACACCTTTTTTATGATCAACATTTGGCTTCTTAGGATTCTTGACTACTCGTTTTTTGGAGGTTTTTGTTGCCATAATTACATCTTTGTTGCGTTATTTCTCAGTCTTGCAATTCTATCTTCTAGTGGCGGATGAGTACTAAATAGTTTTGAGAAAAATCCAGGCTTCAAAGGATTATTCATGAACAAATTGGCAGTGGAAGAACTTTGTTTTTGCATTGGTCTGCCGTATTGGCGCAATTTCTCCAGCGCGCTTGCTAGCCCTTCAGTGTCTCGTGTCAATAGCACCCCTGAAGCATCCGCCAGATACTCACGCTGTCTGCTAACCGCCAATTGGGTTATCGTTGCCAAAAGCGGCGCCAATATAACCACGATCAGCCCGAGAGCATAGACAATAGGATTAACATCACTATCACGGTCGTCACTATAAAACATCATTCTCAGCGCCAGGTCTGCAAATAGACCAATCGCACTAACCAAACCAAAAGCAATCATACTCACACGGATGTCGTAATTTCGCACGTGGCTCATTTCATGCGCCATAACCGCCTCCAGCTCACGCTTGTCCATAATATCCAAAAGCCCAGTAGTCGCACCAACAATAGCGTGATTTGGGTCGCGACCAGTCGCAAAAGCGTTTGGAGCTGGATCGTCGATAATATAAACTTTCGGCATCGGCATACCAGAAGCGATAGACAAATTCTCCACCACTCGCCAAAGTTCAGGAGCGTCATTTTTACTAATTTCCTGAGCGCCAGTCATCATCATAGCCAACTTGCCAGCTATGAAATATTGCAGCCAAGCATATAACATTGCACATATAAAAATGATGAGCGCTAATGAATAGCTATCAGTTGCCGCGCCGACAAATAAGCCGATAATTCCAATAATTATCACAAAGACCGACATTATCAATATTGTGTTGCGTTTGTTTTGAGAAACTGCATTGTACATATGTTAATTATACCAAAAATCGCCCGCTAAAAATAGGCGAGCGATTTTCATTTCAAGGTTCAATTAGAACTTTACTTCAACTGGATTTTCGACGCTTGCACGGTCTTCAACGTCAAAGAATTCTTTAGATTGGAAGCCAAACATTCCTGCGATTATATTTGTTGGGAAAGTTTGGATCTTCGTATTCAGGTCGCGAACGCCACCGTTGTAGAATCGGCGAGCTGCTTGGATTTTATCCTCAGTGTCAACCAGCTCTTGTTGCAATTGTAAGAAGTTTTGATTTGCTTTCAATTCTGGGTAAGCCTCAGATACAGCAAATAAGCTCTTCAAAGCGCCTTCCAAAGCGTTTTCAGCCTTAGCGGTTTCAGCCACGCTGCCAGCATTCATGATTGCTGAACGAGCTTCTGTGACCTTCTCAAACACTTCTTTTTCGTGTGTAGCGTAGCCTTTTACCGAGTTGACCAAATTTGGAATCAAATCAGTTCGGCGCTTTAGCTGAACAGTAATGTCGCTCCATGCTTCTTCTACGCGGTTACGCAATACAACCAAACCGTTGTACGCACCGATTACAACTCCTACGAGTACTAATAAAACTACTGCTACAACAATAAGCGTAATTACCAATGGACTCATTTCTTACCTTTGTCCCTTTCCTATTCAATATTATTTTCTTTACAACTTTGGTGCGCAAGGCGGGAATCGAACCCGCACGACTTTTGGTCAAGGGATTTTAAGTCCCTCGCGTCTACCAATTCCGCCACTCGCGCTTATTTATATGCAATCCAGACGCCTACGCGCCAGACTGCTTATATTATACTATATTCGCTAAGTAAATTGTACAATTTCGCAAAATAAAAAATAGCCCAATACTCAGGACTATTTATCAAAAATTGGAGGCACGTACGAGAGTCGAACTCGTCTAAAAGGTTTTGCAGACCTCTGCGTAACCGCTCCGCCAACGCGCCACCACTTTTATTATATCAGATTTTACAAAACATATCACGAACAGATCGTCTAATAGTTGCAATATGTTTGGTGCGAGCGAGAAGACTTGAACTTCCACGAGCGCAATGCTCACTAGCCCCTCAAGCTAGCGCGTCTACCAATTCCGCCACGCCCGCATAACCACTTACCATTATACCTGATTACGGGGTTTTGTAAACGGACTTTTTCTCTGTCGCCCAATATTGAACATCAACATAGCGATCGACGGGATTGACAACTTCGGTGCTTGCGTCGAGAGCTTTAACGTTCCGAATATGAATATAGTCAAACTTCGGCTGATACAAGGCAATTGCCGGGGCGTCCGCTTGCCAAGTGGCAGTGAACTTCGCATAACGATCAGCGCGTTGCTTCGCTGAGATTTTAGATCGACCACTCTCCAAAGCATCGTCCGCTATCGCGTTATTGTAATTGGAGAAATTCAAACCACTGTTGGTCGCCTGTGAAGAATGCCAATAGGCGTAAACATCAGGGTCGCCGCCCAAGGAGAGCTCATAAACCAACACATCAAAATTGCGCGGCTGCAAAACTGTCTGAAGAATATTTTGAGTGGCGTCGTTCGGATCGACAACTTTAATATCCGATTCTATGTTAAGTTCGTCATACCAAACTTGAGCCAAGTACCTGGCGACCTTTTCGTAATTGCTATTCTTTAAAACAACCACATTGAGTTTTAACTTATCATTTCCCTTCTGACGAACATTATTCGCACTCTTCCAGCCCTCAGCGTCAAGTAGAGATTTCGCTTTCTTGACGTCATAACTAGACGAATTCGAATTCTTTCCTAGGAATTTGTTAAGCGTTGGGCCAGATAATTCCTCTGTAGACAATGACAGAGATTGGCGCAATTTGGACGTGTCGACACTGAGTGACAAAGCTTGACGAACAGCTTTTGATCGCAAGAACTGACTGTTGTTATTAAACAGCGCGTAAACTCCGTTATTCAAAGAATGCGCTTCTGCGGCATACATAGATTTTACCTCGGCGGATTGATCGTTATAAATCAACTCTGGAGTTCCTGTAATTTCTCGCGTACGCAAACTTTTCGCAATATCATCCTGCGTCGGATACGCGTACAACTGGAATCGCTCTAACTTAGGCGTGCCGCCATAATAATTGCTATTCGACTGCAAATATAGCACTTTTTTACTACCATCGCTCGTTACATTCTGCAGCAATCTAAAGGCGAATGGACCGCTGGATATAGGCGACTTATTAAAATAATGTTCACGTAAATTCGACGGTTTAACGTCTTTTAATATATGCTTAGGGATAATCGGAAATGTCAAAGCGTGGACAAACGGCGAATATGACGACGGCAAGATAAACTTCACCGAATCGTCAGACACTTTCTCGAATTTTATAGACTTCCAGCCAGATATCTCAGCTCCAACTTCTGGATTCGCCAATAGTTTCAATGTAAAGATTACGTCGTCCGCCGTTAAATCTTGCCCGTCTGACCACTTCAAGCCCTTCTTCAACTTAACCGTATATTCAGTTTCTTTATCATTCACGCTGATACTATCCGCCATGTCAGCCTTTATATTGCCCGTTGAGTCATATCGATACAAACTTGAAAATAGCAATTTCGCGGCGGATTTTTCAGCATTGGTTTTTGCGAAAATCGGATTTAAGTTTTCCAAAGGACCCAACACGCCCTCAGAATATGATCCGCCAGAAGTGTACGCCATTGTCGTGAAAGAATTGCGAGAAATATGCCACTGCACCGCACTGGCGCCAATCATTACCAATACTAGAATAATCCAAACAGAAACCCGACGTCGCACATTAGACAAACGGTCTAACCTGGACGTCACGAATTTATGCGCATGGCGCAAGCTTCCCTTTTCAATCTTACGCAGACGCTTATTGACATCTTTACTGGAAACTTTTAGCCGCGCAAAACGATTCCATGACGAATTATCCGAGCTCAAATCTATTCTCCTATTTTTGCAATCCCGGCAAAATCATACTTGCCAAAATCGATAGCACAAAAATCACCGCAAAAACAATAGTTACATCGAACAAGTTTTTATCAAATCCGCGACGAGTAGTGAATAATTCTCCAGACGAGCCGAATCCTGCACCCAAACTTGCGCCTCGTTGTTGCAACAAAATTGCAATAATCATCAGTACGGCAGATCCAAGCGTCACGTACGGTAAAATTGTATCAATTGACATATTACTCCTTTTCTTCCCGCTGCAAAACCAGCGCGCTACTTATAATATAGTTTACCAAACTCAATATAATCCCGGCAATAATTGAATGCGCAAAAGTCATAGAAATTCCTGGCGCCAAAGCTAATGAAATGTAAACCATAAAGCCATTTACAATTAAGGTAAACAGTCCTAATGTCAATAGGATTGCTGGCAGAGCTAGAATTGTAACAATTGGCTTCAATACGCTATTCACTACCGAAAATATCAGCCCCGCTATCATAAACGTCCACGCAGAAGTTGCGCCCGGAGTTTCATTTCCAAGCAGCCGCACTGCAACCCAAATACCTACCGAGTTAAGAATTAGCCGAATCAAAAACGTTGCAAATTGTCTTTTCATTAGTCTTATTATATATAATTTATGCTTTATTGTCGATTGGTCGCCCAAACTTAAGACAGGCGTTTAATCAAATTCGCCTTTTTCGAGCCAACTTCCGCCTGCAATTCCGCATAATCCGCCTCGATAATTTTTTTCACACTGCCAAACTTCCTCAGCAATTTCGCGCGTGTCTTCGGGCCGATCCCTGGAATTTCTTCCAGTTGGTTTTTCGTCTGATTTTGACGCTTCAGCGCTGTATGATAACTCACAGCAAATCGGTGTGACTCGTCACGAATCCGCTGGAAAAGCTTGACGATATCTGTCGTCGCAATAGAACTTTTTGTAAAATTGTCCCGGCTGGAACCGTCATCAATAGCAGAGCCTCGTAAGTTCTTTGAGTGCGAGCCGGCGTTGCGCTGAGCAGGATGCAAATTTACCACATACACATCATTGTCTTCGTGAACAGTGACATCCTGATGAATAGATTTTTGCAGTTCCTCGATATATGACATGTCAATTTGTGAGCCAGTTTTATGAATAATAATTTCTTCCTCGCGTTTGGCAATGCTAATAATCGGCAATTTTATTCCGCGCTCATCCCTTGCCTTAATCGCCGCCGAAAGTTGACCCTTTCCGCCGTCAATCAACAACAAATCTGGACGACCCCAGCTTTTGATATTTCGCTCGCCAAGTCGCCTAAAAATCACCTCGTACATATTTCCAGTGTCGTCGTTTTTTTCACCCACCTTAAATTTGCGATATTCCGCACGATCGCTCGCACCATTCGTAAAAACTACCATACTCGCTACAACTTGACGTCCGCTCATATGCGAAATATCATAACCCTCAATTCGCACTGGAATATTTTTCAAGCCAAGTAGTTTCGCTAAATCAGCCAGAGCCTTGTCTTTTGAAATATCCAAAAATTCCTTATCGCCAAACATAACGCGTCGCTGAAGCTCTTGCATGGCGCGCAACTTATTCCTCAGACTTGCCGCCCGCTCAAAATCATGAAGCCCCGCAGCCGTTTTCATATCACGCTCCAACTCTACAGCAATAGCCTTGCGATTTCCCTTAATGTAACTTATCAATTTACGCAAACCAGCTTTATACGCGTCCGAGCCATCACTTATTTTCGGACTTAAGCCCAAATCTTCATCTAACTTTGATTGTCCAGGGCGTCTTTGGTGAGTGAGGTATGGAAAAATTCGCCTCAAATAGCGCAATGCCTTTTTTAACGCAAAACCATTGTAAAATGGACCAAAATAATCCGCACCATCATCGGCAGGATTCCGCGTAAAACTAACCGTCGGCCAATCGCTTTTCATATCAATCCGAACATACATCTGAGACTTATCATCGCGCAACAGAACATTGTATCGCGGCATATAACGCTTGATCATCTCGCTTTCCAAAAACAACGCATCAACCTCACTCTCAGTTTCAATCCAATCAGTATCAAAAATCTCCGCCACCAGCGCCATAGTTTTATTATCTCGCCCGCGCGAATCTTGAAAATACTGACGTACGCGATTTTTAAGAACCGCCGCCTTGCCAACATAAATTACCTCGCCGCTCGCCGACTTATGAAAATAAACGCCGGGCGTTCGCGGCAAAGTTTTTAGCTTGGCTTGCAATGCTTGATTCATTAAATATATTACAATCTAAATACGCCAATTATGCAAGTATTCTCCTAGTGATTGACTAATCTTCCAACCACTTTTTGAGAACTATCGCTTGATTATGTTCCGTATCTTTGGCGCCATATAACAGTGTAACTGCAGATTGTTTGTTCCAATTATTCTTCGCCTCGGCTGCCACAGGATTATTATCCAGCTCCTTCGTATAACGGCGAGAAAATTCCAGGAATTTTTCTGGATCATGATTAAACCATTTACGTAATTCGTCGGTCGGGGCAATTTCTTTATTCCACTCGTCCAATGCAGCTCGCTCTTTACTAATCCCGCGCGGCCACAATCGATCAACCAGCACACGATAACTATCGCCTGACGCGGTCGACTCATAAATCCGTTCAATTTTATACTTTGTCATAATTTCATATAACTACAAAGCACTAATCAGGTCAATAAAAATAGCAGATTAGCTATTCCTCAAAATCTAGGCGATGATATCACGTAAATATTCCTCCTATTTAACTGAATATCTTAATATGGTTTTTTGTTTTTCTTCCGATGTTCTGTTTTTATTGCTTAAGTATATTTCTTTATGAAAATTACCTATTCTTGTAAGATCACGTTTTCTCGCAAATTCATTCATCCGTTCAAATGATTTTGGCTCCTCATCATAACTTCCAACATGTAAAATCTGAATAGATTTACCCTCTTCTATTTCTCTAAAACTCATCTCATCATACAATGCATTAGGCTTTTTCTTTTTTATATTCTCAAGTGCCTTTGTGAATATTTCTTGTGTAATAAAATCAGGTTGTTTAATCATCAATGTGTATTCTAGTTTATTTTTATCAAGCTCTTCTCCATTTACTTTTTTCCAAAAGCCTTCTAATGGATATACCGTAAAATCTGTAATCTCGTTATCAGTTTTATTTTTCATTGCATTTTTAAACAACATTTTAATGGCATAGGCAAGAGAATATAATGCGGATATTCTATCTGAAAAATCTACTTCATTCGGATTTCCTTTACCTTTTACCAAAATAAATTTTTGCTTTGGCACTTCTACAATGATAGGTGTTTGCTTTACACCATAAAGATTCTTTTCTTGTTTTCTCCACTCATATTTCATTATCCGGTCCTCCCTTTACATTTGGTTAATTTTATTATACAAGAGAATACTTGACACTATTTGTCATATTATATATTTTTCTGCCATTTTATTTATCATTTTTTTAATTTGCATTCTAACTTCTTCAGGTTCCAATACTTCTGCTTCATCTCCAAATGAAAAAATATAATTGTATAGATTATACATAAAAGCAGAGTCGCCTACCGATGCTCATTAGCATACAAAGCGTAATATTCTTCAGGAAGATAATTCATGTTAAACCACCGAGCTTCCATTATTTCAAAGTTGCACTTTATGTCAAAATTAGACGCGTGCGCCGCAAAAACTCGAACTGAAAATTTGGCATATGATTCATGAGAATTAGCTTTTCCGAGATATCGCAGATTATGTATCTTTAATCCAATTTCTTCCAAGACTTCTCTAGCGGCAGCCTGCTCATAACTCTCATTACGATTCGCTCCTCCTCCCGGTAGAGCCCACTTTTGGCGGCTAAAACGATTTTTGACCAGCAAAATATCACCATCATCACGATAAACAATCACCCGCACGCGATCTTTTTTAGAACCAATCCTAAACACCAGCGACATTACGTAGGCAACCCCACGAAAAATTGCCCGCACGAATGAGCTGAATATCTCGCCGACTATTGATCTGCATGCCATAAAAATCACTAATTTAGTAGGTTTTCTCTTTTGATAGTAGCCTATTCTGTAGTTACACCGTCAAAATCTTCTTCGTTAGCTTCCGCTTCTTCACGCGTTGCCCGAACGATTCCATCTTTATGATGTGCTGGACTATAAATAGTATAGAGTTTAAGCGGCTCTTCGCCGGTATTTATCACATTATGCTCAGCGCCCGCCGGCACAATAATCGCACTACCGTCAGAAACAGCATATTCATTGTCATCAATCAAAACCTTACCTTCGCCAGACTCAAATCTGAAAAACTGATCATTTTCCTCGTGAATTTCCGAACCAATTTCCCCGCCAACGGGCAGGCTCATCAACACCAATTGACAATGTTTGGCAGTATATAGAACTTGACGAAAATTATTATTTGCCAACGTAAGCTCTTCGATATTTCCACTAAAACCCTTCATAAATCCCCCTTCTATTTTTTTATTTCGCAGCTTTTTCCAGAGCGTCAATCAACGTCTGCTTTGGCTTCATGCCAATCATTTCAGCAACTTCCTCGCCGCCAACAAAAATCTTCATGTTTGGAATTCCCTGCACGCGATATTCCATAGCCAATTGCGCATTTTCCTGACTCGCTTCAGTGTCAACCTTAACAATATCAAACTCTGTTTCTTCAGCAATTTGATGCAAGAGCGGAGCCATTGCGCGACATGGCGGACACCACGGCGCCCAAAAATCAACTAGTACAGGACCGTCGCTTTTTAGCACCTTATCTTCAAATTCTTGCTTCGTTGTAATTTCATATAAAGCCATTATTTCCTCCTTTTCTGGCATTTTTTACAAACTCCCGTCACAACCAACGGGCCATCAATATAACAATCGCTAATTTCATGCGCAATCTGTTTTCTCATCTCATCGGCAATTTTAACATCCATCAAGCCATCGCAGCCGCTACACACAAAATGATCATGATCGTCCTTACGAATATCATATCGCAAGCAACCCTTTTTGGTCGATGGCGCCAAACCAATCATCCCGTCGCCACACAGGCGTTGAGTTATTCGATGTACCGTCGTGTCGCTGACTTCAGGATGAACGTTCCGCAATTCCTGAGCAATTTCCGCATTCGTCGCGTGATGCTTGCTCTTTAAAATCGCCATCACATCATTCGTGTATTTTGTCGATCGCCTAACAATTTGCGTCATGTTCCTATTGTAAAGTATTTACAATAAATAAACAAGGCCTTTGCTCCACAAATTGACTTATCTCTACATATTCCATATAATAGTCAAAGTCTATGAACTCCCGACGGCGAGTTCCTCTAATATACATTTTGAATAATTAAGAACACTCAGTTTTCTGCGCAGTTTATAAATATTAATTTATTATCGAAAGGAATTGATTTGAAAAACAAACCAAACAGCAAAGAAATATTTCGTCTATTTTGGAAGACGTCAGAGTCATACAAACACCGTCGAAACTTGGCAATATTTTTTGCAATGCTGACTCTCGTGGTTACCATTTTTGTCGGGCCGCTCATAATTGCTCAGCTTCTTGGTATTATCCAACACAATCAACTGCACGACGCAAAAAATCTATGGACACTAATTGCTTTATACAGCGTCAGTGGATTATGGTCGAGCGTCATCGGCTGGCGATTAGTTTTATATCTCGCCTGGACATTCGAAACCGCCATGCAACGAGATTTATACGCTCGATGCTTCAGCAAACTGACCAACCAAACATTATTCTTTCATTCAAATAAATTCGGCGGGTCACTCGTTAGCCAAACAAATAAATTAGTCGGCGCGGTAGAAAGCTTTTGGGACACGATAATTTGGTCAATTTTGCCACTGGTTGTTTCACTGGTCGGTTCAATAATTGTCCTATCAACCCTTCTCTGGCAATACGCGTTATTCTTACTAATCTTCTCAATTGTTTTCAGCATCGTCGTTTATTATGGATCCAAGCCAATGGCGAAATTGACAAAAAAAGAAGCCAAATCCAGCAATAAATTGAACGGACAATTAGCCGACGTAATCTCAAACGTTCTAGCGGTCAAGTCATCTGGCGCCGAAGCTACGGAGCAGAAATTTTTCACAAAAACCGTCGGTTCTTGGCGAAACTCGAGCCTCGACGTAATGCGTGGATTTTTGAAAGTCAGCACCGTGTATTCGTCAATCAACATGGTTATTAAAATTGGAGCAATCGCCTTCGCAGTGTACGCAGCTCAGAATAATCTGGTGTCAGTGGCGTCTGTTTATCTTATTATCACCTACACTGGAAGTGTCGCACATGAATTGTGGAACATGAACGGAATTATGCGCAATTACAACCGAATTATCGGTAACGCAAATGACATGGTAGAAATCTTACAAACGCCAACGACATTGATTGATAAAAGCGATTTGAAGCTAAAAGTTACAAACGGCGAAATTTCTATGGATAAAATAACTTTCACGCACGACGAGGGTCAAGGCGACACTCTATTCCACGACTTCTCTCTGGATATTAAACCGGGCGAAAAAATAGGTTTGGTCGGAGCGAGCGGTTCTGGAAAAACGACACTCACTAAGTTGCTATTACGCTTCGCCGACATTGACTCGGGAAAAATTACCATCGACGGACAAGATATTTCCGAAGTCACCCAAGCAAGTTTGCGTGCAAAAATCGCTTACGTACCGCAAGAGCCATTACTATTCCACCGCTCTGTGCGCGAAAACATCGCTTACGGTCGACCTGATGCAACGGACGCAGAAATTGAAGAAGCCGCCAAAAAAGCTGGTGCTTACGATTTTATCATTGGACTTAAAGACGGTTTTGACACAATGGTTGGCGAGCGCGGAACCAAATTATCTGGCGGACAGCGACAACGAGTTGCAATTGCTAGGGCAATCCTGAAAGATGCGCCAATTCTAGTCCTCGACGAGGCGACTTCAGCGCTAGATTCTGAGTCAGAAGCGTTGATCCAAAAATCCTTGGAAACGTTGATGGAGAATCGAACCTCAATTGTCATTGCCCATCGCTTATCTACAATTGCTAAGTTGGATCGTATAATTGTTTTGAAAAATGGGAAAATTGTCGAGGACGGGTCGCACGACGACCTCATCAATAAAAAACGCGGTGTTTATGCCAAATTATGGGCAAGGCAATCTGGCGGATTTATTGAAGAATAGCTCAATCTGCATACGCTAATTATGTTATAATTAAGATATGGAATCTTTTATTCACTTGATAACTAGCTTCGGCGTATTGGCAATTTTATTAGTGATTTTCGCAGAATCCGGTCTACTAATCGGCTTCGTCTTACCTGGCGACAGTCTACTTTTCACCGCTGGATATATGGTTCAGCAAAACATTCTACACATCGACATTCACATTTTTGCGCTTTTGGTTTTTGCAGCGGCAGTGCTGGGCGACAGTGTTGGCTATAGTTTCGGCCATAAAGTTGGACGCAAGTTGTTTGAAAAAGAAAATTCCCGATTCTTCAAGAAAAAATATTTAGAGCAAACAGAAAAGTTTTATGACAAACACGGCTCAGCGACAATCGTCCTGGCTCGATTTGTGCCAATTGTAAGAACCTTCGCCCCAATCGTTGCCGGCGCCAGTAAAATGCACTATAAAACGTTCTTAACTTTCAATCTTATCGGTGGATTTCTTTGGTCGTCAGCATTCGTTTATCTAGGCTTTTACGCTGGCGAGTTTTTGACCAAAGCAGGCGTAAATATTGAAGTTGCAGCAATCCTCATTATTTTCCTGTCTGTTTCACCAATGGTTATTCATGCTTTGAAACAACCAAATACTCGCGCTTTATTAAGAAAACAATTGTCGGTTCTCCTCTCGAAAACCAAGCGTAAAAAATAATCTTAAAGCATCTTTTTCAGATATTTGCCAGTGAACGAATTTGGCACCTTGGCGATATCTTCAGGCGTACCGCAAGCCACAACGGTACCGCCGCCAATTCCACCCTCTGGACCCATATCAATTATCCAGTCGGCTGACTTTATGACGTCCAAATTATGCTCAATGATAATCATACTATTACCGCCCTCAACCAATTGCTGTAAAATCCCCAACAGTCGCTTTACGTCAGCAGAATGAAGCCCAGTGGTCGGCTCGTCCAGAATGTACATAGTTTTTCCAGTGGAACGCTTGGAGAGTTCCGTTGCCAATTTAATTCGCTGCGCCTCACCGCCTGAAAAAGTAGTTGCTGGCTGACCAAGTTTAATATAGCCAAGCCCAACCTCAACCAACGTCTGGAGTTTACGTGCAATATTCGGCACGCTGTCAAAAAATTCCGCCGCTTGATCAATTGTCATATCCAGAACATCAGCAATCGTCTTATCTTTATACTTAATTTCCAGCACCTCGCGATTATAACGCTTGCCGTGACATTCGTCACATTGAACGTAAACGTCCGGCAAAAAGTGCATTTCAATTTTTATCACACCATCACCCTGACAATTTTCGCAGCGACCGCCCTTGACATTAAAGCTAAAGCGCCCAGATTTATAGCCCCGAACGTTAGCCTCGGGCGTGCTGGCAAAAAGTTCGCGAATCGGCGTAAAAATTCCAGTATATGTTGCTGGATTAGAGCGCGGTGTTCGACCAATTGGCGACTGATCTATGACAATCGTCTTATCAAGCAAATTCACACCTTCTATGGCGTCGTGCAATCCTGGCGCTGTCGTTGCGCGATTAAGTTCCGCCGCTAATTCCCGCGCCACAATGTCATTCACGAGCGTCGACTTTCCGCTACCAGAAACGCCAGACACTACAGTCATCAACCCCAAAGGAAATTCCACATCAATGTTCTTAAGATTATTTTCGCGAGCGCCACGAACAATCAACTTTCTATCTTTCATAACTTTACGACGCTTTTTCGGAACGGCAATTTTTTCCGCCCCAGATAAATAGCGACCCGTTATACTATTCTCATTTTTCGCAACAATTTCAGGCGTCCCCATTGCCACCACTTGACCACCATTCACACCAGCTCCCGGTCCCATATCAACCAGAAAATCACTCTGACGAATCGTGTCCTCGTCGTGTTCAACCACCAGCACAGAATTTCCTAAATCACGAAGGCGCTTCAACATATCAATCAACTTGTCGTTGTCACGTTGATGAAGTCCAATTGACGGCTCGTCCAGTACATAAAGCACACCCTGAAGTCCAGCGCCAATTTGCGTCGCCAAGCGAATTCGCTGCGCCTCGCCACCACTAAGCGTGTTAGCTGCTCGACTTAGTTCCAAGTAGTTCAGCCCAACATTACTCATAAACGCCAAACGAGATTTAATTTCCTTCACAATCAAGCGAGCAATCGTCATTTCTTGCTCAGTCAATTGAAGCTTATTATCAAACAAATCCAATGCATCATCGACACTCAAATCACACACGTCAACGATATTCAATTCATGAACCGTCACCGCCAAAACCACAGGTTTCAGGCGCGCACCTTTACAGGCATAACAATCCCTCTCGCGCATAAATCGCTCAATATCTCGTCGCATAAAATCGCTATCAGTTTCTTTCCAGCGTCGCTCCAGATTAGGAATAACACCTTCATAAGTCGTATCGTAATGTCGACCGCCACCCAAATCAACGCGATATTTTTGGTCGCCAGTTCCGTATAATATTTTATGTTTAGCATCATCAGAAAGCTTGCCTACGGGAACTTTCAAGCTAAATCCGTGAGCTTCAGCAACAGACGCCAATCGCTTCATATTCCAAGCGTCAGAATTCATTCGATTATACGGTCGAATCGCGCCTTCGGAAATTGTCAAATTGTTATTAAAGACCAATTCTGGATCAACCTCCAGCCTCGAACCCAAACCCGTACACACAGGACAAGCCCCCTGCGGCGCGTTAAAACTAAACAGTCGCGGCTCCAGCTCTGGAATATCGACATCAGGATGATCAACACAAGCGTATCTCTGCGAAAATGTCTTCACTTCATCATTATCTGCGTCCAAAACCTCGATAACTCCCTGGCCCAAATCCAGCGCCTGCTCAACGCTCTGACTCAATCGAGATCGCATTTCCGCCGTCAACGCCAACCTATCAACCACCAGCTCGATGTTATGCTTGTAGCTTTTTTGCAGCTCCGGAAATTCATCCAGCGCGTACACCACGCCGTCCACGCGAACCCTGGCATAACCAAGTCGCTGATATTGCTCCGGAATATGCGCAAATTCACCTTTTTTATTCTTAACAATTGGCGCCAATAGCAAAATTCGCTTATCGACAAATTGTCGCAGAATCTCGTCAATAATCACCTCGGTCGTGCGACGCGTCACTTCATTGCCACAAATCGGACAATGCGGCACACCAATTCGTGCAAACAAAAGCCTCAGATAATCATAAATTTCGGTAACCGTAGCCACGGTCGAGCGCGGATTGCGGCTGGTCGACTTCTGGTCAATTGAAATCGCTGGGCTAAGCCCTTCAATCGAATCAACATCAGGCTTATCCATCGTCCCCAAAAACTGACGCGCATAAGAATTCAAGCTCTCCATATAGCGGCGCTGACCTTCAGCATAAATCGTATCAAATGCCAGGCTGGACTTCCCAGACCCACTAAGCCCAGTAATCACCACCAGCTTATCTCGCGGAATCTCAATATCTACATTTTTCAGATTGTGCTCACGAGCACCTTTAACACGAATTACCTCTGTCATAACCGCTATATTATACAGGTTTTTGACAATTTTTTCCAGTCCAAATATCGACGCAAATCAGAGTTAAAACACATTACGCTTATGATTGCAAGTCAATATCTTATTTGCTACAGTTAGATCTATGAGAAAGCTGGGCATTTACTTAGTTATAACACTCGGAGCGATACTACTCGCGCCTTTTGTAATTGACCAGCTGTTTTTCTTCTTTTTCTTAGGAAAAATCCCATTCACGAACATCAGCCTGCCCGCAATTTTAATGGTTATTTTCTGGGCAATTATCGTACCATCAGCAATTATCCTCAGAAAATCACTTTCTGTCCTGTTTTGGGAGCTCATTAGCATTGCCGGCGAAATCGCACAACGACGAATTAACAGAAAAATCCGCTACTTTACACCAAATCAAAAAAGCGAACTTATTTTATTATCAATTTATTTACTTTCCAGTATGAAAAAGAGCGAGCCTTATGATGAGATTGAATCTCAAAAGCTCGCTCCGTCTATGACTTAATTTTTTACAACCGTTTTCTCAGCACCAACGCACCAGCCGCGACAGCCACAGCAGCTAATCCACCGACCATCCAAGTTGAAGTTCCTGTTTCAGCCAAACGCCCTGATGCTTTTCCTGGCTTTTGCCCAGGAGTGGCAGAAGTAGAGCCTGTGGATGAGGCGACAGTTCCGGCTGCACCTGAGCCGGTACTGCCAGGAGTTACGGGTGGAGGTGTCGGTAGAGTTGCCAGGCGATAATAAGACGCGCCGGTTGTCATGTTATAGAACATTGCGAACATTCTGGACGCTGATGAAGACGAATAAACGCTACCAAAACCAGCCTCATTATCACCCCGCGACGTCCAGGTTTTACCGCCGTCTACTGACATTACAATATATGGCAAATTAGAGACATCCATGACTGCTGGTCGAACGTAGACAAACAGCTTCTTACCATCATCACTAACTCCTGTCTGCGTAATATAATCACCCACCTTCTGAATCGGAACTTCAGCAGGAATGGACTCCCAGCTGGCACCACCATCTAATGAAATTTTACGACCATTAAATAGACTATTACCGTCAGTGCTAATGGACATAAGGGTTGTATCATAGACGACATGAGTTCCAGCGTCCGTCCAAGTCAATCCGTAATCATCAGACCTCTTTACTACACTAGGGGTCCCATCTATCGCAATCATCTTTCCGCCATCAAGCACGCGCTCAGGACAAATATTACCTTTTTGCGTCCAAGTTTGACCATCGTCAATAGAAACATAAAGCGGAGGGGTTTCACCGTCATCTCCACACCTAGCCAGAGTGGAGCCGTCTGGGCTCATAAATAAATGGTTATTACTGGGGTCTATATTGTTAGACTTCACCCAATTGCGCCCACCGTCAGTTGACATATAAAAAGATTTTTCTCCACGCCGACCATTCACAATCATCTTAGACCCGTCTGTGTTTACTAGCAATCTATTCGCGGAATCTGGCATCGCAAAACTATTCCAACTTACACCATTATCTGCGGAGATTAACAATTTCATATCGCCAGTATTAGCATCTTCTCGCAGTATAAAAAGCTTTGATCCGTCTGGACTAATAATCGCTTCTCTAAATTCATCATCTCCTGGTACAGTTACATCCTTCCACGTATACTTAGGCGATTCCTCCGCTCTAACCAAAGGAGATAAGACTGTCAATGCTGATAATGCAAATACAAATAATAAGGACAGTACCCCTCTGCATACTGCGCGTTTTCTGTTCTTAATTAACATCCGTTCCCCAATTTTTTTATTTTTCTATGCGAAACCATCTTTCTGATTTTAGCATAACCGAATTTCAGGCGTCAACAGAAGGCAGGACAGATTCCAGCCATAACTGCAATTCTTGCAAAATAAACTGCTGTTCGTCGGTCGCACTAGGCGCTAATCGTTGCAGAGATTTCATAAATTGCGGCAGTTGCGCCTGTAAATGCTCATTGCGCCATTCTTCCCATTGTTGCAGTTCATCTTCACTAAGCAAATTAGGAAAACTTCGCGCTTTATAATGCAACAATAGTGGCGACAATCGTTCATCCTGAAAATCCGGATGAAAATCAGCCAATTCGCGCTCGCCAGCATTACGTACGGCTTCAACGCGAACTCGATCGCTATTGTCCAAAAAACCATCGTATAATTGCGCTTCTGGATCGGTCATTTTCTTAAACTCTGGCTTATTCTCAAATATACTACGCAACCTTTCAGCAAAATCTGGATGAGAAAGTAAAATATCTTGGTGCTTTTGTACAGTTTCCGCATCCAGAGAAATCTTCTCCCAGCCATTGCCCTGAGTCAACACGCCAAGTGGCGAAACTGCCGGGCAGCGATTATATTGCAATTCCTTAACTGGCAATTTAACGAAATCCTCAGCTTGCCTTTCTTCCCATGTTGCAAATATCTTCGCCGACAATTCCTCAACGCTCAGATCAACAAACGGCGTCGGATCATAACGCAAATCATAAACAATCACGCCACCATTTCGGCTCGTGGTTAGCGGAAAAGCCACGGTCGTTTTGGCGAATTCTTTATCATAACGACCACTCGCATAAACAAAAGGTTTTTTATCATCGACATTCACCAGTTTCTGAACCAATTTCTTATCGCGCATTTTCAGCAAATAGTCGTACATTTGCGGCTGGTTCTGCTTAATCAATTTAGTCACAGCAATCAACGCGGTCACGTCCGCTAGCGCGTCATGGGCGTTCTCGTGCTCTATTCCGTTAGCTTTCGTGATGAGCTCCAGGCGATTACTCGGCTCACCTTTATCGTCAATTGGCCACTCAATTCCCTCAGGTCGAAGCGCCCTGGTCAAGCGAACCACGTCCAACAAATCCCACCTGGATCGACCGTCTTTCCAAGTCCACTCATATGGATCGTAAAAATTCCGCCAGAACAAATGACGAATAAACTCGTCGTCAAAACGGATATTATTAAATCCAACAGCAATCGTATCAGGCGTAAATATTTCCTCGCTTAACATACGCGCAAATTGAGCCTCAGTATAGCCTTCTTCGACAGTTTTTTGCGGCGTTATGCCCGTCACCATCAACGCATCAGGACTCGGCAGCGTATCATCATTCAACGTCACGAGAATATTGCACGGTTCACCAATCGACTGCAAATCCATATCGGTTCGCTGACCAGCAAATTGCATAATTCGATCTTGCCTGGGATTAAGACCGCTAGTTTCAAGATCGTAGAAGAAAAATGTTTGCGCCATATTTATATTATATCATCAAGCTCACGCTAATTTACACCAGCAGAATTTATTGCTCGACCAATGTAAACGGCATAGATTCGCCAATCTGAATCAAGCTTTCACCAATCGCCCCTTGACGCAATAATTCGTGAGTAATTCCCATTTTTCGCATAATATCTCGCAAGCGATTAACGGATTCGAATTGGTCAAAATTGGTACGACGAGCAAATTTTTCAATCTTAGCACCCGTAACAATAAACTCAATCTTCCCATCTTCATCGTCACTCTCATTAGATTCAGCGTCAGGAACACGCCTTACAGACCAAGCATCAGAAATGACCTGATCGTCCAACGAAATTGTCGGCAAATCTTCCTCTTTTTCATCAACAATCTCAGCTTCACGCTCTCGATATTTAGCAACTTCATCACGCAACATTCGTAGAAGCTCAGTCACTCCGTCGTGTGTCTGGGAAGAAATCGCTACGACCGGCGCGCCATTAGCTACTTTTTGAAGGGCAGTCGACTGCATAGCAATAATCTCATCATCTAAGCCTTCGCATTTGGTCAGCGCTATTATCTCTGGGCGCTCCGCTAATGATTCAGAATATTTTTCCAGCTCGCGACGAATTGCCTGATATTTCTCCGCCGGGTCATCACTATACACATCAATCATATGAAGCAGCACAGCCGTTCGCTCGACATGTCGCAAAAATTGATCACCCAAACCTTTACCTTCTGATGCACCTTCAATCAACCCCGGAATATCAGCAATCAAAATCGACCCATCATCAACATCAGCCACTCCCAAATTAGGCGTCAAAGTCGTAAATTCGTAATTAGCAATCTCCGGACGCGCATTAGAAACCACACTCAGGAACGTCGACTTACCAGCGTTCGGAAAGCCAACCAAACCAACGTCGGCCAATAATTTCAATTCCAACTCTGCCTCAAATTCCTCGCCAGCCTCACCAAGTTCAGCAATTTTAGGCGTTTGGCGTGTACTAGACGTAAAGTGTGCATTTCCAAATCCGCCATCTCCACCGCGAGCCACCACTGCCTGCTGCTGATCTTCGGTCAAATCCGCAATTACCATACCGTCGCGCTTCACTAGGGTACCCATCGGCACCTTAACAATTAGCGGGGCACCACTTTTTCCTCGTTTATTACGTTTTCCGCCATCACCACCTTTTTCGGCTTTAAGCTCCGGCTTATATCTAAAATTCAAAAGCGTATTAAGATCCTTCGTCGCCAAAAAAACAATATCACCACCACGACCGCCATCGCCGCCATCGGGACCGCCCTTATCGACGTATTTCTCATGGCGAAAACTAACTACTCCATTACCGCCTCTACCGGCGCGCACTAAAACTTTTGCAATATCTACAAACATATCTTTAGTATACCAAAAAACACCCCATCGGTCGACGGGGTGTTACACTGGTGTCATTTTAAATTTTAGTGAATGAAGTTATAGCGACCAGCCTCAGCAAGCGGCACGATACGAGAAGAGATAATATTATAACCCGCATAATTCATATCTGAAACATAGATATTCTGACCATCTACTCGTTCCACGATACCGACGTGTCCATAGCCATAGCCACCCCAAACATTCTGTATAATAGCACCCGGCGCTGGAACATTGTTAACCACGAGTCCAGCAGCACGAGCACTAGCACTCCAAGCCTTAGCATGACCCCAGAAACTACCAATTGGACGACCCAACTGCAAACGACGCTCGTATGCATACCATGTACAGTTACCGGCGGCATAACGATTACCGACAGAAGCAGTCAACCAGCTTCGACTCGCACTCGTAGTAGTCGACGACGAAGAATATCGATTGCCATATGACCTACTTCGCGAAGCAACATAACCAGGTCGCTCATTTTCCGGAAGCTCACCTCCAGGCAACACAATCCTAGAGCCAGTAGACAACTTAGCACCGTCATCGATATCATTATATAGAACAACACGCTCAGCGCTCGTCTTATACTTTTCTGCCAGAGATTGGGCAGTATCGCCGTCTTTAATAGTATAGACAACACCGTCAACAAGAGGCACAACTAGAGTCTTATTTGGCTCTACAGCGTCCGAAGTTGTATTATTAGCCCAACGAAGCGTCTGAGATGAAATCTTAAATTTCTTAGCAATAGACTCCATCGTATCACCCTCTTTGGTCACGTAAGATGAAATGCCACGCGCCGCCGAAGTGTCTGGCTTAACAATGTCAGGTTTTGTTATAACTTCTGTATCATTCTGAGAAAGACTCTTCTTAATTGTTAGTGAAGTTTCAGACTCGCGTAAATCACCAGCCGAAGGCAATTCCGCCGTTTCCGCCAAGTTAGTTACAGCATTAGCTGCTGCTAATTCATCTACTGAAGCTGTTTTAGACTTAGCAGACTTAGATGCCGATGAAACACCAGTAGTTTCAGATGATGCCAAAGTTTTTGATCTTTCAGCGGATACATTACTACCACTATTGCCGTAGATCAAAAATGATATAGTCAATAAAAATATTCCACCGTAGATTGCAAATGATTGCAGTTTACGTTTTTTACTCCGAAGAGATGTAAAATGGTTACGAATAATCGTTCTCCTTGCGCCAATGTTACCACTAGCACCTCTACCAAATTGTCTTTCTTCTCGCAATAGAACAGGATATGTTGTCGACCTAATTGATTATTATTATTCTACATTAGTTTTGCTATATCCGTAGCGACAATCTTGGCAGGTCATTTATCGTAATTCACCTCTGTTGATAAATTAGACAAATGATCTAACATCTATTTTACACAACATTGACAATAAAGTCAATAAATTTTATAAAATGCGTTTTTGTCAAGAAATCTGACACTTCTTTTGACAGTGAGTCTTGATATTAGACTCATGCTCTTCGTTGGTTCTCGCAAAATACGTAATATCATCGTCGCCACTCAGGAAATATAGATAATCAGAGTTTATCGGGTCGGCAGCGGCGTTCAACGCGCTCAAACTAGGCGAAGCGATTGGTCCAGGAGTTAAGCCTTTTTGAATGCGTGTATTATATGGCGATTTAAGGTTTGGCGAACGCTCTACCCCTGTTTTGTCAGCAATATATTGATATGTTACATCAGAGCCCAACGGCATATTGGCTTTCAGGCGATTGTAAAATACGCTAGCAATCTTACGCTGATCCTCGCAAGTTGCCACACCAGACCCACAGCCAATCGATTCACGCTGAATAATCGACGCTAGTGTTACCCCTTGATATAAGGTCAGCCCACGAACTTTAAATTTCTCCCCCAGATTATATTTCTTAACAATTTTCTCCAGATGATCAATTGAGCGCTGCAAAACCTGTTCTGCAGTTTCGTCTGGGGAAATATAGAATGTTTCACCGTAGATATACCCTTCAAGCCCAGCATTTTCCGGTCTACCCGCAAAAACTGGACTGTCATACTTAGCAGCAAATGCCTTTTTTATCTGATCATCTGAAAATCCTGCCTTAAGCAACACGGATTCAACCTCTCTGCCGTCAGAATTCTTTATTTTTTTATTCAAAGTCGATCCAGGATAAAATGTTATAGCAATCTCATCAGTTTTACCGCTGGTCAAATGATTAACTATCTCATCGACAGATTGCGAAGATTTTACAGAATAAACGCCAGCCTTGAATTTGCTTGCCGAATTATGAAGCCTTGTGTAAATAGAAAATGCTAAAGAGTTTTTGATAATTTTATTATCCTCTAAAGTTTTAGCTATATCACTAGATCCCATACCTTCTTTAATATTGATTCTGAAAGCTTGCTGACTATTTACGTCGACAGGAGAAAGCATCTGCTTATACCACACTGTTGCCCCGAGAGCGCCGACTCCAGCGATAGCCACAACTATTGACAACACTAATAGCCAAATACGTCGTTTACGAATTTTCATAATTCTCCTCCAAAAAATCTTGCAAAATTATGCTAGCAGCCTCCGCATCAATCTCGCCCTTATCTTTAATTTTATTCCCCAATCTCTGCTCAGCCTGCACACTTGTTAAAGATTCATCTTGAAAAACAATCTCCGTATCAAGCTCAATGTCTTCAAATTGCTTAACAAATTCTTCTACAAATTCCGTCTGCTTTGTTGGTTCACCGGATTGATTTCGTGGATATCCCACCACGATAGTATCAATATCGTGCCTCAATACTAGCTCTGTTATTTCCTGAACAATATCTTCATTATTCTCCAACCAGCCAAACGGCACGGCAATTTTCACTTGCGAATCCGCCATAGCCAAGCCAATTCGCCGCGACCCAACATCCAGCGCTAAAAAGTTTTTACTTGACATCTTTTATCTTAAACTCGACATTAATCTTATTGATATCTTTTGGAACAGATTTAACCCAGAATGGCGAGAATTTAACATCGACATCCTCAACGCCTTCGATAGATTCAATAGCAGACTGAACCTCTCCGTAACTCTTGCCTTTGGCTTGATCCTTTACGTTCGCTTCTTTAATATCTGGACCAACCTTGCCATTCGTAGTTAAGCGCACAGTCTGTGTATTATGCGCCTTAGAAAATTGCGAGAACGCAATCTTGCTTACTCCATTGTCATAAATTCTCTGTGACTTCTTACCAGAAATCTCCTCTTTAAGCTTTGCTTCCACAAAGTTTTTTAGCTCATTCTTATCAATAGCCAACGCGCTGGCGGTAATTGTCGATTTCAGAGTTACAGCTCCAGTCGCTTCGCCGTCTATCGCTACACTTGAGTTAGGATCTGATCGATTTTCAACGTAGCTTTCCGTTATAACCGTTGCCGAATCGCCAAATGATGACAACAATTGCTCTTTTAGTCCATCAATCTTCTTTTCACTCAGCTTGCTTTTTGCCGATTCTATATCGCTAGCCGTCACAACCGTTGCAGTTTTATCGGTGCCGCCACTAGTAGCAGACCGCAGCGACGCAGAAATGTCATCAACCGAAATACTCATACTACCAGTTGCCGCATTATACTGAGCCCCGCCCTCACTGGCGGTAATAGACCCAGAAGCAGATCCCGGACATTTATATCCTGGACAACTCCAACCCAACGTAGCTCCTGGAACAGTCACAGAAGAATTCAAAGTATAAGATAGTCCACTATTTTTCAAGATTGTGCCAGCTGAAATAGTCACACTACTTGACGACGAGTTGCTGAAGACAACTACTCCGGTCGCCTTTTCTCCGACATTCTTCTTGCCCGTAGCAGAAAATTCAACACTAACTTCCTTTGCTAATTCTTTCTTTACAGACTTAATGACATTAGATTTCGCGCTTGTAGTGGCTGTTTCATTCAAGCTGACGGTATCACTGACTGTCATACTAGTAGTCCTTGCTGAAATAACGACCGTGGCATGTGGCGCGAACCAAATTGCCCAAACCAAAAATACGATCAAAAGTAAAGCACCACCGCCTATCAATAAGAACTTCTTACGAAATGTATTAAAATCAGGGACTTTTGGTTTTTTAACCATCTTTTTCAGAGAGTCCAACCCCTTAGGCTCCTTCTTGTTTGCGTCAGCTATAACATTGCCTACAGCAGAGTCTTCATCGGATTTCTTTGATCTTTTCGCGGAATCCGCCATATCTCCAACCGCCAGTTTGCCGCCATCAATTACATCATTGTCGTCATCAACTTTCAGAACTGGAATCTCCGCAATTTCTGGCTTGCTCTGAAGTGTTTTTGCAATAGGGATTTTCGCCGTTGCCGCCAATCCAGCCAAAACCGAATCATTCGTGATTAACACAATTCTCTTATCCGCCGAAGTTGCCGCCCGAGCTAGTAATCGAATATTGACTGCACTCTGTAAAACGCCAATTCTTCGAGGCGGCACCAACGCAATAATTCGCTCTTTCGACGCCTTAATCTTACTAATTATCGTCGTAATGTCGTCTTCTACATCGATATAAATAACGTCTTTATTCATTTTAAATCTTTAACAACCTATTTACTTTTTCAACTAAACTATTACCGTCTTGACTACCGATAATTGTATCATATCCAACTCGCAACAAGCCCATTGCAGTTACAAATGTGTGATCGCTAATATCTCCGGTTTCGTCAACTATTCCTGTAATATCACTTGGATTGATATATTGAACTACTGGTTTCTTAGTAAAAGGCAAGTCCTCTGGCCAGCGTCGAGTCTTCAGAGCTTCAGTAATTTTCTGCAAGCTCGATCCGCCACCACACAGTAAAATCCTATTCGGCAAATAATCGACATTATCAAAATCGCTCAGCGCCAATTCAACACCTGATAGCCAAACTTCCAAAGTCTTGTCGATCGCCGCGTCAACTTTTTTCTTTACACTAGGCTTCAAATTCTCATTATCAATATTCAGCTTCAACTTTTCTGCATCTTTGAAGCTTAAATCCAGGTCAGCCGCAATAGTTCTAGTGAAACTTCGTCCGCCAATACCAAACATCTTCGTGCCTTCGACTCCGCCGTCATTAACAACTGCAATATCCGTCGTGCCACCACCAATGTCCGCTAGAATCGCCGTGAAATTGCTATCCGTATCCGATCCTAAAACGCTCCTACTCACCGCAAATGGCTCAGCAGCCACAGCCACTAAATCCAGCGCAAGCTCGTCCGCAACCTTCTCTAACGCGCCGATATGAACCATCGGAGCAAATGCCGTGTAAATCTGCACCGCCACATCTCGCCCCTGAAAACTAATCGGATTCGAAACTTTATAGCCATCAATATGAATACTCACCAGCGCCGAGTTAACCAGCTTCACTTCAACATCCTCATTGCCAGTTTCTAGTGCAATTTGTGCCTGAGCCTTTCCCTGGGCTCGCTCCTGGACTTTCTCAATAATAAATTCCATCTCAGCAATGTCTAATGGCTTATTCGGCTGCGGCCTGCGATAGCGAATAGTATTCGTAACACCCTTAACTAATTCGCCCGCGATACCAATAACGACTCGCTTGCCCTGAACGCCAGCTTGATCCTCAGCTTCAGACAGAGCCTCTTCGCAATTCGCCACAACACCAGCAATATCAGCAATCGCACCACTGTGCATATCACCCATTTCCTGCTGTTTTCGACCAACACCAATAATCTTCAGCTCGTCGTCTTTAACTTCAGCGATCAACGCCTTGACCACTTCCGTACCAATATCTAAGCTAACCAATAGCTCGCGACTATCTTTATCAGACTTCTTTAACATATCTTTCAATGCCATATAAGAAATATTATATAACGCTTGTGATTTTAGAGCAACAGTTAATTATCTATCTTAAAACAGCCTTGATTCGACGAATTCCAGCCGAGCTAGATTCTTCTTTGGTGATTTTGAATCGCTTGCCATCTTCAGACAAAACTCCAGTGTGTTCGACGTGTGGGCCGCCGCAAACTTCAAAGCTAACGATATTATCATCTTTACCAATGGAATAAACCTTAACCTCATCACCGTAACGCTCACCGAATGCACCAATTGCGCCCATGCTCAACGCCTCATCGGTCGGATATACAGCAAAACTAACTGGCAAATCTTCATCAATCCAAACATTAACCTGATCTTCAACCGCCTGTTTTTCCTCAGGTGTCAATTTGTCGTGATTAAAATCAAAGCGCAATCGATCGGCGGTAATATTGCTTCCGTGCTGCTGTAAATCTGGCGCATTCAAAACCTTGCGTAACGCCGCACCCAACAAATGCGTCGCCGTGTGATATTTCAAATGAATAGAGTCATGACCTTCCAGACCACCGCTAAATTGCCCCTTGCGAGCCGTCTTAGAGCGCTGTCGTTGTTCATTCATTTTCGCGGTAAATTCCTCGCGCCAATTGTCCGAAAGCTTAATTCCTTGTTTATATGCTTCTTCCGTACTGAGTTCCACTGGAAAACCGAAGGTGTCGTACAAAGTGAACAATTCTTCACCAGTCAAGCCATCGTCAATGTAGCGCTGCATTTGTCGCAAGCCTTTTCTTAGAGTCTGGCGAAAAGCTTTTTCTTCCTTGACTAGCACGGCGATGATATTGTCGCGATTATTCTTCACCTCTGGAAAATCAGCCTCGTACAAATCAGCAATCGTCGGCACAACTTCTTGCAGGAAATTCTGCTCGATGCCCAAATCAAAACTATAACGAATTGCCCGACGAAGCAGACGACGCATCACATAGCCCTGTTCTTTATTACTTGGCACACACCCATCAACCGCCATAAACGCCGCAGCTCTCAAATGGTCAGCAATCACTCGCATACTTTCGGTATGCGAAGCGTAATCTTTGCCACTCAGATCTTGCAGCTTTTCAATAATCGGCCAAAGCAAACTAATCTTAAAGACGTCAGGATCATTATTTACTGCAGCCGCGATTCGCTCAAGTCCAGATCCATGGTCAATATTTGGCTTATCAAGTGGCTCAAATTGTCCCTCAGCAACTTTTTTATATGCCATAAATACGTTATTGCCAATCTCCATAAATCGACCACAATCACAGTTCGGATGACAATTTTCACCAAATTTTGGATCATGTTCAATAAAATCAAACTCATAAAACATCTCACTATCTGGACCACACGGATCACCAACCGGGGTAGTCTCCGGGCCACCATTACGACTCCACCAGTTTTTACTGCCGTCATAAAAGAAAATTCTTTCACCCGGATTTACACCACGCGCCGCACCCTGCTCTTCGCTGCCGATATCTGCCATTTTTGCATCAATGCCCTTTTCTGCAAACTTTTTCTGCCACAGTTTAGCCGCTTCAACGTCTTTATCGATATTATATTCCGGTGCGCCAATAAAACACGTTACATACAATCTCTGCGGATCAAGACCAATTTCTTCAGTCAAAAACGTCCACATCCAGCCAATTTGCTCTTCCTTAAAATAGTCGCCCAAACTCCAGTTCCCAAGCATCTCAAAAAACGTTGTATGACGATTATCACCAATGTCGTCGATGTCCTGCGCTCGCAAACACGTTTGAGAATCGGCAATTCTCTTACCTTCGGGATGTGCCTCACCAAGCAAGTACGGAATCATCGGCTGCATTCCGGCGCCCGTAAATAAAGTCGTCGGATCATTAGTTAAAATCAACGGCGCACGCTCAACAACGGCGTGACCCTGTTTTTTATAAAATTCAAGATATTTACTACGTATTTTTTGGGCATTCATGAATATAATTATACCATAAAATAACCCCACCTTACAGATGGGGTTTATAGATCAAATCGCCAATCTCAACAAATTATTCAGCTACTTCTTCAGCTGGCTCTTCTTTTGGCTGATTCTTGCGAAGTTTTTCTGGATTACGGATGGCTTTGTGCTTGTCGGCGGAAACTTCCTTAACCCACTTTGGCAACTTAACACCAGCTTCTTTCAATAACTTAACTACGCGTGGTGTTGGCTGTGCGCCATTGTCCAAATATTTCTGAGCCAATTCAACTTGGATATTTGATTCTTTAGTGTGTGGGTTGTAGCTACCGACATAAGCGACTACACGACCGCTTGATGGATGACGATGTGCTTCTTGTACCGCCAAGCGATATACTGGATAACCTTTGCGGCCCAAACGTTGCAAACGAATTGCTAGCATAAAATTAATTCTTCCTTTAACTCTACGTTTTATTATTCCTTACTTTAGAACAGTTTACACTATTTTTCCTATAACGTCAATCTGTTTTCACGATTCCGCCACCCAAACATTCATCGCCGTCATATATTACCGCAGATTGACCCGCGGCTACGGCACGCTCAGAAGCAGAAAGGTGCACAATATCTCCGTCAATTTTCGCGTCGAATAAAGCGCCTCGATGACGCAACCGAACCTGCACGTCCTTATCTTTATACGGCGCTTGATTAATCCAATGAATATCCGCCAACCTAAGTTCTTTTCGCCACAAACTTTTATTATCAATCGAGCGCGAAACATAAACTTCATTCTTCTCCATATCTTTACCGACGACATAGTACGGTAATCCGCCACCAACATTCAAACCATGACGTTGACCGAGTGTATAAAAAATTGCGCCGTCATGTTTACCGACGACAGATCTAGTCTGTTGATCAATGATATTTCCCGGCGCAGTTTTAATATATTCCGATAAAAACTCACGAATTCCAACTTGCCCGACGAAACAAATTCCCATCGATTCCTTTTTACTCGCCGTCCACAAACCACGTTCTTTCGCCATTTCGCGAACTTCCGCTTTAGTGAAATTGCCCAGCGGAAATATGGTTCTTGACAAAGCCTCCGAAGTCACTCGATATAAGAAGTAGGTTTGGTCTTTATTATCATCACGAGCACGTAACAATTTAGCCGACGAAGATGATTCATGAGCAACGCGTGCATAATGCCCTGTCGCGATATAATCCGCTCCAGCCGCCAACGAAGCCTCCAAAAATATCTTAAACTTCACTTCTTGATTACACATAATATCTGGGTTTGGCGTGCGACCCGCTTGATATTCGCGAATCATGTAATCGACAACGTTTTGCTTATATTCTTTCTGGAAATCAAAAACTCGAAAATCAATGCCCAAGCCAACCGCCACACGCTTGGCGTCAGCAACATCTTCCGCCCAAGGGCAATGCATTCCGGGAAGATCTTCCGACCAGTTTTTCATATAAACGCCCGTTACATCGTAACCCTGCTCAACCAAAAGTGCTGCGGCCACGGAGGAATCCACACCGCCCGACATTCCAACAAAAACTTTCTTACTCATCTAGACAACCCCAGAGCAAATAGCCCAATTCTCATTAATTCACCCATTGCCAGCCACCAGCCCCACGGCGTTAACCACCACCACGAGCTCCAGTTTTTATCAAAAGCAACAGGATGGCTTCGAATCTTCACATCGTTAAACTGTGCTGAAAATTCAAGCTGCGCCCGACGCATATGATAACCACTCGTCACCAGAATCACATCTTCAATTTTTCGCGAATCGACAATTTTCTTCACCTCGGTGGCGTTTTGTCTGGTCGTTTCGGAAGATTCGTCCATAACAATGGCTTTCTCAGGAACACCACTGTTAATCGCTCGCTGATACATAGCCTTAGCGTTGGACGGACCAGTTTTATCGGCCGCCGCGCCCGACACAACAATCAACGGCGCCCAACCTTCTTTATACAGTTTAATAGCCTCGTCGGTTCGCGCATTCGTATCGCCACCGCTGACAACAACTATTGCATCAGCCTTACGACAATCACCTTCGCCCACGCCTTGACATTTTCCCAAATCATCTGGAGATAAATACGCGCTAAGCCCAAAAATCACCAAAGCAGCAAAAATAATCAAGCCAACTAGTTTATGAATCATCGACGAGCCCTCTTCATTTCCGCTTGCACAGCTTCGATGATAAATTCGCCAGCTCGCTTTACATTCTCATCATTGTTCAACTTGCCTAAGGTAAGCCTTAAACTACCGTCAATCTCTGATTCACTCAGACCAACACTCGCTAGTACATGAGAACGCGTTCCAGAATTAGCCGCGCAAGCACTACCCGTAGCCACTAGAACTCCACGAGATTCTAATAAAAACACCAATCTTTCGGCATCAATTCCAGAAAATGATATATTCAAAAAACTCACCAAACTTTTTTTCATATCTGACGATATCAACATATCAGGAAAAGCTTGCTTCAAATCTTTTACCAAATTTTCTCGTAGTTTTCGCAGTCGCTTCACTTCAGCAGAACGTCGTTTTTGTGCCAATTCCAAAGCAGTCGCAAAACCAACCACGCCAGCAACGTTTTCAGTTCCACTGCGCAGCCCCAATTCTTGACCGCCACCAAAAATATTCGCTTTCAATGTAATGCCAGGTCGCACCCACAATAAACCAACTTGCTTTGGACCATAAACTTTCGCCGCAGACAATGTCAATAAATCAACACCCAGCCTTTTAATCTTCACGTCAATTAAAGCCGCCGCCTGCGAAGCATCTGTATGAAAAATCAACGGTAAAGGTTCATCATTTTCTTGGCGCCTGAGTCGCTCAGCCTTTACAATTTCCGCAATTTCTTCAATTGGCTGAATGTAGCCCAGCTCATGATTCACCAGCGCAACACTAACAAATCCAACATCTGGCGTTAACATTTTTTTAACCGTGTTCGGGTCTATTCGTCCATTTTTCATTGGCGGAATTAGCTTCACTTCCGAACGCGCTTTTGCGGAATTAATCACCGAATCATGCTCAATTGCCGAAATTAAACTTACGCCATTTGCTGCATTGAACGCCAAATTGACAGACTCAGTTGCTCCAGCTGTCATTATCAATTCATCAGCCATCACACCTAAGCAGCGCGCCAGCCGAGCCTTCGCGTCTTGATATTCACGCTTTGTAAATATGGCGGGAGCGTACGGACTAGACGGATTGAAAAACTTTTCAGAAAAATATGGCAACATCGCCTCAACCACCAACGGATCCATTGGCGTGGCAGCAGCATGATCAAGATAGATATAGTCTTTATTCACTTTTTTATTATATCAAAGCGACCGACCGGTTTGCGGATCTTTCTTATACAATTGTCGAGAAACTCGCTCGTAATATTCCTTAGTTGCCAAGACAAAATTCTGAAGCTCGTCGCCCTCCAAGTAACTATAGCGATAATTCGGCTGAATCTTCAAAATTCCCTTTGGTTGCACTTCATAACGCGTCGTCAATTCTTGCCGACCACCCTTACCATCAGCAACTTCTTCATACCAAATCCAAGTATCTTTATCTAAATTAAAAAATTCTCGTCGCGCAACATACGCCGGCTTCTCGCCAAAAATTGTTGCGCCAATTTCACTTTCCAATTGGATTAGCTCGCGCTCGGTAAATTTCTTTAATGGACGATCTTTTTTACGGAATTTCAATAAAGACACCGCGTCGCTATCATCAGCAAAAACCAAACTTCGTACTTTTTTCAAAAACTTAGTCACTTATTGCACCTCGTTAGCTTTAGTTTTTCGAAGATCTGCTAACATATTGCCAATTTCTTTCACAGACTCAACAGGATCGGCAGGCTTCTCATTTTCACCAAGCACCTGTTTACAAAAATCAACCGCCTCATTATTAGGGATATTCGCTTTAAGATTATTTACGTCAAACGCAGTCTTCCCTAATTCAGGGCTTACTTTAGAATTGTCACCGCGCTGCTCAGCGTCAGAAAAAATAGCGGCAAGTTTTTCGCGAGCTTCAATTTCGGGTGTTTTTGTAACACATTCCGGCGTACTATTCATTTTCTCCACTTTCAAATGCCAAAAAGTTCTTTTGTGTTGTGAAGAGTAGCTTGGCTTAAAACATCAAAATCAATATTTCGCTGCTTCGCCCAATATTCAGCCACCAATCTCACATATTCTGGCTTGTTTATATTACCACGAAACGGCGCCGGTGTCAAGAATGGCGCGTCAGTTTCTAGCAATAATTGCTCCAGCGGGATTGAAGCGAACAATTCTTTCTGCAATTGATCCTTTGTGAACGTACTAATTCCATTAAGTCCAACGTACAAATTTCGCGAAAAACCTTTTTCCAAATTTTCACGCGTATCGGTAAAACTATGCAAAACACCGCGCAGTCCAGGAAAATTATCGAAGATTGGCCAAAAATCATCCCAAACTGACGGCTGATCCTTCGCACCATCGCGAACATGAAAACTTACCGGCAAATCATAATCTATTGCCACTTGAAGTTGTGCCTCCAAGCCCTCAATTTGCGTTTCCCGCGGACTGTTATTGTAATAATAATCAAGTCCAATCTCACCAATTGCCACAATCGGAGAATTTTCCGTCTTATTCTCCAGCAAAGTTTTGACATCTCCCCAGCCGTCTTTCGTATCGTGCGGATGAACGCCAATTGCTGCCCAAGTAAACTCATGATTCGCGGCAAATTCCACAGCTTGGCGACTACTTCGCTGGTCAGTACCGACACAAATCATGCCAATATTCGCCTCGACCGTTTCTTTGTAAAACCTCTCGCGATTGTCCGTAAAAAATTCCGTATCGTGCAAATGACAATGCGAATCTATCAGACGTAAACCCTCAGTCGCACTTTTCCTATCTGCTTCAATCATAAACTATTTAACCTGAGATTCTGTTTTCGGAGCGCGTGGATCTGGCGTGTGAATATATTTGCGCGGGAACAAAGGCGTCAATTCTGACGGCACGACACCACTAGCAAACATATCATGAATTTTCTCGGCAGTTTGCGGCATGAATGGGCGTAGCATGTCGGACACTTGCAACAATGTACCGCAAGCGTGCGCCAAGATCTCACTCAAATGCGACTCTGCTTCTGGATCTTTATCACGATTTTTAGCAACTTG
This sequence comes from Candidatus Nanosynbacter sp. TM7-057, assembly GCF_022828295.1. Classification (NCBI taxonomy): domain Bacteria; kingdom Bacillati; phylum Minisyncoccota; class Nanosynbacteria; order Nanosynbacterales; family Nanosynbacteraceae; genus Nanosynbacter; species Candidatus Nanosynbacter sp. TM7-057. Next base: position 16,669 of record NZ_JAJQJT010000002.1, on the reverse strand, counting down.
CCAAGGCCGAACTCGCTCAATATATTGATTCAAAGAACGAACAATTAGCCAAATTTCGTCCATAGCTTGGTCAAACATATAACTTTCCATCGCCTGACGATATGGTCCCATATCGTGCTCGGATTGTGGAGCGTCGCCAATAACGCCTGCTTGATAACTTTGCACCATTTTAGCGACTCGCTGAACCAAATTGCCCAAATCATTGCCAAGCTCACCATTATACGCAGCTTCAAACTTTTCCCAAGTAAAGTCGCCGTCATCTTGCGTTGGTACGTGGCGCAAGAAATAATATCGAAACGCCTCAGCGCCGTAATCTGGAATAATGTCAGTCGGACCAACACCATTTCCGAGGCTCTTTGCCATTTTCATTCCGCCAGAATTAATAAATCCATGGACAAGCAAAACCTTCGGAAGCGGCAAATCCAGCGCCATGAGCATTGCTGGCCAAATACCAGCGTGGAAACGAAGAATGTCCTTGCCAATGACTTGCACGTCAGCCGGCCAAAAAGACTGCCACTCTTCTGGACGATCAGGATAACCTATAACCGTAATGTAATTACTCAAAGCGTCCAACCAGACGTACATGACTTGATTATCATCACCGGGAACTGGCACGCCCCAGCTAAGATTTTTACGCGGACGAGAAACCGACACGTCTTTCAGACCGTCTTTCATCAATTCCAAAAACTCTTTTTTACGGAATTCAGGTACGATTCTCATTTTATTTGACTCAATAGCCTGACGAATATTGTCCGAAAAAGCGCTGGTTTTAAAATAGTAATTTTCCTCACTCAAACGCTGATACGGCGTCTGGTGATCTGGACAAACCCCATTATTATCGGCAGCTTCTTTATCCGTAACGAAAGCTTCGCACCCCTGACAATACCAGCCTTCATATGAACCTTTGTAAATGTAACCAGCCTCAACGAGCTTTTGCCAAATATATTGCACCGCAGCAACGTGATGCGCATCAGTCGTTCGAATAAAATCCGTCACTGAAATATTCAGCTCGGAAATCATCTTCTTAAAATTGACGTGCGTTTGATTGACGTATTCTTGAGGGGTTTGATTTTGACTGGCGGCTTTGGCAGCAATTTTATTGCCATGCTCATCCACGCCAGCTTGAAAACGAACCTCATGCCCGTTCTGTCTGGAATAACGCGCCCACACGTCTGCCAACATATAATCCATAGCATGCCCAACGTGTGGCAAGCCGTTTACGTAAGGAATAGCGGTAGTGATGTAAGCGTGTTTCTTAGTCATGATATATATTATATCACCACTAGAGCAATTATCGCAGACGCCACTCTTTCAGCAGCCTCTTCCAATCTTCAATCGCCAAATCTTCAGCGCGAGCATCTGGTGAAATTCCTGCATTTTTCAGCAATTCTTCCGCCACAATCTTATCAATCCCCAGCCCACCGCTCAAGCTGGAACGTAACTTCTTACGCTTCGCAGAAAATCCAGCCTTAACAATGCGGAAAAAATCCCTCTGATCTTCTGGGGTAATTAACGGATTGTCGCGGGTTTTCAAAACCACAACCTGCGAATCAACCTTTGGCGGTGGCGTAAAAAACTGCCTAGGAACTTCAATATCCAACTCCGCCTCAGCAAAAATCTGAACACTCACAGACAGAATACTCATATTCCCAGCCTCTGCCGCAATTCGCTCGGCAACTTCTTTTTGCACCAACAACACCGCAATACTCGGCTTATTTTCTGCGGTCATCAATTTTTCAACAATTTTGCTGGTAATGTAATACGGGACATTAGCTACGACTTTGTAATTTTTTGGCAATTGATTCAGGTCAAATTGTAATATATCTTGATTTACGACAGTTAATTTTTTCCCAGGAAATTGCCCTGGTAATTTTCGCGCCAAATCTGCGTCAAATTCCACAGCAGTCACCGAATTAGCCCGGGCTAACAAGCGACTGGTCAAAGTACCTAGTCCTGGTCCAATTTCCAGTACAACATCATCGCTCGTCAATTCGGCCGCTTCAGCAATATCTGCCAAAATCTCCGGATCTTTCAGCCAATGCTGTCCAAGCGATTTTTTTGGTCCATGAGAAGAAGCCATTAGCGTCCATCTCCATTCGTCCAGTCGGTCGCCAAATCGAATCCGTGCGGATGTTTGGCTGCAAATCCACCCGTGTCATAAACCTTTCCAGGACCCATGCTTGTCTCCACTACCGAACATCGCGGATAATTACCATAATTAGCCGCCACCAAAATATAACCATCTTTATCAACCTTCGCACCATCCGCCCGCACCGTATAAGTACCGCCGCTACCACAAGCTTTTATCACAATATTCATCGGCAAATCATAATACGTCTCGCGATGCGCTACACCCTTGGAGTCGGTAAATATCTGCGCGCCCTTACTTTTCGTCAATGGATTTTTAGGCTTCGTACCAATTATTTCAATCTGCTTCTTTGACTGCTTTGTGATTTCGCTAGCAACTTCCTTACGACTAATTTCGCGCTCATTCTCTACCTCAACCTGATAAGTCACCTTCCGCACACCTTTTTCCCCAAGCTGCTTAACACTCTTAAACCCAATCGGCTGAGAATCGTCCTTAATCTGCTCAATATCAAAATTAATATCAACTTCTTCAGTTATCGTTCGCTGTTTTGATCGCTCAATCTTCATTACCAGACCCACACCGTTCACCAAAAGATCGTCAGAATTCGTAAAATGCGTCTTATCTTCGCGATATAAAGTCAGTCCAGCAGCCTTCGCAATCAAAGCCGGCGTTTGTTCGGCAGTGGTTATTTTCAGGCGTTTATTTCCATCGACGATTGTTATTGGACGAGCGCGGAAAATATTGACCTGATATTTTGCGCCGGTCAATTCCATATCAATATTCGGTTCAACCGCGTCAATCTTTTCGTCAATCGTAATCTTAGCCGCACGCAAAGCCTGCCGAACGGTCAATGCGTTTGTGATAATCGTCTTTTCCTCGCCGCGATCATAAATACGGACCAAATGCTCGCCAGAAGCCTTTCCATCAGCAAATGAAATCATCGGAGTTGCAATCGCAACCAACACAGCCAATCCAATAATTTTTCCAAAAAATAAACCTTTTGTGCGCATAACCATACAATAACCAGTAAACCTAGTCAAATAAATTATACCAGATTAAGCGCTTTTTATCTATAGACTGCAGCCAACTTACGCCACCAGTGTCAGTTTACCACCATTTTTGGCGGTTCCATGCATTGTAAGCCCCAGCCCAACTGCCATATCTACTTACAGCATAACTATTGAAGACTCTAATTTGACAAACTGGATCACTCTGCCAATTTGGGCAAGCCTGAGAAAGCTTATTTATATTCGTCTGACCAAGCCCAGCATATTGCCCGTTCCTAGCCGTCGTTCGCCAAGTCGACTCTTTTGTAAAAATAAAGTTCACATAGCCATAATCATCAGGGCTAATACCAGCCGCAGACATCCAATCCGAATGAGATCCAGAAGGTAAACTAACTTTCGTCCCCACAATCTCAATCTGCTTCTTTGGCTCTTTTGTCACAACACTAGCAATTTCCTTACGACTCACCTCCACGCCGTTCTTCATCTCGATTTCATAAGTAACATTTTTCTTACCGTTCTCGCCCGCTTGTTTTACTTCGCGATATCCCGAATCTCGATTCGCGTCTTGAACTTTTTCAACCTCAAATTTCACATCTTCTTCTGCGGTTATGGTTTGCTTACCATTACGCCAAAGCTCAATTTTCATTCCAGGAATAATTTTTGCCGAACGATCCACAGATAGCGTATCATCTTTCTTTGGATCAATGTTCTTCTCTTTCAATAGCTCGCCAACCGTCTTAGCGTGTGTGCGAATGACAGATTCTTTGCCATAAAGTACAAAATTAACCATCGAGGCTCTGTCAATTTTCATCACCATGTTTGCGCCATCAACCGCCATATTATCGGAACTGGATAAAGTAGTTTTGTCCTCTTCAAAAACTTCAATTCCAGCAACCTTCGCAATCAAAGCTGGCGTCTGCTCAGCGGTAGTTACCTTTAGTCGCTTATTTCCATCGACGATTGTTATTGGACGAGCGCGGAAAATGTTAATGTTGTACTTCTCTGCCACCATCTCCGAATCAAGACTCGGCTCGACTACGTCTTGACGTTCATCAATAGAAAACTTAGCCAATTTCAAAGCCTCGCGAATCGTCCTCGCTTTTGTAACAATCGTCTTTTCTGCGCCCCTGTCGTAAATCGTCACCAACTTTTCGCCAGCCTTAGCCGCTGGCTTATCGGCGTCAGCCAATGCTTGATTGACAAAAAATAAACCGCCAACCAGCACCAATATCGCGCCAGAAACGAACGTAATTTTCTTAGAATAGTGTTTTGCCTGTAATCTTATACCCATAAGTTCACACCCACAACGTAGGTGTCCTTATTATATCAAATTTTCTCCAAGCGTGCGAACTCGACGTTCAATTTCTTAATATTTCCATTATCAAACTGAACCGTAACGCTCAAGCCTTCGCTGTCAATGATTTCACCCGAGCCAAAACTTGGACTACGAACTCGATCACCAACCTCCAAACCAATATCTTCCGAATAAAAATCAGGCTCTACGATCGGCTGAGCCGGTCTATCAACACCACCAGCCATCAAGCCCATCTCGTCCAAAAACCTCGACGGCATATTATAGCCGATCTGACCAAATTGCGTCCGAGAGCTAGCACAGCTAACGAATAATTCTTCTCTCGCCCGAGTTACGCCAACGTAGCACAATCGGCGCTCCTCTTCGACGTCATCAGCGTTGCCGCTATCAAACACCCTCGCGTGCGGCAAAATCCCCTCTTCCAGTCCCGCCAGAAAAACCACCGGGAACTCCAAACCTTTAGCCGCATGAAGCGTCATGAGCGTTACTTGTTGATCGGCAGTTGTATCCGTCGAAGACATCAAAGCCATCTCTTCCAAAAACGTCGCCACGTCAACGTAAGCCTTCGCCTCTGATAAAAGCACGCCGATATTTTCCATTCGCTCCTCAGCTTGCGGCGTTCCGTCATTTATAAAATCTTCATAGCCAGTACTTTTCATGATTTTTTCAATCAGTTCGGCTGGAGATCCGTCAATTTCCTGCTGCAAATCGTGTAATTTTTGACCAAACTCTAGCAACGGACGTTTTGCGCGCGCTGTCAAAGTATCCGCCTCCTCAACCGCCAGCAACCCGCTAATTATATCTTTCCCTGACACGTCATTCCAGTCCAGAAACTTAGAAATACTTACTGCTCCAACACCACGTTTTGGCGTATTCACAATTCGCAAAAAACTAACTCGATCACTCGGCTGATATAACAATCGCAGATATGCCAATAGATCCTTAACGACCGCTCGATCCAAAAATCGCAGACCGCCGACGATTTTATACGGAATATAGCTCTGACGCAAGGCTCGCTCAATTGCGTAACTTTGCGCATTCGTTCGGTACAACACCGCCACGTCACCATATTGACGACCGTTCGCAATTTGCGCCTGAATCTCATTCGCAATCGCCAAGGCCTCCTCGGACTCATTGTATAATTGCCATAATTTCGGCTCAACACCGTCGCCATTCGCCGTCCATAAATTTTTATCAGTTCTATGAATATTATGACTAATCAGCGCATTTGCCATATTCAAAATCGCGCCAGTCGAACGATAATTTTGCTCCAGCTTAACCACCGTCGTGCCCGGAAAATCACGCTCAAAATTGAGAATATTAGTGTAATCAGCCCCGCGAAAACTATAAATCGACTGAGCGTCATCACCAACCACACATAAATTGCGACGCGAATTAACCAACAGCTTAATTAGCGCATACTGCACCGCATTCGTGTCCTGATACTCGTCAATCAGAATATGCTCGAATTGCTGCTGCCATTTGTGACGGATGTCTGGCTTACTTCTCAATAATTCCACGGTTTTTATCAATAAATCGTCAAAATCCAACGCCGAAGCATCTTTCAGAGCTTTTTCATAAGCAAAAAACAATTCAGCTATTTTCTGTTCTCTTGGACCGCGAGTCGAAGCCGAAAAATCCTCGGCATTTCGCATTTCATTTTTAGCGTTCGAAATAACCGAAAGTACAGCTCGAGGTTTAATATCTTTATCCGTCAAGCCGCGAGACTTCATAATTTGCTTCATCAAGCTTATTTGATCATCGGTATCGTAAATTAAGAATCGCTTATTCAGACCAATATTTTCACCATCCATCCGCAACATTCGCACGCAAATACTGTGAAAAGTTCCCATCCACGGCATAAATTGCCGATTTTCAGAGTCCTCACCCAATATTTGCGCTAGCCTCTGACGCATTTCCTTCGCGGCTTTATTAGTAAATGTAACCGCCAATATTCGACTAGGAAATATTTTCAACTCGCCAATCAAATAAGCGATTCTATGAGTCAGAGTTTTAGTCTTTCCAGATCCGGCTCCAGCCAAAATCAACAACGGCCCATCAACGTGCGTCACCGCTCGAGCCTGCTCGCTATTTAATCCGTCAGTAAAATTAGACATATATCTATTTTATCAGCAAAAAGTACGAAACAGCGCCGCCAGCCATACCAATTGCCAAAAATAGAACAATAAGCAATGCTATTAATAATCCAGATTTTTTCTTTTCCTTGTCGACTGAAGGTTTGACCTCTGTAGATACGGCGGCAAACATCGGCGCTGGCTCAGAATCCATAGTTTCTTTTTCGGATAATTCAGAAGACTCAATCAAAGAGCTGTCAATGTCAGTGGACATTTTATCGTCTGAATCTTCAGGAACGCCAGCCTCCTCAATTGCTATAATTTCTGGACTCAAATCCATTGGCGAGTCGGGTGCATCACCCAAAGAATTTTCGCTCATGTCGTAATTAGATAAATTGGTATTATATTGATGTTCCAATTTTATATCCTCAGAATCAGCAGACACAGACGTGTCTTCATCACTATTCATCTCAGAACTAGTCATAGTTTGGTTAACGGAACCAAGCGGTCGCTTCTCCACTTCAACATTAGCAATAAACGGAGACTCCAGCGGCGTAGTCATCGGTGTAGCAGGAGCTTCGCTATTACTTACGGCCAATGATTGAGCTATCTTATCAGTCAATGACAACTCCTCAGCAGGCGTATCTTCAATTTTCGTAAAAGTAGATTCATTATGTACGTCTTTAAGATCGGGGGTGTCACTAAGATTATCTGATTGAGCAACTATATCAGACATCTCTTTTCCTACCGCAGAATGCCTATTATTTATGCTAATCACGTCCACCAAATCAGGTGAAGGCTGAATAGTCGTGCCAGTTCGGGATGGAGCGGGAGCAACGGGTTTTTGGATAGCGCTGACAGATGAAGGTCTAACAACATCCATGAAACGACCAGTCGAGCGTCTCGCGACTAACGGCGCAGCTTTGACTTCGCTAGCAGCCACACCAGGAGCTCTGTTAGCTATTGAGTCGTTAGCAACTTTCTCGTTCGTAGGATTATCAACCTCTTTAGGAGTCGTATTGTCGCTAGAAGGATCTTTTTTTGCTTCAGGCTGAGAGATCGACGATAAAGAAGTAGAAGCAACAGGCGAAGGTGTAAATGGAGTTACCGGAGGTGCAAGGCTAGTATCAATAGAACTCTCCGGTGCAGACTTTTCCCCTACAGGCGCAGACATAGAAACCTCGCTATTATTTTCATTAGCCGCCGCTGGAGATTCCTTTTCTCGCTGCTTATCCATAAGAGAGCTTACCGCTCTATCCAACTCATCAAAATCAATATCTGTCATATGCCCCCTATTTTTTAACCTTTATGTGCTTTCGAGATTATCTCCTTAAATTGATATGCATCCAAACTGGCTGCCCCAACCAATAAACCATCAAGTTCATCAATTGCTAAATAATCTGCGGCGTTTATTGACGTAATACTTCCACCATAAACAACTCGAACTGATTCCGCCGCTTTTTTACCATACAAATGAGAAATATGTCGTCGAATCATCTGTGTAGCTTTTTTTACATCAGACGCTTTAGCGCTGTCGCCAGTACCGATCGCCCAAACTGGCTCATACGCAATAACTACTTCATCCAGCTCGTCCGCCGTCACATTAGCCAGACCGCTAGTCAATTGATCAGCCAGAACATCCTTCGTTTCACCAAGAGTCTTCTCTTGAATCGTTTCACCAACACACAAAATCGGATGAATACGATTTCGAATTGCTGCCTGAACTTTCAGCCGAATGTCTTTTTCGCTTTCAATGAAAATATAGCGACGCTCCGAATGCCCAATTATCACATAATCAGCAATTCCACGAAGATGCGCCGCTGGAATTTCTCCCGTGTACGCCCCCGAATCTCGCCAATAGCAATTCTGAGCCGCCAACTTAGCGATTCGACGATTAATTTGCAAACTCAAACTCTGCAGCGTCAGAATAGTAGGCGCCAGCACCACTTCAACATCTCTATGCGATGGCAGCGTATTCATCAGCTTATGCAAATATAAGCTAGCCTCCTGCATATTGAAGTTCATTTTCCAGTTACCAATGATTAACTTTTTTCTCATGAGATAATCCTTATGCTTAGTTTATCACCTCAAACCGTATGCGTCTAGTAAACTTTCAATTCCAGGCAATTTTTTACCAGCCATCAAGGCCATGCTAGCTCCGCCACCAGTGGAAACATGGGTGAAATTGGCGCCGTCATGTCCGTCCCATTTCAATATAAAATCAGCCGTATCTCCGCCGCCGACTATTGAAACGACTCCTTTATTCTGGGCAATAGCCAGTGCTACTCGCGCTGAACCGATTGCAAAATTATCAATCTCAGCATAGCCCAGCGGACCATTCCAAATAACCATCTTCGCGCCGGCCAGTATTTTCGTGAATTTCTCAATCGTCTGACTTCCAATATCCAGCGCCATATCTGAGTTCTTTATTTTATCAATATTAACTTCTTGACGAGGAAAATCCTTAGAAATCTCTGGCGCAACTGCCACATCAATCGGCAATACCAAAAAATCGTCAACATTCTCTACGCCAACCTTAGCCGCCGCCAAATCATAAATTTCCGCGACAACCTTTTCCATTCCTGGCTCAAACACACTCTTGCCGACATTAAATCCACGGCAATGTAAAAACGTGTTCGACATAGCGCCGCCAATTAAAATCCGATCCGCCTTTTTAATTAGACGCTTAATCAGTAATATTTTATCGCTAACTTTCGCGCCGCCAACAACCGCGACCAACGGACGTTTTGGCTTATTCATCGCCTCAGTGATAGTTACATATTCTTTTTCTAATAGTAATCCTGCTAGCCCCGGAACACACAATGTAATCGCATGAGTGCTGGCGTGTGCCCTGTGCGCGACCGCAAATCCGTCTTGCACAAAATAATCCGCTCGGACAGCGCGTTGAATTGACTTGGCAAATGTTAAATCATCAGCCTCCTCCTCGTCATAAAAGCGTAAATTCTCCAGCATAAGAATGCTGCCTCGTGGCGCGCGGCGAACGGCTTGATGAACAGCTTCGCCCACGCAATCATCCAGCAATTCTACCGGACGGCTCAGTAACTTGGATAGGTGATCTGCGACAACTTTCAGACTAAACTTGAGATCCTTACCTTTTGGTCGCCCCAGATGAGACATGATAACAATCTTACAATTCTGCTCCAACAAATATCGGAGTGTGGGCAGCGAAGCGCGAATTCTTAGATCATCAGAAATCTGACCGCGCTTTGTTAGCGGCACATTATAATCTGCTCGCAGAAGAATAGTTTTTCCACGTAGATCAATATCGCGAATTGTTTGCTTCGGAAATTTTCTGCCCACCCAAATTCTCCCTACGACAATGTCTTGACTTGGATATTGTCAGTTTTGCCCGGCTCTGGATTGTGACCGCTAACAAGCACAACCGTAACTGGATCTGCGCCGAAATAACCTTCTTGTTTCAACTCGTCAGCTAACTTAGTTGCTGCATTTGAATCGTTTGGTCGAACATATGGACGAGAAGCGTACCTTAGTGCCAATTTTTGCGCAGTCTTCACATCTTCGGTTACACAAACAATTGGTAGGTTCGGACGATATGCGGCAACGTTAATTGCAGTAGCGCCAGTGTGTGTTTCCGCAATAATAGCTCGAGCCTTAATTCTCCTTGCCAATTGAGCTGCCGTGTAGCTTAAAATCGCGTCAGTTTTTTCACGCATTTCAGCCTTTTCTACCAACATCACTTCACTGTGTTCTTGAGTGTAGATAATAGTCTTGCGCATCGCACGAACGGTTTCAACAGGATATTTACCGTTGGCAGTTTCGTCAGACAGCATAACTACATCAGCGCCTTGGATTACGGCATTTGCAACGTCGCTTACTTCAGCGCGACTTGGCTCTGGATTGTCAACCATACTGCCCATCATTTGCGTGGCAACGATTACTAACTTGCAATATTTACGACACAAGGCAATAATTCGACGCTGTACAACTGGGACAATTTCCGCGCCAGCCTCCACCGCCAAGTCTCCGCGAGCGACCATAATACCGTCACTAGCCTTAACGATTTCCTCCAAATTCTCTGGATCAACGGCAGACTTAGTCTCAATCTTGGCAATAATATTGGCTGTCGAACCCAGGTCTGTCAATCGACGACGCAAATCAATAATGTCATCAGCTTTTTGAATAAAACTCAATGCAACATAATCAAAATCTTGGTTCGCGCCCCATTCCAAATCGTTAATATCTTTCTGAGTAAGAATGTCGCCACCAAAATCTGTGTCTGGCAAATTCAAACCCTTGCGGCTCATCAAAAAACCGTCGTTCTGAACTTCTACGCGAATTGCAGTCTGGCTAACAATTTCTCGCACAACCGTCCTGATCTTGCCGTCAAACATGTAAAGTGGCTCGCCGACTTTCATCTTCTCTGCCAAATTGTACTGCACTGGCAAATTAAAACTGCCGTCATGATCAGTAATTTCTGAGTCCAAGACCAACATATCGCCAACCTTAACATTCAGCATGTTATCTTTCAGAACGCCCAGGCGAATCTTCGGACCTTGCAAATCTTGTAGGATTGCGACAGGCTTGCCCAACTGTTTACTAGCTGTGCGCACCCAATCGATCTGCTCAATTCGCTCCTCGTTAGCGCCGTGGCTAAAGTTCATACGGATGCCGTTAACACCGGCCTCCAACAATTGGTAAACCTTTTCTTGGCTGAACGTTGCTGGCCCAATTGTTGCTAATATTTTTGTTCGTTTAAATATATTATCACTCATTTTTAAAATTATATCACGAAATAACAGTGATGAAAAACGCTTGATACAATATAATATGACAATAATCATTAACAGGAAATAAGCTTGCAAAACCCTCAAGACAAAATTTTAATTGGTGAAGCCTATTATTTTGATGTGGCAGGTAGGCAAATTGTTGCTAAAGGATTTGGTCAGTTTGACCCCGCCAATTACCATCTTAAGGCAGAACTTTCGACAACGGCCCCAGGCACATACAATAAGTTATTTATCGTCATAAAAACTCGCTCACAATACGTAACGCCTTTTGCATTTTACCGCAAACATCTTAGCGAAAACTCTGTTTACACCCCCGCTTATGATGTTCGCGCCTACCTAAAATGGCCAGTCAACGCTGGCATAGAATCAATTCTTCGAAAATCAACTACAATAAATATTCTCATTAACGCAGAACATACACCCGATACCGTAATCACCAATATCGACATGAAAAATATTACCAGTACAATTACTAAAAGGGCGGTCACTTCTAGAATATGTTATGCTACCTATAAAAATATTAACCTCACCATATCAGCAACTCATTCGATCCTCCGCACAAATAAATTGACAATCAGTACAGACAAATCTCGGCTTCAGCCCTACCTCAATTACACCTTTTCTCACACAAAAGGATCTTTCCAGGTAACTGATATCGGTAAAATACTTCTCGCATTTCAATTATATTGGATTAGCCACTTCGACAATACGCATTGTTTTATACAGTCAGTGGATTTGAACGGAATCGCAACACTGCATCTCGCGAATCCTTTTTTAGAAGCTGTATCTCCAACCAAATATCGTCCCTCAATAAGTCTGCAAGACTCCATGAAACCATTAACTCTTATAAAAATGACCCATTTTTTCATCAACCCAAACCGCCAAAAAGCTCTTGGATCTTATAGTAAAATTGGGCTAGCTTTCACGCGAATTATCGATTATCGTTTTCATACAAATTCAAATGTATTTCATATGAATATTGCAAATCTAATTTTTGCCCTTCAAAGTTTTGCAGAAGGAATCGCAGAAAACGAACTTAAAAAGCAGCATAGAAAATCAAAAAACGAAATAATTAAAAGTATTGAAAAAGCTATTCAGTTAATTCAGTTCAGCGGCGATATTAACGATAATGTTAAAAAATTCTACAATAAGCCAACCAATACAGTCTATCATCTTTTAACTCGCCCAACTTTCAACCAGTCTCTCAATATCGCCCTAGAAAAATTAGGAATAAGAATAGAAAATCATAAGACAATGCTAAAAGTAATACAGAAAGCTCGACAACAAGTTGTGCATAGCGAAGGTTATGACGTTGAATTTCTCTTAAGTATTCTCACTAGCACTGTGTCCCAGATAGAGATTGGTGAAAAAGATCCAAAAACTAAATTCGTTCGTATTGACGGCCAGCTCGAAAAACTTTATATACTACTACGCGAAATGATAATAAGATATTTTGATAATTACGGCAACTAGCGAACTTCCAAACTACCATCAACATGCGAGATCAATGGATCAAGTAAAAACTCAATGGCTCGTCGATTTCCAGTTGTTATTTCCACAACAGAATTCATGCCTGGAATTATTTTCAGCTCAATATTTTTCGAGGTTTTTAGACTATCAAGCTTAACCTTAATCCGATATATTAGCCCCAATTTATCGTTAACTATCGCATCTGGGCTAATCGATTGAACAACCCCACTCAAATAACCATATCGCTGGAACGAATATGCGTCAACTTTTACAACAACTCGTTGGCCAACATTTACAAAACCAATATCCCTACTTTGTAGCGACGCCTCCACAACAAGCGACTCTTCAAGCGGCGTAATCTCGGCAATTATTTGAGCCGCCGACACCACGCCACCAATGGTATTTGTCTTTAAAGACAATACTGTGCCGTCAACTGGCGCCACAATTGTTGTCTGTTCTAATGCCACCCTTGCTCTTGTCAGAGAATTTTCAAGTTCAATAATTTTATTGTCCTGAGAGATTGCAGTAGCTGTATTACTCACCCGAAGTTCATTTAAGCTCACTGCGGCTTGATTTTTCGCATTGTCTATTGCAGACTCCACCTGGGCTATCTGCTGCTTTTGTGAAGATAACGATGATTCAAGAGAAGAAATCTTCTGTCTTACAGAATTAAGATCACTACGAAGCTGCATTTGCTGCAATGGCGCTCCATGCTCCATTAGTTTATTGATCTGCTGTTCTTTAGCTTTATCCTTAGTTAACATATCATTAAGATCCTTGCCTACACTATCCAATTGGGAAAGTTGCTTCTGAAGATTTGTTAAATTTGTTGAGGAGAGAAGCTTCCTGGATTCCAATATATCATTTTGCGCATGCATTTTTTCAATCAAACTTTGCTTCGTCTCCTCTGTTAAACCTGACTTATTGATATCATCCATGATAATTGAAGACGAGACTCCTTTTGCGATAGATCTTTCAATTTTAGCAATAGCTAAGGTCTTCTCCACCGATTCAACATTCTGCTGGGCGACTTTTTTATCTAGCTCAACCACAATATCACCTTTTTTAATGCGCTGACCTTCGTGCACTTTTATATCAACAATTGTACCTGACACTGACGATTGTAAAATTTTTGTACCGCTTTCCGATGCTAATTTCCCTTGACCCGAAACAACCACGTCCAACTTTCCAAAATACAACCAAGCTCCAGCAGTCATCAATAATAAAACTGTCATCCAAATAACAATATGTCCGAGCGGAGAGGTTGGTGTTTCAATAATCTCTTGAGCGGCTGGCAAAAATTCATATTGCAAGCGCCGATCTCGATATTGCCAATACGCTGACAACTTAGACATCTTCACCTCCCATTTGCTGGTTATACAAATAAGCATACAAGCCATTCTTTTTTAGCAACACACGAGGTGTTCCGTACTCCACTAATTGCCCTTTATCAATTGCCATAATTTTATCAACTGATTTCAATGTTGATAGCCGATGTGCGATTATAATAACAGTCCGTCCGGCAACAATTTGTTTCAAGTTTTTCTGAATGACATTTTCTGATTCATAATCAAGCGCGGAAGTTGCCTCATCAAAAATCAATATCTTTGGATCATGGAGTAGTGCTCTTGCGATTGCTATGCGCTGTTTTTGCCCGCCAGACAAGCCCTCACCACGTTCACCAACTTGCGTATCATAACCTTCTGGTAGCTCTAATATAAAATCATGTGCTCCCGCAATTTTTGCAACACGAACAATTTCTTCCATGCTCGCCGAAGGCTTGTGTATACAAATGTTTTCACGAACGCTAGCATTAAACAGAAAATTCTCCTGTAAAACAACACCAATTTGCCTCCTCAGCCAAGATGGATCAGTTGTCGCAATATCAACTCCATCAATAAGAATTTTTCCTGATTCTGGAATATACAATCTTTGCAATAGTTTTGATATTGTACTCTTTCCAGATCCGCTTCGCCCAACTACGCCCACAACTGTCCCTGGATGAATACCAAACGACACATTACGAATCACCTCTGGCCCATCTAGCGTATATCGAAAATAGACCTTATCAAAACGAATGTCGCCTTTTATGCTTGGTAATCGAGATTTAGCTGGATCAAGAGTTGGTTCAGTTTTGTTATTAAAAATATCACCCAATCGCTTAATTGACACTCCTGCTTGCTGAAAATCCTGCCAAGATTGTACCAGCCGCAGCACTGGCCCGCTCACTCGACCCGACAGCATCCGAAACGCAATAAGAGCACCGATGGTCAAGCTGCCAGACATTACCATATGCGCACCAAACCATAAAATAGCAATATCAGAAATCTTCTGAATAAACTGACCGATTATACCGGCATTATTTGATAAAATTGATGTCTTATAACCAGCTCGAACATAGCTAGCAAGTCGCCCCTCCCACTTCTTTTGCAGTTCCGGCTCTAGCGCAAAAGACTTAATGGTTTGGGCTCCATTGATTGACTCCACCAGATATGATTGTGCTTCGGCGCCAGTATTAAATCGCTCGTCCAACCGATATCTAAATAGAGGCGTCACAATAGCAGATAGTATTACGAACACCGGCAAGCTAGCTAGAACAACCCAGGTCAACGTCGTACTATACCATATCATTATGACGATATATACAAATATAAAGCACAGATCAATAACTGTTGTCATTGGCGCACCTGTCAGAAAAGAGCGGACTTTTTCTAGCTCCATGACCCGAGCAGTCGTGTCGCCAACGCGCCGAGTCTCAAAGTATCGTAGCGGCAATGCAAATAGATGACGAAACAGCCGCGAACTTAAAATCACATCAATTCGACTCGTGGTGTGAGTAAAAATATAACTTCGCGCAATGCCAAGCATCATCTCAAATAACGCAACAACAATCAGCCCAAATACAATCACGTCTAGTGTCGATACGCTATGGTGTGCTAACGCCTTATCAATCACAACTTGCGTGAGAATCGGTGCAAGTAACCCTATAATCTGTAAAATAAACGCCGCCAGCAGTACTTCTAATAATGGCCTCCTGTATTTTATGATAGTCGGAATAAACCATTTGATATCAAACTTACGCTCGACATCCTTCCAAAACCGTTGCGCGAATAACAATACTCGACCAGTCCATTCTTTCTCAAACGCCGCTCTTTCGACAATTTGAGGCGGCGAACCGTCAGGCATAAGTATAAGTAGTTTACCGTTGTCAATACGCGCCAAAACAGCAAACTTATCTTTCTTCATACCAACAATCACTGGCATTGGTAATTTTTCCAGCTGCTTATATTTCACCGTAGATATCTTAGCCTTTAACTTCAGAGTTCGGGCGGCACGAAGCATATCAACCTCATTCATAATACCCTCCTCCAATGCCAGGGCGTGCTTCAGCTGCTCAGGATCAGCTGCAATACCATGAAATTGCGCAATCGTAATAAAGCAGTACAAGCCTGGGTCTATTGAGTTTGATTTTTGTGACTTCTCCGACATATACGCAATCCAAGCCCACCAGATTTTATCAAAAGTGTAGCAGAAATTTTACAAAGACCAAAGCTTAAGCGGTTGGAGCTGTCCAGTATTGCGTAACTATAGATTCTACTTGAGACGGCTGGCTAGACAATGCCTGCTGCCAGGTCATTCCCGTATCCTTCTGGAAAGTAGACATTGCTTGGATCAAACTCTTGATCTGTGTATGTGTGATAAATTTACCATCTTCAGATGTAAACGTTTCAATCTTATAATTATCTCCTCGATACCATGAGTCAATTACCACTGAATCCAGAGATCCCGGCATATATACCACTAAATCGTCACTGCGCCGCTCAAAAATAACATCCTGTAACTTATGCTTCAACCGAACTTCATCAGCAAGGCCGTTCATGTCATAAATCCTGTCTACCCCATCTCCCCTGTTGAAGATGTAGGTATCATCACCGTAGCCGCCGCGA
>NZ_JAJQJT010000001.1:0-490402 GCF_022828295.1 Candidatus Nanosynbacter sp. TM7-057 | reverse complement strand
AGAGTGTCGTTGCCAGCGTTGCCAATGAGGGTGTCGTTGCCGGCATCGCCGTAAAGGAGATCATTGCCGATTCGGCCGTAGATAGTGTCGTTACCATCAAGACCGTGAAGAATGTTGTCCTGGTCGTCATAGCCACTCAATGTATCGCCATCCCTAGAGCCTGTAATAGTGTGAACTTGTTCGTAAATGTAGGCGGCATCTATGGCGGTACCGTCAGAGAAAAGGAGCTTCTCTACCTTGAAAGTGTCGGTTGGATTAGAGTAATTGCCGTCGTTAAAGTAATTTCTAATGGATATAGCATCACCGTTATCTCCAATGGTAATATACAGATTTCTACCAGAAGAGTCGTAGCGGAAGAATTTTAGATCTTTCAGCGTAATACCCTCGCCAAACTGGATAGTATCGTTGTCGCCACGCTCTTCTTCAATGTAGTCTACCCCATCTCCCCTGTTGAAGATGTAGGTATCATCACCGTAGCCGCCGCGAAGTGTGTCGCTGCCTTGGCCGCCAATGAGAGTGTCGTTGCCAGCGTTGCCAATGAGGGTGTCGTTGCCGGCATCGCCGTAAATAACATCACTACCTGAAGATCCATAGAGTGACTGAGAATTTTTATCTCCCACTATTGCATCCTTATTAGATGAATAAACAATTCTCGCCAATTCGGGCGACTGCGCAGCAAAATAATTACAAAACTGATCGATATTACTCTTATAGTTTAAATCAAAACCGTAGATAGTTCGCAAGAAATCGCCCAAAATATTAATACCAGCCGCAGAATCTTCTTCAATTCTTTTATCTATATCCTTCTCAACGCCTAGAAAATCAACCTCAATACCAGACTCATCAACCTTAAAGTCTATTTTATCAATCAGTTTTTTTAAATAAGAGCTGCTTGCAATCATTGCATATAATCTATCAGCTAGCTTATCATAGGCTTTTTGCAATAAAGGTGCGGCATTAGAATTTGGGTTAGCGCCATTATTTCCTACGAAATCTGTCCCCATAAACTTTTCCAGAGCCCCCAACTGCCTAGCATCAATCAAACCACCTCTACTAGCAGGATCAAGTCCATCAACTCCAGTCCATTTGTATAGAATTTCCGTAAACAATCTATTTCGATTTTCCGCGTCATTGGCATTTACAAAATCTACCACCATAGCTTTCAGCTGGCCGCTTTCATCTTTTGCCATAGATGCATGCAAGGAGGAGACCCTGCCCGCACCTTGCATATTTGGCAATAGCAATATATCTTTTGGAACTACAATAGACTCGCCAAATATATCACGAGAGTCAACAGTGTCTCTATTTAGTAAATATTCTCCAACCTGAGCAGTACTACCATCAGACTTCATAAAACTACTTAGCCTACGCTGAATATTATTCATTACGTCAACAGCTCCCGTAACCGTAGACTCCAAACCAATAGAAACAATACCCAAGTCGGCCAATGACTTTAGTTCCTCGGGTTGTGAAAGTCCGTCATGATTTATATCTTGCCACATCTTTAGTTTAGAATAGACATTATCTTTAGTATCAATTTTCCCATCATTATTATCATCAAATTCTCGCAAAGCCTCAAATCCGCTAGTAGCATATTCTCCATTAATCAACCTAGTCCGATCTCCAAATAGTTCTTGACCATTAGTCACCATGCCATCACCATTGCGATCAAGTGTCAATAGTCCATCTCCATCACCGACCCAAGCAACCTTCTCGGCAAACCCATCACCATCTAAGTCAAAATAAGCAGTAGAGTAATCTAGGGAAGTTGTCCTAATACCGTCGCCATCTAAATCAAATATAAGCGGATCAACCTTTGCAGCAACCGAAGCATTCTTGAATAAATCAAACACGTTATTTAAATCACCAGAAAATACTGCGCGAAGAAATGAGTACGAAGACCAGATGCTGTCAGCAATGAAGTTACCTATAAAGAGAATCGTATCTCTAGCTCCGCTATAGGCTATAGATGCGCCAGTAACCAGCTCGATCATAAACTGATCTCCCAGAGGCTTCCCGCTAGAAACAGGCATTAATTTTCCGTCACTGTCCATGAGAGAAGACATAGAATGATTGTAAAATAAACCTCTATCCCTTAGTCTCTTTCCCGCAGCAATACCCTCGCTCATTATCCTTACTTCATCATTAGTATAAGAATAGGTGTTTCTTTTTCGAATCATCAACTGAATCGTTCTGTTGTACGCATCCCTATCAGCAGCCACTTCGGGATTCACGCTAGAAGATATAAGAATATTTCTCCCAATACGAGCGTAATCCCTATAATTACCGACTATATCACTTTCATTAGCATAGTTCGTAGCAATATCTTTATAGAATTCATAGTCTATTTTATCGCCAGTAGCGCTCTCAATCACCTCACCGATTCCCGGGGCGTTAAAGGTGACAGACTTGTAGATTGTTCTGTAAGTCATATACTGGGCTATAGCTCCGCCAAGCGAATGTCCAGTAAACGAACATTTGACATCAGGATTTGATCTTAAAATAGGCATCACAAAGTTCTCAGCATCGACAAACTGAGCAGGAAGACCTTTTGATGATCCAGTAAAAATTTGCTCATCAGCATTGGCAATATCTTTACTGAATTCAGAACCATTCCCAGCGTCAGTACCCTTAAAACTAAATACTATCTCCCCAGAAGGAGATTGAAAGGCTGCAGCCTGGAAGCCAGAGGGGGTAGAGGTGTAATCTAGGAGGATATAGGAAGAGAGCGAACTTAGCGCGGCATATTCTAGTTTATTATTTTGCATCTTGTTGCGAATTCTATCAATCTTTTGGTTTTTATCGTCGTCGCTATAATCTCCATAAGCTGCAGCACTTAGGGCTATATATTGCTCTGGCTTTAATGACATTACTCTACTCCTTCACTCCTTGTAAAACATTTTTCATTTACTTGAATACTCGTAGATGAGCTCTCGTTATAATGTTGACATATATATCTATAAGTGCCATCTTTAGAATTTATAACATACCTTACTGAGCTCTTTTTCGGATTCTTTAAGGCGGTATAAGAGGCAAGCTTTTTAACGTCATTTATATTATTATTTGTGGGTGAGTCTCCTTGTACTATGACCTTAACACCATAATCCACTTCCTTTGCATAATCCTTCAGCAAGTTAACCAATTTTGGCACATCACGTACCTCGTTATAAATCTCTGGATTTATATTGATGTCTACTGAATATCTTGATGGTTTTACAGATAGTTCTCTTATAAATTTATCTAGTTCAGACCTTTCTCTATTATTATAAATTGTACTTGGATATTCATCTAGATATCCGGTATCGCCCCATCGTCTAATCATAAACTTTTCCGTACCACCGTCTTTTAGTTCGGCATCGGCAAGGACGGTTCCCGTCACACCAATGCCATACCCTACCTTACGAACATTGCTAACTTTAAAATCTTTACCATAACGCTCCTTTAGATAGTGTTCCATTTTTATTTTTTCTGTGTCAACTCCAGTGTGGCTATATGCAAATATAGATAGTATAGCGAGACAAAGTATTGCCATTAAATAGATCTTCTTTCGCTTCTTTTCGCTATTACATTTTTTTGAAATACCTTCTAAAAACACCTACGAAACTCCCAAGTTGTTAATCTAACTATATATTACCTTAAACATGAGCATAATACAACAAGTTTAAAATAATCAGGCAACTCGCTCTTAATCGATTCACTATAGCTAGATAGATTAAACTAGGAAGAGATTAAAACGGTATCATGAAAACTGGAGGAGTCATAAGTGAGGTCAAGAAGTATCCAAGAGCGGAAGGAAACTAGCTTCGACAAATTTATATAATCTATGGATCCTGACATTGATATATCTTCCTAATCCATTAATACTCTACTTCTTATATATTTTCTTACACCCTCCAATACTAGGTGCAGTATCATCACCACACGATTTCCCATATAGTTTTCCATCATTACGCTACTCTACGTATAAAATACATACTTTTCGAAACCCGCTAAACTTCAAATAACGAACCACCTTAAACAAGTTGTCAGTCATCTCGTTACCGCCTTTGCCAATAGCTATTACCAAAGTATAATCTAATTTATCCTGGTCTTACTCTCTGGCGATAAAATATTTCTCTAATAGATCTTTTAGCATGTTAGAAAAATCTTGGTAAATGCTAACTCTAACTTTTATAGGCCCGGCTGATGGAATTATCTCTCTTACACCTGGAGCAGCTCAATCTTAATTATTGTCTCCTTATTTAGGCCACCAGTTAACGTATCAACGAGAATAAATAATCCTACAACAAACGTCATAGATATGACGAATGCCCATGATAATTTTTTAGATTTTTTATTATCATCGCTTTAGACATATTGCACCCCTAGAACTAGTTAAATGCACTTGTTTTAAACCGAAGAATAAACACAATACAATAAGATTAGTTTGGCAAATCTCGTCCTGGTCTGCTGATAATTTAATTATGTGTATTGTTCAGTTTAAGTATTATAAGAAATACATAGTCATCAAAGACAAACGAACTATTTCAAATCTAAATCAAAAAATCGCCCAGAAAGACGATGATTTTAATTTTTGCCTTGAAATGGCGACCTTACAAATATAAATACGGAACTCCTTTTTCGCGATTTGTTTGTACTGCAAAATCGCTTCAAGGAGCTTGGTATGGTTATTAAAAATGGCGAGGTGCATTTGCCGGATTTGGAGGAGCGTGATGTTTAATTTGCGAAAACCAGATTCAAAACTCTACGACCAAAATACTTTTGACAACCAGTTTATGCGCGACT
Source organism: Candidatus Nanosynbacter sp. TM7-057 (assembly GCF_022828295.1). Classification (NCBI taxonomy): domain Bacteria; kingdom Bacillati; phylum Minisyncoccota; class Nanosynbacteria; order Nanosynbacterales; family Nanosynbacteraceae; genus Nanosynbacter; species Candidatus Nanosynbacter sp. TM7-057. The sequence goes on along the minus strand of NZ_JAJQJT010000001.1, from coordinate 485,617 downwards.
TACAAAAAGCTCGCAAAAGCATTATCATCGAAAGTCCGTTCCTCAGAACTGTCCGAGTCGAAAAATTTATTCCAATACTTCACTGGCTCAAAAAGCGCGGCGTGACAATATTACTTAACACCAAACCGCTTGAAGAACACGACGAAATATACAGACTATAAGTCCAAAATCTCTGATTTACTACAATCAGTAGGCGTCGAAGTGTTTTTTACAGTCAAATATCACCGCAAATTAGCCATCATCGATAGAGAAATTATTTATGAAGGCAGTCTAAATATTTTTCGTGTCGCAACAGCTGTAAGGTAATGATAAGGACAACATCTGCGCTTGAGGCGAAAATGTTGATAGATTTTATCAGCTTAAATAAATTTATGGAGGTGAAATAATCATGAACGACGGGGATACAATCAAGAATCTTCATCTGTACGAAGATGAAGAAACGATTCAGAAAACGATCCATTACCTGGAGCTTCACGACCCAGAAAATGCCAACCGCGAATACGCGGTCGGATTTCTGAAATTTATGCAGCGATTTGCGCATGTCGCCAGCAGGAGTAAAGGGTTTGATCTTGAGGGGCTTTTGAAGAAGTACAAGAAACAGGACAGCGCCTCTTAATAGACTTCAGCGCGGCGGTGCTAAAAAGTTACACCCAGTAATGTGCTGTGCTCGTCTTTGTCGTTAAACCTTGCGATAATGTATTTGCTGAAGTTATCGGTAAATTCTTCCGGTAGATAATCATACGGCATATACCCAGAATTCATGGAGCAAACATACTGAAAGTCTAACGACTCGGCTTTGCTACTAGAAATTTCTAGAGCTTTTGCTACCTGTCTAGGATCTACGTCTGCAAATATTTTTGAATCATGGAATAAGGGAAATTCTCTATGACGTACAGTAGACCAATATTCAGCTAGCATAAGATCGTAGCAGAACACCTTCATACTACTAACGCCGTAGCTGCCAGCTTTTTTAATATCAATTTTAAACTTATAGCCTTCTTTATCTACATCGATAGAGAGTGTCCCGGGCTGTTCGTACAAAAATCGAGAGTTTGAATTAAATAAACGTATAGCTGTTGATATTAGCGGCTGGTCTCCGCTATATTCCTGCCGCATTTTTGATATAATACCGCTAATCTCTATCCTTATATCATCAATCCTTGACTTAATCTCCGTGAGTCGAGAAATTCTGCTCTCTATATCCGCTATCTTAGCCCTACTTTTATTGACCTCATCTTGAAGCTTTGTATACTCATCAAGAGCTCCATGTGTTTTTAGTATATTCATGTAGCCAGCTCTCTCGTTTGAGAGTTTCTCCATTTTACTATCTAAAGTTCTGTTTTTTGTTAAGTATAACTCAATCTCGCTTTCTAGATAATTTTTTCTATTAAGCACCACGTTCCTATGGAAGTTGATTACCTCATCAAGTGTACGTAGAGAGGACTTTTCGAAGACAGCGCCTGCCGCTTCGTATATTTGTTCTATTCTTATATCATCGCCGTTTTCATTTTTTAAACTGTCTTTGTATCTCTCTACTATTTGAGAGTTTATAGTGATTTCATTGATAACGTCGTGGATTTCTTTAGTTAAAGTGTCTGCTTTAGCCTGTATATCTCTATAGTCTTCGTGAACTTGAAAATTTTCTAGTCTTTTCATCTTCTCCGCAAGTTGCAGCTCAACGTCTATTTTCTCTGAGTTCAAATCGCCCACCGTACCTCCAAACACATCAAAAGCACCCGTTTCAATAGCTTTGTTTGCGCTATCTAATTTATTAAATTCAGATTTAAGTTGCGAGAATTTGACAGATAGTCGCCAGTTTAGCCCTATTAGAAAAGCAGCATTGTTATTTCTAGATAGCACGTTCTGCCCAGCAAAGCATAAGAAAGGATTAGAAAATGCGCCGTCATAAGTCCTCATGAAGTACGACGCCAATGTGCGATACGTAGGGTGATTGCTTTTGTCTTTTACCTCGCGTACACTAAGGCCAAATAACTTCTCTCCTAGAGTTAAACAAACTTCATCTACGCTGATGTCTTCAATTCCTAGCGCCTCTATATATTTCTTACGATCCTTTATTGCCCGTTTGAGGACAATTTCTTCTCCATCTATCTCGATAGTTAAACTGAATATCCAGTCTCGCATCTCCTCTTTTTTGAGAGTTTCTGATGGACTGCCTCCGAGACAATAGCTTATAATTTCAAGTAATAGTGTTTTGCCTAAGCCATTAGTAGAATGCTTATCGCTGGAATCCTGATCGCGGTCGGCTATGATTATATTAAAACCTCTACGAAATTGTATGGTTTTAAAACTGCTTTTGTTTGCGCTTAACTTAACTAATTTCATGTTTTTTATTTTTTTCGATTACCCCATTATTATACAGTATAGCTCCGGAGGAGTACAGTAACACTAGAGCTGCAATAAACTTCTCAAACGTACCTATTTCTTCATATACCTTCACTTTACTCCATAACGAACTCACTGTTTCAACTGAATCTATGTTTTGAAGAAGTGTTGCACCAACTCCAACGACCGAAAACCCCACGCGAATAGTTTTATCTGGAAGTATTATCATTTTTCAAACACCTCACATAGCTGAAAATAGTAGGCCACTATTCCGTAAGCTGCAGCCATATGACGAGGGTCGCTACTGTCGCTAGAGGCTGCTTGCACTAGAGAGTAAAATATAACATCCCCGTTATCAGTGTCTCTTCTTAAATTTTTATACTTTTGTACAAAAAATATCCTTAATTTTTCTGGATAGTCTTCGCTAGCATTTTTGTTTAAAAAATCATCAATCAGCGACACAGAAGCCATGCCCATTTTTAACATTTGCTCTGTCTGCAGACTTAGACCATTTTTGTGCACTTTATCCTTTATAGGTATCAGTCCAAAGTCTTCGCTATCGTATTTCAAAGGAGGGTTATCTATGATGTGCCGAAGAGTTTCCTCGAGTTCTCTAAATGTGATTGTCGGTAAGCTTCTCTTTATGGCTCGCTCAATGCGTTCCTCGTGCAAAGATTTGATTTCATGAAGATAGTCAACAGAGTATTTTGCCACATTCTTATCAATAATAGCGTGGCACGCTGGACAGAGAAGAATAAGATTATTATAGGAATGACGTTCGATATCACTCTGGCCGTCGTCATAGCGTGCAGAACCCGGCTTATGTCCCTTAATATGAGCCATTTCTCCTACAGGAATCAGGGTATCAGTTTGACGCTCAACCACTGGATTGCTACACATTGCACAGCAATTACCACTTTTTGCCCATAGAATTTTCACGCTTGATTGAGGAATACCCATTTGTCTATTATTGTATCACTCTATACTGCTTGTGCCTAGCTAAAGCCTCAGCTTTCATCTATCATCGGCTCCGCCTTAATCTGCGGCTTTTTCTTCGACTGCTTTTTGGTTTTGGCGGCTTTTCGGCTGGTTGATTTATGGGTTCTTCATCCTCGCGCGGAGTACTTTTATATTCATCGCGAAATGCGATGATGTTTGTATCAAACAAATGTGCGTCCAAAATACTTCTGGCATAGCCATAAAATACAGCATTTAATATCAGATTTGCTCATTAGTTATATTCACTCCACCTCCTCTTTATATATTTATCTACGTCACTCGAAGATTTCATATTGCTAATGTCCTGATCCTCCAGCCATAGCTCATGTAGTGAATCATGATAGTCTATAGCCAGCATTACGCCCATTTGCTTTCTTATTTCAGAAGTCACTCTATATATATGCTCTGATAAATCATCAAAATTAACGTCATTCTCTAAAGATATTGTCATATATATTTTTCTGCCAAATTTATTAAATGCATCTTTATAGGAGGGTATGTTTTTCGTAATATCTCTGCCAACCTCTATATTGCTGCTTATTCTTATTGATTTGAGTCTAACTCTACCGCCAAACTGCTTGCTAACTAGGTTAGCTATATCATTTCTAGACTCTCTTTCCCAAATACGATCTGGATAGGTATCAGAGTAAGCACTCTCGCCTTTTCTATAGTCAGCTCTATTCCACACTTCAAACCTAAGACTACTATCATCAACCGGATAAGCATCCACATACGGATCGCCTTCAACTCCAATACCGCCACCCTCAATGCGATAATTTTCTACTACAAACTCTTTCCCGTATTTTTCCTTAAGGTATTGCGCCATTTTATGTTGCTCTACCAAGGCACCGCCATTGATGAGCAGGTAGATAGCAGCTATCAATATAGCAGCCCCAGCTATAATCCAGAATTTTGATATACGCTTTCGGGCGGATTTTAGTTTAGAGTGTACTTTTTGCACAGGAGTGTTTTTAGGCGATCTTTTACCGTACTGGACCTTTCTAGTGTTTGCGTGTTTTGTTTTTATCGCGCTACTCTTTATCATTAGATCCCTACCTTGCTACTACTATCTTAGCATCATTTTATAGTAAGCATAAGTTCCTTGCAAGATTAAAAACAAATAAAAAAGACCAGTAAGGTCTTCTGTCTGTTACATGGTGACCTTACCGGGAATCGAACCCGGATTGCCAGGATGAAAACCTGGTGTCCTAACCGTTAGACGATAAGGCCACAACTTCAGATATCATAACAAATTATTGTCGAATTGTCTATAGCAAATCAGCCACTTCTCCGCCGTTATCCATTAATGTATAATATTTCCATGACAAAGCAGAAGAAAAAGCGCAATAAAAGATATTCTGGGATGGACGCGACATCTCAGCGACCAAAAGTAACAAGGATTACAGCAACGAATCGCTCCAAATTATCTCAATGGTTTTTCGATCGGAAAAAGCTCATTCGCACCATTGGTATGGCGGGACTCGTTGCAATTGCTTTAATTATCGTTATTTCTGGAATACTGAGTTTATTTCGTTAACGAACCGGCAACTTAAACCCAAAAGTACTACCTTTTCCTTCTTCTGATTCAAAGATCATTTCGCCGTCGTGCGACAAGATAACTTTCCTCGCCAAAAATAAGCCAACGCCAGTGCCGTCTGGCCGCTTTTTTCTGGCATTTGTGCCGCGGAAGAATTTGCCAAACAGATTTGCTTGCTCTGATTTTGGTACGCCGATCCCAGAATCCTTCACAGTAAACTCAATCTCATTAGCGCTACCCTTTAGGGAAATTATTACCTTTTTGTGCGGATTTGAATAGTAAATAGCGTTGTCGATCATATTCAGCATAACTTGACGAATCTTCTCAGAGTCGGCCGTAATCAATGGAACTTTTCTATCAATCTTTAAGTCCATTTCGACAGACCTCTGATCAGCCACAACCTTAAGCAAAGCAACTTCATCCCGAAGAATTTGAGCAACGTCTGTCTTCTGTTTATCAATGTTAAATTTACCAGTCTGAAGCCTAGAAACATTGAGAAAATCATTAATCAACCTAACCATTCGCTCACTGGAAGAAAATGCCTCCCTAAGAACTGCGCGCTGCGTCGGCGTAATCTTCCCCAAATCGCCCTCTAGTATCATATCCAGATAACCCTTAATACTAGTCAACGGCGTTCTTAATTGATGTGAAGCCATAGAAATAAATTCGTTCTTCGCCTCGTCCAGTCGCTGAAGCTGTCGATTACTGAACCTCAACTCTTTCGTCGCCTCGTCAATTTTGCGCTGCAAACTCTTATTCAACTCATTAATCTCTTCCAATGACAAAGAATTTCGAATCGACACAGCCAGTTCCCCAGCAATCGATTCCAGCATTTCAATATCGCGAGAACTATATCCCAAGCTCTTATGCTCGCCCAGAAATAGAATTCCCGTTTCTTGATTTTGATGCAGCAGCGGCATAACAATTTTCGTGCGATGAATATCCAAAAGTTTCTTCAGTTCTGGATCTTTTACTTGATTCGCCAAAATAACTTCCGGAAAACTACAATTCTTATAATAGTAATCCATAATCCTGTGAACGTCTTCCTCGACAACAGATATTCGTCGCCGACCCGCTCGACCATATATTCCTTTTTCCGGAATACAAAACGCCACTTTTTCCGCCTTAAGAGAAGTCGCTATATAATTGCCAACGCGTCGAGTTAGGAGTTGCAGATCCGCCGTATAGGTTAATATTTTACTAATCTCACGCGTAAACGTATCAGCGTCATATTCTCCGTAGTAAAAAACCCTATCAGTAAATTTATCAAAGATTTTCTTCACTGGTTGATATACGACCGCCAAAACCATAGCCAAAATCATATTCATGAGATTTACGTGACTATCAACCGTCAGGCTGCGTTGGAAAACCAAAATTGAAATGACATATGCAGAAATCACGTAGACGACAGCTAGTGCGATTAATAGCAACATATACGAAACGCTTCGAGCCACCGCCATTTTTACGTCCATCAATCGGTACCTGACGATGCTATACATAATTGCAAATAAGAAAATAATCGTAGCAATTGGGCCAATCCATATATATCGATAATCACCAAGCGCCGGAAGAAACAGATCCACTACAAAGCCAGGAATGCTACATATCAACAGACCAATCATGTAAATCGCGACTTGCTTGCGTCGAACAGGATCTGATTTGCGCCACGCTATATAACCAAAACACATAGAAATTAAGAAGAATACCGAGAAAAAAGTTGCAAAAATAACATAGTTGACTGCATGAATCGGAATTCGAGAAAAATCTACTGGCGTGACGATTTCTGATGTATTGATAATAAACTCAGGAACCAAAATAATATATAGCGAAAAAATTGTTATCAATATACTAGATGCGCAGATAAAACTCTTCGTTGATTTTGTCGATGGAAGAAACGACTTTGTAGTGAAAATAGCCAACGCAGGACAAAAAACAGCCGAAGCTACATAAAACCACCTGGATGCAGTGTCCAATGTTACTTCCTTGTCTGCCAGAGAAAACACTTCAAGTCCAGCCGACCACACAGCCAAACATAAACAAACCAGAAAAAACCAATACTTTGCATCATGACGATGCTTCGATTTTTTAAGCACAAGCACGCCCAAAATTAGCGCCATCAACGCAACCAATCCTAGCACTAATGCTCGTATCATCATACTAATGCTTATTATAGCATCTTATTCTACGTTTCAATCGCAAAAACTGTGTAAACACCGCTTGCGGTAACTGTAGCTTCAATAGATTCTTTTGGTATGCCAGATTTTTGGAGCAATTTGAAGCCTTCTTTAATTGAGCGCATCCTAACCTTTGGAACCCACCCCATTAGTCCATGCAAAAATTCTTTTTGTGGGCGATTTACGTTCATGTTGCCAGTGATCATTAATCCACCGGTTCGTAAAAATTTCAATGATTCTCGTGTCAATTGTTTATAAACACCGTCTGGCAAATATTCTCGCAAGCCAGAGTCTTCCGCAATATCCAGTTTACGATCACCCAGAACTCCCTCCAAACTCAAAGGCTTGCCAAGCTTGCTGAATAATCGTTCGCAATGAACTTCAATCTTATCTTCCAAATTCCATTTCTTAGCCAAGCTCTGCGCCGCTGCTAGAGACAACGGATCTTGATCTAGCAGGATAACCGTTGGCGCTTCACCCGTTTCATCCTTAAGTTTTTTCAGCATCTTCAAAGTCGCCAGTCCCGTTCCGCAGCCAAAACTCATCACCAACATATCGTCAATTGAACGATTCTCTTTTTCTGCCACTTTCTTCAAATGATCAATCGATAGACTATTCACTGTTTCCACTCGCTCACGAATACCAAGCGAATCCGCACAATGCCGAATAACATCAGAAAACTTCTCCGTCACCGGCGCCTGAATAAACTCTCGGACGTCACTAATCCTCTTCTCTACCTCTTCAATAGCCGTAGCTTTATCTACGCCGTTATTGATCTTTTCTTGAACCATAACTTCTGTCAGCGGCAAGCCATTAATCTTCTCATCAAATACCGACTCATCCAGCGGACCACTCATAGTTGGATATTTACCTTCTGACAATATTTCGCCATTTTTACCAGAAACACTTAAATCATCAGCTTCAGAAATTGTTAAAAATGTCAGTGCGGAACCTCGTTGATTGTGCCACGGCTTCGAATCAGTTTGATCTTTACCGTATAGAAATTTATCACGAGAAATCTCCAGATATGAATCTATATCATTACCCCATTTATTTTCTCTCACAAAAGGAATCTTTTCTAGAACATTCGCAATTGCCGCGGTGGCTAAATTTTTATGAATAATATCTTTACGAACATCCTTTAATTCCGCCCCGCCTCGTTCCAGATAATTGTATATGTCCTGAATTTTATCCGGATTATTATATGCAGGATCGGTTTTTTCTCCAATTTTAACCCTACACTCCTCACTTCTAAGATCCGCAATTTCCTCGTTTAATTTTTCATTAGCTTCATGATCAATTCCATTAAGAAAATCACCTGCTTCTGTAATATACTGTTCGCCTCTAAAGTTTTCCATGCCAAAAATTATAACATAGTTTATATGATATACTTAGAGCATGATAAAAATCGCTATCATTGAAGACGACCCAACCATCAGCCAGATGTACCGAATGAAGTTCGAGTCGGACGGGTTTGACGTTCGGTTGGCTGCCAACGGACAAATTGGCATAGAAGTAGTCGAAAAGTTTCAGCCAGATATTATTTTGCTAGATTTACAAATGCCAGAAATGGACGGCGCGGAGGCTTTGAAGCGAATTAGGTCTAAAGATTGGGGAAAAACCATTCCCGTTATCGTCCTCACTAATCTCGGCGAAGAAGAAGCTCCGCACGATTTGAAGAAATTAGGAATTCATAGCTACATCGTAAAAGCGAATCTCACGCCACGCCAAGTTGTCGAGCAAGTCAAAACTGCCATAAAAGCTGCTTAATTTTTTGATTGATTCGCAATTTTTAGACAAGCCGTAATTACATTATCAAACAGCGCAGAAACCGTTAATGGACCAACTCCGCCTTTTTTTGGTGTAATAATTACATCATTACACTGCCGCACCTCTTCAGATACGTCGCCAACAATTTTTCCATTTTCCGAAGCAGTTCCCGCGTCAATAACAACCGCCTTAGTCTTAATCATCTGGCTTTTAATCAGCCCTGGAACTCCAGTTGCCGACACGATAATATCGTAATTTACCAATTGAGATAAATCGTCACCTTTTTCAAAAACCGTCACATCAACGCCAGACTTCAGCCACATTTTCTCAAGAGGCGCACCAACCAAACGACCTCGCCCGACAATTGCGACTTTTTTTCCCTTCAAGTCAACGCCATATCCAGCCAGAAGCCAACTAATAGCCGTTGGTGTAGCCGCCTGAAAAATCGCCCTCTTGCGCAAACCATCAACGTCTTTATCTTCTCGAATACTCTCGAGTAGCTCCTCAGTCTGATCAGAATTACTAATCGGCAATTGCAGAATTATTCCTTGAACGTCGTCTCGATTGTTCAATTCTTGAATCACCTCCAAAGCACCGCCCGCAGGGACTCGATGAATCTCCACGTCAATCAAAATATCAGCGCCATACCTCTGTTTCAAACGCATGTACGTTTCAATAACTGGATTTTCGACATCAGTAACAATTGCCAAACGAGGATTAATATACCAAGCCTGCCTTAAAGCTCGCACCTGTTTCGCCTGGCGCTCCTTGATAAATCCAGCTAATTCTGAGCCATTTAGTTCTCTCATTGTCATTAAGTATAGCAATTTTACCATCTTGAGTACAGATATAGTGTGTGCTATAATTTGAGAAGCTTGGTTTATGGCGGATGTAGCTCAGTTTGGTTAGAGCGCTGGATTGTGGCTCCGGAGGCCGTGGGTTCGAATCCCATCATTCGCCCCAAGTTTTACGACAATTTATTCACACCGATAAATTATTTTCAATAAAACGGTAGACATTTTTATTGATTGTTGTATAATGAAATCGTGGGCCAGTAGCTCAGCTGGTTAGAGCACCTGCCTCTTAAGCAGGGTGTCGAGGGTTCGAGCCCCTCCTGGCCCTCCAAAAAATAACCTCACATTGAAGTGAGGATTTTTTATTTATCCAAATGGATTATATCCGCGAGAAGGCGGCTCACGAAAAGTAGTTCGATTAGCATTAAACGATTGACGAGAATTGTTCACGTCTGACGGAACGTTGTTATTTTGTAGACCATTGACTCGTCGATTCCCGCCAGACAGACCAGCGTCATCAGGATTATTGTTAGCACCCCTCGACCGAGGTACTACACTTATTTCCGCACCAAATCGTCTTCGATTGTCATAATTATTGGCAGATATTGAAGATCCATATCCCTTAATATATCGGCGTTCCGAATTCACACCACGATTAGCGGTCAGCATTCTGCCCGTATCTCCATACGCTTTAAAACCATCAATTGGTCTTCTTAAGGAGCCAGATAATCTAATCATCATTTCCCGCGTCATTTGCGGTTTTTTATTCGCATCCATATATCCCCCATTAGTTATATGAAATGGCGCCCCGAGTAGGATTCGAACCTACGACCTTAGGCTTAGAAGTCCTCTGCTCTATCCAACTGAGCTATCAGGGCGTATTCACATTATAACATCTTTCTGCTACAATAGTAAAAGCTTGCGGGTGTAGTACAGCGGTTAGTATGCAAGTTTTCCAAACTTGAGATGGGAGTTCGATTCTCCCCACCCGCACCAAGTTTGACAATTTCAATCCATAAAGGGCATCGATGGATCCATATATTTATACAGAAAAGCCAAAATACCAGCCGCATGATATTGAAGATGCGTCCGAATTTTATGATGTAATTGAACGAAGCAGCTTAACACACCAATTGTCTGAAAACCGACCATATGTCTATTGGACAATGGAAATTTATGATAAGTCCAATGGCATTAAAGGCGGCGGCGGACTTGGAGTTTTAGCGGCGGACACGCGACGTGTAGCTGAAAAATTAGAAGTTCCATTCGTAGTAGTAACGCCGTTTTATCGTAGCGAATCACACCAGAAAATCACCAACCTCGCACAAGAAGAGTTTTCGGAATCCGTTTCACCTCAAGATTATGGATTTGAATATATTGACGAAGTTTTCGTAAGTTCAAACGGATTCCCAGATACAAGCTTAAGCATTTTTAAGAAGACGCTCGGTTCAACGCAATTTGTTACAATTTCAGAACCGAACTTTGGACAATTATACGAAGGCGACGGATCTGGCGATCATAGACTATACCAAGAAGTAGCGCTGGGATTTGGTGGCTATAAAGCATTAAAACTCCTCGGTATTAAGCCGGCTGTTATTCAACTTAATGAAACTGCAACGATTTTTGCCGCATTGGCGCGGCTAGACGAGCTGTGCGCTAACGGAATGAATTTATATGAGGCCATCGTTTATGTTCGAAAACACACACTTTACACGAACCATACGCTTCTTCAAGCGGCCGAACCGGAATTTCATCGTTCGCAATTTGAAAAATTAGTTCTGCCAAATATAAAAAGTAATGCTGTGCGTTGCTGGCTAATGGAACAATTCCGTAATGACAGGCTGAGGCCGAATCTTTTGGCAATTGAACTTACTGAAGCGAAGAATGGTGTAAGTAAACTACATGCCCGTGTGGCAAATTTCCGCGATCGCAACAACGACAAAGTTAAATTTCAAGCCATTACTAATGGGATAGATCTCGAAACGTGGGTGTTGCCTGAAACGTTGCAAACATATCGCGATCACGGTGTTATCGATAAATTTGGACTGCCCACAAATGATTTTTCTGAAAAATTAGACTCGCTGAGTAGCGCGGATTTGAGGTATTTGAAAAAACTCGGGCGAAAGGAATTGAATCGAGTCCTATTGAGTCGCCAGGATCAGTACGGAAAATCCATACAAATCCCAGAAAATGCAATATTATTCGATTTCAAGCGAAGATTCGCCAATTACAAACGACCTTATATGCCGTTTGAAAACCCAGATTCATTGCGCCAAATTCTCATTAGCCACAACGCGCATTATATTCTGACAGGAAAAGTCCACCAAGGCGACGTGACGATGTATCAGAAATTGCTCGAGGTATTAAAATTGATTGATAACGATCCAGTCCTCAAGGAGCGTGTTCATTATATACAAGATTACGATGAAGAGCTGGGACGAGCGTTAGCAATCGGCTCGGATGCTTCGATAAATATTCCTATCGTCGGATTAGAAGCGTGCGGTACTTCATGGGAGAAAGACGTCGCCAACTTAAAACTCCTCATCTCCACTAGTGATGGCGGTGTTGCCGACGTTCAGCCAATTGCCTGCCTGGAGGTTACCGGGAGAAACTACGAAGCCGAAGTTTCATCTCTGTACGTCAACATGCATAAAGCTGCCGCTATTTTGAAAAATGACCAATTGTTAGAAAAACACATCCGCCACCAACTAAGCAACTATTTGCCAATTATTTCTGGCGCTCGAATGATGAAAGATTATCTCAAATTTATTTTTCCAAAACCGCAAATCCAACCTAAAAAAGAACCGCAGATCAAGCGAATTCCTATTCAATAATCACTTCAATCTCAGCACCTAGCGAATTTAAGCGCGCCGCCAATTCCTCGTATCCGCGATTAATCGAATATACGTCGCGAAGAATCGATACACCTGGAGCAGCAAGCATTGCCAAAAGTATCACAACGGACGGACGAAGCGCTGGCGGAGCAACAACGTCGGCTGGTTTCCATCTTGTTGGACCGGTGATATAAACACGGTGTGGGTCAACCAACTCGATTTGCGCATTCAGCTTGCTTAGTTCTGTAAAGTAAATTGCTCGGTTTTCGTAGCTCCAGTCGTGAACCAACGTGCGACCCTCCGCCACCGTCGCGATAAGTCCCAAAAACGGCAAATTGTCCATATTGATTCCAGGAAACGGCAAGGCGTGAAGTTTATCCTTTGCTGCCTGGAGTTTGGAGCGCTGCAATTTAATATCAACCAAACGAGTTTGCCCATTATTAGCAAAATATTCCTTGCTGAGCTCAAATTTAAGACCCATTTCCGCCAATGTCGCTAGCTCAATTTCCAAGAATTCAATCGGCGCACGACGAACAGTAATTTCCGAATCCGTCACTGCAGCCGCCGCAATAAAGCTCATCGCTTCAATCGGATCTTCGCTCGGATAATAGTCCAGATTTTTACTAATGCGTTTACGGCCCGTGATTTTCAAGGTTGTCGTACCAATTCCCTCAATTTTCACACCCAACTTTTTCAAGAAGAAACAGACGTCCTGGACCATGTAATTTGGGCTAGCATTGCGGATGATGGTAGTGTTTGGTGACAACGCCGCAGCCATAATTATATTTTCCGTCACCGTATCGCCACGCTCCGTCAATAAAATCGTTCGATCGCCAGAATTGACATCAGTTTTTGCATGATAATAATCAGTTTCCGCTGTGACGTTCATTCCAAAATGCCTTAATCCACTAAGATGAGGCTCAACTGTGCGCTTGCCTAAATTACAGCCGCCAGCAAACGGCAATTTGAAATCGTCATATTGATGCAGTAGCGGACCAAGGAACATAATTACCGTCCTAGTTCTCTTCGCCGCAGCAATATCCATATCTTCAAGCTTCAAGCGTGCTGGCGGCACGATCTCAAGATCACTGCCGTCCAACCAGCGAGTTTTAACGCCAATCGAATTCAAAACTTCGATAATTCGGTTAACCTCCTCAATTCGCGCCACTTTCCTAAGCGTCGTCTTCCCCTTATTCAACAAACTCGCACAGAGAAGACCCACTGCAGCATTTTTACTAGTCTTAACTTGTATCTCACCAGACAATTTTTTGCCGCCAGTCACCTTAAAATTCATTTTTCCGGAATGATTTACGGTAACAATATTGTTATTAAGCACTTCACTAATTCGAGCAATCATCTCAATGCTAATATTCTGACCCCCGTTTTCAATGCGATTAATAGCACTTTGCGACGTGCCAATCGCCTCAGCTAATTGTGTCTGTGTTAAACCTTGCTTTTGGCGATTTTCAGCGATTAAATTGCCGATTTTTTGAAGATACTTGTCTTTTATCATGCGTAAATTATATCACTAATGATATATACAAGCAATGATATAATAAGTATTAACGGAGGTTTAGTCATGAGAGACAAGCAAATTGAAGAACTTATAAAAGCAGAAAAAAAGCGCCAAACGGACGGTCTGGAACTAATTCCTAGCGAGAATTACGTTTCGTCAGACGTGCTTCAGGCGCTCGGTAGTGTTTTCACTAATAAATATTCAGAGGGCTACCCTGGTCGACGTTATTACGGCGGACAAGAAAACACTGATCAAGTCGAGCAGCTGGCAATTGACCGCGCTAAGAAACTTTTCAAAGCAGATCACGCTAACGTCCAGCCACATTCTGGAGCGCAGGCTAATGAGGCTGTTTATTACGCTTGGTGCGAGCCTGGCGACACCATTCTGGCTATGGATTTGGCTCACGGCGGACATCTTACACACGGCGCTCCAGTCACTCGTAGCGCCAGAGAATACAATTTCATTCGTTATGGCATAAAAAATATTGACACTGGCGAAATTGACTATGAAGAGATTCGCCAATTAGCCTTAAAACACAAACCAAAGATCATTTTGGCGGGATTTTCGGCATATCCACGAGAGTTAGATTATGAAAAATTTGCCGAAATTGGCAATGAGGTCGGCGCTATGCTAATGGCGGATATGAGCCACATCGCAGGGCTAATCGTTAGTGGCGTTGCCAAAAATCCGTTCGACTATGGCTTTCATGTAATTACCACAACAACTCATAAAACTCTACGTGGACCACGAGGCGGGCTGATTCTTAGTCGAGGAATAGTTGGCAATCCATTGAAAAAACCAGAGAAAACTCTCGATAATTTACCTACGTTGATTGATCGAGCGGTATTCCCTGGCACGCAAGGCGGACCGCACATGCACACCATCGCTGCAAAAGCCGTAGCGTTTGGTGAAGCCTTACAGCCAGAATTCAAAGATTACGCCGAGCAAATTGTCAAAAACGCGAAAAGACTGGCGGAAGAGTTGCAAAAACGCGGCTTTAAGCTAGTAACTGGCGGCACCAGCAACCATTTGATTCTGGCAGACATTCACAGCAGCTTCGGCATTGACGGCAAGGAAGCGGAAATCGCCATGGATAAAATCGGTCTGACGCTAAATGCCAATGCAATTCCAGACGACCCTCTGCCAAGATTTAGACCAAGCGGCATTCGCTTAGGCACGCCAGCCGTCACGACGCGAGGCGCCAAAGAAGACGACATGGAAAAAATCGCAGGATGGATGAGGCGGTCAATAGATAATCGCGACAATGACGATGAGTTGGCCGAACTCCGTAAAGAAGTCGTAGAATTCTGCCATACTCTACGCGATATTTAACATAAACCCGCACATAAAAAAACTCTGGCATTAAGCCAGAGTTTTTTTATTACCTATACCGAATTACGAACCAGAAGTAGTAGGACAAGTACCAATCGTTCGCTCTTCTACCTTGCTTGTTGAGAAGTTGTAGTATTTAACGTGCGCACCCTTGTTGTCAGTACATACTTTATACTCAATAGTGTTAGCTTCTTTAGGAGCGGGGCTGATAGGATTACCAACAGCAGGGAATGCTGTTGACATAGTGTTAACTGTCTTTGTATCCAAATAGTATGGCTCGCCAGAATTAGCGGCGTCTGTTAGTTTTCCTAAGTCGGCTGGATAACTACTATTTGCTGTGTTGTATAGCTCAGCTTTCTTAGCAACAGCGTCAGCAGCGGATTTGGCAGCAGATGTCTTTGCCTGGTTTTGCAAACCGTTGTATGCAACCAAAGAAACGACTGTCAAAATTGCGATGATCACGATAACGATCAAAAGCTCAACTAGTGTAAAACCTTGATTTTTGATATTCTTTGTAGTCACGATAATGTGCCCCCTAAATTGTTAGTTTGATTTGTAACTTGATAATACTACAACGTTTTTAAAAGCGCAAGCGTTTTTTAATATATATATCGATTCTGTACTGGACGCAAGAATAAAGATTCCGTTGGGCTGAACCTATTATTTTCACTACCTGAAGTTCCATCACCAATCTGCCCATTATCATTCAATCCCCAACAGTAAGAGCGCTTGTCCGACATAATTGCACAGCCGCGGTTTGCCCCAGCAGACAAACTCACTACACTCTCTGAAGCAGGAAGTCCATTTGGACCAACATTAACTGGCTGAGGAGTAAATGTATATTGAATATCTATCCTATTCGCTCCAAGTTGACCCAATCTGTTATCGCCCCAACAATAGACTTTCTTGGTACCGGCATCGTTCGTCAAGGCACAAGAATGGGCAATGCCAACCTCAACCTGTAGCGCCACCCCAGGCAAACCACCGACTAACCTCGGCTCAATATGCTTTTTAGGGGTGCCACTCCCCGGAGATCCAGCCTGTCCGCGCCCAGCGCCACCCCAGCAGTACACTCTACCCGCAGCAATAGCGCAGGTGTGAGTTACATAATCAGGAGAGCCCGACCAAGTGTATCCGTCTTGAGATATATCAGTCACATCCTCCAAGTCTTTAACTCTGGTAGCATTACCATAGCCGCTATAATGCGGCACACCAATACCCAGCTGCCCAAACCTAGCCTGTCCCCAACAGTAAGCTCTTTTTTCGGTGGTTATAACGCACATAGTTTCTGAACGAGATCCGCCAGTTGATAACTTAGTAGCAGAATAATTATTAGGAAGCCTGTCGGGACCGCCCGAATTAATACGCACTGGCGTTGCGCTGGACTTAGGGCTGCCGGGGCTCCCGTAACCCAATTGACCTATATTATTACTACCCCAACAATACACCTTTCCTGCAGCAATAGCACACGAAACATCGCCGGTTCCTCCAATTGCACTGATATTATTTCCAGCAAAATCTGCAGCTAGCGCGCCAGTAGGCGGTTTAACCTCGACTGGTACACTAGAATATTTACCGTCGCCAAACTCTCCATTACCTAGTTGTCCAAATTTATTATTACCCCAACAATATATCTTCCTGACAGAACTAAATTCAGTCAATACACAGCTATGAAATTGTGCCGCAAATATATCAATAATTTTCCCGTTTCTCATATCGCCCACAGAACGCACCTTCACGGGGACATTAGAACTAACAGTAGTTCCGTCGCCCAATTGACCCATAGTATATTCATTACTTTCATACTTGTCATTATTGCCCCAACACCAAACATTATTCGACAATATAGCGCACGTACGATAAGTGCCGCTTACTGTACGCGTTGCGTCAATATCAGCTGGCCAAGTAACTGATTTTTTTACAACAGCAGTATAAGTCTTAAGAACCACGCCACTCCCATTTGTTATTTCAACGCGACCAATAGATGAGATTTGAGCGGTAGCGGCCGACAAAGCCGTGCTTCTAGTCGAAGCCTCCAAATCACCGACTTCAAAAGTCGTCCTAAATTTATTGCCTTCATCAAATACATATTTCTCATAACTCGGATTTACAGCCCCCTTACAATTAGTTTCCGGGCGAAGCGGACCAATTCCACCAGGAACCGACCCCCATGATTGCTCAGCTCCATTAGAATCCAAGCAGGCGTTAGCATACGCCGTACCCGCCTCACCAGCCTCTTGAGCTAACTTGTAATAATACTCTTCCTGAGAGTAAATATATGATTGAGCCACAACCCTCATAGCTCCAGCCAAAAGAGCTAATATGAAAGTACTCATAAGCACGATCAACACCAAAGAATAGCCGTTTTTTTGTCGAATCATAAGTTATTTATCTTTCGTATCATTAATGTTTGAGAATCGGAAACTTGTTTACTTGGTGATTGTATTGTTAAAGTAACCTCTACATTATCCGCGCCATCAAGAGCTTTATTATCGCTATCTGGAGCGTCACTATTTTTGCTTATCAGCGTTTTTCCGTCATAGTAATTAATCTTAAATTCCGAAACTCCAGTTGCCAAAATCGAATCTTCACGAAGCTTCATGGCTCGATCTTTAAACCTATCAGCATCCGTACTATTCATACAAAAGTAACTCGCAGCAGACCCTGAATATGGCGCTGGAGGATAACTGGAAAAATCAACTAAATCATTATAGATAGTCCGTCGATGCAACTCTCCATTCTTCAAAAAATATATGACTATTTTTTTATACTTCGGTTGCTGAGTCTTATTTGCATTACAGTCAAACTTTGGAGTTCTTAGATATACAATCTCCCTAGAATCGGCGCCTCGACCCATATTTGTAGCATATTGGAGTAGTATAAGTGAGTTTTTTTCGGGATCAGTAATGGCGCTACTTGAATACGGATTACTTCTATATCTCCATTCTCTAGGCGTCGCACTAGGGAAATTTTTATCGGTAGCAAACGTATCCTCTCCATCATAACTACTCACCTTAAAGCGCGAAGCTTGACGAACGTCAGTTTCAATTGCATCCATGGAATTGTGCATATTTCGACTAATCTCAACCTTCGCCTTGCTGATAGACGCACTTTGGTTTGCTGAAATTAACATCTGACTAAACACGCCGACGACCATTGCGACAATGACCATCACCAGGGCTAGTTCTACTACAGTAAAACCACTCTCACTAGAACGCCACATATGTCGCATGTACTACCTTCTTTCCACTACCCACGCCAGAGCTTGGCAATCCATATTCTACGATAGACTCCACTTTAATCGGCATCCCCAGGCTAACTGTTCCACTCTTACATCCGTATGGCGCTGATGCATATACTTGCTGCCTAACCATTCCAGGCAGCCCATCGACACTACCAATAGTTCTCGTAACTTCATACCTAGTATTCGACGACGCCGTGTTACACTTAAACCACGACGGAGTGGAATCATTCGCGTAACGACGCATATTATTATACGCCAGAAGACTCGCCTTGTTGTGCTGGGAATTCATGACTGATATTTGGCTAACTTGCGCTTGCATACTTAATATAACAGCCATGAAAATACCAATAACAACCAGAGTTACCGCAACTTCGACAATAGTAAATCCATCGCTTTTTCCCACTAGTCGCGCCATATACTATTCACCCTTTTTTCCGACCCCGTCGAAAATTCCCTATATATAATGTTATATTTCACACAAGTTACCGTCGCCACGTCAGTTATAGGCCCAGAAGTTGGCTTCGTGCAATCTCCATCGTCTATGTTTGCCGCCTCGTACAACAATTCGCCATTACTACCGCCAGCCCAATCACTCCGATTACACTTAACCATTTCTTTTTTTAGTGAATCACTCCCTGCGATTGACGAAAAACTTTTAATAAGATCAGCACAAGAAGGATACTCGTGACCGATAGAACTAACATTTTTATACTTGTAATATCGCTCCAACCTCAAAGACAGCTCAGATACATCGGCCCTCTGCTCCTGATCTTTGGTTAAGTTCAAAAATCTTCCGCCACCAACAAAGGCAATGCTAGCCAAAATCGCCACAACCACAATAACTACTGCCACTTCAACTATCGTATAGCCACCCGTCCCACGATTCATATCAATATTGTAGCGCAAATCTACAAAAAAGCATATGCTTATTATCGGGAAAGTTCTAGCGGCTCTTGCTCAATTTTTATACCGAACTTGTCAAAGACAATTTGCACAATTTCCTCACGAATCGCCGCCAAATCATCATATCCTGTTGCCGAATCGTTTACGAGCACCAGCGCATTCTTTTCGTAAACTCGCATGCCGTGACTGCGATAACCCCTTAAGCCAGCCTTATCTATCAACCAACCTGTCGGGATTTTATATCTTCCGCCAGACATTGCATAGTTTGGAATGTCGCTATATTCTTTTTGCAATTCTTCCAATTTCCATTTTTCAACCAGCGCGTTTTTGAAGAAAGAACCCGCACTTGGCAATTCCGCTGGGTCTGGCAATTTTTCCGAACGAATATTAAGAACTGCCACGCGAATCACCGACAAATTAACCTCACGAATGTCATTCTCGTCAATATATCTCTGTAAAGAAGCGTAATATGGCGGTTTCGGCTCTGCTTTATTTAGTCGTAAAGTAATGTTCAGAATGCAATATCGCCCTTTTTCCTTGTCGCGAAAAATGCTATTTCGATAAGAAAAGTCACATTCATCGGCAGAAATAGTTACAATCGTGTCGGTTTTTGAATCGTAAGCCTCCAGACTAATCAACGTATCGGCAATTTCTTGACCATATGCCCCAACATTCTGAACGGGTGCAGCACCGGCAGTTCCCGGAATCCCCGACATAGCCTCAACTCCCTGAAGCCCAAGCCCAATAGCCTTCTCAACAACCTCATCCCAGACTTCGCCCGCACCAATTTTTACATCAGTTGTTTCGTCAGTTTCAGAAATAACCTCAAAACCTTTAATCTTATTCAACAGTACGATTCCCTCAAAAACCTCATCATGCGTAATCACATTACTGCCACCACCCAACACAAAAATCGGCAAATTTTCCTTTCGGGCATTACGATATAGTGACACAACATCACTAGCAGAATCCGCCGTCGCCATATAGCGAGCCTCACCTCCCAATTTCATAGTCGTGTATTGTTTCAGTGATATATTAGTCATGACGTCCATGCATATAGTATATCATTTTACTCGACCGTCATCTATGATATAATAACTTCATACGCACCCGTAGCTCAGCGGATTAGAGTACTTGGCTTCGAACCAAGGGGTCGCAAGTTCGAATCTTGCCGGGTGTACCAAAATAGCTCGTCATTATGACGGGTTTTTATTTATAATGACACTATAAAAACACTAGTCGAGCGGCTGAGCTAGCTATTCAGTGGCGGGTTCTGAATCTCTGGCGACATTTGCGCAGATTGTGAACCTAAAATTTGGCGAATTTGATCAGCGGTGATAATTGTAGTTGAGCCAGGCGCGACAGTTCCCGCCAGCATTTGCTTGGCGACGGTATTCTCGACAGCTCGCTGGACGACGCGGCGCATCGGACGAGCTCCCAATCTTGGATCATAGCCAGCCTCGACCAACAATTTCTTACCTTCCTCCTCGACCGCAACTTGAATTTTTTGCGGCGCCAAAGTCTTATTAACTCCCGCCAAAATCAAATCAACAACCTGCAGCAATTCCTCTTTTCCTAGCGGACGGAATAGAACAATTTCATCAAAACGGTTCAAGAATTCTGGGCGGAATAAATTGGCATTAATCAACTCGTTAATAAATGTCTGCTCGAATTGCTCCAATTGATAGCCCCGTTCAATATATTCACGAATTCTATCCGCGCCAGCATTTGACGTCGCAATTACAATTGTATCGCGAAAACTAATTTCTCGGTTATTTTCATCGCGAAGTATTCCTTCATCCAAAAGCTGCAAAAGTGTCGTTAAAACCTGCGGATGAGCCTTTTCAATTTCATCCAAAAGCACGACAGAGAACGGGCGCTTCTGAACTTGAGCCGTCAAACTCCCCGGATCTCGCGCGCCATCCGCAATTAACCTAGCCACGTCATCCGGCCTGACAAATTCGTTCAAATCCAAGCGAATCATATTGCCTTCACCACCAAAATAAACATCCGCCAAAGCTTTCGAAAGCTCCGTTTTACCAACACCAGTCGGACCAAGAAACAGAAATGCGCCAATCGGTCGATTCTGATTTCTAACACCTGTGCGCGCGCGGCGAATAGCGTCAGAAACAACTGTCACGGCTCGCGTTTGATTGATCATTCGCTGATGAATTAATGACTCCAAGTTTAACAATTTTTCCTTTTCGTCGCTCAAAGATGCTACCGAAATTTTTATACCAAGAGTCTTTTCAATCGCATCATCCACAGATTGCGCAGTCACTAGCCCACCACTCGCATAACTTGCCGCCGCTTCCAAAATTTTCAACGCCTTACCCGGCATCACTAAGTCCTGAACATAACGATCGCCAACACGATACGCCTCCGCCAGCGCCTGATACATATATGTCACTTTGTGCTGTGCCTCAAATAAAACCAATTGATCGCGCATAATTTTCATAGTTTCGGGTTCATTTGACGGCTGAATTGCAATTGTGTTCAAAGCGTGAGCCAGTTGCGGCTTAGTCTGGGAAATTTGCAAAAATCGCTGATCGTCCATCGTTAAAATCGTCCTAAGTCTGCCCGCCTCCAGAATTGGCAATAACACATTACTCAGGTCAACCGAACCAACGCCTTCTTCGAAGAATAATTGCGCATTGTCCAGACATAAAATCACGTTTTTCGACAGAAAAGCTTCGTTCAAAATCATCGTTACTAGATTTTCCAATTCACCGCGACCCGACGCCACACTAATCAGCGACGACGCGTCAAGCATAAAAACTTGCTGATACATCAGCGAACCAGGAACGCCTCGATGTCCATCAATCAGCATTTCCGCAAACGCCGACACGACAGTACTTTTTCCCGCACCGTCAGCTCCAACCAGCGTAATATTCTGCCGCCCGCCAGAACTAAACGTTTTAAGCATCTGCCCCAGCGTCTCCTCGTGCGCAGCCAACTTAGTTGTAAACGCACCGCCAGATACACTGACGCTAATATTCTGAGCAAATCGACTCAGCAGTGGCGTATAACCAAAAGACCAATCCCTAGCAATTCCGCCCGTATTTAACGGCTTCTCTTTATATTGGTCAATCAGCGCCTTTATTCGCTCGTACCATCGAATAGCCTCCTCGATATCATGAAAATCGATCTTCATATTCGCCAGCAAAGAATCGTGTTGGGGCAATTGCTTTACTATCGCCGCCGCCAAAACCGCGCTAGTAATCTTCGGACTTTTCGTACTCTGCCAAATTTCAATCGCCGCCTTCCAAATCTGCTCCGTTCGATCCGGATCGTCGACGGAAATATTACGCAAGAAATTCGGCGTCAAACCCAGCCGTACTGCCAAAAACTGCCCGGCTCGCGTACCTGTAATCGCCTCAGCAATATCAATCGGCGTCGGTCTGCGCGGCAATTTGCCCAAAACGTCCGCCGCCATCACATCGTCAATTGTCTTAGGATTTTTACTAATCTCCGCAGTCTTTAAGTCTTTTTCCCACCAAATCGACACCATAATCATTGGACCGCTCAGACCAAATAATAGCCAGCCAATAGCCCCGTGTTCAATCAACGACCACAAACCAAGTAGCACCATCATAATGCCGACAGCTATCGCCACGATATGCCAAGCATTGCCGAACCTTACAGAAAATCGTGCTTTCTGAGATCGTAAACTGTCGTAATTAAATCTCGGCTCTATTTCCATACAAAAACTCCCATTTGCCATAAAATAATTCCGATAAACGGCATCAGCGGCAGCGCCAGCCACATAATAATTCCTACAATCATCCACAAAAATCGTAACAATATCATCAATATCCCAATAATTATCACCATGGAGCGCACCACCGCGCCAATTACTCGCGAGAACATCTTGTCAAAAAACGCAGATAGCTGCACGGATAAGTCGCCGCCAACTGGAGCGGCTGAAATCTGGCGAAACGGATTGAATAAGGTTCTCAAAAGCAGACCGACTGAGAAAAAATCCGCGGTTCGTAAAACTCCCAGAAAACTTTGTCGTATATATTGCAACAAGCCATTGCCATACCACCACTGAAAGATACCCACCAAAAACATATTGATATTGTAGCACATCGACCCGGCAGAGTATAATGGAAAATATGGCGAGACAGATGATTAGTACTATTATTGGCAAAAGCGTCAAGAAAGTCGCTAAATTACGCGGCGGCGGTTCGGCCTTGCCGGGTTTGGTGATTGAAAAAATTGACCCAAAATTTATTCAGAGAACGTTGGCAGATTTACCGCAAGGCGTGGTGATTATCAGCGGAACGAATGGGAAAACGACGACGACAAAAATCGTCGTGGAGCTATTAGAATCAGTCGGGCTGAAAGTTTTCACCAATCGTACTGGTAGCAATTTTTCCCGAGGTGTGGCAGCGGCGCTACTTGATGAGGTTAATATCCGCGGCAAGCTGGATGCTGACATTGCAGTTCTGGAACTGGACGAGGCTTGGGCGGTTAAGTTTGTGCAAATTGTTCGTCCGCGCTTTTCCCTGCTTCTGAATGTTATGCGCGATCAATTGGACAGATTTGGAGAAATCGACAATACAGCCGCATTGCTTCAAAAAATAGCTGAAGCCACCAGCGACACTGTCGTTCTCAACCGCGACGATCCACGAATTTTTAAGATTAGCGAACATATTCAGGCTAAAAAAGTGTTCTTCGGTACAACCAGCGAATTGCTTCAATTAATGCCAACAGACGACACTCTAAAATACGGAACCGCAGTCGCAAATCAAAGCGTAGTTGCCGATGTTTTATTGAAAAAAATTAACGCTCAACAGGCGACTTTTCAAATTGACAATAAAGAAATTGACGTAGATCTACAACTCACTGGAGTTTATAATCTTCTCAATGCGGCGGCGGCGGTTGCCCTGGCTCGACAAATCGCGGGACCGGAAATTACCGATACAATTTTATCTGCGCTGGAAAATATAAAGCCGGCGTTTGGTCGTGGCGAAACAATTTACCTGAATGGCACGCCAATTGAGCTTATTTTGGTGAAAAATCCAAGCGGCTTTCGATTGGCACTTCTGTCGTTTGCCAAAAACAATAGCACTACGATGATCGCTGTTAATGACAATTACGCCGACGGACGAGATGTTAGTTGGTTCTGGGACGTCGATTTTTCGCTATTAAAAAACGTAGCAATGATCAGCGGTGCGCGTGCTTACGATATGGCTTTGCGACTTCAATATGACGACATTCCAATTGGGAAAATTGACACTAATATTTCGAAGGCCTTGGAAGATTTTATCAATACTAATCTCGATGAGCCAAAACAGATTTTTTGTAGCTACACAGCCATGACAGCGATTCGTCGCTTGCTGAGCGAAAAAACCGACGTGGAGGAAATATCATAATGAAAATAACAATTGCACAACTTTATCCGCGAGATATGAATCTTTATGGCGACTGGGGCAACACGCTAGTCCTGAAAAAACGACTAGAACGGCGCGGCTTCGAAGTTGAGATTATTGATCACAATCCAGGCGATTCAACAGATTTTTCTAAAATTGATATTTTTGTTGGCGGCGGCGGACAAGATTCTGGGCAGACGATTATCCAAAATGATCTTCTGGCGCGAGCTGATGAACTGCGACAATTAGCAAAAGACGGTGTGCCGATGTTGATGATTTGCGGAATGTACCAATTATTTGGTCGATTTTTCCGAACACTCAAGGGCGAGGAAATTGTTGGCGCTAATATTCTGCCGATTGAAACAATTGCTGGCGACGAGCGGATGATCGGTAACATTGTCATTAGAAGTCAGGAATTTGGAGATATCGTTGGCTATGAAAATCACAGCGGACAAACTTTCCTAGATAAGACCGCCAAACC
Source organism: Candidatus Nanosynbacter sp. TM7-057 (assembly GCF_022828295.1). Lineage (NCBI taxonomy): Bacteria > Bacillati > Minisyncoccota > Nanosynbacteria > Nanosynbacterales > Nanosynbacteraceae > Nanosynbacter > Candidatus Nanosynbacter sp. TM7-057. Next base: position 460,312 of record NZ_JAJQJT010000001.1, on the reverse strand, counting down.
TCTTGGGCAAGTTATTAAAGGCGCCGGCAATAATATGACCGACGCAAATGAGGGTGTTCGCTATAACAACATCATCGCCACTTACCTCCATGGTCCGATTCTACCTAAAAACCCACAAATTGCAGACTTTCTTATTGGCGAAGCACTAGAGCGGCGCGGCGTAAGCGCAGATTCGGGGCTGGAAAAAATTGACGATACTTTAGCGAATAAAGCGAGAGAGATAGCGTTAAAATTATCCAGATAATTCATGAAAAAAATCCGTATATATCTTAAAAAGCTATATTCATTTCTTCATCAAATGCCCGGCTGGGTTTGGCTAATTCCAATCTTAATTTTAGCCGTCAACGTTCGACTTACCTATTTAACAAAAGCCGATATTTGGCACGATGAAGGCTATACGGCAGCCATCATTCAGCAACCAATCAGAGAAATTATCGCCATTACGACCACAGACGTTCACCCGCCACTTTATTACGTTATTATGCACGTTTGGCAATCGATTTTCGGCAATTCCGTAGCTTCGCTCAGAGGATTTAGCGTTACGTGCGGAGTTCTGACGATTGCCCTATTATTTCTATTACTCCAAAAACTTTTCTCTAAAAGAATTGCCGTATTTGGAAGTTTTTTAGCAGCGCTAGGACCGTTCTTAATCCGCTATAGCGACGAAGCTCGAATGTATGCACTGACAGCACTTTTGGCTGTAGCAATGACATACGCATTTGTCGTGGCAGTCGAGCACAAAAATAAGAAGTTCTGGTGGGTGCTATATGGAATTTTAGTAGCACTCGGTCTTTATACGCAATATTTCCTAGCGCTCATATTAACGGCGCATTTCGTATATATTTGGCTAAAACTCGGCGGAAATCGCACTGCCATAAAAAATATATTTAAGGACAAAAACGTTTGGCTTGCCGCAGGAACATGCTTTTTACTATTCCTTCCCTGGCTACCAGTTATGATCTCCCAAACCAGCCGAGTAAGCGGTGGCTTCTGGATCCCCGAAGTCACTAAATTTACCATCCCAACAACACTATCAATGTTCTTAACTTATGACGACAGAATTGTCCGCTATTTTGGGCTGCTACTGCCGCCAATTATAATCGCAATTTCACTCATCCTAGCCAAAAAACACCCAAAATACCAAGCAGCAATTTGGATTTTAACAATTTGGTTGCTGCTGCCGATGATCATCGTTTACATACTCAGCCAGGGTCGACCAGTTTACTTAGATCGATACTTCACTTATTCGGCACCGGCGTTTTACGGCTTAACCGCGATATTCATCGGGCTTATTTTTTCTAATAAAAAATGGTGGTCTATTGGAATATCTATTGTCCTGACATTATTTATCGGTCATTATATGTGGCATATCGGCAGTAAAAATATCGCAGAATCATCCTGGAACAACACCAGCACAGCCATGAATCATATAAATGAAAATATCCAGAGTAGTGATGTTATTATCTCTGGCGAGATCTACACTTATTTTCATACTTCATATTACAACCGCACAAATAAAGAAATTATACTCCTGAAGCCAAAAGAAGAACTGGGTTGGGTTGGCGAATGGGGATTAATTAAAAAATTGAATACTCCAGAAATTAGTTCTTTAGAGTTAGTAAAATCTCCAAGAATCTGGCTTATTCTTCGCGAAAAAACATATGACGAATATAAAAAACAAGTTCCGCCCTATTGGCAATTAAAGCAAGAATTTCATGATGGCGATTTGATTATTGGACTATACGAAAATAAAAAATAACTGGTTAAATGCCAGTTATTTTAATACGTTGAATGATTTCAATTGGTCGGGGTGAAAGGACTCGAACCTTCGACCTCACGGTCCCAAACCGCGCGCGCTAGCCAACTGCGCCACACCCCGAAGATATCTCTATCATTCGCTCTGATCTATCTTAACATATATCACTGAATAAGTACAGGAAAATCCCATAAAACTTAAAAGAGATCACTAAAAATACAACAGCTAAGCATTCACAGCTTCAATCTCAACCGACAATACTTCTTTTTTGATTGGCAAAGATTGACCGGGCTCGAACGTATAAACCAGCAATTGACCAAATGGCATCTCTACATTCGCCATCTCGGCCTCCGGAACTTGGTCGAGATGCTTAATTAAAGCTCGAATAGAATTGCCGTGAGCCACCAATAAAATATTCTCACCATTTTGCAATTTTGGCAAAATCTCTTGCTCAAAATATGGAACAACCCGCGCATAAACGTCCTTCAAAGTTTCGCCGCCCGGCACTGGATAATCCCAACCGCGTCGAATACCATTAAAAGCCTCTTCGCCAATCTCCGCTTTAACTTCCCATTTATTTTTTCCAGTTAAATCACCATAATCACGCTCGTTTAACTCAGTTGCATGCGTTGTTTGTAGATTTTCAACACCGCACCCTTCGAGTAGCGCTGCCAAAGTTTGTTGTGTACGTTTTAATGACGAAGTGTAAGCCTCATTAAATACCACACCTTTCAGCAAAGCGCCCAATCGCACTGTGTCATTATGACCTTTTTCCGTCAAATTAACATCCGTCCAGCCAGTCCACTTACCAAGCAGATTCCACTCGCTCTCACCGTGCCGACTAATAACTAATATTCCCATTATTTCCCTCCAATCATCGGCGCAAAAAATTCTACAACTTCTTTTTTCACGCCGTCATTATCAATAATTTTCGTATTTACGTAACCGAATTTATCAATTGCCCAAAATCTGATTGCCCAGAGCAGCGACATGTCTTCAAAATCAATCTCATTTTTGGCAATAAATTTACTAGCCACAATTTCCGATTCCTGCAATTTTATCTCAGAAAAAGCATCGTTTTCTAACTTTGTAAAAAACACAAATTGATGCGTCAAAAACTCATCAGAATGACGCGAAGCAACCATGGCAAGTTTCAGATCCTTAGGATCGACTTGAATGTCGACTTCTTCTTTCACCTCGCGCACCGCCGCTTCCAACGGGGATTCTCCAGCGTCAACAATGCCACCAGGCAGCGACCAATGGTCTTTATAGCCAGCCTTGACAATCAATAGTTCGCCCTGCTCATTTTCAATCAGCACTGCCGCACTAGAAAAACGCCTATCCAAACTTACCAGCCAAGCCCGTCGCTCTTCATCTGTAAATTTCATTATTTAGCAAACTCAATTGCTCGCGTTTCGCGAATCACGTTAACCTTAATGGTGCCAGGATATTGCATTGTAGACTCAATTTTCGTCGCAATATCTCGCGCCAATTTAATCGCCGACAAATCATCAATTGTCTGAGGTTTCACAATCACACGAACTTCACGGCCGGCAGAAATCGCGTAAGCCTTATCAATTCCCTCAAAGCTCGTAGCGACATTTTCCAAATCGCGCATTCGCTCTGCAAAGTTTTCAGCCGAAACGTTACGCGCACCTGGACGTGCAGCCGAAGCCGCGTCACAAACTCGAACAATAATTGCCTCTGGAGTTGTTGCTTCGATATCATCGTGGTGCGCTTCGATTGCGTGAACAATCCTCTCGTCCATACCATATTTACGAGCTAATTCCGCCCCAATATGATGATGCTTGCCCTCAATTTTATGTGACACAGCCTTACCAACGTCATGAAGAAGTGTAGCAATTTTCGTAATGCGCACATCCGCGCCGATTTCTTCGGCAATCATTCCAGCAATTTGCGCCATCTCTGTTGAATGCTTCAAAACGTTCTGCCCGAAGCTGGTACGAAACTTCAATTCACCAAGAAGCAACAGCATTTCCTTCGGAATCCCAACCACGCCAGTTTCGCGCATAGCATCTTCACCAGCTTGTCGAACCTCTTTTTCAATCTGTTTCTTAGCCTTGGCAACAACCTCTTCAATGCGTGCAGGATGAATACGACCGTCTTTCATTAGCATCTCAAGACTAAGACGAGCCACTTGTCGGCGAACAGGATCAAAACTCGACAAAATAATCATGCCAGGTGTATCGTCAACTAAAATATCGACGCCAGTTTCGCGCTGGAGCGCCTGAATATTACGCCCCTCCTTACCAATAATTCGACCTTTCATCTCGTCATCAGTCAATTTGACAGCAGTCACCGTGCGTTCAGCAGTAACTTCACTGCTCATTCGTTCCATCGCGGTCACTAGGATCATTTGCGCCCGTTCTTCAGCGTCATCCATTGCGTCATGTTGTAATTTCGACACCAAACCGACCAAGTCTTGCTTAATGTCACGCTCGGTCATCTGCATTAACTTATCGGCAGCGTCTTTTTTCTTCAATCCAGCGATTTTTTCCAATTTCTCCTGCTGCCTGGAGCGGATGTCGCGAATTTCATTTTTAAGATTATCAACTTCATCCTCATGCGCGCGCAATTTTTCTGCTCGTCGATCAAGCTCCTCCAGCTTATTATCCAGAGTCTTCTCGCGATCCGCCAAACGATTTTCGGTCTTTTGCCATTCCTTGCGACGTTCATTTTCAATCTTAAGCGCCTCGTCCTTAGCCTTAAGGACGATGTCGCTCGCCTTAGTTTTCGCATCTGCCAGATCTCGCTCAATCTGATTTTTACCGTTAATTTGGCGAGTTCTCTGATATCCAATAAGACCAGCAGCACCCGCGCCAGCCCCAATAGCCGCAGCAATAATTACTTCTATCATTATCATTCCTTTCCGATCAGCCGCCCCTGAGTGTTCGTCTCAAGGAAAAATATCAACAGCCAATCAACTTCAAACTATCTAATTCGGCGAATCAAAAATCGCAAACCGCCGTAATTTAATTATACACGGTTTTGACGGTTTGAGCGATAAAAATTATTTTCGCGGCGCAGTGATATTCGCAGCAGCACCGTACTCTGGCATAACAATTTTTTCATTCTCGCCAGAACGCAATTTGCCCAAAGCCAAATCACGCCAATTGTTACCCATCGCACCAACAATAGGAATATTCAAGCTGTCCGCCAAGGTATTCACAACCGTCAAACCAATTCTCAGCCCCGTAAAACTTCCTGGCCCTTTCATCACGCCAATGCCGCTTATCAGATGCAAATCGCCAGTCTTTTCTTCCAAAAATTTCAACAAATTCCGCGCCAACGTTCGCCCAGCTTCCCATTCAAAATCCTGACGATTTTCTCCATTGACTATCGTCAAAAAACATGTTGATGTTGAAGTGTCCAATAAAATTATCACGCCATATTCTCCTTTATTTTTCCCAAAAGTTCATCAGATTTTTTGCCGCCAGGATAAAATTCCACAAGCCGCCCTTCTTCGCTAATCGCAGTAATTTTTATCACCAACCGATCGCTCGGCAATGCATCATCGACAGCACCAGCCCATTCAACTACAACAACCGAATTAGAATCCGCCACTTCACGAATCTCCTCGCTCATAATTCCAGCATTTCCCAATCTATAAAAATCGTAATGCGTCAAACTCAGACCGCGAGGCGAATCATACACGCGCGAAATCGTGAAAGTTGGACTCTGAACTGGCTCGTTGATCTCTAAAGCTTGCGCTATTCCCTTCGTCAATGTAGTTTTCCCCGCGCCAATATCACCGACCAATTCCAGAACTTCCCCACCAGAAACAGCCCGACCAATTGCCGCGCCCAATTCTCGCATTTTCTCTTCACCAGAAATATTCACTCTTATATTATACTATGCTAGCTTTTTTTTGGCGATGATAGTACAATAACCATAAGAGTTATGCGTGTTTCAGACCAGACAATTGAGAGCATTCTGAAACAAGGTGGGGTTGTTGATGAGCCGCAGCTTGCTGATTTGAAATTGATCGCTGAACGGTCGAAGCAAACATTGCAAGAAACCGCTATTGAACAAAAAGTCATTTCTGAGGAAGATTTGACAAAGTTGATCGGCGATTATATCGGCGTGCCTTTCGTGCGAATTGAACCAAAGGATATTCCCGAAGATATATTGAAACGAATTCCTGAACATATCGCGCGTCAGTATAATGTTGTGCTTTTTGAGAAAAATGAGGACGACAGCTTGTCGCTTGCAATGGAAGACCCAGACGACGTGCAGGCGTTGAACTTTATCCAGAAAGAAATTGGCTACAACACTAAGGTTTTCCTAGCGACAAAAAGCAACATTTTGGACTGTTTGGAAAATTATCGCGGCAATATCAATGCCGAACTCGACGAAGTTATTGCGGTGCAAAAAGACGCTTCCGCCGAAGATCAAAACGTTAGCCAAGACGATTTTGCGGAAAATTCACCAATTGCCCAAACTGTTAATTTGTTACTGGAATATGCCATAAAATCCAACGCTTCCGACATTCATATCGAGCCACGCGAAGATTACGTTCAAGTTCGTTATCGAATTGATGGTGTTTTGAAGGAAGTTAACAAATTGCCACGAAACGTTCACGGCGCTTTGGTGAGCCGCATTAAAATTCTCTCCAATCTGAAAATTGACGAACGCCGCGTGCCACAGGACGGACGATTTAAGATAAAAGTTTCAGGAAAACAATACGCGCTTCGTGTTTCGACATTGCCAATCGCTGACGGCGAAAAAGTGGTTATGCGTATTTTGGACGAATCGAACCAGGCTGTTAAACTGGATCAGCTTGGCTATTGGGGTCTGTCGCTCGCAACCGTAAAAGACGCAATGGCTCAGCCGAACGGAATGATCCTGGTGACTGGACCAACCGGATCGGGAAAATCGACCAGTTTGTTTAGCGTCTTGTCTGAACTCAATACTCCAGATGTCAATATTTCCACAATTGAAGACCCAGTAGAATATAAAATCCCAGGAGTCAATCAAACCCAGACCAACGCCAAAGCTGGAATGACCTTCGCATCAGGACTAAGGGCTCTACTTCGCCAAGACCCAAATATCATCATGGTTGGAGAAATTCGCGACGGCGAAACTGCAAACCTTGGTGTTCAAGCAGCGCTGACTGGGCACTTGGTATTCTCGACACTACACACCAACAACGCTGCAACGTGTTTGCCACGTCTGCTGGATATGGGAATTGAGCCATTCTTGATCGCTTCAACCGTGAAGGCGGTGATTGGACAGCGACTAGTTAGGCGCTTATGTATGAATTGCCGCCAAGAATATACTCCAAACGAGGAAGAAATAAAGTATATCACCGAGATGTTTAAGATAAACACCGAGTCAATTAAGAAAATCCACAACCTTGAAGAGCAGGCTTTTGAGGATAAAATTGGTGGCGACACGCCCATGGGGTCAACAGATTCAACAATCGGACGATTATGGCGACCGAATCCAGAAGGTTGTGACGAGTGTGGACATAACGGATTCAAGGGTCGCGTTGGTATTTACGAAGTTCTTGGCATATCCATCCCTATCCAAAAAATGATTACCGCCAATGCCACCAGTAATGATATTCAAGATCAAGCGATTTCCGAAGGCATGGTGACAATGCAGATGGATGGACTTATTAAATCACTGCGCGGAATCACCACTGTAGACGAAGTTTTGAGGGCAACAAGGGAGTAATATTATGCCAATTTTTGAATATTTGCTTGTCAATAAAAAGAAAGAGACCGTCTCTTCAACGATTGAAGCAGCCGACAAACTGTCTGCCATTAACAATTTGAGGTCACGCGGACAATTGATAAAAATTGAAGAAAAAGGCGCAAAAAAAGAGCTTAGTTTTTCTTTCGGCAAGAAAAAGAAAGGTGCCAAGACTGAAGAACTGGTGATGTTTACTCGCCAATTAAGCGCCATGGTTTCAGCTGGCGTTCCTATTCTTCGTTCTCTTAATTCTATGGCAAAACACGCCGAAAGCGCCAATTTCCGAGACACGATCAACGCTGTGATTAAAGATATTGAAGGCGGTATGTCTTTTGCGGATGCTCTGAGTAAACATCCAGAAACCTTCAATGATATTTATGTAAACATGGTTGCTGCGGGTGAAACCGGAGGTATTTTGGACGACATCTTAAAACGTCTAGCCCTTCAGCAGGAAAAAAACTCATCCATGAAGAAAAAAATTAAAGGTGCCATGACATATCCGATCGTTCTTCTAGTCATTACGATCATCGCCTTCTTCATCCTGATGATCTTCATTATTCCGGTTATCGGTAAAACCATTAAAGATATGGGCGGACCTGACGCCAAATTGCCACTTCTTACTGAAATTATGCTCGGAATTAGCGATTTCGTAGTGTCATTTTGGTATATAATCATTCCAATATTTGCCGGAAGCATTTGGCTATTAATTAGCTATATTAAAACTCCAAAAGGTCGCGTAAAATTTCACAATATCATCATCAAAGTTCCAGCCGTCGGTCCAATTATTAAAAAGGTGGCAATCGCCCGCTTTACTCGAACCTTCTCTGCTCTTATCGGTGCAGGTGTGGCCGTGCTTGAAGCATTAGACGTAACTTCGCGCGCCGTCGGAAATGTCGCCTATGAAAAATCCCTTAAAGAAGCTACTAAGCGAGTTCAAAACGGTGAAGTGCTATCAAAAATTATCGCCGAACGAGATGATTTATATCCGCCGATTGTTGCGCAAATGCTATCTGTCGGTGAAGAAACTGGACAAACAGACAAGGTTCTGGTTAAAGTCGCTGACTTTTACGAGGAAGAGGTCGATACCGCGATTGACGGCGTTAGCTCTATTATTGAGCCGGTGATGATCGTTGCTATGGGTATTGTTATTGCCCTGGTGGCGGTTAGTGTTATGGGTCCAATTACAAGTATGGCGGGTCAAGTTAAGGAATAATAGTTTTTCAAAAAAGCTTATGCTATAATACCGATATATAGGTGGGAAAATAATAACGTGTCGAGCATATTTTATAGAAAAAAACCAATCATCGGCCTAGATATCAGCCGAACAAGCATAAAAGTAATGTCGATTGATAGAAATCGGATGCTGGTTCATGGATATGGATCGATCAACCTCGATTCTCAAAAAAGCGACGGAAATTCTGCAGACAACACTGAATATTTGGCGCAGAATATCAAAACATTATTGAAGAAAAACGTCGTAGGACAAATTAACAGCAATCGCGTAGCGCTGGGTATACCAACTAACCGAACATTTTCGCGGACATTTAGCCTGCCTGTGAAAGAAGAAAGTAATATTCGCAGTGCGGTAAATTTGGAAGCCGAACAATACATTCCAGCTCCATTAGACTCTCTTTATTTGGACTATCGAATCATCAATCGCACGAAAGATGAACTTAGTGTGCTAATGTGTGCCGCACCGAAGAAAATGATCGACAGTATGCTGGATGCCACAAAACAATGCGGCCTGGAAGTTGCAATAATTGAGCCGAACATCAGCGCAATCGCTAGACTTCTGAAGCGCACAGAAGAAGGAATGCTTCCTACTGTTATTGTCGACATAGGCACATCAACTACAGATATTGCAATTCTAGATTCTGATATACGTGTGACGGGCGGCTTAAATGTTGGCGGCTATTCACTCACCTTAAATTTAGCTAAAAAAATGAATGTACCGATTGAAACAGCTCATCAATTTAAGGTATTAAACGGATTAAACCCTGGCCCAAGGCAAGCCAGAATCGCAGGAGCCTTACACCCAAGTTTGGAAAAAATGACCAACGAAGTTAAGCGTGTTATGCGATATTACACAGACCGCTTCCCTGATGAGAAAAAAATCGAGCAAATTCTCATAGTTGGCGGCGGCGGTAATTTGCCAGGAATTGGTGATTTTTTCACAAACGAGCTATTAATGCCAGCGCGTGTGGCAAGTCCGTGGCAAATGCTCAATTTCGATGGGCTAGAGCAACCAGCAAAACAGCTTCGCTCCCAGCTATCACCAGTTGCGGGACTAGCCTTAATCAAGCAGGAGGATATTTATGATTAACCTTCTTCCCCCTCAAGAGAAAAAACAAATTAGCGCTGGACGAGTAAATGTTATCTTAAGACGATACTGCATTATATCATTGATATTTGCAGGTTTGTTATTCTTAACTATTGGCGGATTTTATCTATTCTTAGAAAATAGCCGCACCTCAGCTCAAGCCAACATCAACGAAGGAAATGCCAAACTTGCTCAATATCAATCGACGCAAAAAGAAGTTAGCGAGTTTAAGAAAGACCTCGACTCGGCTAAGGCGATCATTAGCAACGAGGCTCATTACTCTACAATTATTCCAAAAATTGCACAATATATACCATCAGGTATGGTTTTGGATTCTCTGGCGCTAGACACTTCAGCGTTAGACAAACCATTGTCATTGACAGCTCTTGGAAAAAATAAGGACGACGCTATTCGAATAAAAACTAGTTTAGAAAAATCAGAGATATTTAGTGACGTTCACTTGGAGACTGTTGTTTATAGCGGCGGCAACCAATCGTCAGACAAGCCTGCAGATTATCCAATCACTATAACAATTAGCGTTACACCAAAGCCAGAGGTCTTAAAGCAATGAAAAAAGTTCTAAATGCCAGTATTGCGCGAATTGTCCTGTCGTTATTATTGCTCATAATATTATCAGCAATGGTAGGACTAGTTATTTTCGCCTATTCATTCCTAAGCAAAACATCAGAAGAAGTTGGAAAAATGCAAACAGAAGCAATTGCAGTTGATGCAAAAATACAAAGTTTGCTAGCGTCAAAATCTCAGCTCGATCGCAATTCCGACACAGTTAAAAAAGCAAAGAATATCGTCTCAGAATCGAAACTTTATCAATATCAGAATCAGATTATTAAGGATTTAAATACCTACGCTGACCGCGCTGGCATTCCGATTAAAGCTTTCTCTTTCCAAAATGAACCAACAACTTCCGCTAAGACAGCGACATCTAGCAAGCGGACACCCGCCAGCCCTGCTGGAGTGAAAAGCACTTTCGTATCAATCCAATTGGGAGATCATATAGATTACACGAAATTCCTACATTTCCTTAGTCTTATTGAAAAAAATGTCACCCGAATGCAGCTTTTAGGCGTGTCAATTTCTAGAGGTGCAAATAATCATGAAATATCAATCCAATCACTTGAAGTAAAGGTTTATACACGATGAGTCCATCAATATCAGAACAGCTCGAACCAATCGTAAAATCACTGTCCAAATTCCTGTGGCGATTTCATGTGATAATATACAGCGTTGTCGTAATCGGAGGTGTAGCAATCGCGATATTTCTTTTGAGTGGACTTTTAGCAGTTCCTACCGAAGAACCACAAACCGCATCAATAAGTTTTGACAAAAAACCATGAAAATTATTAAAGACTTCCGACCATCAACTTCAACAAACGACTCATTTAGTCTGCCGGCTGGTCGCTCCAATCCGTTTGCCGAATAGAACGTAACCGTTTATAATATAGTTATGCTTATATCCGCAGATCGCTTCCTTGATATTCCCGTCATGAGTCTTCAGACGGGCTCCGAACTGGCGCGAACATCGCGAGAAATTATCAATCCGAAGAATCTGTCTATAATCGCATATGAGCTTGAGGGGCGACTTTTGGACCAACATCCTAGTTTACTTCGCGTTGACGATGTCAGAGAAATTGGGCCGCTCGGTATGATTATTGATTCAACCGATGAGATCATAGGCATTGATGATGTTATTGCTATAAAAGAAATTTATGAAATCAATTTTGCATTAAAAGACAAGTTGGTTATTGATGAAAAGAATAAGAAAATCGGAAAAGTTATCGGATATACGTTGGCGGCTGGGAATTTTATTATACAACAGCTCCGAATTCGGCGACCATTCTTGAAAAGTTTTGGCGACACAGAGCTACTTATTCATCGTTCTCAGATTGTAAAAGTGACCGATGATAAAATCGTTGTAAAATCAGCAACTATCTCGCATATAGCCGAAAAAACACCTATTCCGCAGATAAATTCATACGAAAACCCATTCCGCAAGCAGCCTCGTCCACAACCAGAATCTACAAAAGTTGATTAATCATTTGGGTTTTCAAGAGCCTTCTTAATGTCGTCGTAAGAAAACCCCTGCCTAGCCAAATATTGCATAAACTTCTGTTGGTCGCTATATCGATAACGTTTTTTAGCAATAATCTTCCGCAATTCCTCATCATCAGAGCGAATATTCTCTTTAACTAACGACTCAATCGTTGTATTATCAATTCCCTTTTGCGCCAGTTCCAATTTCAAACGACGAATACTGGCGCCTTTTTTCATGAACCGCTGCTCAAACCAAAATCGAGCAAATTTTTCATCGTCCAAATATTTCTTCTCAATAAGACGACCTAAGACACGCTCAGCAACTTCCAGCTTCACTCCGGGACGTTCAATAATTTTTCCAGTTTTCGCTGAACGTCGACGAGTGGCTAGCGTTTTCCGACGCAGGTAATCGCGCACTTCTTTGATGGCTCGCGGACGCATTAAGCAGTATTCTATAGACCTAGCATACAACTTGCCAAACTGGCTATCGTCTTCTAGCTTCGAAATTTCCTCTTCCGTATATTCGCGACCAATCTTAATTCCTAGTTCGCCGACCTGAAATACGTCCAAGCTAAAACGATATTTCCCGTCAACGCTTACATTGACACGATTTTTATCACGAGCCTGAAAAGAAATATCGGTGATTTTCATCTATATATGAATTAGCTTTCCGCTTCCTTCACTTTATCACGCACTTTCTGATCAATTTCCGCCAAAACCTCAGGATTTTCCTTCAAGTAATTCTTCGTCTTGTCGCGCCCTTGACCAATCGTTTCGCCGTTATATTTATAAAACGCACCAGATTTTTCAACTATACCGTGCGTTGCCGCCAAGTCCAGAATATCGCCAGTTTTGCTAATTCCCTCGTTGTACATAATGTCAAATTCAGCCACGCGGAACGGCGGTGCAATCTTATTTTTCACAACCTTAATTTTTGTGCGATTACCAATAATATCATCGCCAACTTTGATCTGACCAATTCGACGAATATCAATTCGCTGCGACGCGTAAAATTTCAAGGCATTACCGCCAGTTGTCGTTTCAGGATTGCCAAACATCACGCCAATTTTCATACGAATCTGATTGATAAAGATAACCGTGGCTTTTGATTTATTGATAATTCCCGTCAATTTACGCAGAGCCTGACTCATCAATCGAGCCTGAAGACCCATATGAGAATCGCCCATATCGCCATCAATTTCAGCCTGTGGCGTCAAGGCAGCCACCGAGTCAACTATCACCAAATCCACCGCGTTAGAACGAACCAACGTTTCTGTAATTTCCAATGCTTGCTCGCCGTTATCTGGCTGAGAAACCAACAAATTTTCCGTGTCCACACCCAGACGCTTAGCGTATGCTGGATCAAGAGCGTGCTCGGCGTCAATAAACGCCGCCGTTCCACCCTGCTTCTGAATTTCTGCAATAGCGTGGAGCGTCAATGTTGTCTTACCCGAACTTTCTGGACCATAAATTTCTATGATACGACCTTTTGGATACCCGCCGCCAAGCGCCAAATCCAAACTCAAAGCACCAGAAGGAATTACTTCAACATCGACTTTATGAGCCTCGCCCAATTTCATAATTGATCCGTCACCAAACTGCTTAGTGATTTGATCCATTGCTAGACCAAGCGCCTTAAGCTTACCTTCATCAACTTTTTTATCCGATGCCTGACTTGACTTTTCTGGATTTACTGTTTTACTGTCTGATTTTGCCATAGCATTCCCTCCTTAGTTACTTCCTTTATTATACCGATTTGTCGCAAGATTTGCTATAATTACATTCATGAATAAGCGAAACGGTTTCACTATTATTGAACTTTTGGTTGTAACAACTTTCTTGATTATTATCGCAATCTTAGGTTTCTCACAATATACAAAATTGACCAACGAATCAAACAACGCCAAAAAACGCACCGCGATTAACGCTATGCATTATAGCCTGGAAGAAGGTTTTTACGTTAAAAATGGCTATTATCCAGAGAAGTTAGAAGAAGGCACACTTCCGACTATGGATCCCGCGTTGTTAAAAGATCCACAAGGTAAGAAAATTGGCGAAAAAGACAGCAGTTACCGTTATGAATCTTCAAATTGCAATGATGGAAAATGTAAGTCATACAAACTTGTCGCGACGCTTGTCGATGAAGATGACTACATAAAAGAAAGTCGCCATAAATAATTAGCTAATCATCACAAACAGGACGGCCATTCTTAAAGTCTTCAATGGCATTATTGATTATCGCAATTTGTTTGCGTGGATTTGCCACAAAATGGAATATATATGTCGTTTCTTCACCTTCGGTGCTGAGGCGAATCGTGCCATAATTGAAAAGAGTTTGAATAACGCCTGATTGACGGAAGCTTGCATCTTCAATACTGCCTAAGCTCACCGTCTGTTCATGTCGATAAAATAGACTGCCTTGGATTTCCTGAATCACACTTTCATTGGTCATGTAAAAATGGTTCTGCAAATATATCCACAGGGACACCGCACCACCAAGCGCAACCAGCCCAATAAGCAACATCGCCACGCCAAACACATCGGTCAGTGACGGCATTGGCGAGATAATTGCGTCACGAGCAATTGACGGATAAAACATCACAAACACCATGATCATCACCACCAAGAAAACCGAAATTCCTGTTGGAATAAGCATGCCAATTGGATGACGCTTAATATCCAAAATGATATATTCGCCTTCGCTCAAATTGAGATTCGGGTATTGCTGAACTGATTTTTCATGTTTTTGCATCAAGTCGTCGCTAATAGTAAACGGCTTTGGGTCAATATCCCTGGCAACATGTACGACTTGCGGCTCATTAGCATATTGACTACGTAATCGCGGATCAAAATTCTCCCCATCAATAATTTCCGGCCTTGTCGTCACATAAGAATTCGTCTGCGCCACAACCGGAGCTGGACGACCAGTCTGCGGCGGATGATGATACAGTGGTCGGCCATCAGCATCGTATGCAACAGGCTGCGTTAAATCTTCTGATGGAGACGTTTGTGGATTCATGCCTATATTATAGCATGATACGCCTCAAGGTGTGCTTGTTTTTTACCGCCAGCACCCAGTTAGACTTGCCGGTTCTAACTAAACCACAAAAAACCAAGGAATACGATAACTATTTTTCCAAATGTCGCTTTGCCTTAATCGTCACTCGACGGCCACGTGGCGTACGCTCAATAAAACCAATTTGTAGCAAATATGGTTCATAAAAATCCTCAATTGTTGTCGCCTCATCACCGGTCAACGCCGCAATTGTTGTTAAGCCAACAGGATTATCGCCATAATTTTCCAGAATCGATTGCAATAAATTACGATCAGCCGGATCCAAGCCCAACTCATCCACTTCCAACATTTCCAAAGCGTTGGTTGTAGTTTTTACATCAATTATTCCGTCGCCATTAACATCGGCGTAGTCACGGACGCGCTTAAGAAGTCTATTGGCAATACGCGGCGTCAAGCGCGCTCGCGTCGACAATAAATCCGCCGCTTCACTTCGAATTGACGATTCCAAAATCTTCGCACTACGCGTCACAATTTTCGCAATATCCTCTGGCGTGTAAAATTCCAAACGATAAATATGCCCGAACCTATCACGCAAAGGTGCCGCCAAACTTCCGGTTCGCGTCGTCGCGCCAATCACCGTAAATCGCGGCAAATCTAATCGAATTGATCGCGCTGCCGGACCTTTTCCAATCACAATATCCAGCTTAAAATCTTCCATTGCGGAGTACAAAATTTCCTCCACTGATCGCCCTAACCGATGAATCTCATCGATAAACAGAATATCACCGTCTGATAAATTAGTCAGAATTGACGCCAAATCACCCGCTTTTTCAATAGCCGGACCACTAGTAATCCGCAGATTCGTACCCATTTCATTAGCGATCACCGTCGCCATAGTTGTTTTACCAAGCCCCGGCGGACCATATAATAATACGTGATCCAACGGCTCGCCGCGCTTTTTAGCCGCATCAATCGCCAAGCGCAAATTACGCTTCAATCTTTCCTGACCAACATACTCAGCAAAACTCTGCGGACGCAGACTCACCTCAATTCGCTGCTCTTCAGAATCATCATCATGCGAACTTGTATCAACTATTCTTTCAATTGCCATACACTAATTATATCATTTGTAGTACAATAGGGGTGTCTACATCTAGAACCAGGCGTTTTGAGCGCATTGTTTACGTGCATAATGGGCAGCCGTTATCGAGCGTAAACTTGCGTTCTAGGTGTAGACAGCCAAATTTAACGGCTGTCCTTTTTGTTGGGCGGCACATCTCATAGGAGGGGATGATGAACACAAGCGAGAAAAAACCAATTTTTAAGAAGGTGTGGTTTTGGGTAATTATTGTTATTATTGTGATTGGAGTATCAAGCGCATCGCAACAGAACAAAGCCACTGTCGTCAATACAAACAATAATAACGCTACTTCGGAAAATAAACCAACCGAAAAAACTACTTTCAAAGTTGGTGAAACTATCGCTTTTGACGGCAAGGAGGTGACTGTTAAATCAATTGATCGCGACTGGAAATCAGATAACCAGTTTATTAAGGCTAATGACGGAAAAGAATTCGTTAAAGTGAATGTGTCAATTGTCAACAAATCAGATAGCGAGCTATCATTTAATACGTTCGACTGGAAAATAGAAGATGCGAATGGTGCCATTGAAGGGCCAAGCGGCACAGCCTTCACTGCAAGCGACAACCTAGGGTCTGGCGACCTAGCAGTCAACGGCAAAAAAGAAGGTTCTGTTATTTTTGAGGTTGCAAAAGATTCAAAAATTAAAATTCATTACCAACCATCGTTCTGGTCAAATAAAAAAATTACCATTGAGCCGTAAGAAAACTAATTATCATTACGAGGACGCTATTGCTTTTAGCGTCCTTTTCTATATTTACTATCGTTTCAAAGCTTCAGTCACTCGCTGAGCTGTTGGCAAATTAGCATCGACGTTTTCAAGCGCCTTAGTGGCATCTGCCAGCGTATAACCCAAAGCCATCAACGCCTCCAAAGCTTCATCGGAAGTGTTTAATTCAGTCTGTAGCGGAGCTTCCGTTCGACCATAATGAGTCGGTAAGCCAACTTTATCACTTAAATCAACCACCACTCGCTCGGCGGTTTTTTTGCCAACGCCAGTAGCCTTTTGCACAAAGCTGCTGTCAGCATTAGCAATAGCATTGCGCACTTGCTCGGCATCACCCAAGCTCAAAATAGCCAGCGCCGCCTTTGGGCCAACCCCCTGAACCGTGATTAGCATCTCAAACAATTTTTTCGCTGCCAAACTAGAAAAGCCAAACAATTCCTCCGACTGTTCGCGCACGTGATGATAAGTATAAAATTTTACTTCTTGATCTAATATCACCGCGTCAAAATCATTAGTCGCCACGCTAACTTCATATCCAACACCGTGAACATCAACAACTAGCGAGCCATTAAACTTCTCAGCAACTTTTCCAAAAACATGTGCAATCATATTTCAATTATACCCGATTCATCGCCGCGTGTGTAATTGCTGCAGCCAAAGCATCCGCGCAGTCATCCGGCTTCGGAACATCTTTCAAACCCAAATTAAGGCGCACCATTTCCTGAACCTGCTTTTTATCAGCCTTTCCATAACCGGTCAAAGTCTGTTTTATTTGCAACGGTGTATATTCAGCAATCAGCATTCCGGCTTTTCGCCCAGTCAACATCGCCACACCACGAGCCTCCGCTACAGAAATCGCCGTCGTAACATTGCGCGCAAAAAATAGCTTTTCAATCGACATAACATCAGGATTTGTTTCGGCAATAATTTCTGTCAGGCTATCAAAAATATCTTCAAGCCTTTCGTCAATTGGCGTATGTGCTGGCGTCGTCACAACTCCCGCCGTGACCATCTTGAACTTACCGCGAGAAAAATCAATCACGCCAAACCCTAAAATCCCCGTTCCCGGGTCAATCCCGATAATTCTCATATCTTTATTATAGCAATTATTTGCCGTTAGCGGATTTAATGCTTTCGTGGATTTTTCGTACAAATTGCGAAATTTCCCACCGCCATTGCCATACGCCGTAACCGACGGCCAGTAAGCTCACGCCACCAAATACCCACCAACCCCAAGTAGCACCAGCGACTTGCTTAACTTCAGCGGCCGCCGAACCAACAGTCGGCATACTAGCCGATTTTATCTTTCTGCATCGCTTAGTCTGCGGATTACGCTCAAATCCTTCTGGGCATTCTTTTGCTATATCGTCAGTGGAGGCAATTTTCTTACATCGACCCGTAGCTGAATTGCGGAATTGACCTTCTGGGCAAGGCTTCAAAGTTTTTGCCGCAGCCGATGCGATAGATCTACATCTACCAGTTTCTTCACTACGATAATAGCCATCTTTACAGGGCGTAATAGTTTTTTCCGCTTCAATTTTTCGACAACGGCGAGTTTCCAGATGGCGATATTGACCGGCGGGACAAGGACTTTCAGCTGGCGGGGTGGCAATTTTCACACATTTACCCAACGCGTTCCTCTCATAGCCACTCTGACAATCCAAATACTCCTTAAAGATATTCTCAGAATTTTCAGTTATCATAAACGTTTGCATCCACTCATCATCAATCAAACTCCATGAAGAGCTTTTCGCTAACTTCTCATATTCAGCAGAATCAATTTGCGAGCCAGCCTCGTCCAGTAAATAAACTTTTCCTTTTGTTTTTGGCAATTTCAGTTTCGTACTTTTTATTTTGATCGTTAAAAATTCGCCGGGATTTAATTCGATGTCACCAATATTTTCACGAACGCCAGCATAGCCAACCGTCAATTTACAGCCTGTCGTAATGACGGTTTTTTCGCCAGAATTGATAATCTCAATGAACTGTTCGTCAACATTCGACGCGATTTCACTTAACTTCAGACCTTCACATTTATTCAGCTCTTTTGAAGGTTCAGGTTTAGGCTCTGGACTCTTACAATTTGGTCGTGAATACGGCTCAACTTCCTGATTGTTAAGATTTTTACCTGACAAAAATTTCGAATCAATAATATTTTCATCAATAAAACAGCGCCAAACAATTTTCACACCGCCTTTAATTGGTGAGCCTGCAGACTTTGAATTATTTCCCCAGCCGACAGTATCTGCGACCGACCCGTCCGAGCGCGACAACACGACCGATCCATCATTTTGAGCCAAACCTAAATTATTATCAAACTTTATGGCACCCGCTAACATCTTATCGTTTGACAAAACCAAAAATTCGTTCGGCGATATTACTTCATCCTTGAAAATTTTTCCAACAGTTTCAACTCCAGATCCAGTGTGATACTCTATTTTCCAACCAGCCAAATTAACATTCTGATTCGTCCGATTATAAATCTCAACGTATTTTTTGTCCTGACTAATCTTTGAAATTAATATCGGCGCATTTTCTTCTATTCTTCCACTTGGATTATCTATTTTTGGCTGCTCAGATTCGGGGTTTGGTTCGGACTTTGAAGACTCATTGGTGGCAGGATTTTCGCTCGGACTATCTATAGACGAATTCTCTGTTGGAGTCTCGGGATTTTCACTTGATTGAGAAGGTGAATTGCTATCGATCTGTTCCTTATCAACAACTGAATCTTTCGCTTCCTCAGCCGATTTAAGACTATTATCAACAGTCTGAACGTCATCAACTTTCGACTCTTGAGTAGCACCTGAAACACCTTCCGCCAAAACCAACGGCGACGGCATTATTAGTGCCACGGCTAGCATCATAAGTAGTGTGTTGCGCAAATATTTCATGCTCGCTCCTTGCTTATGGTTAATCATCTTTAGTTTAGCGTACTTTTTGTCAAATTAAAAATCGCCCCAGAAAAGGAGCGACTTCTTAGAGCGATAATTTTATTCCGCCGTGATATCCGCATTTGTATGAACATTCACAACGTCATCCAAATCGTCCAACGCATCAATCATCTTCATCAATTTCTGCGCAGTTTCCATGTCGGCAATTTCTATCGGCGTATTGGCAATATATCGTAACTCTGCATCTTTAACCTTCAAGCCTTGCTCAACCAATTTATTTCGCACGCTCGCCAAATCTTTCAACTCCGTATACACGATAATTTCGCCGTCTTCCTCGACAGCATCTTCGGCGCCAGCGTCCAAAACCGCTAGCAACAAATCTTCCCCGCTGCCTTCGATAGTAATGACGCCTTTGCGCGTAAATTGGAACATCACACTACCAGCATCGGCAATTCGTCCGCCATTTTTAACCAACGCAGTTTTTACCTCTGGCAATGTTCGATTGCGATTATCTGTCGCCGTTTCAATAATAACGCCCACGCCGCCAGGACCATAACCTTCGTAAGCAATTTCTTCCAAAGCCGCCGCGCTCTTATCCGCCACTCGGTCAATTGCTCGCTGGATATTTGCACTAGGCATATTTGCAGCCTTAGCTTTTTCAATTGCCATCGCCAAACTTGAGTTCAGCGCCGGGTCTGTGCCGCCACGTGCTGCAATAGCAATTTGATTACCCAATTTCGTAAAAATCGCGCCGCGCTTAGCGTCAACAATCGCTTTTTGTCGGTGAGTTGTAGCCCATTTACTGTGTCCTGACATAATTTCTCCTAAAGTTATTTGCTATTTCAATCTGTTACTATTATACACTACTCCACAATATTTATCTTAGCGAGGTCTAATTTAGTTTGCTTTTTCATCCAAATCATTGCCAAAATTAGCGACATATATAAAGCCGCACATTGCCACAAATTGATACTAACTTCCATTTGAGCCCATTCAAATCCAGCCGTCCAATTGGTGACTTGAATCATATAGCCAAGTAACCACGTCGTCGGAATTGCAATCAACACGCCAATCATCGGCATAAAAACCAGTACACCCGACATAAACGTCAGCAGCATCGCTAGCGGCACAAACGGCAAAATCAACATATTTGCAATTAACGCCACATTGCTAATAACCCCAAAACTCATCATTAATAGCGGCAATGTCATAATTTGCGCCGACAAAGTTTCAATTAAAATTTGTCGAAACGCGCCCGGCTCTTTATTACCAAAAAAGTAAGAATGAAGAAGCGGCGCCAACATAATTACGCCCGCAAACGAAGCAAAGCTTAATTGCCAGCCCAAATCGCCCCAACCAAATTGCGGATTTATCAATAGCGTAATTGCCGCCGACACAGGAAGTAGAACCAGCGGATGAATTGTCCGACCATAATACCACGCCGCCAGACTCAGTCCCGCCACCAAACCAGCCCTCGACATACTAGGGCTTAATCCAGTCACCGCCATAAAACCAATTATCATAACAGCCGCGCTGAGCATCGCTAGATATTTTGATCGCTTAGCGAATAATCGTCGCGCTAAACGAACTAAAATTGTTAAATTATAGCCGCTCGCTACCACGATATGCGTTAGTCCAGCAATTTTCAAATTGTCACTTAATTCAGTTGGCATGGCGCGTCGCAATCCCAATAAAAATCCCAGCCCTAGCGCAGATTCAGACTCTGGAACGTGAGTGCGAACTCGCCCAGCAAACCAATCACGAACTCCCACCGCCACATCACCCGGAACGGGTCTTTCGGCACTAATAATTTTCGCCCGATATATGCTTGCTGAAAAAGCCCCAAATCCCGCCGTCATTTTACCCTTAACCTTCACAATATCACTACGCTTAATTGAGTTTTTATCTGGCGTCGTCACCCAAATTTGTCCCGACAATTTTTCATTATTCATCTGCAAATTGCCCAGCCTAAGAACCGTTTGACTATTTTTATCGAGATCAGGATCCTCCAAAACTTGACCCTGGATAATTGCGACTTTTCCGATTAACGAATCATAAACCTCCACGCCTTTTCTGCCGATTTCACCGCGCCAAAGACCAATCAAAGCTCCAGAAATAATTGCTAAAATCACAAAAAATCGCCAGCGCCAAATTGCCACAATTACGAAAATAGCCACCCCGACCAATAAAAATAATGGATTCACCGCAAACGACCGCGGTATGTAATGAATGGAAATTACGCCAATTGTCAAACCGAGACACCACACCGCCACCAGCCAAGAAATATGCAACTTATTAAATAGCCAACTATTCATACTTAAAGTATATCTGGATCTAAAGCCATAAAAAAGACTCCGCCAAGGGAGTCGATTTCAAATTTGGAGGGTCCACCGGGGCTTGAACCCGGGACACCCTGCTTAAAAGGCAGGTGCTCTAACCAGCTGAGCTATGGACCCATTCGGAATATCCGCTTTCTTCATCCTAGCACAAACCAACACAAAGGTCAATGCTTAGCTAGTTTATGTCCGCCAGTATGTAGTGAAAAAATGTCAATTAGACCACACACCAGACCAAACGTAGCCACGTATCGCCAATTATTCGCAAAAATCTTATACAGCTCCAGCGCCTGTCCGTCTAGTGATATATATTTTCCCAGAGGAACCACCAATAGCGCTGCTGTCAAAAACGCGACTCCCGCCGCAGAAACAATTCTCTCATGTTTTTTCTGATATCTAGGTCCGCTTAGAAGAAGCATAATTAACGGAACCAACGTTAAGACTAATCCCGAAATTACACCATTTGGCAATAAACCAGTTTCCAATTTCAAGCCGTCCAGCACCCCCGTCAGCCAGTTGCCCCACCATTCTGATAGTAAAAATCCCGTCGCCAGCGACAATGCCAATGGACCGAATCTTCGAGATGAAACAAATGCAACCACAAAAACCGTTACTAAAATTACTCCAAATAGAATTATAACGCTCATTTATCCTCCTCCAAATCAAATTTTACCTGTGACCCAACTGTAGCGCTCGCCTGCTTAGCAACTCCTGCCTTCACCTCCAGCACGTACTTTGCGGGAACCGGTGGCGCATATTTTTCATGCGGCTCAGCGTCTGGCTTGACGTTATGCTTTACATAGACAACGCGCTTTTTATCATTAATCCAAATCATATCAACCGAAAACTTCATATCTTTCATCCACATTTTATGACGATCGTTATGATCAAAAACAAATAGCATGGCATAATTCTCATCAATTCCCAACCTTCCAGACAGACCTTTCTGCTGCGATTCTTCGTCATTAGCAATTTCCGCCTGAAGCATCGTCTTATTAAGGTAAATCATTTCCGTTTTTGGCGAAACCGTTCGGAAAGCATAAAAAATTGCCCCACCAATAACCATCAGCATTCCGCAGATAAATATCCATTTGATGACAGTTTGAATCACTGTCGAGTGACGAGGCTCGTCCATAAACCTATTATAACAAGTTTATGCTTAAGCGCCGATTTTATCTTTTTTATTGCCACGCTTGGCGTTTCGATCGATGTATTCAATTATCTTTCCAGCCACATTTCGGCGAGTAATTTTCTCAATCCCAAATCCTGGACTAGCGTTAACTTCCAACACCAAAGCACCACGGCTTGATCTCATGAAGTCGACTCCAGCAACTGTTAATCCCATCGCCTTAGCGGCTTTCACGCACATTTTACGCTCAGAATCTGTCAATTTTATACTGGTTCCTTCGCCGCCCTTGTGCAAATTACTGCGGAAATCATCGTCCAAACTCTGACGCTTCATGCTAGCCACCACTTGACTACCAACCACAAACGCACGAATATCGACACCAGCCGACTCTCTAATAAACTCCTGAAGCAGCACGTTCGTGCCGTCCGAGTTGGTCAAATAGAACGCCTGCAGAACCGACTTGGCAGCCTTTTTAGTTTCCGCCAGAACCACGCCGTTTCCGTGCGTGCCGCGCGCCAACTTAATAATCGCCGGCATACCACCAATCTCTTCAATGAGCGAATCAATGTCAGTCGCGTTTCGAGAAAAGACCGTCTTCGGAATCGACACTCCCGCTTTAACTAATAACTGCGTTGAGCGCAATTTATCCCGCGCCCTAGTAATTGCAATCGAGCGATTCATGAAAAACGCCTTCGGGTGCATCATCTCTAGTTGACGCAAAACCGCTGTTCCATACTTTGTCATATGGCTCGCGATTCGCGGAATTACTACGTCAAATTCACCAATCTCCTTACCCTTGTAAATAACCGTCGGATGCTTTTCGTCAATTGAAACGTAGCAGTTTTTATACTTAATAACCTTGACTTGATGACCGCGCTTTTCAGCCTCTTCTTTCAGGCGAAGCGTCGAATAATTAATGTTGCCGTTAGATAAGATTGCAATTCGCATTATTTTTCTTCACCTTTCTGATGATATTTTTTATAAAATTCGTATGGATTCAATTTCACTTCTTCATTAAGACTAGCAGTTACGGACGGTTTTTTCCTGCGAACATTTTTTCTTGATACGTCCACTAGGAATTTTCCAGAAATCGACCGCCTTCCAATTAAAACCGGAAATTCATTCTTCGACCGATCAGACAAATTCATTAACATTTTAATTTTTCGCCCACTAATTTTTACCCAAAAATGTGTCCGGTAACGAATCTGCTCATGACCAGACGAACTACGCACCCTCGCCACCGAATAATCAGTTCTCTTAAATATCTTGCCATCATAATACGGCGAACCTTCACCAAACAGAGAAAATTTCAACACTCCATCTTTATCAATGTGAATATTACTCGCCCAAACCGCACTGGAATCGGCGCCCGTATCAATTTTAGCTGGGACTTTTTGCGCTCGCTCGCCGAAGTTCACAAACTCGGTTGACCCAATAATGGCTTTTTCTTTCATACGTCCATATTATGGCATAATTTATGATATATATCAATATCTAAGCTATGCTTGCCTAAGAGAACAATCCTCGTTTTTTCGTACCCTTAAATTGCTCCAAAAGCTCCTTTTGCTTTTTGGTCAATTTGGTTGGCGTATCAACAATAACACCCACAATATGCGGGCCACGAGATTCACTATGTAAGTGTGGCACGCCATGACCCGACAATTTGAAGTCGGTGCCGCTCTGAGTACCCGCTGGGATTTTCATCGTTATCACGCCATCCACAGTCTCCACATCAATCTCCGTTCCCAGTGCCGCATCAACCATAGAAATATGCTCTTCGCTAAGAATAATATTGCCTTCACGAGTGAATTTTTTATGCGCCTTAACGCGAATATGGACATACAAATCACCTCTGCCGCCACCAGCAACTGCTTCGCCGCGATCGCGCAGACGAATTGTCGCGCCATCATCAATCCCTGCCGGAATTTTAATAGTGATATCCTGATTTTGGCGAGTCGTGCCTTTTCCTCGACAAACTGAACATTCTTTTTCAGGAACTTTTCCCTTACCGTGACAAGTTTCACAAACAACCGCCTGCTGAATTTGCCCAAACAGCGAATTCATCGTTCGAGTTTGCTGACCCGCGCCCTTACAAGTTGGGCACGTTTTCATTCCAAATCCAGGCTCGGCGCCATTGCCATGGCAATGCTCACATTCAACATCCAGCATTAAACTAATTTTCTTTTCTACACCAAATACCGCGTCCTCAAAACTTAATGTTACACTAGTTTCAACATCACGCCCACGCGAACGACCATTCCCAGAGCCGCCAGCTGCGCCACCGAAGAATTGGCTAAAAATATCACCTAGTCCACCGTCACCAAAATCAAAGTGAACGTTTTGACCGCCGAATCCACCAAATCCTTCAAACGGATTGCCAGAAAAACCGCCACCAGACGCGCCACCAACGCCAGCATGACCAAATTGGTCATAACGCTGTCGCTTCTGTTTGTCTTTCAAAACTTCATAGGCCTCATTAATTTCCTTAAACTTAGCCTCGTCGCCACCCTGTTTGTCAGGATGATATTTAATTGCTAATTTACGAAAAGCCTTTTTTATCTCATCTTCAGAAGCGGTCTTTGGAACGCCCAATATTTCATAATAATCACGCTTGCTCATACCTTATATATTATACGCGTTTAGCACTCTCAGTGCAAGAGTGCTAAGTCCAAAAAAGGCCGCTCTTTTTATCGAGCAGCCTTCTTTGTAAATACGTTATGGTTATTTTTCGTCGACAATTTCGCCTTCGACCGGCTCGTCTTTATCAGACTTTTTGTCGCCAGCTTCGTCAGCTTTTTTATCGTCGGCTGATTGTTGATACATCTTAGCCCCGATTGGCATAATCGCATCATTCAAGGCTTTAATTGCAGCGTCCAATTCGTCCTTATCTTCAGAATCTTTGTGCTTTTCGGCCTCTTCGACAGCCTTTTCAATCGCTTGCTTATCATCGTCAGAAATCTTATCTTTGAATTCGTCCGGCATTTTCTTTGCCTGATAAATAGCGTTTTCAAGCTGATTCTTCGTATCGACAGTTTCGCGCTTTTTCTTGTCTTCGTCCGCGTGAAGTTCAGCTTCTTTTTGCGCCTTCTCAATATCTTCCTTACTCATATTGCCAGAGTTTTGGATGGTGATTGATTGCTCTTTGCCTGTTCCCTTGTCTTTGGCTGTAACGTTAAGAATACCATTGGCGTCAATGTTAAAGGTCACTTCAATTTGCGGCACACCGCGTGGTGCTGGCGCAATACCATCAAGCACAAAACGACCCAAACTCTTATTGTCATTAGCAAACTCGCGCTCACCCTGAAGAACGTGAATTTCCACCTGAGGCTGGTTATCCGCAGCTGTCGAGAAAACTTCACTCTTGCTTGTTGGAATTGTAGTGTTTCGATCAATCAACTTCGTCGACACGCCGCCCATCGTCTCAATTCCAAGAGAAAGCGGAGTCACATCCAGAAGCAACACATCCTTAACGTCACCAGCCAAGACGCC
This sequence comes from Candidatus Nanosynbacter sp. TM7-057, assembly GCF_022828295.1. NCBI lineage: Bacteria > Bacillati > Minisyncoccota > Nanosynbacteria > Nanosynbacterales > Nanosynbacteraceae > Nanosynbacter > Candidatus Nanosynbacter sp. TM7-057. The sequence continues at coordinate 433,739 of NZ_JAJQJT010000001.1, read as the reverse complement.
ACCTTGAATTGCGGCACCAACAGCCACAACCTCATCTGGGTTCACGCCTTGCATTGGATCTTTTCCAAAGAAATTCTTTACGCGCTCGACCACAGCTGGCATACGAGTCATTCCACCAACCATAACTACATTGTTAATGTCGGACTTAGAAAGTTTGGCATCCTTCAAAGCCTTTTCTACTGGACCATCCAAGCGATCCAATAAATCCTTAACCAAATCCTCCAACTTAGCACGACTCAAGCTCATCTCAAAGTGCTTTGGGCCATCGGCATCAGCAGTGATAAATGGAATGTTGACTTCATACTCCGTAACCGTTGACAATTCTTTCTTTGCCTTTTCAGCCTCATCTTTTAGGCGCTGCATCGCTGCATTATCCTTGCGAAGATCAATTCCTTCCTTCGACTTGAAGTCGTCTAAGAAATAATTGACAATAGCGTTGTCGAAATCCTCACCGCCAAGGTGTGTATCGCCATTGGTTGCCTTAACCTCAAATACGCCGTCACCCAGTTCCAGTACCGACACGTCAAACGTACCACCACCAAGGTCGAACACTACGATAGTTTCGTCGTTCTTACCCTTCTCCAGACCGTACGCCAAAGCCGCAGCTGTCGGTTCGTTGATAATACGCTTAACTTCCAATCCAGCAATTTTACCAGCGTCCTTAGTCGCCTGGCGCTGTGAGTCGTCAAAGTAAGCTGGCACCGTAATCACTGCTTCCGTTACTTTTTCACCCAAGAAAGCTTCGGCGTCAGCCTTGATTTTACTAAGAATCATTGCTGAAACTTCTTCTGGCGTATATTCCTTGTCGCCCATTTCGACCGCCACACCAGTACCTTTTTTAACAATCTTGTACGGCATGATGTCCAAGTCTTTTTGCACTTCCTTGTCGTCAAATTTACGACCAATCAAACGCTTAACGCCGTAAATAGTGTTTTTTGGGTTTGTTACACGCTGACGCTGAGCAACTTGACCGACAAGTCGTTCGCCCTTTTTATTGACCGCAACTACAGATGGCGTAGTGCGATTACCTTCGGCATTAGAAATAACCTCTGGTTTTCCAGCTAACATATACGCAAATGCGCTATTGGTTGTACCGAGGTCTATACCAATAATTTTACCCATATGATTCCCCTTTCTTTTATGATCACATCTGGTCTATATCTTATATTCATTCTAGCACTCTTTCGTGGCGAGTGCCAACTATCTCAGTATAAATAATTAGCACTCTCATGTCAAGAGTGCTAAACGTAGTTTTTTTCTTAATCAAATTACTGACGAGCAACTTTTACCATTGCGTCGCGAATAACCGAGCCGTTCAAAGTATAGCCAGCGCGAAGCTCCTCGGCAATAACTTCCTTGTCGCCATCCGTTGATTCGTCAAATTGAACAGCCTGATGAAATTCAGGATTAAATAAAGTTCCGGGTTTGGCGTCAATTTTCTCCAAACCAATCTCCTTCAATTGCTTGTCAAGCTGCTTATGCAGACCAGCCACTCCCTTAACCCACGCATTATCTTGAACCTCCTCTGGGACGTTAGCAACAGCTCGCTCAATCGTATCAATAACTGGCAATAATTTCATCACCGACTTAGTTTGACCCAACTCGTGCGCTGATTGCTTTTCTGCATCCACGCGCTTACGATAATTCTCAAAATCCGCTCGAGTCCGCTGCAGATCCGACGTCAGCTCAGCAACTTCTTTCTCTAAATCTTCAGCTTTTTTATTCTTCGTCATTTTTTCCTCCTTTTAGCCACTACAAGACTTCTTCCAACATCACGCCCGTACGACGCACCAGTTCCATCGTTCGACGATAATTTTGTCGCGTCGGACCAATTACACCGATGTAATTATCGCCACCAGACGATGACTTAAATTTACTTATAATCAACGTAGCACCACTGCTTTTACCAATTGGGTTTTCGCTACCAATAAACACATTTAGCGGTTCGTCCGGTGCCGCTTCACGCAGCCACGGCTCAATATTGTCAATCAATTTAGCAACCGCCTGAACGTGATCGCCGTCACCAAACTCTGGCTGACTGAACAGCTGAGTCATTCCGTTCATATACAAACTCGAGCCAAATGACGCAAAACCAAAATTGCCAGTCATTTCCACTAAGCCGTCAACCGCTCGACGAATTGCTTTATCTGAAGTATCAACATTTGAATTGACGTGCGCTTCAATCGCCTTCGTGCTGCTATCAATACCACTCGGCAATTCCGTCATTTGCGCTGCCGTGATTCCATTGACATAAAAACGATATCCCTTATCCGTCGGAATTCGACCCGCGCTCGTGTGAGGCGCCTCAATAAATCCCATCTCCTCAAGTTTTGCCATTTCACTGCGAATCGTGGCGCTGCTCACGCCAAACAGTTTGGCTAGCGTTACACTACCAACTGGCGCCGCAATTTCAGCGTACTGTTCGATAATCGCGACAAGGATTGCTTGTTGACGTTCGGTCATAGTCCAATTATATCGCAAATCTAGCACTCATACAAGCAGAGTGCCAAGCCTTATCGTCTTTCCGTAAAGTAGCGCGCCGCATCCGAAGAGAACAACATCATGATCATAATATGCACGCCAATTGAGATCAAAAGCAGCATAATCGACGCATTGATTCGCCCAATTGTCACGGATAAAGATTCGGTAACAATAGCTAATGTCGCCACAGAAAGTAGCGAGATTCGCGCCCGACTACTTCCTCGAAGCAACAGCCCAACCAGCACGATCTCCGCCACGACCAACAGTACATTAAAGCTAGCCATCATTGACAGTATGGCATTCGCAGCATTTATATCAATTCCATCAATATTCGCAACTTGTACCAAAGTCGTCGGCCAGCTAGAAAAGTCCACCAACATTTGCCCAATTGTAAACAACGACGCCAGAATCATTAGTCCGCCGCCAATTAAAATCTGCGGTGGTCGGCGACTCCAAAGCTCTTCCAGCAAAGTTTCGTGATTTCGCGGATGACGATCATAAATTGTGCCATCCATAATCACCCCGAGCCGCGTTGAAGCCGTGACATTATCGTCAGCCTTTATTCGACCAACTCCCAAAATTGGCAAATCGCCATCAGTGCGGATAGAATCTCCAAGACCATTGCGCGAATGATAGCCCGTTGAAAAATCCTTTAATATCGTCACTCTAACATTTTTATTGTTACTTTTAACCGACTCAATGATATAATCTCGTTCAATATCAATATTCTCGTCAATTTTATGCGTGAACTGGAAAGTAAACAAAGAAAAGCCAACGCTCTTATCGTATGTACCAGCCGCCAACCAATCAACTCGATGACCGCCAGGAAGAAGCCAGCCAATTGGACATCGCCAAAACCTAACGTGATGACGACGCCTTGGATTGCCGTCAACTTCCTGCTGATAAGCAAAGTCCTGCCGTCTGCCAAACAAAAATGCTGGCGACACTGGTGCATTTGGATAACTACGACCACTCAGCACGGTAAGCACCATTTTCCAAGCTGATCTTGGAGTTATGTCATCCGCCAAAACCCAGCCAGCCTCAGTCATTGCCTTATGGAGCTTTTCTTCCGAGCCGCGCACGCTCAAATTTACAGGATCACTTAATACTCCATCCGCTGTTCGCGTCCTACCGATAAAATAATTCGGTACGTACATATTGCTCAAAATTCGATGAAGTCTAGGCAACGCCAAATATGCCACAATTATCCACACAACAAAGAACAAGCCAACCAGCCACCAGCCGCCCGTCGCCCAACCCTCTCTAAGTACCAACCACGCCAACCAAAACGACGCCAAACCTGCAAAGATAAAAAAGGATTGGTCTAACAATGTAGTCAAGGTCTTTGAGGAGCGATCTTGCCTGGCTGCTATTTTTTTTGGAGTTTTTACTGAACTCATAGATTAATTATATCATTGAGAAGATTTCGAGCTACCAAACGCGCCTCGTCATCCTGACGCTTAAACACGTCGCCGCGCAAAATAATTTCCTCGGTCACTCGAATTGCTCGCTCCAAATCGTCATTGATAATCACGTGATAATACGGAACTTCAAGCGCGTAAGCCAATTCTTTTATCGCCGAGGCGTGACGCTTTGGCCACTCCGCTTGAAAATCTTCTTCGGTTGCGTAACGCTTTTTTAATCGCTCAATCCAAGTTTGGCTATTTGGCGGCACAATGAAAATCGCAATACTTTCAGGCGCCAGTCGCTCATATTCCTCCACACCCTGAACGTCAATGTCGGTAATTGCCACGCGGTTCTGGTCATGCGCTAATTTCAACTCAGCCACTGACGTCCCATAAACCGTACCGTGAACAAATTTTGCCTCGATAAATTCATTATTTTGTAGCATATTTTCGGCAGTTTGCGAATCAATAAAATGATAGTCAATTCCATCTTGCTCGGCACATCCATTATTTGTGCGTGGCGCGCGCGTAGTGTGAGAAACAATATCGCGAAACTCTGGCGACTTCAGTAATTGTTTTTTTATCGTGTCTTTGCCCGCACCAGAAATTCCCGCGAGCAGCGCAATTTTCGTACTTTTAACCAACTCAATTGTCGATTCAGTTGGCTGATAATTTGTAATAAGATCTTCAATACTTGGCATAATATTTACCTATAATAACTCATCAAGTACAGATTGCCAATTGGGAAATTCAGAACTTCCAAAACGAATAAGCCGACCAGAAAACTCGCCCGCACCATTCGCTGTCCGATCGTCAATCAAAATATCGCCTCGACTCAAATTCTTTGCTGACGAAAAAATAACCTTACGGAAGAAAACATTATCCGAACCTTCGCCGCCAAAATACTTTTTCACCCACGCCAACTTATCGCCCAAAGCCGTCGGATTTTCCCACGGAGAAGAAGATAAAATATATAAATCATATTTGTCTTTCAGGGCGTAAACCGCCTCGATAGCTCCAGGCACTGGATCCATTAAAGAAAAAATTCCTGGAATATTATCGTGCCGACCAGCAAACTCATCAATCAACTCAGGCGGTACCTTCGTTAAAGCAGATTTGAAATCCGCCAAAACACCATCCATATCAATATAAACAATAGGTTTTTTCATAATCAATCCCTTTTTAGCATTACCATAAACGCTTCGCTCGGTATGTCGACTTTACCAAAGCGTTTCATTCGTTTTTTACCGCGCGCCTGCTTGGCGAGAAGCTTCTTTTTACGACTGACATCGCCGCCGTAAAGATAGCCCGTAACGTCTTTTCGATAAGCGCCAATATTTTCCCTGGCAATAAATTTACCACCAATTGCCGCCTGTAGTGAAACTTCAAAACTCTGACGCGGCACGACTTCTTTCAATTTCTTAACAATCTCACGCCCCAAATGCTGCGATTCCGACCGATGGCACATCACGCTCAGCGAATCAACCATTTCGCCCGCCACATAAAAATCGACACGCACCAAATCTTCCACTTGATAATCCGCCAACTCATAATTAAACGAACCGTAGCCGCTGGTAATAGATTTCAATTGGTCATAAAAATCCGTCAACAAATTCGCAAGTGGCGCCGCAAATGAAATCAGCGCCCGCTCGTCAATGTAACTCAGGTTTTTCTGGCGACCACGCTTGCTCACGATCAACTGAATCACCGCACCAATATAATCCTGCGGCACGACAATTTCACCGTCAATCCACGGCTCGCGAATCTCTTTTATCTGCGCTGGGTCGGGCAATTCACTGGCAGACTTGATATCCAGCTCCTCGCCATTCGTCAGACTAACTTGATAGTCAGTACTCGGATTCGTAACAATCAAATCCAAATTATACTCACGTTCCAATCGCTCGCGAATAATGTCCATATGAAGCAGACCCAAAAATCCAATTCGCACACCATATCCCAGCACCGGCGAATTTTCTGGCTCGAATTGCAGTGCCGAATCGCTCAGACTCAACTTTTCAATTGCCTCTTTCAGGTCATTATAGTCTTCATTGGACACTGGAAAAAATCCCGCATAGACAAACGGCTTAACTTCTTTATAGCCAGGTAGGGGCTGGACGGTAATTTTTTCAGTCATAACTATGTATTATCATCTTATCTGCGCTTTTCAATACTAGTATATATTATTCCCACTGTCGCGTCTGATTGATCTTGTGCTTCTCAAAATACACTTCCGCCAAATTGACGTCAAACCGATTTGCCAATTCCATCAAATAGTTCAGCACGTCCGCAAACTCCTCGCGCAGATTGTCGTGATTATCAGGCTTTTTCTCTCCCTTAAATCCCGTCTCTTTACGAACTGCTTTTGCCAGCTCGCCAACTTCCTCAGTAAACAATAAGAATACTTCAGTGACAGAATTTTTATCCCACCCCTTTTCTTTACATGTTTGATCGAGGTGTTTTTGTAATTCAGTTAAGCTTATTGTTTGTGGATTCATGGTTTTTCCTTCTTTAATCTTAATTAACTTACACTTGATGGAATATAAACATAGCAGGAAGCAAGAATCTGCTCGCTATCCAATCCTATTTTTAATTACTATTATACTCTGATTTATCAAACAATATATCACTTTGGTTAAATATTTTTTCCTGTGATAGTCCAAAATCTCTACCAGCAACTTTTTTATGAAGTTGCTGGTTTTGTTTATATAACTTTTATAAAGAAGTAATAAAAGTTAAACCGCCTAATATCACTCCCGCTGCATTGGGAATGATGAGGATCCAGTCTTTTTTAGGTTCTTTTGTCCAACCATAGATTACCCAAATTAAACAAGAAACTGCTGCGAATAGTGGTTGGAATGGTTGAGCTTTTTCTCCTTGTAGGTTAGCGATAATTTGTGGAATATATGCAATAAAGACAAGGATCCCAATAAAAGCTCCAATAGATCCGACAAAGCGATTAATTTTTTGTTTAGACATATAATACCTCATGAGGTTTTATTATATTATAAAGGAAAAGATGCTGTCAATAATTTTGTGTAAACACTCTAGTAGAGTCTTCAAACAAAGTAACTAAGTAACGTTCCAGAGCCTCCTCGTTAGGAAAAAGAACCTTCTATTTCGTTTGACGTTTGATTTCTTTATTAAGAGACTTAATGAGTTTTGTCGAATAAATGCTATGCCAAATCTGGTAAGGAAACTGATTTCAGCAATCATACGCGTCAATACTACGAACCAACGCCAAAAAAATTCAGTTAAGCTTATTGTTTGTAGATTCGTGGTTTCCCTTTTTAATCTTAATTAAATATCTCCCCAGTGTTACCGTATCGCCAACCCGCGCCTCGCGTGTCGTTTTCAGGTTCGTCACAATATAGCCAATTTCGCCAGTTTCAAGCGAAGGGTCGGGTTGCATGGCTGGGTTAAGATGACCGACTTCCAGAGCTAGTCCATCTGCGCCAGTCGCCATCATTCGGATAGATTCGCCCTTTTTAATTCGCCCATCAACCACCCGCACGTATAAAATCACGCCACGATAATCGTCATAATAGCTATCAAAAATCAGCGCCCTAGTCGGATTATCAACCTCGCCAGTTGGCGCCGGGATTTTATCGACAACCGCATCCAAAACCTTATCTACATTTTGACCAGTTTTAGCAGAAATATGAATAATCTCGCTCTCGTCGCAACCCAACAAATTAATGACTTGCCTGGATACGCGCGGTATGTCAGCGGCCGGAAGATCAACCTTATTCAGGACCGGAATAATCGTCAAATCCTGCTCCATCGCCAGGTAAACATTCGACAATGTTTGCGCCTGAATTCCTTGGCTGGCATCAACCACCAATATCGCGCCCTCGCAAGCCTGCAAGCTACGCGAGACTTCATAACTAAAATCGACATGCCCTGGAGTGTCAATCAAATTCAGATCGACATTTTTATATCGCATTCGCACCGGCGCCAACTTAATAGTAATGCCTTTTTCCCGCTCCAAATCCATCGAATCCAGCAACTGCGACTTCATCTCGCGCTTTTCTACCGTCCCAGTCATCTCCATCATTCGATCAGCCAGCGTAGACTTGCCGTGATCAATGTGAGCAATAATACAAAAATTCCGAATATTTTCCATTAGCCCTTAAACTCCAATCGTCCAAATAACACTTTTTTCAATCGTGCAAGAATCGGGTCAATTTCTGGCAATTTTAGCCATTTTGAAGCCGCAGCATACGCACCAAAACTAACCAATGAAATGATAACAAATTTCGGAAAAGCGCTAAAGAAGCTGTCGTCATGATAACGAAATGGCAAAACCAACACACCAATATAACAAACTACACCCGTAACAATTCCAGCAAGTATCATCTTAAAAATTGCTCGCACAAACGTCATGTCGAATAATTTTGGCATTTGACGATTCATAACCGCCAAAAGCACAACCACCTCCAAAACCGCCACGGTTGATTGAGCCCAAGCCAATCCATATGCGCCCATTTTCAAGACCATCGATAGAACAATTGCTAAGATGATGTTCAAAGTAATCGAGAAAATTGAAATATACAGCGGAGTTTTCGTATCTTGGCGGGCGTAAAATGCTCGCGCGGCCATATGGTAAATAGTTCGGAACAAAATCGCCACGACCAGACAGCCCAAAATTCCCGCGATTAGTGGAACACCACCATTACTAATAAAGTGCACGACGTATCCCCTGGTAAAGAAAATCACCACCGACACCGGAAGTGCCATCCAAAAAATAATTCTCAGCAGGGAACGCAGGTCTTTTTGAAATAGGTCATTTCGACCTTCACCCAAATGCTCAGTTAATTGTGGAAAGGCGGCATTTGAAATCGCCACACCAATAAGGTTAATCGGCATCATATGAAGAGTCAAAGCCTGTTGATACGCCCTAACCGTACCGTCAGCCAAGCGCGAAGCCAAATTGACCTCGACCAAGCTAACCACATAATCCATTCCTTGATCGACAGAACGCGCTGGCAATAAAGATAAAACTTTCCTAAATCCCTTATTTCGCCAATAGATTTTGAAATTGTAATCAAACCCAAGTCCAGCCAAACCGACTGCGCTGACGATCAATTGCAAAAACGACCCCAAAACCACGCCTAGCGCCACGCCCATAATGCCGCCGTCAAAAATCTGCCAGCCGAATAGATTGACGCCGCCGGTAAACCACACCGTACCGATAATAATACCGACGTTATATAGCATTGGCGCCAGCGCACAGAACATAAATCGCCCGACCGCTTGCTGAATACTAGCAATCACCGCCGCAACCGCAAAGATAAATGGATTCACTGCGATTACTTGCATCATACTAACCGCCAAAGCATGACCAGACTCACTCAGACCAGGTGCGATTAAATACTTCATCAACGGATCGGCAAAAACGATGATAAGCACTGACGCCGCCATGGTTATTAGCGCCATAAAATTGATCATACTAGCGCTAATTTGCCAAGCCGACTGCTTATTGCCTTTGACCCAACGCTCATTAAAAACTGGAATGAACGTCACACTAAGCGCACCAGAAACCAGCACTGCAAACATAAAATCTGGCACCATAAAAGCTGCCGTATAAGCGTCTAGTCCAACCGGGTATCCCGCCGATACTCCATTTTTACTTGGCATGTAGGCTGAGTTTAGTAGACGATCACGGAAAAATCCCAGCAAGCTCGACAGTAACGTCGAGCTAGCCATAATCGTAGCAGCCAACTTCACATTAAGCCGCTGATTTATTTTCGTAACTGTACTACGAACGCGCCCCATAGTATTTTATGAATGCAGTTTAGCTTCTTTTGGTAACTTAGTGCCCTTAAGAATCTCGTCAACCTCAGATTCTTCCAGAGTTTCTTCCTTCAGTAGAGCCTCGGCCAACTTATCAAGGAACGAACGATTCTCTTTCAATACCAACATTGCACGATGTTTAGCTTCGGTAATCAATTGCGAGACTTCCTCATCAATCATCTTCGCAGTCTCATCAGAATATGGACGCTCTCTAGTCATTTTATCGAACATCAAGCCGCCGTTATCCTCATGGAATACTTGATCGCGCAAGCCCTTGCCCATTCCTTGCTCAATCACCATATCACGGGCAATTTCAGTCGCTTTTCGCAAATCCGAACCAGCGCCAGTAGTGATTCCGTCATCGCCGTAAATCAATTGCTCAGCGATTCGTCCGCCCATTGCCCGAGCCAAAATATCTTTAAACTCGTAAACATTCGTGTAGCTCTTATCTTCTGGTGGCAAGAACCACGTTACTCCACCAGTACCGCCGCGCGGAATGATCGTAACCTTGTGGACTGGGTCAGAATCAGGCAAGACGTGACCAACAATTGCGTGGCCAGCTTCGTGATAAGCAGTCAACTCTTTCTCGTGATCGTTCATTATCTTGGTCTTGCGCTCTGGACCAATTGCCACACGCTCAAATGCCTCGGTTAATTCGTCATTTGTAATCTTCTTCTTGTTGCGACGTGCAGCGATGATTGCAGCTTCATTAGCCATATTCGCCAAATCCGCACCAGATGAGCCAGCGGTTTTTGCTGCCAATTTATCAAGATCAACAGTCTCATCGGTTGGCTTTTTCTTAAAGTGAACCCTCAGAATTGCTTCACGATCTTTACGTTCTGGTAATGTAATATTCACACGTCGGTCAAATCGTCCAGGGCGAAGCAAAGCCGGATCCAAAACATCCGCGCGGTTGGTTGCCGCCAAAACAATAACATTAGTCTCGCCATCAAAGCCATCCATCTCCACCAAAATCTGGTTCAGAGTTTGCTCGCGCTCATCATGACCGCCACCCATACCAGAGCCACGCTTACGACCTACAGCATCAATCTCATCAATGAAGATGATACATGGAGCATTTTTCTTAGCCTTGGAGAATAGATCCCGCACTCGGCTAGCACCAACACCAACAAACATTTCCACAAATTCAGAACCGGAAATCGAGAAGAATGGCACACCAGCCTCACCAGCAACAGCACGAGCTAGCATCGTCTTACCTGTACCCGGATTACCGACTAATAACACGCCTTTTGGAATCTTTGCGCCCAAATCTTTATATTTCTTCGGATGCTTAAGAAAATCAACAACTTCCTGCAGATCTTGCTTGGCGTTATCATTTCCCGCGATATCCGTAAATAGAACCTTTTCTTTATCTTGTCCATACAGGCGAGCCTTGCTCTTGCCAAATCCCATAGCTTGATTATTTTGACCCTGAGCTTGGCGCATCATAAACATAAAGAACACTACGATAATCAGCACAGGCACAACCATAACCGCCAGGTTCCACATGGTTTCGCCGGTTGTGGATGGTGGAATAACCTTCACCTCAACCTTAGCGTCCTTGTTCAAGCCCTGCTCATAAATGCTACTAGACTCCTTGACTGAATGCTCGGTAGGTTTTGATTGATCTTTCGGAGTAATCTTAATGTCATTCCCTTGAATCTCCAATTGAGCAATTTTACCGTCATTTGCTCGACGCACCACATCAGACAAAGCTACATCTTTAAGATTTGACGCAGGGAAGAGTGTTGCGTAAAAAATTAACGCTACAAAAATTATAATTGCCCAAAACAATCCAAATCGTAAAATTTGACTTATTCTATTCTTTCCATTTCTTTGAGGCATCTTAACAGCCATTCTCAACTAATCCTTTCGCCTATACTAATCAAACTCTCTTTATTATAACACTTCTTAGCGTCAATTTCATCACAATGCCGCCGCCAACTTGCCAGCAAGAGCCAGCTTTTCCAGTTTTTATAGCAATTAGCATACGCTCCAATTGAGAACCCAGTAACGACACATCATAATGTCGTAAAACGTAATAATATAGCAATTCTTGTGCGACATTATCATCTATCATCGTCAAAAAATACCGACTAAGCACTTCTCCATCAAACTTCTCTGTTTCCTGCTCAATTTCCCCTCTTAATTCTCTCTGTTTTCGCCACGCCTCATACACTCCAAGCTTCTGGTATTCATCAAGTTCACGATTTATCTTACGTCTAAATTTATTTCTCTGATACAAGTCGCTTTGATTCGTCTCATCTTCACACCATTCCAATTTCTGGCGAATCGCATATTCATAAATTCTCTGCTTCGTCCAGCTATTCATCGGCCTAACTATTTGACTATCACTCATCCCCGCCAGACCTCGCCACCTGGAGCCACGCTTAAGGTTCATCGCTACAGTTTCAATAATGTCATCTCGATGATGCGCTGTCACTATCACGCCATCAAAATCCGTCGCCACGCCACGCAAAAAATCATACCGTCTTTGGCGCGCCAATTCTTCACTAGCATCAGCCCCCAATTTTTCACGCCGACAAACGAATTGTATTTTATATCTATCAGCTAAAGCCTCGACAAATCTAGCATCGCTCGCCGAATCCTCACGAATTCCGTGGTCAAAATGAGCAACCACCAAATCTTTTTCCGTTCGCGACATCAAATCCAGCAAAACTACCGAATCAATCCCACCACTGACTGCGATAATATATCTCACATATCCATTATCTCACAATTTACCTAAAACGTATTTGGCAAATTTTATACTATCTGTTACAATCAATGCAGTGTGGCACCGTAGCTCAGCTGGTTAGAGCGCAGGACTCATAAGCCTGAGGTCGGTGGTTCGGGTCCACCCGGTGCTACCAGAAATTATCTTTCCTCGTCAATACGACGGGGAATTTTTTATAGATACTGAATTAAATTAGCTCAAGCTCTTCAGATTGAACGCCATCCAAAGCCGCCAATCGTCGTGACACAAAACTATCCAATTCCCATGAATTACGCTGACGCTCCCACGTTGCTAAATCCTTTTTTCGGGTTACTTCTAAAAATTCAGCTAATTCACTGGTGTTGATTTCCATATTTTTTCCTTTTTTATGTTAATTATTTAACTGTCTTTATACTATCATAAATTTGACAAAAAAGCAATACCTTTTTCGGTCATTATTTACCTTTTCATTCCGCTTGTGGTACACTGGTAGAGAAGGATTTATACACAAAAATGACCCCTGTAACAATCTCATCACTGGCCACCATAATTTTTGCAGCGATTATTCACGCTAGTTTTCAGCTTAGCGTCAGTGTTTTAACGTTACTTAGCGGACACTCAATTGGCAAAAAAACCGCTCAGAGAAAAATTTTTCGTATGAGCAACAGTTTTGTGCTTGGAGTCGCAATGATCACCTTGTTACTTATCAGCTCAATTTCCTATTTCTTATCACTATTCATCCACCACGTCACCAGCGCAGAGCAACTCGTTGCCGCCGTTTCTTCAGGGATGATGTTTGGATTAGGAATCGCAATTTGGGCGTTCTACTTCCGACGACAGCCAGGAACTTCATTGTGGCTTCCACGCAATTTTGCGGAATACTTAAACAAGCGCACCAAAAAAACCAAAAATTCCATAGAAAGCTTTGCCCTGGGAATAGTTAGTGTTATTGCAGAAATCATATTTATTATCGCGCCAATTATCGCCGCCAGTCTGGCTATTATCACCCTACCAAATCCCTTCTTGCAAATCATCAGCATAGCGATCTACGTCATCGTGTCCACACTGCCGTTATTTGTCGTTATCGTCTTGATCGGCAGCGGACGCAGCATCTCTAATTTACAACGTTGGCGGGAAGATCATAAGAGATTTTTGCAATTCGCCAGCGGCGGTAGCTTACTAATTTTGGCAGCATTCCTATTTGTCGACCGCGTTATTGGCGTCATTAGCTATGGAGGTAATCTATGGTAAAGCCAGGTCAAATTGACGTCATCAAACAAGGAAAACGACCACCAGAGGAGTTCAGCCCGGACAAGCTCCACAATTCCATAATTGCCACCTGTCTAAGCGTTCGTACGCCAGAAGGTCAAGCTCAAGACGTTGCAAAAACCGTCACTCTGGGCGTTATGAATTGGTGCGAAACTCACCCAGAAATAACCTCTGCTGATATCCGCCGCCAAGCACAACGCATTATGAAAACTCTGCATCCTGACGCGGCTTATTTATATAAAAATTATAAAACCATAATTTAGGAGATTTGATGTCGCAAAAACCAACTTTTGACTATGACTATATCGTAATTGGTAGTGGCGCTGGTGGCTCACCCGCAGCCAGCATATTAGCAAGTGCCGGAAAAAAAGTTGCTGTTGTAGAAAAATCAACATTCGGCGGGGAATCACCAAACTGGGGAGATGTACCAACTGGATTCTTAACTCACGCTCTTAACGTTTATCAAACAGCCAAAGACGCCGCTAAGTTTGGGTTGCGCACTAACTCGGTTGGGTATAATTACCCTTCTCTACTCTCCTGGAAAGACAAAGTTGTAAAGAGAACTGGAGCTGGCGGCAATCGCTATTATTACGAAAAGCAAGGCATTAGTGTTTTTGTTGGCAACGCACATTTCTTGAGTCCGAACGAAATAGCTATCAATCGAAGACACTTGTCCGCTCGTAAACTTCTCATTGCAACTGGATCTGATTGGCAAATTCCAGAAATACCTGGGTTAAGCGCCGTTTCTTATCACACTCCAAAAACTATTTTTAGCTTGAAGCGCCCACCAAAAACCATGTTCATTGTTGGCGCGGGGGCTACGGCACTAGAATTGGCACACATCTTCTCCACCCTGGGAACAAAAGTTTACGTAGCAGAGAAATCGTCCAGAATATTATCGACATTTGACCCAGAAGTCAGTGCTTTAGTTATGAATGACGCAAAAAATCACAACATTTCGATCTTAGCTCGTACTAAGATTATCGCTATACAAAAATCGTCTATACAAAAACGCGTCACTTTTCTGCAAGGGCAAATAGAAAAATCTGTACGCGTTGATGAGATTCTAATTGCCGACCAACAATTGCCCGCAACAGATTTAGGATTAGAGAACGCCGGCGTGAAATATACCGAAAATGGCATTTTGGTTAATTCTTCCCTGCAAACTTCCGCTCGACATATTTTTGCCGCAGGAAATGTAACTGACGCTAACATCCAAACCCACACAGCTTTAGCGCAGAGTCGTATTGCGGCTCATAATTTGTTACATAATAATAAGATTAAATTCAATGATTCCCCACGCCTACAAGTTGCATTCACTCAGCCAGAAATAGCTCAAATTGGAATGAATGAATACGATTGTAAGGCGAAAGGAATAAGCGCAAAAATAGCAATTGTTCCGCTCACGACTACGGTACGCAGCAATATTACCGACCAGCGAATAGGTTTTGTGAAATTGATCGTTGATAAGAAGCGAGTTGTCGTAGGCGGAACAATCGTCGGACCGCACGCTAGCGATATAGCAGCCGAGCTAGCCCTGGCCGTTCGACATAAAATTACCAGCGAAGAACTGGCGTCAACGCCGCATTGTTTTACTTCTTGGTCAGAAGCCGTGCGAATTGCCGCTGGAAAACTTCTATAATTACCTCTGATGCGCTATAATAAGTCTCACGGGGGCGTAGCTCAGGGGTTAGAGCAGTCGGCTCATAACCGATTGGTCGCTGGTTCGATCCCAGCCGCCCCCACCACATTCTGAATTTGAACTTGATAATCATAAGATGAATATTTTTACCATTCCTGCTACAATATTATGTGGTAGATATTAAATTTGCAAAAATGAACAAATTAAAACTCAAACGATTAATTTACAGAATACAGCACGACTATTTGACCCTAAATAATGTCGTTATTGCTGCTGCGATTTTAATTGCTATGAGTTGGGCTTGGGGCTCCATTGAATCAATGCAAAAAAATTACGAACTGCAACGCTCTATTGACAACAAACGCCAGCAAGTGGAAATAGAAAAATTACAAGTCGCCTTGCTGGAATACGAATCGAAATATTATCAAAGCGAAGAGTATCAAGAATTGACTATTAGACAGCGCACGGGAAAAGGTCTGCCTGGCGAAAAACAGCTCATCACCCAATCTTTCGAAAGCGCCACGCCTGCTCAAAAACTTGCGTCGAGCGCGAAGCGAACAGATAGCAATTTCCAGCAATGGATGAACTTTCTATTTGGTGGCAATAGTCATAAACACTAAGGTATTGCAATTATTGCGCTAAGCTGATATCATAATTATGTATCGCGGGGTAGAGCAGCCTGGTAGCTCGTTTGGCTCATAACCAAAAGGTCGTAGGTTCAAATCCTACCCCCGCCACCAAGAAAAATCCCTCTTCATTCAGAAGGGGGCTTTTTCTTTATGCATTATTATCTATGCAACCCTTATTCCAACCTGAACGTTTCTTGCCTGCTTTAGTCAGAGATGTGGCTGTGCGAACTTTTTTATAATCCAAAACATCACTTAGGACAGCCCCTCCTAATTTACCATACAGTTCACAATCAAGCTTAAGTGGACATGCTTCACAAGCACTTATAGCAAGTCTGCCAACTTCAGAAATATCACTACCCCTGTTTCTTTCTATGCGACGAGCTCGATCATAGTCGCCACGACCTCTATGACGTTCGGCAAAACCAGCACGACGACGAATCCTGCCGAAAAGATCACACATCTCAACTATAATTCTATTTCTCTTCGTAAAATCTTCATCACTATAGCTATTCGCATCAGGAACAAAATCTTCGCCTAAATAATCCAACGGCACAACATTACCGTCCGAATCAACAACATCAATAACGCCCGCTCTGTTCGGTCTAGCAAGCGCCAACACTTCAACCGTCTTCGACTTCATATAGTAACTGTTATACCACAATATCCACAAATAATCAACCCCACAAAAAACTCCCCTGCTTTTTACAGAGGAGTTATGGCACCTGTTTGTTTGGTTATACTATATCACCAAACGCGCTTATGGTGCAAGCAAAGGACTATTTTTTCTTAGAAATTGTCAAAAAGCCGTTGCGTGGGTTTTCTTTCACAATACGATCTTCTGGTAGATCACATGGTGCACCCTTTTCATTCTTCTCAACCTTAGCGAAGAAGTAAATAGTTTGAGTCTTGCCGCCGCGCAAAGTTACGTCAGTCTTATGCAAGTAATATGTGATGCCCTTTGAGTTGGTATGTTTATAAGCCATTTGGTTATATACCTCCTATTAATGATATACCTATATAGATTACTATCTCTATATCACCCCTGTCAAGCTAAAAAAGCTTATTTCGTCGTCTAAGTATCAACTTTAACATCCCCAGAACAACCAACCTCATTACGATAATCATGGCAATGAATACCGTCACTAACAAAGACCACCCCGCGTAATCAGCTGACCATATCGGCGAGACGAAAGTGTGATAATACGGCTCGGTTGAAGGCGCTTCAAACTGCAAGTTAGTGGCTTTTGCGGCAGGATATTTCGCCCACTCCTCGTTAATACAATTGATATACCTCGGATCCGCCTGTGTCGTAAATCGGCCGTAACCGCCTTGCTGCGCCCTAGCATCACAGACAGCTCTAACTTTCGACACAGTATCATTATTAGACTGATTTTTTATCTCCTCCTCGAACTCTTTCAGCTTCCGGTCATACATTTGTTTATACGTATGATCCAGCGCAATCTTCCCTGGATCTGCATTCATATGTGTAGATACATAACGCTGCAAATCGTATAGTCGCTGCTGAAGATTGACTATATCTCCAGCCTTATCCGCATGCTCCACAGATTCTCGTCGCTCGACCATACCAACATTATTCAACCTCAAAAAAGTTGCCGAAATAAAACCAGACATAATCAATAAAATAACCAACTGCCAAGTCTTAATCTGACTGAGTCGCTTAATTCTGAACTTGGTTTTCTTCTTGTCTATAGCCATCCCACCACCTTCTCTATGATTTTAGTATAGCAAATTATCCCAATGACGTGAATATTACTACCGCTGCGGTGGTATAATATTTGTATGCGAATTTATTTTTCAGGAATTGGCGGCGTTGGTATCGGACCGCTGAGTAGAATTGCTTTAGGGGCTGGATATGACGTTTGCGGCTCCGACAGATCACCAAGTCTAATCACAAACGAATTAGAGTCAGCCGGAATTCCTATTTCTTTTGATCAATCTGGCACGTTCCTGCAATCAGAATACGATAAATCACCATTTGACTGGTTTATTTACACCGCTGCTTTACCGGAAAATCACCCAGAACTAGTCTTGGCGCGAAAATTAGGCATAAAAACCAGCAAGCGCGACGAGCTTTTGGCACAGATTATTGCTGATAAAAACCTGAAACTTATCGCGGTCGCTGGCACCCACGGAAAAACCACAACAACGAGCATGCTAATCTGGACAATGGAGCAATTGCAAATTCCTGTTAGTTATTCTGTGGGTTCGACTTTAAGTTTTGGACCGAGCGGAACGTTTGATAAAAATAGCCAATTTTTCATATACGAGTGTGATGAATTTGATCGCAACTTTTTGCATTTTTCTCCAGAAATTAGCCTTATCACGTCTGTTGATTACGACCATCCAGACACATATCCAACAAAAGAATCCTACTTAGACGCTTTCCGTGAATTCGGTAAAAAATCTAAAAAAGTTATCGCGTGGCAAGAAAATTCCGCCATATTTGATGAGAAAAATCTAACAATCTTGTACGGTTCCAACAAAAACATCGCCCTGCCCGGCGAGCATAACCGAAAGAACGCTACTTTGGTGATCGAAGCTTTGAGATATATGGGAGTGGACGCGGAGGAGTTAAAAATATACCAAGCAATAAACTCTTTCCCCGGCTCAGGACGACGTTTTGAAAAGCTCGCCGAAAATCTATACTCTGACTATGGACATCACCCGGTTGAAATTCAAGCGACATTACAGATGGCTAAGGAGTTGTCAAACGATGTAGTCCTAGTTTATCAGCCGCACCAAAACGTTCGCCAGCACGAGATAATTGATCAATACACTGATGATATTTTCCATGATGCCAATGAAATTTACTGGCTGCCAACTTATTTAACTAGGGAGAATCCAGATTTGCCAACCTTGACACCACAACAACTTGCCAAAAATATCGACAAAGAAAAAGTTCATTTTGCTGAATTAGATGACAGTTTATGGCAAGAAATAACCGCGGCAAGGAACTCTGGCAAGCTCGTCCTGTGTATGGGCGCTGGCACAATCGACGGATGGATTCGCGAGCAATTAGCTAAAAATTAGCGATCATCGCCGCTACCGTGAATCTTCCCCCGACTCTGGCGACTGAGCAGTTTATCATTATTTCTGCGAGCCACTTCCTCTAAACTACAACCAAGCAAATGCGCTATAGAATTGACATACCATAACACGTCACCGAGCTCTTTTATTATTGCGTCGCGGTCATTCTCCGAGATCTCGCCATTTTTATCACGTAAAATTTTCTTAAACTTCTCCATGACTTCGCCAGATTCGCCACTTAATCCCAATATCTGCGCCATCAATCTCGCGTCAACATCACCATATTTATGAGAATCTTTATCTGTTAAAGTAGAAATTGCCTTTGTTGAATAATCGTTAAATTGCATAATATTCCTTTCATTTATTAGTGGGTAGTTCTTACGAAATTAATAGTTTTTCCTTCGCCAATCCACCTTTGCTCGTAAGTCGTCATTATTTTATATTCGTCATTTAGCGCGGATTCATGAAGATCAAAACTCAACTCTTTAATTTGCCATTTTTCTGCCACCAATTGCTCCAAGCTCCAGCAGAAAAAATTGTGATCGTCGTGTTTAATTAATAAAGATCCGTCTGATTTTAGCAATGAAGAATACTTCTTCAAAAAATTAGGATGAGTCAAGCGACGCCCAGCGCTATGCTTCCTCGGGAACGGATCAGGAAATGTTACCCAAATTTGCTCCAAAGAATTCTGCTCTACTAATTGGTCTATTTGATCAGCCCGCGCTCGAACAAAAAACACATTCTCCAGCCCTTTTTCCTCAGCAACTTTCGCACCCTTCTGCAGCCGATCACCCTTCACGTCAATTGCTAAAAAGGTCTTTTCGGGATGGCGCAGCGCAAGCTCTACGCTGAATAGTCCAGTTCCAGCACCGATTTCCAAACAATCGACTTCCCGCTCCGTCCATTCATCAAATTCAAAGCATAGCGGCGAATTGTGGAATAAAGCGAATTTATACTTCTTACGTTTTCTGGTGATAATAAATTGATTCGGATCGACAAAACTCATATTTTCTATTATACTAAATCAATAATGGATAAGCTTATAAAACAGTTCTTAGATTCTTCTACGTTAGGTCAATGGCTGCATGGCAATAACCTTGGCTGGTTAATTAGTGAGCGCATTATCGACACAGTCAGCATTGTTATCGGCTCTGTTTTTGTTTATTTTCTGGGGAAATATTTATTATCTTGGACTATCCATTATTCTATACGCTCCACCGCTAAACATCGTTCCTGGCACCGTAAAGACATAGAAAAGCGCGAAAAAACTCTCATCCAATTAACCCGAAGTTTCTGGCAAATCATAATAATTTTTTATGTCGCCGCAATTGTCGCCAATAAACTATTCCTATTTGATTTATCGCCGCTATTCGCTAGTGCTGGCATAATCGGTGTGGCATTAGGATTTGGTGCTCAATCACTCGTTAAGGACTTCTTGTCTGGTATTTTCATCATCGCCGAAAATCAATATCGTGTTGGCGATGTTGTTGACGTAATGGGAGCTGCTGGAACCGTCGAGAGAGTCGGCACTCGCACTACTGTTATACGAGATTCTGAGGGTAATGTTCATTATGTTCCAAACGGCACGATTCAGCACGTTATCAATAAAACTATGGGCTATAGCATGTCGCGCTTCAGCATTTATATCGACCCAAGTTCTGACATTTCTGCAGTTACAGACATCATTAACGCCACCGGTCAAGAATTGGCTAAAGAAAAGGCCTGGCAAAAGAAAATTATCGATCCGCCTAAATTCGTTTCCGTTGGTGATATTACTGGACGAGGAACAGAATTGATCATCGCCGGAAAAACTCAGCCATCCGATCAGTGGTCTGTTACCTCTGAAATGCGACATCGATTGCTACAAAACTTCGATCGCGAAGGAGTTCTTTTGGCGACTCTGCCGACCCCAACCTCAATGACCAGAAGATAAAGATTAATTATTAGACAAGCCCAATTCTTTATCGCTCAACACATCATTAGAAAACGCTTTGATCTTATTAACGTTCTCTACTTCTTTATCATAAATTCCCAAAAATTCCTTCAATGTATCCTTACTTACTGAGCCTTGCGCGTCAAATTCGTGACTTTTTTCATTCGCATCCTTGCTAATTTGATTGCGGCGAGAAGCGTATTCTGGGCGACTCAAATCCAATCGATAAGCGTCAGTCTTGTAATACATAAACATTGCAATCGATACTAGTAAAATCGAAACCGCAATAGTCAGCCCAATAAACGTAGCGAATTTATAACTACGAAATAATTCCTTAGCTCTATTCATTAGAACCTCCAGACAGCGAATTTTTAATAGACTGCACTTCTTCTTTATATCTCACCAACAATTCATCCAAGATCTTCACGTCCTCAGAAAGTTTATTACGAGCCTCGCGAGCAACGGTCAATTTTTTATAATAGTCCGCCACATTATTAGAGCAATTTGTGCGCTGAAGATCAGTCATTGCAGTATCGTAATCGTTGTAATTACTATTAAACTTAAGTCTCGTCGACTCGAACTCATTAGTAATGTTCAGTAGTTTTGAGCTGTCCAGCTTATTGATTGCCAATCGACCGTTCAGCCTGGCCATAAGTTTGGTAGAAATAGAATTATATCTTTGTCCAGCGTTAACTCTAGTTAGAGCGTCATTGGTGTGGATGTTTTTAATAGTAACCCTTACGGAGCTACAATTTCGCTCAAGCGTTTTTATAATCTCAGAATCAGCCGTAGCATCGACAGACTGAGCCTCAACTGCCCGTGGCGTCACTAACAAACTAGAAGTAATCAAAAAAGACGCGAGATAGAAAGTAACTTTTTTCATCACTTATATTATCTCACGTCTTCTTGAATAGAGTCAAATATTACTTGAAGCGTTTTTCGACGTTACCCTTAACATCTTTTGCGGTTTCTACTACAGCGTCTCCAACTTTCTGAGAGCCAGCTTTCAATGAGTCTACGCTGTCTTTAGCTGCAGCGGTCGCTTTGCAAGCTACTTTTTCAGTGTCGGCTTTCAATTTTACAGCTTTATCCTTCAAGTCTTTCCTTGTTTCCTTGCCGCTCTTTGGTGCAGTTAAAATTCCAGCTGTAAAACCTGCTACTACTGCTCCGATAATTGCTAAAACTTTTTTCATATATTACTCCTTTTTTTAATTATTTTTTACGAAACAAACCTGATAGTTCACTAAAAACTTTTGTTGGCGACAACCATTCGGTTGCACTAGCTACGTTAGTTGTAATTTTACTAACGCTTTTCATGACCGTATTAAGTCTTACCAACAAGGCGATAACCACTGCCAGTAGCGTTACGATAATAACCGACAACAATCCTACGATGATTGATAATAAAACGATGGCTGTTTGGATATCTTCCACGCTTTACCTTTCTGCAAAAGTTTATATTTGTTATGTTTATTTTAGCATGCTTGTTAAATTGTTTGTATTAGATAATCTAACTATTTCACTATAGCATAAGCTTATTAAATTGTCAATAGAGATGTCCGCTAATCGTTAATAATATGATAAACTGGTATGGTTATGCGAGATTTTTTCAAACGATATATACCGGAATTTGTTTATGGTGCGGTCGACGGCACGGTAACGACATTTGCAGTCGTGGCGGCTTCAGCCGGTGCTGGAATATCCAGTTCAGTAATTCTTATATTAGGAATTGCTAATTTAATAGCCGACGGATTCTCAATGGGTTCTAGTGCATATTTGGCAGCCAGCGCCGAACGCGAAGAGTCTGTGCGCGACACCCAAAAACGCTCATCCCCAAAGATCATAGGCACAGTAACATTCTTAGCTTTCGTGGTGGTCGGCAGCGTACCAGTATTGCCATATTTGATTGATGTAATTGCAAACTTAAAAGCACCAAACGCGGTATTATTCTATATTAGCTCGGCGCTAACTGCAGCAACTTTCTTAGCAATCGGCTTCATCAAAGGTAAAGTCAGCAAACAATCACCTTGGCAGTCTGCAGGCATCACGTTACTTCTTGGGGCAATTGCAGCAGGGTTAGCCTACTTTGCGGGCGACATTTTGGCGGCGTGGCTAGGTATTAGGATTTAGATTTTCTGCGATAAAATTTATTATTTTGTCTATATTACACATAGCCTTTTCGCTTACCACACCACCATTCAAATAGACGCGCCTATTAATTTCCAACATCACCGACCGTATCTTCGGATTTTCATCGTGATAAAATTCCATCGGAACCAGCGCCCCAGAATACGGATAATTCAATTCACAACTATATCCCATTTTTTCAATATATATTTTTAATTTTGATACGTTGTCTTTACCGAACCATTTTTCATCATAGCCAAGGCAAATATCTGGTAAATTCTCTGTCCAGCCAAACAATCTTCGCACCAATTCGTCGCTATAACTATGTATATCAATAATCACACACGATCCATATTGATCAACAATTTCCCTACTCAACGTGTTTAGTTGTTTGTGATGTAAGTCGTATGATTTGCTCAAAATTTCTTCCCGGCGGGATGATCCTATTTTGCGATATTGCGTACCGTCAGATAAACGTGTATAAATCGCTCCCATACCCAGCTTAGCCATCGGCTCAGCTTCGTCATCACAGAACCTCTCGACGTCACAATATAGCCGCGAATATTTAGCTATAATTTTATGGCTATTTATATTTTTAACGAGCTCATCAACTTTATAATCAGCAATGAAACGCAACTCCCTCTCGATAATCTCTTTATCTGCCGTAATATCACGCCAAAAATCAGGAGGCAAGTATAACGAGGCGTGAGGAATGTGAAGAATAATATTACAGCGCATTACCAATCAACTCTTCTCTGTATTGATAAGCTTCATCGTATGGAAAATATGGCACACTCTCTGCTAACTCGTCAGCATTATTAAGCGACATTATTTGCCTATGCAACATAAAGTAAACAGCCGGTCTGCCGAACTTAGAATAATTCCAGTTGCGTGGTGCATATTCGTCCATAAACTGCACAGCCGCTACAGCTATAAATCCATATTTAGTATATTTATTGCATAATACTTGACCCATACAGTCAAGCTTCACCCCCCCCCAGAGATATAGCTGCTGGAATCATAGTATCCAAAGACTGCCTCACTGGATTCTGTTTAGAATTAAAAACACTAACTATATCACCATCCTTAATGGCAAACCCAGCATAGCTATTATGCATGAGTATTGTATGATTCATATTTGCATAGTCATCTATCGAGTACTCGGACAAAAAGCACTTCCTTTCATCACCCAGCATTGATTGATTTATCGCTACATGGAATTCCTCGGCAGTAGCATATCTTAGTTTATCGTTCATTGTATAATATATACTATACTTTGCTACTAATTTACAAACCCAATTCGCGCAACTGAGCAGGATCGACAACCGATGGCGAGTTCATCATCACATCCACACCAGAGCCATTCTTTGGAAACGCCAGAGTCTCGCGGACGTTTTGCTCATCGGTCAATTCCATCAAAATACGATCAACTCCAAAAGCACATCCTGCGTGAGGCGGAGCGCCGTATTTGAAAGCGCCCAACATAGCGCCAAACTTTTCTTCAACATAAGATTCACTGAAGCCCAGCAAACCGAATACTTTATATAGCACT
Source organism: Candidatus Nanosynbacter sp. TM7-057 (assembly GCF_022828295.1). Classification (NCBI taxonomy): domain Bacteria; kingdom Bacillati; phylum Minisyncoccota; class Nanosynbacteria; order Nanosynbacterales; family Nanosynbacteraceae; genus Nanosynbacter; species Candidatus Nanosynbacter sp. TM7-057. The sequence continues at coordinate 409,143 of NZ_JAJQJT010000001.1, read as the reverse complement.
GCTGGATTATGATTACGAACACCGCCAGAGCAAATCTCATAACCATTCATCACCATGTCAAATTGATCGGCGACAATGGATAATTTCTCGGCGTCAGTTTCAGCAGACTCCAGAACCTGCAAACCGCCCTTTGGCATACTGAACGGATTATGCCCAAAGTCAAGTTTCTTACTACGCTCATCCCATTCGTAAAACGGAAAATCAATAATCCAAGCAAACGCCACGACCGATGGGTCCTTAAGATTAAAGTGTGAGGCAAATTCATTACGCAAGCGCCCCAATACCGCGTTAACAACCGAGCGAGAATCAGCACCAAAGAACACTGCATCGCCTTCAACCGCACCAGTTTTCTGCTGGATATCAGCCAATTCCTTCTCACTCAAGAATTTCGCAATTGGAGATTTTGCTTCGCCGCCTTGATATGTGATGTACGCCAAACCGCCAGCACCTTCGCTTTTAGCGATGTTGGTGAAATTGTCAATTTGCTTGCGGCTCAAACTTGCGCCATTTTTTACGCAAATAGCCTTAATGCATTCAGCATTTTTAAATACGCCAAACTCAGTCTCCGAGAATACGTCCGTCAGTTCTATCAATTCCATGCCAAATCGCAAATCCGGCTTATCAGAGCCGTAAGTTTCCATGGCGTCACGATACGAAATTCGCGGAATTGAACTGCCATCACCAACCGCCAAATCACTCAAATCTAACAATTTTTTACCAGCAAAATCAGTCGCCAATTGCTTCATTAAAGGCTCAACTTCAGTGCGAACTTCTTCACCATTTTCAGCAAAACTCATCTCCAAATCAAGCTGATAAAACTCGCCATACAAGCGATCTGCTCGCGGGTCTTCGTCGCGGAAACAAGCCGCCAACTGATAATAACGCGGCACGCCACCAACCATCAGCAACTGCTTAAACTGCTGTGGAGCTTGTGGCAAGGCGTAAAACTTCCCTTCCTGCAAACGACTCGGAATCAGAAAATCACGCGCACCCTCAGGACTTGAATTAGCTAAAATTGGCGTTTGAATTTCAATAAAATCTCGATTGTCCATATATTCATGGATTCGACGATACATTTCGGCGCGCTTTTTAAGCATATTTTGCATTTTTGGACGACGCAAATCAATATAACGATACTTGAATCTTAGTTCTTCGCCAGCTTGATTATCCTCGGCAAATGGTTGAATTGGTAAAGTTTCAGCTCGGTTCAAAATCTCCAAATTGTCCACAACAATTTCCACATCGCCACTGGCAATATTCGGATTTTTCAGACCTTCACCACGCTCCGCAACCACGCCACAAGCACGAACTACGAACTCATCCCGTAAGCTTTCCGCCAAAGAAAAAGCATCTTTTTTATCAGGGTTAATAACTAACTGAACCAAACCCGTGTGGTCACGCAAATCAATAAAAATCAATCCGCCATGATCACGCCTGGAATGAACCCAGCCCGCAACTGTAATATTCTCACCAACTTTTTTAGAAGTTTCTGCCGCCAAAATTCTATTTTTCATATCTGTTATTATAGCATAATTTGGGCAAATTCCCAGAATTAAACATCTCGTCGAGTTTTTGTGGGCAAATTATTTTTCTGCGGATTAGCCGTAGCGGCTTTACGGAGATCTCCATAAACATCATATTCGTCAATAATTTTCTGACCTAATAGCGCTTCAATTACGTCTTCTAGGCTCAGTAAACCGACTGTTTCTCGAAACTCATTTACAACAATAAACAGGTGATGCTGCGTTTTCAAAAATGCAGCCAAGGCGTGCTGTAGAGTTTGATTTTCGCGAATATAATAGACGTCTTTGCTCATGACTGTTTCCGCACGATGAGATTTTGCTTTGCGATCAATCGTTAACAAATCTTGAATCCTCAACATTCCAACAACATGGTCAATATCGCCGTCAATGACAGGAAATCTGCTATACCCCTTTTTATGAAGATCATCAAGTACTAGCGGCCCGAGAAGTTCATTCATAGGCACCGATTCAATCATGCTTCGCGGCGTCATAATTTCCTCGACTTTCATATCGTTGAACTTCAGTCCGTTAGTAATAAGCTTTTTCTCAGAAGATGAAATCGCCCCGCTGGATTGAGCAACCATTTCCAGCAATTCTTCTTTCGATTCAATCACCTGACTATCACCAACAACTGGCGATACCGAACGGATTAGCGACAAAATTACTTGATGTCGCTCAATTGTCGTCAAGATTAGCGGTTCGTATTTTTCATAAAGTTGCTGTGAGTATTTCTGCCACAAACCAATTCGCGCGACAGCTCCGATTTCTAGAGCTATTATAATTGATAAGACCAGTCCAGCCGCCCAGTTGAACAAATAAACACTAATAACACTTAAAATTACCAAACATAAAGAAGCCACGGCGCGCTGCAGTGAAATAATATCTCGTAAAAATTCTCTTTGTCGCAAAAGAATTTTAGCCTTTTCATCGCCTAGTCCACTTCTCCGCCGCAGCTCAAATTGACTATGCGAAGACGTTTTCGGCTGAATTCCCAGCACTATCAACAAAACCGCCAAAGTAACCAAATATCCAAAAATTAGCACAATCGTCATAGTTTTATTGTACCGCATTCCGTGCTATACTTACTAGAGTAAATGGAGGTAAAATGAATAAGAAAAGCTGGATAATTTTCGCAATTATTGTAGTGGCAATTGTTGGTGGAATGATTTATATTTCGACACAAAATCGACTAAACATTAGCGATATCAATAACAATCAACTGAACACAATTATCAGCGCAGAATCAAGAAATGGTAATATTGCGGATCATGAAATTGGTAGTAAAGACGCCAAAGTAACAATTATCGAATACGCCGACTATCAATGCCCTGGCTGTGGCACCGCTGCACCAAAAGCCGAAGCACTAGCTAAAAAATATAAAGATCACGTTCGATTAATTTTCCGTAATTTCCCAATTGCTAGCTCACACCCTAACGCACGAGCTGCCGCTGCCGTAGCTGAAGCCGCTGGCCTGCAGGGTAAATTCTGGGAAATGAATGAGCTTCTATATGCAAATCAGGACGCTTGGAAAAACGCCAACGCTACAGAACGCGACAACACCTTCAAGTCTTATGCTGAACAATTGAAGCTTAATATCGATCAATATAAAACCGATATCGCCAGTAACAAGGTTAAAAATAAAATTGACTTCGATATGGCTCTCGGTCGCAAACACGGCGTTGCCGCAACGCCAACTTTCTACATAAATGGAAAAAACACTGAGATGGACAGCTCTGGCTCAATCGAATCATCAGTCAAGGAAGCCTTGAAAAAAGCTGGCGTTGAAGTAAAAGATTAACGCATTTTCACACAAACCAAAATCCCGCTCCGGTGCCTTGGAGCGGGATTTGTTTATAGTCGTCCCTATTCTATCGTTGGATCGACTGCACTCTTTTTATTGTGCTATGTATGTTTGCCATTCGGCAGGCACCACATCCACCGCGATCTTTTTGCGCCTTGATGGCACAAATTTGATTGCTATTGGCATGTGTTTTGCACTCCTTATTATTATGTGCAGCCCCACGCGCTTCGACCTTTATCACTTAATATCAGCAATTTAATGCTTCGGCGCGAGACATGCTAACAATGTTACCAAACGTTTATTGGTGCGTCAAGCAAAAACATTTTGAAAATGCTTATTATATCTATATTAGAACAAGCGAAGTCGCTTAGCAACAAACATAACAAGTAAAATCAACAACACTGTAAAGCTAGTGATAACTGGATATGCCCAAGGCTCGCCCTGAAATGGTAACGCGATATTCATTCCATACATTCCGTAAAAAACGTTTGGAATAGCCAGAAGAATTGTTATGGCGGTCAATGCCTTCATACGTTGGTTCAGCGTATTATTAGCAACCGTCGAATAAGCGTTTTGGATACTGGAAATTGTGTGCGTGCTGGAGCTAATCGCCACTAAAACTTGCCTGATATGCAGATCGACATCCTCCAGAGCCTCCAGGTCCCTGGTCTTAAATAAGTGGCGACGGTTTTCCATCAGTTGTGTAATAACGCGGGACATACCTTCCAAGCTGCTTCGATATTCATTGAGTGTGTCTTCAATTGCGACAAATTTAATAAAATCCGAATTCTCAACTTCATGACGACTTAGTCGCCGACGAGCATCGCTAATTTGCTCCGTTAACAAATGCACGCGCTGTTCATATTGAGAAATAATATACGCCAAATTCGCAGCAAAAACTCCCGCTGGCCGCTCGGTTGTGCTAAATAAATAATCGCTGACCTCCAGGGGTGAAAATTTAGCATGAGGCGATATTGTAATATAATGACCGCCGCTAATTGCAATCAAAAACGGTGCCGTTTTGCCAGAATCAGTTTGACCAAACGGTATACGCGTAAAAATATATTCAACGCCATCGGAAAACTCCGCTCGAGGTAATTCGTGGATGTCCAGTACGTCACGGACGATATTAGCAGACAGCGACAAAGCCTTTGAAACTCGAGTAGCATCAAGACTCCCGGTCAAATTAATCCAACCGTTTTTATGCATTCGTTGAGCTTGCGTCAACTTTTCAGTCAACGATCTGCGTTCAAAATAGCCCACCATCATAAGAAAATTATAATATACACAAGCGATATTAGCAATCTGTCGAATCGCAATTAAACTTTAGCGGCGACGCAGGAAATAATAGCCCACAACGAATGCTAGCACTACACTAACTGCAGTAATTCCCCAAAACATCAATGGATTATCGGCACCTGGAACCGGCACGTTCATACCATACAAACCAGCGATCATCGTCGGAATAGTCAAAGCCACGGTAATTACGGTTAGCAGGCGAATTGTTTCGTTAAGGCGCGTATCCATCACCGCCCTATAGCTATCGCGCACATTAGTAATCGTCCTCAACAAACTTTTACAACGCGCAATCACCTGCTCCAAATCAATCGAAATATCCTCAACGTCTTCCTTATCATCAGCCTTCAGTCGCAACTTCTGAGTCGCCAAAAGTTTCTCAATTGCCCAGTTCATCGGAATTAACGCGTCAAGATAATCATTCAATTTGCGCTCATACTCTGCCAGAGTGGCAATGTCATTAACTCTCAGCGTATGAATACTGTCTGTAGCCGCTCGCATTTGGCGATTAATTGTTGCCACGCGCCGCTGATATTGCATTGAAATCGCCTCAACCATCGCCACCAAAAGCTCAACTTGTCGATCCGTCCTAATTCGCACTTTATCAATAAATGGCTGCCATAATCGCCCCAAACTATCTCTAGACAGCGTCACGATATGATCTTTATTAATGCAGAATAAAATCGGCGTGGTAAAATCGTTAAAATCGTCGTCAGTGTCTGGCAATCGCGCAATCAAATAAGTCCACTCATCGTCAAACTCAATACGCGGCACCTCGTGTGGATCAAGCGCGTCACTTATCAAATCCTCATCCAAGCCCAGCGCCAACAATTGCGAAACCTCTTCGTCGCTCGGTCTTTCGCAACGCACCCACGAACCAGACTGCAAATTTTCTTGCGGGCTAATTATTGAATCATTATTTGTCGAACGAAGATATTGCAACATAATTTCATATTATAAAATAAAACATACATAAACACAAGAAGCTCCTGCGCCATTTACAGGAACTTCTTGATTTTTATTACGATTTGACTATCGTGCCTGCCGAGCCGCTAATGGCTTCAGCGGTTTTATCCAACGAAGTAATAATCGCCGTACGCCCCGACTTTCCATCTAGGAACGACAAGGCAGCCTGAGTTTTTGGCAACATTGAACCTGGCGCAAATTGCCCATCGTCAATATGCTTTTGGAGCTCTTCTATTGAAACTTCCCCAAGAGATTGCTCATCTGGTTTGCCAAAATTAATTTTAGCAGCATCAACCGAAGTCAAAATCAGCAAAGTGTCAGCGTCCAAAAGATCCGCCAATTTTGCCGCGCCGAAGTCCTTATCAATGACCGCAGCGACGCCTTTTAATTGACCAGTTTCGTCTTGTAAAACAGGAATGCCGCCGCCGCCAGTTGAAACGACCGTCACGCCAGCATGAACCAGTGCCTTAATCACATCGGCCTCAACAATCGTCTGAGGTTTTGGCGAAGGAACGACACGCCGCCAACCACGGCCAGCGTCTTCTTTTACCGTGTAGCCGCGTTCGCTAGCGACGGTTTTTGCCTCGTCTTCCGAATAGAACGGACCAATTGGCTTGGTTGGATTTTGGAATGCTGGATCGCTTAAGCTAACAATTGTTTGAGTTATAACACTAACAGCGCGATTGTTCATCTGATTAACCATAAAGGCGTCATGAAAAGCCTGTTGCAGCCAAAAGCCAATCAGCCCCTGGCTCATAGCGCCAGAATCTTCCAATGGCAAGCTTGGCACATCTGGCGTATTAATCGCCTCTTCGTGCAAAACAATATTACCAACCTGAGGACCGTTACCATGAACGATTGCTACGTTATGACCAGCCTGGATTAACGGCAAAAGTTGCCGAACAGTTTCATCAGCTACTCGTTGCTGCTGCTCAGACGCGGCTTCGCCCTGCCGTTGCAGGGCGTTACCACCGAGCGCTACTACAATAGTACGCTTCTTATCCATAGGCTATAGTGCTCCGAAAATTGCAATAACTGTAATGCTGATAATAGCAAATATCGCCATAATTGGAGCTGAGCGCTTTAGCCAGTCGCGATATGAAACACCAGCCAAAGCCAATCCACCCATCAACGACGCGATAGTTGGAGCCATCATGTTGATCAAGCCAGACGCTGTCGCAAATGCGGCAACCATAACTTCTTTGCTTGAGCCAACCAGGTCGGCAATTGGCGCAATAACTGGCATAGTTGCTGCTGCCAAACCTGATGATGACGGAACGATAAATGACATTGGCAAGTAGAATAGATATGCCAACACACCGACAACACCGCCACCAGCATCTTTCAGGAGAGATTCACCCCAGCTGATGATTGTGTCCTGGATTTCGCCATTAGACATCACCACAGAAACACCTGTCGCCACTGCGATAATCAAAGCAACCGGCAAGATGTCTTTCACACCATCGATAAATGTATCAACTGGGAAAACACCCTCTTTCTTAAATTCTTTATAGTAAATTGCGGTTATGACAATTGTTGAAATTAGGAATAGTGCGGTGATTTCATTGAAATACCAATCACCAAAGGCTGCACTGTGGACTACACCAAGCACCGCGCCAATAACTGGCAAACCTGCAGCCCATTCAAACATATCAGCGAAGAATGTGATATTCCAACTTCCCCATGGAATCAAGGAAAGAATCATTAGCACAAATGTAATAGCAAACACAGACATAACAACTTTTCGCGGACCAGTGAATTTTGGTACGTTTGTCATGTCGAGAGCAGCCGTAGCTGGCTTGTAGCGAACATCTTCTTTATACTTGCCGGCCTTCACTTTTGCGGCGTAACGCATAGTAAAGACAATCGCGGCAATCAAACAAAGTACTAAGATTATAGACATTATTGGAATAACGCTACCCAATTTCACATCTGCGGTTTTTGCTGCAACACCAGTAGAGAATGGGTTGATTGTCGAGCCGAGCACACCAGTACCAGCACCCAGCACAATCACCATCACACCAGTCATGGCGTTATAGCCAGCAGCAATCATCATTGGTATAACAAGTGCGTAAAATGCCACAGTTTCTTCCTGCATACCGTAAGTAGTACCACCGATAGCGAATAAAATCATCAGAATCGGGATGAGCCACTTTTCCTTGCCCTTCATATTTCGGAGCAGCGCGCCAAGAGAAGCGTCAAGCGCACCAGTTTTCATAGTGACGCCTAAGAATCCACCAAGCACCATCACGAAGACGATGACATCAAGCTTGTCTGACATACCTTTAATAGGTGCGGTGAAGACGTCCCATAAACCTTGCTGGTCGTGTTTTTTGACCTCTTCCTTTTTACCGTCTTTTTCTTCTATGACGGTTCGCTCTTTGTCGACTACGTGATACGAATTAGCTATACGATCGCCATCTTCGTTCGTCTTATATAATCCAGAAGGGACAACCCACGTCAATGCCGCCATAACGATGATCACGACAAACAAAATAGTAAACGCCGACGGTGATCGAAGCTTCTGCTTTGCTTTTTTAATTTTTTCTACCATTGCCTCGGAGCCTCCTTAACCTCCTCATTACGACAACAACTACAATGTCAAAGCCATCACAGCCTTGATTGTATGCATACGATTTTCCGCTTGATCAAAAACTATCGAATGTGGCGAGCGGAACACCTCATCCGTCACTTCCATTGAGTCTAAACCGAAATCTTCCTGAATCTTCTTTCCAGTAATCGTCAATGCGTCATGGAATGCTGGCAAACAGTGCATAAACTTAACCTCAGGATTTCCTGTCAGGTTAATCATCTGGCGATTAACTTGGAAATGTCGCAATTGGTTAATGCGCTCAGCAAACTTATCTTCTTCGCCCATTGAGACCCAAACGTCCGTGTAAATTACATCGGCACCGCGCAAAGCTTCTTCGAAGTTGTCAGTGACGGCAATACGCGCATGACTTGACCTGGCAAAGTGATTTGCCTTATCAACCAAAGCTTGCTCTGGATGCAATTCACGAGGTGCCAAAATGCGAAAATCAAGTCCCATAATAGCTGAGCCGATCATCAACGAGTTCGCCATATTGTTGCGACCATCGCCAACAAATACCAACTTAGTTCCTTTCAATTTTCCGACATGTTCTTCAATTGTCATGAAGTCAGCCAAAATCTGTGTTGGGTGGAACTTATCGGTCAATCCATTCCATACTGGAACACCAGCGTGACGCGCCAATTCCTCAACAGTCGCGTGATCAAAGCCACGGAACTCAATCCCATCAAACATTCGACCCAAAACCTTAGCGGTATCTTCAACCGTCTCTTTCTTGCCCAATTGAATATCATCTTTACCGAGGTATTCTGGCGCAACTCCAAGGTCATTAGCCGCCACCGTAAATGCGCAGCGTGTTCGCGTTGAAGTCTTTTCGAACAACAAAGCCACGTTTTTACCCTCATGAATTCGGTGCGGAATGCCGGCATATTTCAATCGACGATATTCACGAGCCGTATCCAATAGCAAGCGAATCTCTTCAGCGGTATAATCACCTAAAGTTAGTAGCGATCGTCCTTTCAAACTCTGAGCCATTAGAATACATCCTCTCGTACTAGCGGCATACTCATACAGCGTGGACCGCCACGACCGCGTCCAAGCTCAGCACCACTAATTTCAATGACTTCAATGCCGTTTTCGCGCAATTTCTGGTTAGTTACGTAGTTGCGATCATAAGTCACCACAACACCCGGCGCAATTGCCAAAGTGTTTGAACCGTCATTCCACTGCTCACGAGCAGCAGCAATCGGATCGCCACCGCCACACTCAATCAAAGTAACGGTCGGCAAGCCCAGCGCAACTCTTAAGACATGCTCCAAATCTGTTTCGTGTGTAATTCGTGGGAATGGCTGACCTTCAACCTTCTCCAAAATAAAACAATTCATCCTGCCGCCGTGGTCACGAATTTCTGGGTGAATCGTGAACTTATCGCGATCAATCATCGTAAATACGGTGTCTAGGTGCATAAAGGCGTGAGATTTTGGAATTTCCATAGCGATGACTTTCTCGAATTTCGAGCCAGCAAACAATTTGGTTGCCATCTTTTCAATTGCCTCAGCAGTTGTTCGCTCCGAAACACCAATTGCCATAACCTTATCGCTTAATATCAATTCGTCGCCGCCTTCCATTGAGAATTTCTCTGTGCGGTTGTACCAAACTGGCGCACGATTAGCAAAACGTGGATGGTGGTCGATGATGTAGCGCATAAATAGCGATTCACGACGACGAGCCGTCCAGTGCATCTTGTTGATTGTCAAACCGTTACCAATTGCGGCAGCTGGGTCGCGTGTAAAGTATAGGTTTGGCATTGGATCGAGATAGAACGGATAATGATTTTTCTCGATCATATTATGAAGTTGCTGATGCTGATCTGGAGGCAAAGTAATTTCATCCTTGCGAACACCAGCCATAATCTTGCGGATCATAGCGTGAGTTGGCAAATCCAACAAGAATTGGCGCAATGTTTGAGTAACACGGCGTGAATCCTGCTTAGAAGCAGCCAACATTTCATCGACAAATTGTTCGCGCAATTGATCTGTGTTAATTGCCTCGGCGACCAATTGATCCAGATACAAAACTTCGATTCCACGACTTCTCAATACTTCCGCAAAAGCATCGTGTTCAGCCTGCGCCACTTTCAGATATGGAATATCGTCAAATAAAAGATCGGTCAGATAGTCTGGCGTCAAATTCTCCAGCTCTTCACCTGGCCGATGCAATAGAACGGTCTTAAGTTTTCCTATTTCAGACGTGATGTGAATTGGTTCGTCCATCACAACCCTCCCCTGTTTATATTAGTGATGTTTTAATTGTAACACGTTTATGTTTTTGGGCAAGAGGAGATAATTGCCAGACTGGCCTCAGTCCTGACCGTGAATTGTCGATTAACTTTCAGCCATTCATCAGTAGCTTTTGCAGCTCCCGGTAGAGCTTCATTTGCGTAATCATCAACAATAATTATTGCGTCTTCGTTAAATTTACTTTCACAAACCCGAAAAGAATCGACAATTGATTCGTAAAAATCGCCATCAAAAAACGCAAACATAATATTTTCCGGCACATCATCAGAAGTAAAATCAGAAAACCAGCCTTTGTGAATAATCGGCGACTTCAATCCTGCTTTCTTAAAATTCTGGACAAACGTCTTACGCGGCGCTAATAACTCGCCAGCCTTAAATTGATCACCCGCGGCGCTATTATCCTTCTGAGTTTTTTCTGGCAATCCCGCAAACGAGTCGTAAACGTGAAACTCGCCCGTAAAATCATAAGCGTCCAATAGTCGGCGAATAAACAAACTAGTTGTACCGACATAACAACCAAACTCCACGATGTTTCCAGTGGTGCCACGGCGTAAAGTTTTTTCCAACTCTCTCAAAAGCGCGCCAAGCTCTTTTATATCGACTTGGTCAGAAATGATCGGGTATTTAGTGAGGAGTTGGTCTGCGATATTCATGACTTAATTATAAATAGTTCGCCAAATATCGACAAATTTATCAACGACGCAGCCCTATATATTTACAGTTTTATGAAGTAAACTATCAATTAGCACCTATGAATAGTCACGATATTATCAAAACATTTTTACCGAAACAGCTGGATATAAAACAATTAAGCTCGTTTCAATCCACATTGCGAAAATCAAAAATAATTGTATATGGCGAAATTCACGGCATAAAAGAAAATGCCGATATTATCTACACTCTAGTTATAAAACTTGGCGTAAAACGATTAGCTATTGAGGCAAGCCCTACTGTACTCAACTTCATCAATTCAGTAAAGACCGGCTCTTACGATTTTTCCTTAGTTGATGAAGACCTTTTTGACTCAAGCATTCTATCTCTTGAAATGATAAAGACGATAGCAATTCTTCTACAGCAAAACCAGCTCAAAGAACTTATTTTTATTGATACATTTTTTGACAATTTAGATGAGGATGCCATCATACCACCAAGCCCGCAAGAACGAGAAGAGCAGCTAGCTAAAAATATCCTCGGAATTGACGGCTCTCTACCAACATTATGTATTATGGGACAATGGCATACGCAGCCCAAAGTTATTACAGATGGCGAAACACGGCATGAATCAGCGTTATGTCGCTTGAGAAAAGCAAAACCAAATGTACCGTTTATTCACAATGTCTACAGACAAGGACGATTATTTAATGACGGAAAAATAATTGAACTTCCGAAAAACCCATCAATTCCGCCTTATTATGAGATTGTCCAGAAAACTGATATTGATTTTGAGCTACACGTACCAAAGGCTACAAAAATATCACTATGTAAAAAGTAACAGACAGCTACTCCGCAAACTGACTATTATAAAGCTCAGCGTAAAAGCCATTTTGCTTCAACAGAGTTTCGTGATTGCCCTGCTCGATGATATTCCCGTCCTTAACCACCAAAATCAAATCAGCGTCACGAATGGTGCTCAGACGATGCGCAATAACAAAACTAGTTTTCCCCTGCATCAACTTATCCATGGCTTTTTGGATAAGGACTTCGGTGCGCGTATCAACCGAGCTTGTCGCTTCGTCCAGAATCAGCATTGGCGCCTTCTCTAGCATCGCCCTGGCAATTGTCAGCAGCTGCTTTTCTCCCTGGGAAATGTTAGCAGCCTCCTCACCAAGAACCATATCATAGCCGCCCGGTAGTGACCGCACAAAATGATCAACGTGCGCTTCTTTGGCGGTTTTTATCATCTCTTCCTCGGTGGCTTTTGGATTGCCATACATCAAATTCTGACGAATCGTGCCATTAAACAGCCACGTATCCTGCAGTACCATGCCAAACATTTGACGCACATCGCTACGTTTCATTTTACGAATATCCACGCCGTCAATCTTAATCGAACCGCTATTAATCTCATAAAATCGCATTAGCAAGTTAACCAGCGTCGTTTTGCCAGCACCAGTCGGACCAACAATCGCCACGCGCTGACCTGGCTTAATGCGCGCCGACAAACCTTTGATGATAGTTTGGTCTGGCTTATAACCAAAGACGACGTTGTCGAATTCAACTTCACCTTTTACGTTAGACAATTTTACCAAGTTATTCGATTCAACCGCTTCTTCTGGCTCGTCCAAAAACTCAAACACTCGCTCGGCAGCAGCAGCTGTCGATTGCAAAATATTAGCGATATTAGCAACCTGAACCAGCGGCTGATTGAACTGATCGACGTATTGAATAAACGCCTGAATATCGCCGATTTTTAGCCGACCATTAATCGCCAGCCAACCGCCCAAAATTGTCATAGCAACGTAGCCAATATTGCTGATAAAATTTATAATCGGGTGAATCAAGCCAGAAAAGAACTGAGCCTTCCAAGCGCTCTCTTGAAGCCGATTATTGATCCTAGAAAACTTAGCAATCGATTTTTTCTGGCCATTAAAGACGCGCATCACTTGATGTCCGCCATACATTTCTTCAATGTGTCCATTAAGTTCGCCAAGCTGCGTTTGCTGGCGTAAGAATTGTTTTTGCGAGCTCTTTGCGATCAGCGTAATCACACCGCCCGCCAGCGGAAGCACCAGTAGCGCAACTAGCGACATCTGCCAGCTAATCGAAAACATCATCACCAAAATTCCCAGCACCGTAATCGTTGATGTCACAATTTGCGACAAACTCTGATTTAATGTCTGACTAATCGTATCGACATCATTAGTTATGCGACTAAGAACTTCACCGTAAGTTTGCTTATCGAAATAACTCAGCGGCAAGCGATTTATTTTTTCGGACAATTGTTGTCGCATTCTGAAAGTTACGGTTTGCGTCACCTGAGTCATTATCCACGTTTGAATATAGCGAAAAATTGCACTCAACACATACATTCCGACTAGCAAAATAATTATTCGCCAAATAGCGTCAAAATGAAATTCTGGACGCCGACTAAGATCTAACTTTTTAATCGATTCGAGCTGGCTGGACGGAATCTGTTTTTCAATCTCCGACTTATTCGGCAATCGGTTCAAAACGTCCGCGCCAGTAGTTCCCGCTGGCAAAGAAACACTTTTTGGCAATTTGCTAGTGATCGCCTCGTAAGCTTTCATATTGGCATAATCATCAACAATTTGATTCGTCGCGCCGCCTAAAATCTTCGGGCTGGCAATCGCAAAAATCGTGCTCCCAATTGCAAAAACCAACACCATCAACATTTGCCATCGAAAATCCGACAAATATTTGATCAGCTTCTTGACCGTTCCCTTGAAATCTTTAGCCTTTTCGCCAGTGCCCATTCCGCCCATCGGACCGCCCATTCGTACTTGCTGTCGCTTTTTCGTGGTTTGCCTAGACATTACAACACTCCTTTCGCAGCAATAGACATTTTCCGCAAATCGTCTTCCGAGAGTTGCGAAGCGGCAATTTCTTGATAAACTTCACAATCTTTCATCAATTCCTGATGCGTTCCCTGACCAACAATTTTTCCCTCGTTAAGCACGATAATTTTATCAGCATTCATAATTGTATTAATTCGCTGACCGACAATTAACACGGTTTTATTCTTAGTTTCCTTCGCAAGCGCAGCCCGCAACTTCGCGTCCGTCTTAAAATCAAGCGCCGAAAACGAATCGTCAAAAATGTAAACATTTGGCTCAACCGCAATAGCCCTCGCAATCGACAAACGCTGGCGCTGACCACCAGAAACATTGCTGCCGCCCTGAGCGATTTCACTTTTATAACCATTTTTTAACTCGCTAATAAATTCTTCCGCTTGGGCAATTTTGGCCGCTTTTTCAGCCAACTTGTCGCCAGCCTCAGCGTTGCCGTATTTAATATTGCTAGCAACCGTTCCGCTAAACAGCACACCTTTTTGCGGCACGTAACCAATTTGACCAGACAAATCTTCCAATTTCAGACTTCTAATATCAACGCCATCAAGCAAAATCTGCCCCGCCGAAACATCATAGAAACGAGGAATCAAATTTATCAGCGTCGACTTTCCCGAACCAGTACTGCCAATAAACGCCGTTGTCTGACCCGGTTCGGCTACAAAATTAATATCCGAAAGCACCGGCAAATCCGCGTCAGGATAAGTAAACGTAACGTCCTTAAACTCAATTTTTCCCTTGGCATCTTTTGGTATTTTTTTCGGCGACTTCGGGTCAGTAATTGACGGCATTGTATCCAAAACTTCTCCGACTCGGCGCACTGATACGGCAGCTCGCGGCACCATAATAAACACCATCGACAGCAGTAAGAACGAGATTATCACCTGCATCGCATATTCCAAAAACGCCATCATATTACCAATTTGCAAATTGCCGCTACTTATCAAATGCGCGCCAAACCACACAATTGCCACACTCGAAAAGTTCATCACTAAAGTCATAATCGGATCAAGCAACATCATCAAACGGTTCACAAATAAGTTCATCTTATTCAATTCCACGTTAGCTTCTTGGAATTTTTTCTGCTCAATCTTTTCGTTATGGAACGCACGAATAACTTTTAGCCCAACCAAATTTTCCCGCGCCACCAAATTAAGTTTATCCACCAGAGTCTGCAATTTCTTAAACCTAGGTACGGCAATCGTAAATAATGTAGCGATCACCGCGAGCAAAATAAACACCGCCAAAGCGATAATCCAGCTTAGATCGGGCGCATTATTCATGGCTTTTTGCAGACCGCCAATTGCCATAATCGGTGCCATTAATGCCAGTCTCAGCAGCATTATTGACGTTGTTTGAATCTGCTGGATGTCATTCGTTGAGCGCGTAATCAGCGACGCCGTAGAAAACTTATTAAAGTCCGCCAAAGAAAAACTTTCTATTCGTTCAAACAATTTCAATCGCAATTTTTGCGCCATTCCCGTAGCAATTCGCGCCGCCAAAAAACCCACGACAATTGAACAAAACCCACCAGCCGCCGTCACTAAAATCATCATCAAGCCATTATTCCAAATCGCCGACATATCTTGTTTAATAATGCCGTCATTGACAATTTCCGACATTTTATCCGGCAGCCACAAATTCGCCATCACAACGCCATACGTGAATCCAATCAAGACAATAAACAGCAACCAATAGTCTCTAAAAATTCGTAAAATATGTTTCATTTATAGTCCTTTACGCTCTAAATCCACCTTATATTATATCATTTTAGAACTAGTCGATTCCATTTTAATAATTACAATTGGACAAAAATATCTGTTAGTTTTATACTGTTTTTTAGCGTCGGGGTGTGGCGCAGCTCGGTAGCGCGCACCGTTCGGGACGGTGAGGTCGCTGGTTCAAATCCAGTCACCCCGACCATGAAATTATTGGGCGTACGTTCAGCTTAATTGAACCTCTGGCTATTAGCAATCAAAGGAGGTTTTATGCGACGAAGAGTAAACGTACGCGGAATTATTATCAACAATAAGGGCGAAATTTTCTGCCAAAAATTAACCGCAAACACCGGCAAAGGTCGTGATTTTTGGTGTACGCCGGGCGGTGGTTTAGAAATGGGCGAAGGCTTGCTAGACGGTCTACACCGAGAAATGATTGAAGAAACTGGCGTCAAACCAGAAATCGGTAAGCTGTTATTTATCCAGCAATTTGCCGAATCAGGCGAACAATCAGCGCACGGCCCGAATGAACAATTAGAATTTTTCTTCCTCATCACCAACTGGCAAGATTACCAGCACATCAACCTGGAGCAAACATCGCACGGCGTCGATGAAGTGGCGGAATGCGGCTTTGTTGACCCAAAAACCACGCGGATTCTACCAAGCTATTTGACAGAGGTTGACCTGGACCAGCTGGTTAATAAATTGACAGAAGTTCCAGTTCTAAGCGAATTATAGCGAGGTCACTCGGGCTATTTGGCGAAGAATTTTTTGGCACGTTCAGTTTTCGGGTGATCCATTACCTGAGCTGGCGTGCCATTTTCGATTATTTCTCCCTTATCCAGAAAAATCATCCGCGTCCCAACTTCGCGGGCAAATTTCATTTCGTGCGTCACGATCACCATCGTCATTCCCTTTTTGGCAACTTTCCTGATCACGTCCAGAACTTCGCCAATCATCTCTGGATCTAGCGCTGAAGTCGGCTCATCAAAAAGCATGATTTTCGGCTCCATCGCTAGCGCCCGCGCAATTGCTACTCGCTGTTTTTGACCGCCAGACAAACTATTCGGCGAAGCATCCGCTTTGTCTAATAGCCCAACATCGTCCAATAAACTTCGCGCCAATTTTGTCGCTTTTTGATCTGAAAATTTACGCAGTTTTTTCGGAGCTAATTTAATATTTTCAATCACGCTCAAATTCGGGAACAGATTAAATTGCTGAAAAACCATGCCAATATTCTGACGCAAGGCGTTCAAGTTTACGTGTGGATCAGTAACCTTAACTCCATCAACAATAATCTCGCCCGAAGTTGGCTCCTCCAGTAAGTTCAGGCAGCGCAAGAATGTCGACTTGCCAGAGCCAGACGAGCCAACCACCACGACAATCTCGCCTTCTTCAATTTCCACGTCAATATCGCGAAGAACTCGATTTGTGCCGAACGTTTTTTTCAAGTTTTTAACGCTGATTATCGTCATGCTTCAATTTCCTTTCTACTCGCGCCATTACTCGCGTAAAAATCGCCGTCAAAATTAAGTACATCGCCGCAGCGGCAAATAGCGACTGAAAAGCTGTCGCCGTCTGAAAACGAATATTGTCCGCGCCTCGCATAATATCATTCAGACCAATCCAACCAACAACCGAAGTTTCCTTTAACAGCGCGATAAATTCACTAATCAACGCCGGCAACGAATTTCTCATTGCTTGCGGCAAAATGACTAGCCGCATTGCCTGCCAATTACTCAAACCCAAAGACCTAGCCGCTTCCATTTGTCCCTTGTCAATACTCTGAATTCCGCCACGAATAATCTCAGCGATATATGCACCGCTATTTATCCCGAACGCCACCGCCGCCACAAAAATCTTCGGCATAAATTGATACGAGCCAAAAACGACGTAATACATAATTAGTAGTTGCACCAATAACGGCGTACCACGAATAATATCAACGTAGATTTTTCCCAGGCTAGCCAGCGGATTAAAGTTCGCGAGTCTACTCGTTTTCATCCTGCCAAATGGCCGTAAATTCGACGTGTACATCAGGGCGACAAGCACACCAATTGCCGATCCTAAAATAAGCGACAACACGGTCAAAACCAGCGTCACCTCTAATCCATGCCATAAAAATAGCCATCGACCGCCGCCAAAAATCACTTCCCAAAAATTCACGATTTAGCCTCCTCACCAAAATATTTGCGGATTAACTTTTCATAGCGGCCATCTTTTTTCATCTTGGCAATTTCTTTATTAACCTTTTCTAGGAGGTCTTTATTATCTTTTTTAATAGCAATCGCATAACTTTCATCACTGAGCGCGCCCGGTAAGATTTCTAGGTCAGAAAATCCAGCCGAATATTGCTTTGCGGGAGCGTCGTCCAGAATAACCGCTTCAATTTTTCCCGAACTTAATTCCTGCAAAACACTCGGTGCGGTTTGGAATTGTGTGACTGATGCTCCAGCAATTTTAGACGCCAAAGTATCGCCAGTCGTACCCAGCTGTACGCCAATTTTTCGCCCTGACAATTGATATTTATTGCGAATCGGACTGCCCTTTTTAACAATTATTCTCTGTGACGCCGAATAATACGAATCTGAAAACAGCGCATTTTTTTCTCGCTCAGGCGTCACTGTCATTCCAGCCGCCACCATATCAATCTGTCCACTATCCAGCGCCGGAAGTAGCCCATCAAACGACATATCTTCGACCTTCAAATCCTTACCCAAGCTTTTAGCAATTTCCCTCGCCAGATCAATGTCAAAGCCAACCACTTGATTGTTATCAATATATTCAAACGGCTTAAATCCAGCATTCGTACCCATCACTAAAACATCAGTTTTTGAGCCAATTACGCCATCTCGATGTAGAATATCGCCCAACATCAAACAAATCATCCCCGCAAATAAAACCAGCCCAATCCACCAACTAATTCCGAATGTGCGCGTCTTATTCTTGCTCATGCTTTTATTATACCCCTTCATCCGCAAAAAAACGTAAGTGATATAATAAAATAGTGAGAAAAATTAAATTTACCAAACGTTTCTGGATTAAATCAATATCAATCATTTTGCTTTTTTTGGCGGCATTTTGCTTAATTGCGGCGCGCTATAAATATATCGTCTTTAAAGGTTCACAAATCGACGAGATAATTTTTTATTTTGTCAACGGATTAGCTGGTGGCAAATCTGACAATTTATGGTCGGCCGTCCTGCAAAATCTTCCGCTGGTTTTCCTATTATTCGGCACTTTATTAATCCCAATGTTCGACAAATCGATCTCTTTTGTCAATCGCATAATCGCCTTTTGCTTGAAAAAAATCAAATCATCACGAAAATTTACCCTGCCGTTTTTAAGATTACGAAATCAAGCAATTTACTCGCTGAGTATGTTTTTAATTGCGATTGTCCTTCTGATTCAAAGTTTCGGCATCCCTAATTATATTTACGCCCTGACCCAATCGACCAAATTATACGAAGAAAATTACGTCAACCCAAAAACCGCCAAATTGACTTTCCCAGAGAAAAAGCGCAACTTAATATACATCTATTTAGAGTCAATGGAAAACACTTTGGCGTCAAAGGCTAATGGCGGCAGCTCCGAAACCTCCATCATTCCAGAGCTGGAAGAATTGGCGTTAAAAAACACCTCATTTTCAAACAAAGCATCCGGTGTTGGCGGCGCCTTGCCTGCAACAAACACTGGCTGGACTGTGGCAGGAATGGCTGCGCAATCTGCTGGCGTTCCCCTTAAAGAAAACTTGGTGGGCGGACGCGACCATAACGCCCTGGGCGAGTTTAAAAAGTTCTTGCCAGGCGCTTATAGTCTTGGTGAGATTTTAGAAAAACAAGGCTATAATCAAACGTTCGTTATGGGCTCAGAAGCAAGCTTTGGTGGTCGAGATAAACTACTGACTCAGCACGGCAATTTCAATATCGAAGATTACAATTACGCCAAAAAACACGGAAAAATATCCGAAGATTACAAAGTTTGGTGGGGTTATGAAGATAAAAAATTATTCCAATTTGCCCGCGAAGAAGCCTCGCGCTTGGCGGCGTCAGACAAGCCATTTAACTTGCAATTATTGACCGCCGACACGCATTTTACCGATGGCTATTTGGACGAAACCTGCGCTAAAACCTTCAGTAATCAATACGATAATGTCCACGCTTGTTCTTCAAAACAAGTCGCCGCATTCGTCAATTGGGTTAAATCTCAGCCATTTTATGAAAACACCACAATTATCATTTCTGGCGACCATTTAGGAATGCAGACTTCATACTACGACGAAAAAATTGGCGGAACTAATTATCAGCGAACCATTTACAACACGTTTATAAATCCAGCCATTCCAACTAGTCACTCAAAGAATCGTCAATTCACGACATTCGATATGTATCCGTCAACTTTGGCGGCGCTGGGAGTTAAAATTGACGGCGACCGATTAGGTCTGGGCACAAACTTATTTTCTGGAAAGAAAACCTTGGTCGAACAATACGGCGGAATTGAAAACTTAAATTCAGAACTTTCCAAACGTTCCGCTTATTACGAAAATAAGATCTTCACCAAATCTGGCAATTAGCCATTGTAGCCATTTGGATTATTGCTCTGCCAATTCCAAGCATCGCGGCAAGCATCTTCAATCGTCAATTCTGCTCGCCAACCTAATTCTTTTTCTGCCAAGCCTGGATCTGCATAGCACGTCGCAATGTCACCTGCTCGACGTGGCGTAACTTGATACGGAACATCACGACCAGACGCCTTCTCAAACGCCTTCACTAATTCCAAAACTGAAGTGCCACGACCGGTGCCGATATTATAGACTTTATACTCGTTCGGTCGGCCTAAATTCTCCAGAGCTGCCACGTGAGCCTTTGCCAAATCAACCACGTGAATATAATCGCGCACGCCAGTTCCATCTGGAGTGTCATAATCGTCACCAAAAACGCTCAAATGGTCCCGCTTACCAACAGCGACTTGCGACACAAACGGCAAAAGATTGTTCGGGATTCCTGAGGGATCTTCCCCGATGCGACCACTCGGATGCGCGCCAACTGGATTAAAATAGCGGAGAGATGTAAATTGCCAATTTTGATTCGTCGCAGAAATGTCGCGGAGCATTTGCTCAATCATCAACTTTGTCTGACCGTATGGATTTGTAGCAGACAACGGCATATCTTCGGTAATTGGCAATTTAGCAGGATCGCCGTAAACTGTTGCCGAGCTGGAAAACACCAATTTCTTCACGTCAAATTCTTGCATCACATCAAGCAAAACCAACGTACTTTCAAGGTTATTTTTATAGTAAAGAAGCGCCTTTTCAACCGACTCGCCAACCGCCTTCAACCCAGCAAAATGAATTACAGCATCAATTTTCTCAGATTTAAACAATTCTGATAGTCGCTGATGATCACATAAATCGAATTCGTGAAACGGTATTGATTGACCAGTGATTTCTTCAACTCGCCTCAGGCTCTCGACGGATGAATTTGATAAGTTATCGACCACCACTACGTTATGATTTGATGATAATAGTTCGATGATTGTGTGACCGCCGATATATCCAGCGCCACCAGTGACAAGAATATTCATACACTTATTATACTACAAAAAGCCTATTTATTTTATTAGCACTCTTGCACTGAGAGTGCTAATTTGTTATGATAACTACATCAAATTTCACCATTCTGTCTTTTACTGGGGCGCAACAAATTAGGACTAAAAACCAAAAGGAGGATTTTATGCCACCAAACATGAATCAAGAAGAAACAACTAGACCGCTCGAAAAATTCGGTACAGACATAACGGCGCTAGCACGCGAAGGTAAACTCGATCCAGTGATCGGTCGAGATGAAGAAATTCGACGCACTATGCAGATTTTAAGTCGCCGCACTAAAAACAATCCCGTTCTCATCGGTGAGCCAGGAGTCGGTAAAACCGCAATTGTTGAGGCGTTGGCGCAGCGAATTGTCAAAGGCAACGTTCCTGCTTCACTAAAGGACAAGCGACTAATTTCCCTAGAGATTTCCAGTCTTCTGGCAGGCGCTAGTTTTCGTGGACAATTTGAGGATCGATTGAAAGCCGTTCTGAAAGAAGTAGAAGACGCGGCTGGTGAGATTATTCTTTTTGTCGATGAAATTCACACCATGGTTGGCGCTGGAAAAAGCGAAGGTAGCATGGACGCGGGCAATATGTTAAAGCCAGCGCTGGCTCGCGGAAAATTGCACATGATTGGCGCGACAACACTCGCTGAATATCGTCAATACGTCGAAAAAGACGCCGCCTTAGAACGAAGATTCCAGCCAGTTTACGTTGGCGAACCGAGCTTTGATGACACCGTCGCCATCTTGCGCGGATTGAAGGAAAAATACGAAATTCATCACGGAGTAAAAATCGCTGATGACGCAATCGTGGCAGCCGCCAGATTGTCCACCAGATATTTACCCGACCGATTCTTGCCAGACAAAGCAGTCGACTTGCTTGACGAAGCGACCAGCTCGCTCAAAATGCAATTGGAAAGCGTGCCAATTGCGCTGGATCGATTGAACAATAGACGCTTGCAATTGGAAATCGAGGAAGCGGCGCTGAAAAAGGACAAATCCGACCACGCCAATATTCGCAAAGATGAAATCAAGGAGCAAATTGCCGAGATTCGCGCAAAAGCCGAAGTGATTGATAAAAAATGGCAACACGAAAAAGACATTTTGCAAACCGTCAACACGACTACCGAAAAAATGGACAATCTGCGCTCACAATTAGAAATTGCTGAACGCGACGCAGACTTAGCCACCGCCAGCCGCATTAAATATGGCGATTTGCCGGAGCTGGAGAAAAAATTAGCAAGCGCCCGCGAAGAGTTAGCGGCAATTCCAACTCACGACCGATTACTCCGCGAAGAAGTTACGCCTGACGATATCGCCGGCGTGGTGGCGCGCTGGACTGGAATTCCAGTGGAGCGATTGATGGAAAGCGAATCTAGCAAATTGACCAAATTGGAAGAATCGATCAGCCGCCAAGTCATCGGACAAGATCGCGCTGTGGCAGCCGTAGCAAGCGCCATTCGTAGGTCACGCGCTGGACTCGGCGACGTTAATCGACCGATTGGCTCATTCCTATTCCTCGGCCCTACTGGCGTAGGAAAAACAGAAGTCGCGCGCAGTTTATGTCGTGAATTATTCGACGACGAGCACGCCATGATTCGAATTGACATGAGCGAATACATGGAGCGTCACGCCGTAGCCAGATTGATCGGTTCGCCTCCAGGATATGTAGGCTACGATCAGGGTGGTCAATTGACGGAAGCCGTTAGGCGACGCCCTTATAGCGTGGTTTTGTTTGACGAAATCGAAAAAGCACACCCCGACGTATTTAACGTACTATTACAAGTTTTGGACGACGGTCGATTGACGGACGGACAAGGACGAACGATTGATTTTAGCAACACCATTATCATCATGACCAGCAACGTCGGATCGCAAATGATTATGGACTACACGGGCGACGATATTAGCTCTCTCGACAATCAAATTTTAGAAACGCTTCGTGGTCATTTCCGCCCAGAATTCTTAAACCGAATTGACGACATTGTGATTTTTGATCGCATTCATCCTGAATCGATGCGTGCGATTGTTGACGTGCAATTAGAAAAAGTTGTTCGCCAAGTTAAAGATAGTCGCGACATAACGCTGGATTTTGACAATAGCGTTCGTGATATGTTGGCGCGAGACGGCTACGACCCAAGTTTCGGCGCGCGACCACTTAAGCGTTTGATTCAAAAACGCGTGCTTGATCCTTTGGCGCTTGAACTGATCGACGGGCGAATTCACGACGGAGATACAGTAAAAGTTGCTGCCGTGGATGATCGAATTGCCTTTACGAATATCGTATAATAGGCGTATGGGTCGAATTCACAGCAAGCAGGAATCCGTCAAATCAGCGCTTTTAGGAGTCGGCAGAATGCTTGGTTTACCGAAATATTTCCTAATAACAATTGTCACAACCGTCGCCTTCGCCGTGGTAATTTATTTCGCAATCAACGCCAATTTTTACGGACCACTAATGATGTCGCGTTTACCAATCCTCGATAAAATCGCGCTGCCCGGTTCGATGATTATAGACATATTCAAGCAAAGTTTCACTTCACCAAATGGCGCGCTACTTATGGTAGTATCAATTCTTCAAGGCATATCGATCACCGCTGTAATTTTTACAGCAAAGAATAATCGCGACAATGAAAAAACTGTATCTCGACAAGTCGGACTAAGCGGAATCGCATCAATTGCCGCAACAATTGGACTCGGCTGCGTTCCTTGCGGAACATCACTAATCTTGCCAATTGTAACCCTATTTTTCTCAGGAGCTGCCGCCGCCACCGCCGCAAATATCGCCAGCACTATAGTTCTTTTATTAGCTTTACTACTTAGTTTATTCTCGCTATATAAATCAGGTCAAATTATTTTTATGTACACAGAATTATCTAAACAGGAGAAAATATGAATCGACAAAAATCATCAGGCATAGCGCTTATTTGGGTTCTTTCGGGAATTGTAATCGTGGGAATTGTAGCTTTGTTTATTTATGGAATTGTTAATCGCCCGCCGAATCGTCACATTGGCGATAATAAACCGTGGAATGAAAAAATGTCACAAGGATCCGCCGACGCAAAAAACGTGTTCATTGATTATACTGACTATTTTTGTTCATTTTGTGCCGAGGTTGAAGCCGCAACCAGCACAGAATTCTTAAAAAATGACTATATTAAATCCGGAAAAGTTCGTTATGAGCATCGCGTAGTAACACTATTAAAAGAGATAACCAACAATACCGAAACCGGCGCTCACGCTGCGTTTTGTGCTGCCGATCAAGATAAATATTGGCAATACACCCACGACATCGTCCCGCGCATTAAAAGCGATTATTTCGATAAAGGAATTGGTGTAAAAAACGTTGCTGTGCCGAAGAAAATCCCTGCTCTTCCGCTGGAATATTTTCTAACTTCCGCCAAAAATGTCGGCATGAATGAATCGCAATTTTCCGATTGTATGACCAAAAAACCGCACCAAAAAGAAATTGATAGCAACACACAAAAAGCCCTGTCGCTTGGCGTGAATGGCTTACCATATATGGTTGTTAACGATTATCAAACCAGCGGATTCGTCGGTGGAGAAAACGGATTAAGAAGCATTCTTAAGGCCGGCGGCGTCGAATAATTATTTGATTTGTTACACAGAACTACGCTGCTTTCATTATAAAAAATATCAAGCACCCGCTTATGATAAGCGTAGCGTTTTTCTACTTGTTTTACTATCCTTGAATAATTATTCCCACCTAAATAATTTAATAGCCACGAGGTAAATCGCGAAAGTCCAAGCCGCGATAATACCGAATTGAGGCAAGACTTCCATAAAACTTGCGTGCTCGGTCATAATTAGCCGAAAACCATCCGTGATTGGAGTTATGGGGACAAATTGGGCAACGCTTCGCAGCCATTCTGGGAATAGATAAAGCGGGATAAACGTACCGGACAAGAACATCATTGGAAAAGAAATTAGATTGCTTAATGCGGAAGACTGATCTTCGTTTTTCGACCAGCCAGCAATCAATAGCCCTATTCCCACCATCATGAATGCCGATAATATAGATATAATCACAAACAACGCCCAATCGCCTCGCATATTAAAGTGGAATATCAACGTCCCAGCGATAACCATCATTGCCAAGCTAAGCAAGGAAATCGTCGTATAGTGAATTGCCGTAGAGATAATCAACTGCCCAGAAGTAAACGGCGCTGCACGTAAGCGTCGGTACGAGCCACGCTTCTTTTCGGCTGGCATTTGATTAGCTAGGCCAAAAATACCCATACTTATCAAGCTGAAAGTTAATAGCCCCGTAAATATGTAGTCAAACGACTTTAATTGTTCATCGCCAACCGCTTTACCAACAGCTTTAAGCGGAGCTTCGGGCTGGCCCATCTGACTATTGATGTTATTGGTAATTTGGCTCATTACCGCCACTAGTGTATTACCCGCCTGCTCAGAACCTTTGGCGTAAAGAACGTTCATCGTGCCTGTTGGAATAGGATGATTACCATTATTTTTTATCGCGCCAAAATCACTTGGAAGCTCAATAATACCGTTAAGCTCCGACCGCTTCATTTTTTCGCGTGCGTCATTCATATCTTTAACGTCTTTAATTTTGAGAATCGAATCCTTCGAATTTTCTTTGGCATTTTTAACGAAACTTTTGGCAAATTCCGTCTGCGAATTATTGACAATTGCAATATTAAAACTGGTCGAATTATTACTAAAAACCGACCCGAACACTAATAGAAAAATCAGCGGAAAAAGGAAAGTGAAAAATAGCGCCATTTTATCTCGGACGAAACGCTTTTGCTGAGCGCGAACTTGCCCAAATATTCCAATCCAATATTTTTTCATGTTAATCCCGAATTGCCTTTCCTGTTAAATCAATAAACACGTCCTCCAAGTTGGCCTGCTCGACAACTTGTTCCTTCTTAAAACCGCGCGCCAATAATTGCTGAATGAGATTATGCGGCGTATCAATTGTGATAATCTTACCGCTATCCATAATTGCCAGACGATCACACAATAATTCCGCCTCGTCCATATAATGCGTCG
This sequence comes from Candidatus Nanosynbacter sp. TM7-057, assembly GCF_022828295.1. Classification (NCBI taxonomy): domain Bacteria; kingdom Bacillati; phylum Minisyncoccota; class Nanosynbacteria; order Nanosynbacterales; family Nanosynbacteraceae; genus Nanosynbacter; species Candidatus Nanosynbacter sp. TM7-057. The sequence continues at coordinate 382,836 of NZ_JAJQJT010000001.1, read as the reverse complement.
TCAAAAGAATCGTAATTCCCTCGTCGCGAATTTCCTTAATCAAATCCCACAAATTTCGGCGTGCCTGCGGATCAAGCCCCGTGGTCGGCTCGTCCAGAAACAACACTTTCGGATTATTTACCAATGTCGAAGCAATCGCAAAACGCTGTTTTTGACCGCCAGAAAGTTGCTCGACATAATTCTTAGCCTTTTCCGTCAATTGAACCTTAGCAAGCAGAGCCTCGGTATCAACTGTCCGACCATATAAACTACCAAACATTTTCAATTGTTCACGTAAAGTCAGCTTGTCATAAAAAGCCGTCGACTGAAGCTGAATGCCAATTATATTCTTAATGTCCTTAGGTTTCTTAGCGACATCTATGCCGTCAATTGTAGCCGTACCGCCGTCAATTGACCTGAGCGCTTCCAGCATTTCCAACGTTGTTGTTTTGCCTGCGCCGTTAGGACCAAGAATTCCAAATATTTCGCCCTTTTTAACTTCAAACGACACGCCGTCGACTACGTTATTTCCATCATAAGTCTTAACGAGTTTATCGACTTTTACAATTGGCTCGAGTTCCACTCCGCAAATTCCTCTCTGTTGTAATTTTGATCAAGCTAGTCTCTACTTATTATCAATAATAACAAAACCAAAATACTAGTGCTATACTTATAATATGCGCATTCAGAGAAAAAAAGCAAAACCAAAATCGAAAAAACTATTTATTATCATACCGTTTTTGATATTGCTATTTTCGGCAGGGCTATTTGGGATATATTTCCTCAATCAATCACACTCGCGACAAACGACTGCGCCATCTGACGAAAAGTATTATTTTGCCGACTCGAAATATTCTGGCATTCGCTCAAAATTTGTCACCAGAGATAACAAACGGGAAAAAGTTTCAATTGAATATCCGATCACGGAAAATGAAAAGATTAATCGCTTAATTAGCGAGTCGATTGATAAAATTGATCGCGATTTTCAAAATACGGTTTTACTGGCGACAGTTTTTGATAAGCCAATGACCGAAACAATTGGCTATCAAGTCACGCACAACACTTCAGAAGCGCTGTCAATTGTCATCAATATTAAGCAAGATATGAATGGCGCGCATCCAGCATCAATGACGCAATTTTGGACTTTCGACAAAAAATCTGGCGAAGTTGTCGGCTTAGCTGATTTTACAGAACAGTCCGATGAAGCCGCCGAAGCAATCATATCCGCTGCCAAAAATAGCATTTCTCAGACCATAAAACAGCGCCAACAGTCAGAAATTGACCTGAACGAAATCATAAATAAAGAAGCTTTGTCTAATTTCATTATCACTAATAACGGCAATTCATTGGCTTGGCCATTCGGTCAGGCGTCGCTACTGCCATCATCTTACGGTGAATTGACAATTACCGTGCCAATTTCCTCCATCTCTAAATATCTGCAAAACCCAACGGCAAGAAAATTCGCCAACATTCCCAAACCTGCAGAAAAACCAAAACCAGCGCCCACAGCTCCAACACCTACCGTCGCAAATAAAACAATTGCTCTAACTTTTGATGACGGACCCGGGCCGTACACCGAAAAACTGTTGGATATATTAGATAAGTACGACGCCAAGGCGACATTTTTCCTAATCGGCAGCAAAGTTTCAGCACACACCAACACGTTGCGCCGCATGCAGTCGCGCGGACATCAATTAGGCAATCACTCTTGGTCACATCCAGAGTTAAATAAGGTTTCAGCAGAGCAACTCGCCAGTGAAATTGACCAGACAAATAACGCCATAAAACAAGCCGTCGGCACCAAGCCTAATATCATACGTCCACCATACGGCGCGTTTAATCGGGCGGTTTTGGAGCAATTCCGTCAGCGCGGAATGTCGGCGGTTGTTTGGTCTGTCGATACGCGCGACTGGGCTGATCGTAATAGCGAAATCGTCTGTTCAAGGGCTGTCGCTGGCGCTCGCAACGGAGCTGTGATTTTAATGCATGACATTCATCCGACATCCGTGAATGCCGTTCCTTGTATCCTTAACTCACTCAAACAACAGGGATATTCATTCGTAACGGTACAAAATTTAATCGGTGACATGACGCCGGGCGCCGTTTATCCGTAAACTTAATCAATCTCAAATATCTTATATTTTGAAGTTGCACCGCGCACTAATTTAACCTTGGACGATGCAACCTTAAAATGTTTTGCCAATAATTTAATAGCCGCCGCGTTGGCTCGACCTTCAATTGCTGGAGATTTGACATAAACCGTCAATGTGTCATCGTCATTTTTCACAACTTCCTCACGATGGCGAGAGTTTGGTTTAATGTGTACGGAGATTTTCATAAAATCTTAAAAATTTATCACTTCCAATTCCCGTGGCAAAATTTCTCTCGCTTCCGCCGTTCCAGCGACTAATTGATAATCCTGAAGTTTCGGCGGTAAATCATCTTCAATAAATTGATAATCGACCTGATGTTTATCGTTAAAATAATTAAGCAATTCCGCATTCAAAAAATGATCGCGCGGTGCACTTACCGAGCCATCTCTATTAAAAACCAAAGCTATCGATACACCAGAAGTCGTCCCATTTTCGTCTTTGGCATAATTCGCAGTCACTAAATGAACTGTCGGCTCAAATTCCAAAGCAGATTTATTGGAATTATCCACTTGTTCCTGACTAAGACGCGCTAATTGTCGATTTATTTCATTCACCAAATCAGCAGTACTCATCTCGCTGTTAGACGCTCGGCAATATTCACAATCGTTCAACGATTTAATATACTCCAGCAGCAACTGCATATCAACCTCAGCGTCCTTAACATTATGTCGAGCCAACTGATCAACCATTTCCTCTAGCGACTTCAACAAACCATAATCTTTGGCTTTTTCAGCGGCGTCACCAATGCGAATAATGGCACGAGCGACATTAATAATATTTTCTTTATCATTCATACGCTTATTATATATCTATTTACACAATTCTTCTTGTTTCTTGATGACAATCCTAACCGCCAACGAACCAACTAATGCTATCAGCTGAGAAAGTACACTAGAATTATAGCTGACGTTTGAAGTCTTATCATCTTCCGGATTCAACGGACTATCATCAGCCCAAAGCCCCGAATAAACGCCGGATATATTTGTATTATTGGCATCATCTTCGTCACAATTATAATTAGCTTTTTCCTCCGATGAATCATCTGGTAAAGTAGGAATTTCTTGAAAAACTGGAGTATTTAATTCCCTGCTTAAAGCGTTATCGGTATCATCACAACAATCGCTCGATTCTTCAATTTTTACAGAGCATTTTGACTCATCACAATCATCCATAGCAATCAATTCGCTACATTCTTCAGCCAATTCAGTTTTTTCCGCGACTTTTTTCACAACCTTATCGACAATATTATTCTGACCAATTTCATCGCCGGCTAATTTCAAATTAGGAATAAATTGCCCTATTATTTCAGACTTGCTAGTCGGCAATTCTTCCAATTCACACACGCCTTCTTCATCCAACTCTACACGATCACCCAAATCATCCAATTCACGCGTAGCTTCTTTGCTCAATTCTGCGCAATCACCCAACTCATCCACCGTATTGTCCGTTTTGCTCACAACCGCACGATCATCAGAAATCTCAGCCACAGCAACATTCTCTGAATCTTCGAAATATACTTCACGCTCTTCAAGATCGCATTGCGGTAAAGTTAGCGAATTATCCCTATTCTCTGTCAACTCAACAGATTCAGTTCTTTCACGTACAGCCCCATCGCTCAACTCCGTCTCAGCTGGCGCATTATTATCGTCATCTTTCATCGCCATATCAATTTCATTATTGACTTGAACAAAATCACGCACAGGCGAGGAAATTAACTCATTAGGAATAACTTTCTCAACCAGATCTTCCTTTGGAGTAGAATCTTCCAAAATCGGTGCAGAGTTTATGTCGTTTTCAGCCCCTATATAGTTATCTTTCTTTATAGGTAATTCTCTCGGCAATTCATCCTCTTTATCAACAAACTGAGGAGCTTGATTTTCAGAAGACATATCTTCTTTATGAATATCTACTTTTTCATCAACGTCTTCCGGATCCACCAAATTAATCTGACTAGCCGCCTCGGTCTCTTCCGGCTCTTCGTTAATTCTCGGCTGAATATTTTCTTTGACTATTTTCACGCTTGGAATATTTTCCGACGACACACTCTCACTATCCAAACATTCATCATCCGTCGGTTCGTTCGCCTCATTGCTTTCCGCCGACGTATGCATCGACGCGTCATCATCACTCACTTCCGACTTAACCGCAGGTTTTTCTGGTATAGATTCAGCCTTCTCATTTTCTGATGGACTATCTTTTTCAATCGACTCGGGCGGATTCTCTTCGTTATCAGCACTGACATATCCAGCAACAACAAAATCACAATCATCATTCATTAAGTCAGACAAATAACTTTTCGGCTCTTCTGCTACCGGCTGTAAATTCTCTTTGGCAAAATTTCGCATTCTTAGTATTGAGCAAGTTCCCGCCGCAGCACAACTGGCGCACGCTGCGCTGACTACGTTTTGGCAAATTTCCGATCGCCTTTCGTCGCTCAAACATTCTTCTGTTGTTTCCGCTTCATTTTCCTCAGCAAATGACGTATCAATTTTCTCGCCGCTAGCAACCGCTTCTACCAAATTTAATTCAGCCGCATCGTCATCAATTTCTGAAGATAGATCCTGAAAATTAGCATCGCCATTCAACGCCGAGAAAACATTAAAATCGCCCGCTCCATCCGCCAAACCTTCGTTCATTGCTCAAAAAACGTCTCCGTTGAAATTTTCAATTCACTTACGCCGGCAGCGGATAATTTTTGCCAAACATCTCTAACAAACGGCAAACTTCCACAGACCAAAAAATGCGCATCTTCTGGCGTTTCATGAACAATTTTTTCTACATCAAATCGACCGTTAAACCAACCGTCTTTTTCTTCAACTTGCTGGCGAGTGCTGAACTTCTTTACTTTAATATTTGACGCCGCTAGCTCATTTTCAAAAACCATATATTCTGGCGATTTTTGACTAAAATATAAAAACGTCGGCTGACTAGAACTTGCTATAACGCTCCAAATTGGACTAAGTCCACAGCCCGCAGCAATTCCGACCAAAGGACTTTCTGTTTGCGGATTAAAATCGCCGTAAGCGTGGCTAATTTGTAATTTATCGCCAACATTCCGTGAACATAAATAGCTAGAAAATTCACCACCAACATTCTTCACGGTAATCGACATTAGCTCATCGTCAGGAGTAGAAGAAATGCTATAAGCCTTCCCTTCACGCACGCTACTGCCATCAATAAAAACCGTAATATATTGTCCGGCGGTAAAGTCGAACGGTCGCGCAAAATATAACGTCTTCACTTCAGGATTTTCCTGACGGACGCGCACAATTTCAACCTCTAATGAATCACGCATTCTCCAACGTACCTTTCCATTATTTTCTGAGCTTCTCTAAATTCTTCGTCAGTAAAAGTGTGGTAATTCGCAAACTTTGGACTAATTGTCGTGCCGGTGCGAAAATGCTGCAAGGCAAATCTTTTCGCGCCCTTAACCAACTCGCCAATCTTCTCAAAATCGCTAACTTCTAATTGCTCGCGGACAATCGTCGTGCGGAATTCGTGATCAATTCCCGAATCAATCATCAACCGAACATTCTCCTTAATCGCTTCCAAATCAATCGGTCGCGCCGCAATTTCAACATATTTTTCCAGTGGACCTTTCACGTCCATCGCAATAAAGTCAATCAGCCCTTCTTCAACCATTCCGCGAACTATATCTGGATGCGTACCGTTGGTGTCCAGCTTAATATCAAAACTAAGTTCCTTAATCATCCGACATAACTTCGGCAAATCTTCATTTACCGTTGGCTCACCGCCAGAAATCACCACGCCGTCCAGTCGACCAACTCGCGATTTTAGAAATATCATCACTTCATCAACTGGAAGGCTCGGCGCCAACCGTTCAGGTAATACCAATTCAGGATTATGACAATAACCGCAGCGCATATTACAACCAGAGAGAAACAGAGCTGCCGCCACGTGCCCTGGATAATCCACGAGCGACAGCTTCTGAATTCCACCAATTGACACCTTAAGCTGCCGCGACGGCGCTAAGTCGCTGGTGTTCGGCGGCATTGTCATAATGTTCCCTCATTTCAAATTCCGCTTGCTTGCCCTTATTCCATTGAGAAACTGGACGCAAGAAACCAACCACACGTGAGTAAACTTCAGTTGCTTCACCACACTTTGGACATTCTGGATGTTCACCAACAATATAGCCGTGATTCTTGCAAATTGAGAAGCTTGGGCTGAATGTAAAGTATGGCAATTTGTAATTTTCGCAAATCGTTTTCACCAATTTTTTCAAAGTTTGCGGATCGTCCATACGCTCACCTAAGAAGAAGTGAATCACCGTGCCACCTGTATACTTGGTTTGCAAATTGTCCTGAAGATCCATCAACTCAAACAAATCGTCCGTGTAGTTAACCGGCAAGTGGCTAGAGTTGGTATAAAACGGACATTTAACGTCCGCGCCAATTCCATTAGCAAAATGCGCTCGATCTGGGAAGCTGGCTTTATCAAGCTGCGCCAATCGATACGTCGTGCCTTCAGCTGGCGTTGCCTCAAGATTGTAATTATTGCCAGTTTCCTTCTGATATTCCACCAAACGATCGCGCATAAAATCAAGCGTTTTTTCAGCAAAAGCCTTACCTTTTTCCGTGCCAATATCAACGCCCAGCAAATTAAGCGCCGCCTCGTTCGTGCCGATCAAACCAATAGTTGAAAAATGGTTCTTCCAATATTGATTGAAACGCTGTTTAATGTTTCGCAAATAAAACTTGGTGTACGGATACAAATTAGCGTCGGTCAATCGCTCCAAAACTTTACGCTTGGTTTCCAAACTGTCTTTTGCCATATCCATAAGTTCAGCCAATCCCTTAAAGAATTCTTTTTCGTTCTTGGATTTTAGCGCCAGTCGTGGCAAGTTTATCGTTACCACACCGACCGAACCAGTCATTGGATTTGAGCCGAACAAGCCGCCGCCACGATATTCCAATTGACGATTATCAATACGTAATCGACAGCACATCGAGCGAGCATCTTCTGGGTCCATGTCAGAATTGATGAAGTTTGAGAAGTACGGAATGCCGTATTTAGCGCTAGCTTCCCACAAACTTTCAATCACTGGATTATCCCAATTGAAATCCTTGGTGATATTAACCGTTGGGATTGGGAACGTAAAGACTCGACCATTGGCGTCGCCCTCAGAAAGAACCTCCAGCAGCGCCTTGTTTAGCATATTCATTTCTTCTTGATATTCGCCATAAGTCGTGTCCTGCATTTCGCCGCCAATAATTACTGGATTATCTGCCATGTGCTTTGGACATTCAAGGTCAAGCGTAATGTTGGTGAATGGCGTCTGAAAGCCAACACGAGTCGGCACGTTGACATTAAAGACGAATTCTTGAATAGCCTGTTTTACTTCCTCATAGCTCAATTTGTCGGCACGAATAAACGGCGCTAATAGCGTGTCAAAATCAGAGAAAGCCTGCGCACCAGCCGCTTCGCCCTGTAATGTATAAAAGAAGTTTACAACTTGACCAAGCGCTGATCGGAAATGCTTAGCTGGCTTAGATGCAACCTTACCAGCCACGCCAGTAAATCCTTCTTGTAATAAGTCAGTCAGATCCCAACCAACACAATAAACGCTTAGCAAGTTAAGGTCGTGAATGTGCAAGTCGCCTTCTTTGTGAGCTTGTCCAATCTTCGACGTATAAATCTTATCCAACCAGTAAGTCTTCGTAATCTCCGCTGAAACATAGTTATTCAAACCCTGAAGACTGTAGCCCATATTAGAGTTTTCATTAACTTTCCAGTCCAAATTTTTCAGATATTTATCAATCAAATCAACGTGTGCATTAGAGGTAATTTCGCGCAATTTTTTATGCTGATCGCGGTAAATAATGTACGCCTTTGCAGTCTTCTTAAACTTAGAGTCAATCAACGCATCCTCAACAATGTCCTGAATATCTTCAACGCTTGGTAGACGCTTTTGGTTACGAGTTTCCAAAACACCCAAAACCTTGTCGGTCAATTCAACTGCTTGAGCGGCGTCAAATTCGCCAGTTTCCAGTCCTGCTTTTTCAATTGCTTTTTCAATTTTTTTCCGATCAAATTTAGCAGTTCGACCGTCGCGTTTTTTAATTGATTTATACATTCCCCCTCCTTGTTTATAAAAATAGCAAACCAACCCAACCTCTCCAGTGGGTACGTGTTGCAAAAAACGTTATTTATTTTCTAAAACACCATATGTAGTGCTTAATATTGAATATACACGCGATATATAGCGTCTGTCAATGAAAGTACATTGTATTATTTACATACGAGATGCGGAAGCATTTGCTCCCTCTGATAATACCAAAACGTCGTGGTGAATCAGATCAACAATTTCTGCCTGAGACAGCTGTTCACCGATTCGCTGCTCGCCTGGCACATTCAAAACATCTTGATCTTTCCACCACTGGCGCATTTCTGATTCGCCAAATTCATGAGCGTTTGGCTTGGTAGCGTGGCGGCGCACCGTTTCCTCAAACGATACGTCAAAATAATAAATCAGTTTTTCACCTTGAAAATCACCCAGTAGCCGGCGCAGCATCGCACCGTATTTTTTATTGCTCAAAATACCCTCCAAAATCACCGTATAACCAACGTTATTGCCATACATACATAGATCGTAAATCAGCTGAATCGCCGGATTTCCTTCGCTATCTTTCACGCGCAGTATTTCCCGGCGCACCACATCCTGTGACACCAACATCGTGCCGTAGCCTAGTTGACGCTGGAGTAAGCGCGCCGTACTAGTTTTGCCGCAACCAGAATTACCGCGGAGAATGATTAGCGGATGAGAAGCCGTCACATACGCTCCAGTAAATCATAAGCAACAGCCGCTGATAACGCCTGCATTTGACGAAGATTATCACCCGGCTTGAGTGGTGGTTTTAAACTACGTATAAGGAAAAATCCGACAAATGACGCCAGCATTTCCGCGTTCAACTCACCTAGCCACGGCGTTACGTCATGGCCATGGCGCGCCATATCAACCAGAAATTCTGTCGCACCAGATCCCTGGGGCGCATAGGAAACCCAATTCCAATCAACCAACTTCAACTCGCCAGTTTGCGAATTAAATGCCAAATTGTCACTACGAACATCCGAATGATTAAAGCAGTCCTCCGTCTGCTTGGCAAATTCTTTAGCGCGCGCCGAAATATTAATCAACTCATCGCGCTTTTCTAACAGCTCAATTATATTCTGACAACGCCGCTGATTAATCTCCAACTGATTTGGCAATAGTTTTTGATAATTATCAATCAACCGACGACGAATATCAGCATCAGCAATAATCTGATCAATTCCATCGTCTAAGCCAAGCTCTCTCGCCACAAACGGCTGTAATTGCAATTCTTCAATTAGTTCCTGCGGCAATTTTATTTTTTCCAACTCGCGAACCGCGGTTATCACTGTCGAAATATAACGTTCCGCGACAGAGTTATCCGTCGGAGGTTGCCACAACCACCCATCTGACGAAGCGTAACTGCTCGTCATCAACACGTAACCGTCATCAGCCAATTCAGTCCAATCAGCAACATATTGCGGATAAGTCTTCTGTAACAAACGTGTTACTGCATAATCTTTTTTTAGCCAGCCTAGTTCCCGCTCGCCCTCATCCGACAATAAATTAGCATCAACTTCTTTAACGAAAATCGTTCGACCGCCAGACGACACCAACGCTCGACGATTAAGCGAAAAGCCGCCACTTACTGGCGTGATCCGTAATTCAGATGAATCAACGTTTAGCTCCGTCGCCGCACACCGCAAGGCTCTGTCGGTTAATAATTTATCGTGATCTGGCAATGTTTCCATGTATAAATTATAACATCAGACAGCTTAAATCCGCTTAGTAAATATCATTACTCGGCTATTACGAGTTTGAGAATTTTTTATCCATTCTCCTGCACATGTCATCAAATTCAAACCCTCAGATACACCATCAGCTGGCCGAATAAAACTATTCATATCCACATCGGATAATTTAACTGTTTGTTTTTTTATTACCTGATAGCGCAGTATTTTACCGTCGCCACGCTCGACACTAATCGTATCACCGGCATTCAAAGATTCTAACTTATTAAAAACTCCGCCCAAAGTTGTACCCGACGCATGTCCGACAATAATAGATGCCCCTGGCTGACCTGGCTTAACGCTACCAGTGTACCATCCTGCATCAAAAATATTTATAGGAGACTGCATTGAGCCGTCCGAATTGACGTTCATCTGCAAAACCCTAGCCTTAACCCCCAATTTCTCAATGGTAATGACTCGCGGCAAATCTGCAGCAACCTTATATTTGGCAATAGCATCATCAGACACTTTAGTTTCGTCTTTACCTTCACTATTTTTTCGATCGTCCAGATTATCGCTACGTGCAGCTACCGGCGTCGCATTTACAGCGTTTTTTATTCGATTATTAAGCAGCCAGGAGTCAGCAAACGAATATATCGAGATTATCAAAAGAGCAGAAGCCGCAAAACTAGGTGCTTTTTTACAAAAGTTGCTACCTAAAATATTTTGTAAATATCGCTTGGTGTGCCTTTTTTTACCGTCACGGCAACCATTAGCTATTGATTTTTTACAAATAACTAACAGGCGAGCCGCACGAGCTAATCTTTTATTAATTCGTGCATGATTTATTGGTTTTTTCGCATATTGCTGGGTCGGCCTCACCTTGGATTGCTGGGTCGACCTCACCTTGGCTGGTGCGGAAGTGCGCACAACGTCCACAATGTTCTTCGTATTCACATTACTGACAGTATTAGCGACAACATTACTTGCCAATCCACGCCGAGGTATAGTCACTCGCCCCCTCGCTCTTAATGGCGTCTGCAAACTACGATTAATTTTTCGTTCTCTTTGTATCATTGTCTGTTTTTATTGCGGTAAACAGACACGCCCTGCGTCAAACTACTTACGACGTGTCTGTCCGCTTTTAATTTTGGTTTTTTATTTTTTATTAAAGCTTTTTCGCTTTGCCATAACCAGCAACGTCACCGCTGAAGCTACTCCAGCTATGGCGCCAATCAAGTTAACAGCCAATTTTTCACCACCTGTATTTGGAGCTTTTGGAGCTTTCGAAGCTTTTGGAACGTTCCAGTCATTCAGTGCTGTCAGTACAACATCATTACCGTCACCGCCAACATAACTAATCTTGAAGGTTACGCCACCTACAGTTATTTCTGCGCCTTCCGGTAAGTCCTTAAACGTTCCTCCGCCAGGAGGGGTAGTGTTAGGATCATCATAGAACGATCCGCTGTAAACAGGGTTAGTGTCTTTATTATCAATGATCGTAAAGGTATCACCCTTCTTAACGACACCACCAGCCAAGAGTGTTAAGTCTAAACTACCACCTAGGCTGATGTAACTTGCAGAAATCTGGTCATAATGATCTTTATCTAGAATTTTCGCCTTATAAACACCGGTACGATATAGTTCGAAAAATCCATGTTCCTCTATAGTAATTTTACCTGGTGAGTTATCCGGTAAGTTGCCCGGAGAAACAACACCTGTTACAAAAAGATTTTTTAAAGTAGCGTTACCGCCGAACACACCGCCTTCATTCACACTCACCATATAACAACGACCATTTAGTAAAACTGTTTCACCTCTTTTAACGATCAGATCCTCATCTTTCTCGCCGTCTAATTTTATTAATTTAGCCTCATGAGGATTACCATACCGACCATTCGGGATACCGCTGGTATTGTTTGAAGACTCAACTAGCACAACACCTTTATTATCTTTATGAGCAACGAACTTACCAGGGCCACTAAGTTTTCCTGTAATCTTTACTGTAGTATTCGACGCTAGATTATATTCAACATCACCGTTAAGTACAATATCACCAGACAGAACAGTCGTTACGTCTGGACCATATCCACAGGTATAGACTCGACACTCTGATCTATGAGAAATCATTGCACCATTTTCAAAAGTAATTTTATTGGCACCTGTCTCACTGCCATAGTTATTAATCTCTAACAGGCCTTTATTTTTAACCAAGATATTATTACCGTCCTCTAGCCTCACATTAGCATTTTCTCCGACAATTTTTTCTGCAGCTTTTATATACTCAATTATATTATTATATCCAGCATTAGCAACCTCAAGACGGTTTATTGTCGGTTCGCTCTTAAATACACCATCAAATCCATTCGATTTCAGGTTTGACAGACCAGTTACAGCACCAGTAACAGTAATAACCGGTATTTTAATACGGTCTTTACTCTCGATAGTAGTATGGTCACCAGTAAATTCAGCATCTGGCGTAAATCGTATCTTATCAATAATATATTCGATGCAGTGCCTGTACATAGGAAGGCTGTCCAACTTTTTAACTTCTAATCCTGACAGAGCTACTGTTAAATCGTTCTGAATGTGTTCCTTACCAAGACCAACCTCAACACACTTAAATACCAACTTAGAGCCTTCTGTTGGCACTGCACCTTCTTTCCAGTTACCAGCGGTTGACATTTTATGATCACCAGCTGCGCCAGTCCAAGTAAATGTAGCTGGTGCAGCATTAACTGGCTGGTGGAATACCACCGCCCCAACGACAGCAGCCACAGCCACAACACTGGCTAATTTAGTATAAGAAACACCCATTTTTGTTCCCCCCCATACATGTTTGTATTTTTAATTTAGTTTACGCATTCACAATATCATCGCTAAATAATTTTTACAAGCATAATTGTATAAAATACAACAAAAAACTATATACTCTATCTGTTTCGCTTTTGCTTTTATTGCACTTATTGTTATAATGAATTTTTATACTTAAATCTAAGGAGGTGTATGTTAATAAGAAAACGCTTTTTAAATACAAAAGTTAAAATATTAACTGGAGTAATAGCCGCTGGACTATTCATTGGTGGATCGCTACTTACCTTGCCGACTGGACAAGCTAAGAGTGTCGTCAGCGATGATTATCCATTAAATGATAGTACTCATTGGAACACAGAACCTGTTTGGCGTGATGAATTTGACGGCACATCGTTAGATAAAGAATCTTGGAATATATACGGCAGCGGATGGAGCGCTAATAACGTCCAAAGCTGCTATAGTAGGAGCGAAGAGAATGTGAATGTTAAAAACGGCAGCCTAAACTTAGTAGGACTATACAAGCCTGGCGCGCGTTGCAAAGGAAATGAAAAAAGCGGCAACTTCACCTCTGGATTCGTAGAAACGAAGGGTAAAAAATCTTGGACTTACGGCTACATCGAGGCTCGCATAAAAATGCCAAATAATAAGAGTACCTGGCCTGGTTTTTGGATGAGTCCTGATAAACCTACATACGGCAGTTGGCCTCGCAGTGGTGAAATTGACATCGTAGAAACTAAAGGCTCTAACTTAGATTACGCGGCAGCAGACGCTCACTGGGGACTTTCAGCATACAATAAAAAACATGCTCAAGGTAGAGATTTGCCAGCTGGATTTAAAGACACCACTCAGTGGCACACTTACGGCGTAAAATGGACTGAAGGAAAATTGGAATATTACATTGACGGCGTAAAGTTCCACACGGTCAACGGATTCGATCAGCCAAACGCAGCAAACGCGCCTTATGGTCCGTTTGATCAACCATTCTTCTTGCGACTTAACTTAGCAATCGGCGGTGATTACATCGACGGTAAAGGCAGTAAATGGTCAAACGCCTACAACGCCCTAGCTAAATATCCAAAGTCATTCCCAGCAACTATGTCAATCGATTATGTCCGCGTATACGAAAGGCGAACAGCTAAGGAAATCAACGTGCCAGATAACAATTTGCGCACTCAACTTAATAAAAAACTGTCAACAGCGCTTAGCACTAATCGTAAAGACGATCAAAAAATTACTGACGTAGAGTTGGAAAAATTGACAGACCTTAACCTGGATGCAGCCGACAACGCATCAGAAGCAGAAAAAATTCACGATTTAACAGGCTTAGAGGCGGCTAAAAACCTTAAGACTTTATCTCTTAAGAACAACTCCGTCTTCGACCTAAGAGCAGTTTCTAACATCAAATCTCTAAAGTCAATAAGCCTAACGATTAATCGCTAATTAGCTCAGGCGTTTACAGGAAAATTGTCATCTCATTACGGGATGGCAATTTTTTATTTCAGCTTAAAACCTCAGTATTCAGCGTTTTCACAGCTCTGTTGTTAAAATAACTACATAATATTCTTTACTTTTATTCCGCTTATTGTTACACTAGCGATGGATAAAAAATATTTGGGAGAAAACAAAAAATGTTAATAAAAAGACGTTTTTTTAATACAAAAGTTAAAATAGTAACTGCGGTAATGACTGTTAGTGTTCTTGTTGGTGGGGCATTATTTACTCTGCCAATGGACAACGCCAAAGGTATAGGAAGTCCATATCCGCCAACAGATACTGAAAACTGGAATCCAGAACCTGTTTGGCGTGACGAGTTTGACGGAAATTCGCTAGATGGAACCAAATGGACAGCTCTTAATGGCGGATGGAAAGACGAAAACCAACAAGTTCGAAACTGCTACACGAGATCAGATGAAAACATCAATGTCAGTGGCGGCAACTTAAATCTAATTGGACTATACAAACCAGGAGCAACCTGTACTGGCGGTAACACTAAAACTGGTAACTTCACTTCCGGATTCGTACAGACGAAAAATAAGGCATATTTTAAATATGGCTACATTGAAGCTCGCATAAAAATGCCAAAGAATAAGAGTACCTGGCCTGGTTTTTGGATGAGTCCTAATAACTCTCCGTACGGTCCTGGTTGGCCTGATTGGGGCGAGATCGACATCGTAGAGGCAAAAGGCTCTAATCGCCAATTCGCTGCATCCGACGCACACTGGCGAGACAAGAATACACCGACCGGTCAAACTGGTAGTCACAGAAACCGCCAAGGAGTTATTCCATCAAGTAAGTTCGGCACTAATGACACTACAGAGTGGCACACGTACGGCGTAAAATGGACTGAAGGAAAACTTGAATACTTCATTGACGGAGAATGGCATCACACAATTACCGAATTTAAGAATTCAAACTCCACAGGAAGTCCTAATGGACCCTTTGATCAAGACTTCTTCTTACGACTTAACTTAGCCATTGGCGGCAATTACATTGATTCACCATGGGATGATCCTATCAACTCAGTAGGAGCTGCAAATGGAGAGGGCTTCCCGGCAACTATGTCAGTCGACTACGTCCGCGTGTACGAGATGCGAAAACCCAAAGAGGTTGAAGTCAAGGACACACAACTGCGCAAGTTGCTTAATGACAGACTGTCAACAGTATTTAGCACTAATCGTAAAGACGATCAAAAAATTACTGACGTAGAGTTGGAAAGATTGACAGATCTTAACCTAAGTTACTCAAACATTTACGACCTAACCGGAATAGAAGCTGCTAAGAATCTTCAGAACTTGTTGTTAAACAACAACTATATCTCAGACCTAAGCCCACTATCTGGTCTAACTTCTCTAAAAATTCTATCCTTAAGAAATAACTGCTTCGCCGATATAAGTCCGCTAGCTGGATTAACATCCCTGACTTCCCTACGTCTTGAAAATCAGCGAGTTAGTGTTAAGCCTAACGACAAATCATTCGCTTCACCGCTGAAGGATTTGGCAGGAAACACGGTTTCTGTAACCAACTCAGCGGAAGTCGTCAACGACACAGCAACTCCTGGAAATATTCAGCTACTATCACTACCAGCCAGCGGAGCATCCCCTATCCTGAATACCCCTTGGACCAGAAGTGTAACGCTCGGAACAGTTTCAGCTACATTTAGCGGTACTCTGGCTATCGACACATCAGCGATCCCTAGGGCAGGTCAACCACAACCACAGCCGCAGCCTCAGCCTCAGCCACAACCACAGCCGCAGCCGCAGCCTCAGCCTCAGCCACAGCCACAGCCGCAGCCACAACCACAGCCACAACCACAGCCTGGAAATCCGTCAGCTGCCGCTCATAATCCAGCTAATAAGCCTCAGGATGCTGTAAGCGGACTACTTGCAAACACAGGATTTAATGCCTTCTTAGGTGTTATCGCCACCCTAGCATTAGTTGCCGCAGGACTATTCATTCTACGATAACCAGAGGCTACATAAAATTACCACCCCGTGATGAGGTGGTAATTTTTTGCTCAACAATATCAGCCTCTCGTCCCTATTCCGCGTTATTAGAAATGTATAACCGCAAAAACAATAAAAAAGACCTCAACTATACTTGTTGAAGTCTTAAAATTCGATTTGGCTCCGGCAGCTGGGCTCGAACCAGCGACCTATTGGTTAACAGCCAACCGCTCTACCACTGAGCTATGCCGGAATATGTCTTGTATTATAGCGAGTTTTTGAATAGTTGTAAAGTTACTGACGGACAATTTCCAATGCTTTTTTTAAAATCTCCACTTCCGAGCGTGATTTTTCGTCGTCTTCGGCTTCTCTCTTCTTAATTTCTTTCGCTAAATTCTGCCACCAAACTTCTTTTTTCTCACTGCTCAGCGTCAAAGACCTAACTTCGCCATCCTGCTTCTCTAAAAATCCCGCAGCCACCAAATTATCAACGTGTTTTGCTACCGTTGATACCGATTTATAGCCCAAGGCGCGCATAATTTCCCGAAGCGTCGGACTATAGCCATTGCCCTTTATAAATCCATCGATAAAATCCAACATTATTTTTTGCTTTTTCGTCAGTTTCATATCTAAAGTATACACCATACGCTATACTTAAAATATGGCAAAAAAATACATTAACGACGTTCGATTCTGGCTATTGGCTATTGTTATTTTTAGTGGCGGCTTTGCCCTGCATCCCAGCGTCGGCTTATCGATTCTGGATTTCCCGTCGCTGCGCGTAGGATTATATCAAATTGTTGCCGTAAGCCTACTGTTATTTTCCTTGCCATTACTACTTAAAAAACGCCAAGAATTACTGAAAAACCGATGGCTAATTGGCGGATTTTTGGCAATTTTTATCGCCATCAGCGTCGGAATATTTTTCGCAGAAGCACGCCTGCGCACCGCGTTATATTCATTATCGCTATTATTCTTACTCGCCGTCGGATTATCCGCTGGCTTAATTTACAGCGAATTGTCAAAATCAGAAAAACGTAAACTCATCAGAATCGGATTATGGAGCGGGCTGGTTTTTGGGATTTTAGCGATTATTCAGCTCATCGTCGCCACTTTTGAACCAACAGGATTTGGTACGCTTTGCGCTGGTTGTAAGGCCGACGTTTTTGGATTTCCACGAATCAATTTATTCGCCGCCGAACCGCAGTTCTTCGCCAATTCTCTACTCCCAGCATTTTTCCTTGCGCTATTTCAATCAAAATCTCGCTTAGCCAAATTTAGCCTATTTTTCACAACTCTCGCCATATCTTTAACATTTTCCCGTGGCGGATTTTTGGCAATTTTTATCGCCATCACAGCCTTATTTATAATCGCTTTCATAAAACGAATTGACGCATCTTTTATTCGTAAAAAACTTCCAATCATCTTCGCTGGATTACTATTTGGATTTATCTTATTGTTCTCGTCAGCCAATATTAGATACGCCAATACACCTTTTATTGCGCACAATACCTTCGTCAGTATGGTTGATCAATTATCTCTCGGGAAAATTAAGATTCCGCAAAAATCCATCGCCAAAAATCCGTCACCAAAACCCGCCGAAAACATTCCAACAAGCAACAATTCTTTCCAGCCTGCCGGTTTCGTTGAAGCTTCCGCCAACGACAGACTCAGCGCCAGTGACTTAGCCATAAAATCTTGGCTGTCATCACCACGAACGTTCTTCTTTGGCGTTGGACTCGGCAATCTCGGTAATTTCATCCAAAAACACCTTCACGTAAACGTCCCAGCGGACCAAACGGTCTACGTTTTTTACATATTATTACTCAGCGGCTTAGGAATCATCGGGCTATTTGCCCTTCTAATTGCCCCGTTGATAATTATATTTTTCGCCATAAAAAACATCCGTAAAATTAAAGCTCAATTTATCTTATCTCTAACCATCGCGATGTTTGTGCATTTCTGGTTTTTTGGCAGTTTTATAAATACGATTCATTGTTTTGCTATAATCGGCATATTTTTGTATAATTACCCCAGAGATTATGCGGAAAAAGTCTGATTTTTACTTCAAAATTGTTCTGGTCGTTCTTGATATCATAGCTTTATTAAGCGCATTTACTATTGCCTATATTTTGCGAATTTCCCTGGATCCTAGACCATTCCATATCAGCATCAATGCTATGGATTTTATCACCTCCATTTTTATGACGCTGCCGTTGTGGATTGTAATGTTCTACTTCTTTGGCTTATACGACCGAGAGGTTTACACACACCCATTGCGAAACTTTGGACAAATACTTTTAGCGTCAATAACTGGAATTATGATTATGATTTCCGTGGCGTTCTTTACCAATACTCCGTTATTCCCAGCCAAACTTGTCGCGGTTTACGCCACTGGAATTGGCTTCATTTTACTAATGATTTTCCGCAGCGCTGCCAATATTGTTCGCCTGAAGCTATTAAAGCGCGGTTTGGGCGCGCGCCGTGTTATATTAATTGGCAATTGTGACTTAACTCACGTTCTAGCTGATTTTATAGAAACTAATCCGTTAACTGGCTTTAAGATTAGCGGAATTGTTGCGCAAACCCAGTTCATTCCTATTGAATTAAAAAAGCTTCGACGCTCGTCATTAGAATCGGCGCTCACCAGGGATAAAATTGACGTTATCATCCAAACCGACTCAAAAAACGTTAGCGAACATTATCAAATTGCCCAGAAACATTATCTGGATTTCTATCAAGCGCCGGAATTCGACGGAATTATGACCACCAAACACACTATTGATATCATCGACTCCGTGCCGCTAATTCACACTCATCCAACGCCGCTAATGGGCTATGGGCGAATTGTGAAGCGAATTATGGATATTATCGGTGGAACAGCTGGGATTATCATCGCCTCGCCAATTATGCTTTTGGTGGCAATTGCCGTAAAAATCAGCGACCCAGCAGGACCGATTTTAATGCACGGCAAACAACAGAAACGCCTCACTCGCTACAACCGACCATTTAAGGTTTACAAATTTCGCTCACATTATGCAAAGTTTGATGGCAAAACTGACGAAGAAGTGTTTCGAATGGTCGGTAAGCCTGAGCTAATTGAAGAATACCGTAAAAACGGCGACAAACTTGATCATGATTTTCGCGTGACGCCAGTTGGTCGGTTTATTCGTCGCTTTAGTCTTGATGAATTGCCACAATTATTCAACGTCGTTAAAGGAGATATCAGCCTAGTTGGACCGCGAGCGCTGGTGCCGCACGAATTAAGCGCCTACGACAAAAAACACGTTTTATTGGCGGTCAAGTCTGGGTTAACTGGACTGGCAGTAGTATCTGGCAGGCGCAGTATCAGCTTTGAAGAGCGTCGACGAATTGACTTATATTATGTTCAAAACTGGAGCATCTGGCTGGACATTACGATTTTATTAAAAACCTGCTTGGTTATTTTCCAGAAAGATAATTAATGAGTAAGCCAAAAATTGCCATAGTTCACGATTGGATTTACGGCGGCGGAGCCGAAAAAGTCGTTTTGGAAATTCACAAATTGTACCCAGACGCGCCAATTTACACTTCTTTTTGTAGCGATGAATGGCGAGAAAGATTAGACAACAAAGTCATTACTGGTTATTTGCAGCGATGGCCGTTTTCAAAAATCCGACGATTGTTGCCACTTCTTAGACAGTGTTGGTTCGCTAAGCTTGATCTTAGTGAATTTGACATTATCATCTCCAGTTCGGGAAATGGCGAGGCAAAATTCGTCCGTAAATCCAGACCAGATCAACTTCATATTTGTTATTGTCACACGCCAACACATTTTTATTGGCGGCACTACGACGAATATATCAAACGACCAAGTTTTCGGCCGCAATGGCTGGCACGCCTAGGCTTAAAAACCCTAGTCCGACCACTGAAAAAACGAGATTTTAACGCTGCTCAGCAAGTTGATGTTTTTATCGCCAACTCTACGGGAATTCAGGCTGACATTGAAGAGTTTTACCAGCGAAAAAGTACGGTTATTTTTCCACCAATTGACGTGTCGAGCTTTTCGCCGCTTGCTAAAAATCGCAAGCAAACGTCCATCCCAAAAAAACCTCGCTGTCTGATTTGGGGGCGAATTGTACCAATGAAACGGCTTGACATTGCTATTAAAGCTTGTCAGAAACTTGGCTGGCAATTAGATATTATCGGAAAAGGTCCAGACGTTGATAATCTAAAAAATATCGCCGATAAACATACTAATTTCTTAGGATTCGTTGATAATGCCACGCGAGAAAAATATATTAAAAAAGCAGATTTGTTTATTTTTTGTTCACACGAAGATTTTGGAATCGCGCCAGTTGAAGCGTTGGCATCTGGTATTCCAGTGGTTGCATATGAAGCTGGCGGTGCGCTTGATTATATAAAACCCGAAAAAAACGGCTGGTTCTTTTATGAGCAAACAGATTCTTCATTGATAGAAACCTTAGAGAAACTTCCTGGCAAAAAAGTTTCACCAACAAAAATCTCAGCCACAGCCAACGAATTTTCAGCCGCAATTTTCCATAAAGCGATAAAAAATATAGTTGATAAATCATGGAAGGAACATTATCGTGAAAATCGTAATTGACGCCCGAACATTAAGGACTAGCACTGGTCGGTACATCGAACGACTGATTCATTATTTGCAGAAAATTGATAATAAAAACGATTATGTTATTCTACTCAAGCCAAAAGACTTCGACAGTTGGCAGCCGAGCAATTCAAGATTTCAGAAAGTTATTTGCCCATATAAAGAATACACTTTTGCTGAGCAAATCGGCTTTAAAAAACAACTTGAAAGTCTCCATCCAGACTTAGTTCATTTTGCGATGGTTCAACAGCCTGTTTGGTATAATTCCAGTCCAGTTGTCACTACGATGCAAGATTTGACCACTGTTCGCTTCAAAAATCCTGATAAAAATCCTGTCGTTTTCTGGATTAAGCAGCAAATTTATAAATGGGTCAATAAAAAAGTTGCGAAAAAATCTTCACACATCATCACAATTTCTAACTTCGTAAAAAATGATTTGATTGAATTCACCGGCGTAAACCCAGAGAAAATTACTGTAACTTTGGAGTCTGCGGATGAGTTACCAAAAGGCAACGAACCTGTTGATGAGTTGATTGGTAAAAAATTCATTATGTATATCGGTAGACCAACACCACATAAAAACCTTCGACGGCTAATTGACGCTTTTGCCTTGTTACAGAAAAAATATCCAGATTTAACACTGGCTTTGGCAGGTAAAAAAGATAGTAATTACGCTCGCCACGAGACATATGTAAATGAGCATGGAATTAAAAATGTTGTGTTTACCGGCTTTATATCAGACGAGCAATTACGCTGGATGTACGAAAATACGGCAGTTTATTGCTTCCCTTCGCTTAGTGAAGGATTTGGTCTGCCAGGACTAGAGGCAATGTTACACGGCGCGCCAGTCGCTTCGAGTACAGCTACTTGCTTACCAGAAACTCACGGCGATGCCGCTCACTATTTTGACCCTTTCAGTGTCGAGGATATAGCAAAATCAATTGACGACATCTTATCTGATGACAAATTACGCAATGAACTCGTTAAAAAAGGCAAGAAACACGTTAAGACATTTTCATGGCAACGCATGGCCGAGCAGACTTTGGCTGTGTATGAAAAATATGGTCGGAAAAGCTGAGATTAAGCCTGAAGCTTCTTAGCTATATCGCCACATTTAGCCGCAACATCCCTGCGCGCTACTAGTACACCATCGGGCGTATTAACGACTACCACGTTATCAATACCGATTACCGCTACTGGTTTATCTGGTTGTTCATTGCGAATGTAAGTGTTGTCGATGTCGATAGTATGAATATTCTCGCCACGAACATAATTGTCGTTTTCGTCTTTAGCTACCGCATTATGCAGGTCCTTGAAATTGCCAATATCCATCCAGTCAAAGTCAGCCGACACTACCGCAAGCTCAGCCGCTTTCTCGATAAGAGCAATGTCAATAACTTGATTATCAAGCTCTAAGTACGTCTTGTTATATTCTTCACCACCAAACTCAGCAACGGAAGCTAAGGTTTGATAATTTGACCACAAATCAGGAGCACTTCGTTTCATCTCATTCATAAAAACGTCAACTGAGCCAACAAAATAGCCACAGTTCCACAAATAGTTCCCCGACTCAACATACTGCTTCGCCGTATCATAATTAGGCTTTTCTTTAAACGACTCAACGTTATAAACACCCGCTCGAGCATCAATCACACCATCGCGTTGAATGTAACCAAATCCAGTTGACGGAAAAGTAGGCTCAATACCGATAAGCGTAATGCAGCCGCGGTCACTAGAAACGCGCGCCGCCGTATCGAACGAATGGGCAAAACCTTGAATATCGCGGACGTTGTGATCGGAATGAATAAAAGCAATAGGCTCAGTGTGATCGTGATTACGATTGATATAATCTAAGGCAAATATAATACAATGCGCAGTCCCTCGCCGTCCTGGCTCAATCAAAAACGCTTCGTCTGGCAATTCTGGCAGTTGCGCTCTAAGCGCTTCAGCGTGACTGGCTTCAGTCACCACATAAACTGTATCACCAAGCTTCCTCGCTCGATCATAAGCTTGCTGAACCATAGTACGTTCGCTAGTTAGTGCTAAAAGTTGTTTCGGTTGATTAGAGGTTGAAAGCGGCCATAGACGCGTACCTGAGCCACCAGCAATTATTACAGTTATCATACTACATATTATAGCGATTTAAGCACATAAATGCTATCTGTTTCTAGGCAAGAGCTTAGAGTGAAATCATTCAAAAATATTCCGCACAAACGAAACAGTGTCTTCCACGCGCTTTACGTTCTCGCCTTGCTCGCCTGGACGCATCTCGATTGAAACAACACCGCTATAATCAATACGTTTTAACGCATCAGCTGCGGCACGATAATCAACATCATCACGATCGTAAACCCGATCCAACATAGGAGCGCTAATATGGAAATGTTTCAATATATCGCCATTATCTTGTATTGATTTGCTAATATCATCGCCCGCTAGAGCCATACATGCAGTATCAAGATGTAAACCAATTCCTTCCGAGTTGATTGTGCGAACAAGTCGTGCGCCCTCATCCGCCGTTGTTATATAATCACAATTATATTGAGGAGCATTCGGCTCGATACAAAGCATCGTATTATATTGCTTAGCGACATCACCAAGCTCAGAGAAAAAGCGATTGGCAATATTATCTGCCTCTTCTGTCGACATTCCGCCTCGGTGCCTGTTCTTCGGCGAGCCAAAAACTAATCGACTAGCGCCCATATCGCCAGCTAATCGCAAAAAATCAGCGAGGTATTGACGTGTTTCATCACGAAGCTCGCTTGATTCAAACATTTTAAGATCAGGTCGCGCAAATAGCATCGACTGAAAGGCTACAATCTCAATATCGTATTTCTTCCACCATTCGATATATTCATTGATCTGTTCAATAGTAGCCTTAGTTGGATCACTCCAGATCTTAGTTGGCGCAATCTCAATATAACGCACGCCAAGCTCTTGCAGTTTCGCTGCAACGTCCGCCTCTTCTTCGTTAGTCCAGGCAATATTTGATATAGCTAATTTCATACCTTACCTACTTCTTGCAACAAACTTTTTAATATCGTCTAGCTCTTGTTCTTTTGTATAGAGATATTCTCCCTCACCTCCATAAACAGACGCGTATTTGCTGTGCATATCCCAATATGCAGGATTTATTCCCTCTGGCTTGTTGGTAAAATCTATGCCAAAAGCAACCTTCGCAACTTCTCGCGTACTGACTGGTGGCGTAGCAAGGTTAACTAATGGTAAGTTATTCTCCAAAGCAATGTTAATATCTCGCCAGATGTTATCAAGATTATAATATTGGTACATACCATCAGCGTGTATTTTTTCAACCATATTGTTATTCATCAGATCATAAATAACATTCTTCTTCAAACCATCACCAAATAAACCCGGCAAGCGGACAATAGTCGTATCAAAATTCTCGCGACAAAATTGCTCAAGGTAATACCTGTTAACTCCGTACGGCAATAGACCTTCTGTTTCAATAGGCATATCTTCATTGGCACCATTTGGATTTTTATAAACTCCAACTGTTGAAATTAGCACAAGTTTCTTAATTTTCGCCTTTTCAATGTGCGATATAAAATCTTCAATTTCTGCACGATCAACTTCTGGCTCTTGATTAATTCGCCACATCTCAGCACGATTCGCAGCACTAACCACGAGATCATACTCTTTACCTTCAATATCAGATATGTTCTTACTATTATAATAATCGTCAAACTCGTGTTGGTTCTTAATATTTCCGCCAACAAATCCAGTGTATCCAATCAGTGCAGTTTTCATTAATATAATTCCTCCTATATTTATTATAGTAGATTTTATATAAAAGACATAACACTAGTTAGTATAGACATATCCCTGATATCAATTTAGAATAGTTTAAGTAATATGAATATACGTAAGACTCTAAGTAATATAAATCTTAAACGAACATTGCTTTTTACTGCAGTATTTGTAAGTGTCGTTTACATACTAGTTTTTGTAATTTTCGCTACGCTTGCGGCATTGGGAAACGGCTTAGCTATGGATTCGTATGCAGCCAATGGAACTTTCCAATTATATAACCCGCTCCGTCGCCTACTGGGCGGTGAAGTTCTGGCACGAGATTTCCCATTCTTTCACGGAGTCGGAGTTCCACTTCTTCATTTTCCATTATTTTATATTATGGGACACAATTTATTCGCCGTGGAAGTTGCAAAATTATTAGTATCGCCAATATTATTCCTCGTTTCGTCCTTTTTTCTATTTTGGGCTTATTTTAGAAATGTTAAAAAATCCATCTTCGCAACTAGCATATTCACAATAATCTCTATTGACGCTATTGACGCTATTTGGGCGGGCAATTCTCTTCTCGGTCTCAGGACAACATTCCCGTTTATCGCTGCAGCTTTCATGTTATGGCATCCAAATTGGCAAATGACTATTGGCAAAAATAAAATTAACCTCTATTATCCTATTTTATATACAATTATGGGACTTTCTGTCGCGTGCGGCACCGAACAAGGACTAGCCTTTATTCTTGCTTACGTTATCATTAAAGCCATTCGATACATTCGCTCAAAAGAAACCACAAAGAAAAAGATAATGATGTTTTTCGGAGAGTTGTTTGGTGTGGCAATTGCAGTTTACGCCGTACTATCAATTATGACGCTCGGTCACGCACACGACGCGCTTCGTTACGCATTGATTGAAGTTCCTAAAGACCAAGGGTGGTATTTTGGGGCTCCTCCAAATAGTTTCCTGCAATTAAATACCCTTGACCAGCTTGTCACAAAAAGAATGTTACTTTATATGTTACCCGTTATGATAGGTGGAGTTGCCGCATATATAATAAGCATAAAGAAAAAGATATTATCCAAAAAAGAATTTTCCACCTTTTCTATATTATTACTGTATGGAATTATAGTGTTCGCCGTCTCCATAACTGGCTATTGGGCGCCTGGCGCACAACTTATACCATTAGAAAGAGCTGCGGGATCTATCCTTGTAATGGTCTTAATTTACGCGGCGGATAAAATAATCCGAACAAAGAAGCCGAACGTTAATGCTATAAATAAGAAAGTTTCGTTTATAGTGTTCGGATTACTACTCGGCTGTGTAGTTGCTATTGGATACAATGCAGCAATATTCCTGCAAAAAATCAGCTGGATGCCAGTAAAACACATTGTCGCTGAATCAAGGAAGGCTAGACATTCTACTGACGACTCTGAATACGTGAGTGTTACGTGGAAAAAGCGATTAGAGGATTTTGCGCCGTACATTAAAAATGGTGCTAGTATCTGGTCTACTTATACCAGCGTTTACGACTCTATTCACAAGCAGAAAAACGGATCTTCGGGAGGTGAAGACTATATTATACATGCATTAGGTCCTGATAGAAGAGATAAATACACTAAAGATTTTATAGAGCAGAAACCCGATTACGTCATAACATTAAACCCGTCATATTTCGTTTATGAAGAATGGTTATGGTCGCGTCATTGGCAATTTTACAAAGAACTTTTGAATAATTATACCGTAATTGCGACAAATGATTCTCACGTATTATGGAAACGCCAATCTGATAGCGCAAACCAGAAAACCACGATATATCCAGAACGTCGCGTGCAAAAATCCTCAAACGGAGATTACGTCATTAACGCCGGCACTGGCAATAATATTAGAGTGTTTGAGATATCTGTGCGTTACAAGGCAAAAAGTATCTTACCTATGACTTCTAAGTTGCCGAGATATCTATTGGAAATATCTGGATCGTCGCTACATGAATATCCAATATCACTGCCACCGTATAACACCAGTTGGAGTTTTCCAATAGCGCTAGGACCAAACGACTCATCTGTACGAATCTCACCTAAAGCCTACAGTTTGATACCGGGAGTTTCGTTCGAAATACAAGACATATCTTACCGCGAGATGTCTGTTAAAGAAGATAACTTATATATCTATAAGAGTAACTTCTGCCTACATAACGCCGATAAATGTACAGAAACTAATAAGCACTA
Source organism: Candidatus Nanosynbacter sp. TM7-057 (assembly GCF_022828295.1). Lineage (NCBI taxonomy): Bacteria > Bacillati > Minisyncoccota > Nanosynbacteria > Nanosynbacterales > Nanosynbacteraceae > Nanosynbacter > Candidatus Nanosynbacter sp. TM7-057. The sequence continues at coordinate 356,066 of NZ_JAJQJT010000001.1, read as the reverse complement.
ACTTCAATAATAATTATCGCAAGCAGACTATTTTTTAGGCTTGCGATATTTTCCAGCCACCGCACGAAGTAGTACGTTCATAACGTGCATATTCCCCTTGATTGGGCTAATCTTCGTTGGTGTTTTACCCTTCTTCGGATATGTTCGCACAACTGGTGTTTCAGCTGTTTTGTACTGCTTACGACGGCTACTTTCAATAGCGAGATAATAATGAAGTTCGTACGTTTGAAATATATCACGGAATACAGCAATATCTGGATCTTTGAGCAATTTTGCGCTATAAGCACGGAATCCATTTGTCGTATCGGTGTGTCTTTTTCCAGCCGCAAGACTTATCAATGGCGCGTGAATAAGATGAAGACCAACTTCCCTCGAAAGCGGCGTATTTACAGCCTTACCGCCTGGTATAAATCGTGAGCCTTGGACGTGATCATATCCTTGGTCAAGCAATTTGATGAAGTTAGGAATTCTTTCTATACTATCCTTGCCATTTCCATCAACGACCACAACGCCCTCATAACCTTCAGAGAGAGCCCAGGCAAACGCCATTCTCATCTGTGCGCTCAGTTTACCCTTACCTTTTTTCGTCAATAAAGCTCGCACGTCTTGAGACTTTAGAAAATCAATTCCAAGCGACCCGTCAGTACTTCCGCCGTCAGCCACCACGATATCGATTTGGTCAGCCAGCGGTTTCATCTTCTGTAGCTGTTTTTGGATGCGCTCCCCTTCATTGATAACAAAAACACACACGCAATATTTATGCTTTTTCTTGTTTATCTCATCAATTTCAAACTCTGGAAATTCCCATTCTGGATGTAATTGGTTTATTTTCTCAGAAGTTATTTTGCCCATATTATTACTCCGAAAGATTTTTTCTTTCTGTATCGGCAATAGATACCGTACTACTTAATTCATCCATCACTATATATGAAGCATCGTCTCGCGCCTCTTTAAGTATTTTTCCAACATATTCCGCTAATACAACCAAAAACATAAATAGCAAGAAAAACATCACAGAAAGCTGCAAGGACATAGTTGTCCATCCCGCAGCCACGTCGCGCTTAAATACTGATACGCAAACAACGTATAATGCGTAAATTAGATTAATAACACTAGCGCCGACGCCAACCCACGACATAGCCCTTAGTGGTTGGGTGGAGTGGCTAGCTGCTATATCTATAGCTTCCAACACTCCCGTGCGCAGTTTACGTGTCTTTACTGGGTCTACTTTCACTTCATAGCGATATTCCGCACATTTATATCCAATTTGACGAATCAAATGACGAATATGCCCATCGTGCCTATTTGTAGTAGAAACAGCTTTTACTGCACGCCTACTGAGCGCGATAAAATATGTCGCGGCGGCAGGAATATCAACACCAAGATATCGACGGTTATACCAATAAAACGTTCGCCTGCCTAAATCATCTTTCTTTGTATGGTTAGTTGCTATTCCATTAACGATGTCATACTTCTTGTTTTCTTCGACGATAGAAGGTATGGCGTCTATCGGATCAATCGCCGGGTTAGTCAGTACTACATAATCTCCGATTGCCCCCTGAATCCCAGCCATAAGAGCGATATCATAACTATATTCCCTAGATAGACGAATTAAGCGTATGCACGGCAACACCTTCAATATATCTATTACTTCTTTTACAACTTCTGGCTTCAATTCATTATCTATCACGATGATTTCGTAATTTTCATAACTACCACCAAGTAATTTCGATAAATCCGTTAAATATTCACCCAAGCCAGTATAGTTACGATCAACTCCAACCACAACAGATACAAAAATATCTTGTTTCTTTACAGTTTTATTAGTTTGCTTTTTCTTGACCATATATCCTCCTCAATTCCTCAAAAGCATCATAAATATTATCTAATTTTCCGCCCATAATACAAATATATCCATCGTTACCAAAGTCATTTCTGAACAATATCGGACGACTGTCATCGTCTTCGCTCTTCACTAAAACTGTCTTCACTTCAACGATAGATTCACGATATTTCATATTTTTCAAGGCTGGAATAAACCTCACAACATCATTATACATCTGTCTATAGTTTGATTTAAAGGGGCGATTTTTCAAATATTCATGAGTTTTGATACGCTCGGCGCTAGTATTTTCATCATCAATCCACGATTCATGTGGCGTGTAACGAACGTGTGAAAGAGTATATAAATTCTTCGAAGGAAATGGCATAATCGAGAAAAACGGACCATCCATCACTGTTATGCTAAAATCCTTAAGCTGCTGAGGTAACTCAACAAGACACATCTCGGTAATTTCATGTTTAAGTCCAACTAGCGGTAATCCAGATGCACGATGCAGAGTATTAATATTTGAGTAAGTACAGTTTAAAACAAAATCCGCTTCATAGTTATCACGATCAGTAACAACATTTATTTTACCCGCGCTGCCAGCAGGCAATTCAATTTTACTGACAGATTCTCCAGTATGAATACTAATGCCCTTATATTTATTAATGCGCTCTACTAAAAGCTCTCTTAGCTTGCGTGAATTGAACGCGTATTCTTTAACCTTAAAAACCTCTTCAATCAACGACGGATTAAACATTTTTTCTATATCATGCGGAGCACGCTCAATTTCAGAACCAATCTTCTCACAAAAATGTTCGAATTGCTTAGCGTTAACCTTTGAAAGATGCTTAGCAATTCCATAATATTTCTCAAAATTAGACACTACAGCTGGACCGTATTCATCAACAAAAACTGGGAAGTTAACCGCTGAACGAAACCCAGTCAAAACACTGCGAGGATAATGATATCCATTATGGATGCGCGCCTGATTCACATAAGAGGCTCTATCCATCAACGCAGTTTCTTTCTCGATAATAATTATATTGTCTACACCAAGTTCTTCGTGCAGATATAGTGCTATCCTTAGCCCATAAAATCCACCGCCAATAATAACTGTACTATTCATACTTCACCGTCCTTTTTACTACATAATCAGCCCACAACCCAATCAATACATATACAAACAACAGTAGAGGTATGTAGAATATAATGCCGTTTATGTGAGCGTGCGGCAATGCATGCCCCGGCATAAGAGCAAGCCAACAAAAAGCTCCAATAACAGAGAAATTCATAGACCAAAGGAAAGGTCTGCTATATTTCTTGCCAATAATCTTTCTGGAGCTAAGAATAATCAAATACCCAAGGATAGTCCAGAATAGAATAGACTGTATAAACTCGCCAAACATACCATTAATGTGTACGGGTAAAGTAATTGCTGGAAGTAGCAAATAATTGACGACATTTACAATAATATACTTATATGTTTTTCCGCTATTATTAGCCATATTGTCCAGATTAACTAATTGATTTATGAAGTTGTAAGTTTCAGGTCGTAAGATTTTAAAGTTACCGACAGCGTATGCTCTCATAGAACGTATACCAGAAATTCCCCTATCTGACGCCCTGGCGTTTATGGCACTTGCGGCTTTATCGGATGATCCGTAATAATCAGTAAGCGATATAAAATTCACCCAATAAGCACCAGAAAACGCGACAACTGTAGCGGCAAACACGGGCACTGCTTGCTTCCAAAGATTAATGATTTTCACGTTTTTATGAACTAATTCAAAGAATATTATAGGAACTAATACGGATATAGCGATTGTCGATACGTATTCATATCCATTTAGCAGCTTGAGGAACATAGCTACAGATTCAATAATGTAAAATAGCCAAAGTTTTTTTGATTTCTTAAAATATTGATAGCCAACAAAAGATATTACAAACGGAGCTATCAGCAGCGGTTCTATCCAATATATATTGCGAGCATACCCAGCAATCCATGGACTAAATGCCAGCATTACAGTGAAGACAGAAGCGGCAATTCCGCCAAACAGCGCTCTTATTTTTTGAACAACTAAGGCTAATAAAAATGCAGTAAGCACAGCTAGGAATATAGATACTCTTTTGATGTAAGCTGGGATTCTGGAAGCATCATTCGGAGATAATCCAGCTATAACCCTCGCTTGTAAACCGTATTGAGATACATAAGGTTTTACCTGAGACGGATTACAATCTTGACTCATCATTATCTTATTGTAATCTTTACTGTCGGCTGCTATTAACGGACCTTTATAATCATATTTATTTTTGCAATAAGCAGTTTTTTCTACTATGGCAGACGAATCTTTCTGAAAACCGTCAAACCAGCCGTTCCATAGTCCTGTTCCAAAAAAATTACCAATAAATGATATTGATAATATAAACCAGACTACAAAAAAGAAAACTACCCCAGGTTTATTCTTACTCCACTCTTTCATTACAAATATCATAATAGCACAAAATAGACTAAAGAAGCTACCTAGTCTATAATCTGAATTATGAATAAGAAAGATTGTGTATTGTCTATTATTATAACTGCCCACCGCGAGGGTCTTGTTGCGCATAAGACTATGAAATCAGTCGAGCGTGCTGTAAAAAAAATTGAGGAAGCGTCCATATCTTATGAAGTGATAGTTTCCATAGACAGAGGTGATGATCAAACTATTGATTATTTCAATAACTATACCGGTCTGCCTATACACATATATCAATGGGATCATGGAGATCTTTCGAGTTCGCGAAATAGCGCCATAAAAAAAGCGCATGGTCAATTTGTTTCTTTTATCGACGCTGATGATCTGATGAGTGAAAATTGGCTACACGACAGCGTTCAATTGCTATTAAAAAAACCTTACGGCAAATATGTTGCCCACAGCGCTTATACCATAGAATTCGAGGGCGCGGACTCTATCGTCCAAAAAACTGGCTGCACCACTAAGGACCAAGATATCTTATTAAGCGTTCTATCTGGACGCTGGAATTCCGTTATCATCGCACCAATTACACTTCTTAAAAAATTCCCGTATGCACCAAATAGCCCAGGATATGGATATGAAGATTGGTACTTAAGTTGTTGCTTGATTGAAAATGGCGTAAAAAACATTCTCATTCCACAAACAGCCATATTTGTACGCCGCAAGTCATCAGGATCAGAGTGGGCACGCCAAAAAGCTAGTCGATCATTACTGCACGCACATCCAATATTTAAGCCTTCCAATTTTCGCTCTATAGATATCAACAAAATTCGCGTTCCTCAATCAGAGCAGCACCGTCAAACAAAAAATACAATCAAAGAATTAATCATACGATCACGCATACCGTTAGGATTGATCCGCCGACCTCTGGCTATAATACGCCGTGGACGCAGTGCATTACTAAAACGACCAGCACATTCACAAACTGCAGAATCTATACCAAAATGGCTGGAAACAGAATGGAAAGCTCTTCACTCAATAGAAAAAGAAATTTTTCCACCATCACCACTACCAAGCACATACCACACAATCACCGACGACCATTATCGAGTTGGTCTTGCGTATTGGGAAATATGTAAGGAATTACGAAGTGATAGCTACGATTATACCCTATTTGTGCCCTGGCTTAAGAGAGGTGGCGCAGATTTATTTGCCGTCAATTACGCAAACACCGCGGCTTCAATAGGAAAGAAAGTGCTCGTTATCTCCACTAATGAAGTTCCTGCTGACTATTCAGAATGGAGGTCGCAACTAGATAAGAAAATAGATTTCTTACAATTTGGGACAATAACTCGGTTCTTTAGTATTGACCAAAAATACAGATTGCTTGAACAATTGATCGAAAACACTAATATTAAAACTTTACACATTCTTAATTCCGAGCTAGCTTATGATTTTGTGCGCGATCACGAAACATACATAAAAGCGACCAACAAGCGAGTAATAGCTACTGCATATAGTCAGAGTACTGATGAAACGGGACGAATTTTTGGATTTTCACACAGTCACATACCGCAGGTATATCAACTTCTTGATTTAATTACGACAGACAACGAAGCAGTAAAATCTATGTGGGTCAATGAATATGCCTACGATCCTCAAAAAATAGTCGTACATCATCAACCACTGACAAAAAATCATTATCCTGTAGTAGATAAATTACCGAATAGCCGTAGAATATTATGGGCTTCTCGATTGGCGCCAGAAAAATTGCCTAAATTAGTATCGGAAATTGCAGATCTTCTTCCTGAAGACGTTCATATAGATATGTACGGAGATCCTTCATCAGAGTTCCCTGCAAATAGTCTACCGCCGCATCCACGTGTTCATTATATCGGTGGATTTAACGGAGTAGCATCTTTGCCAGCCGAAAAATATGACGCTTTTCTATATACCTCGCTTTTTGACGGTATGCCAAATACGCCAGTCGAGATAGCTTTGCGCGGACTACCAATAGTTGCAGCTAGAGTTGGCGGGCTTCCTGACTTTATAGGTAAAAACGGCTTCATAGTTGACGATATCACTAGTCCAAAAGCATATGCGAAATATATTAAGCAGACTCTGGATGATATAGAATCATCGTTCCATAAAGCCAAAAACTTGCGGGAGAAAGCATCCCGCGAGTTCTCGGAAGATTCGTTTATAGGCGAAGTTAAGAGCATGCTCTTAACTAATTAAGCAGAAACCCTCATCTCGGCCTTCACCACCTCTTGTCCAGTTTCGAGGGGTGGTGTTTTGTAGTCTTGCCACCTTCTACCGTCAAATGTAGAGAAATATGCGTTATATGTACCTACTGGGAATGGACGAGTTGCTTTGAATTCTAACTCTTGATTTGACTGAATTATTGATGGAGAAAGACATCCTAGATCGTAGTTTTGTCCGCTTTGGTTACGTAGGATTAGACAAGTGTACTCACTGGTTGTTATTGGTTGGTTAGAGGAGTTTTTTAGTTTGAATGTAGTTGTGACTGAATCGCCAGAGCGAGGGTTAGCGCTAGAGAATGTTATACCTTGAGTGAGTGTTAAGCTAGGAAGAACTGTGAAGGTGGCGCGAGAAGATTCCTTTCCTGTAAGTCCTGGAGGATAAGATCCTTCGCGCCATACTCCATTGTCATAAAGTGAAAAGAACGCTTCATATTCACCAGGTTCATTAAACGTACGACTCAGAGAGAAGCTCGATTGGCTCTTAGGTGGAATTCCACTCGTAGGCAAACATCCTAAATCATAGTTACCACCCTGCCGCCTGCGAATGATATAGCATAGTTGTTGATTATGATTAGATACACTAGAGCTAAGATTCTCTAACTTGAAAGTACCCGTTAGCTGCTCACCGACATGTGCAGTAGTGCTACTAATTGATAGTCCTTCAGAAAGAACGACGTCAGGAAGAACCCTCATCTCGGCCTTCACCACCTCTTGTCCAGTTTCGAGGGGTGGTGTTTTGTAGTCTTGCCACCTTCTACCGTCAAATGTAGAGAAATATGCGTTATATGTACCTACTGGGAATGGACGAGTTGCTTTGAATTCTAACTCTTGATTTGACTGAATTATTGATGGAGAAAGACATCCTAGATCGTAGTTTTGTCCGCTTTGGTTACGTAGGATTAGACAAGTGTACTCACTGGTTGTTATTGGTTGGTTAGAGGAGTTTTTTAGTTTGAATGTAGTTGTGACTGAATCGCCAGAGCGAGGGTTAGCGCTAGAGAATGTTATACCTTGAGTGAGTGTTAAGCTAGGAAGAACTGTGAAGGTGGCGCGATTGCCAGCACTGGCGTCCGTAGCTACAGGATACTGGGTTTCCGTCCACGTCCTACCGCCATCAAGAGTCCCGCTAATTCTTGCTCGATACAGTCCTTCTTCACGCGGCAAAAACTCTTTGTTGTAATTATATACGGCGCCTGGAGATAATTGATTAACTGTATCAAAGACAACGTCAGCATTCTTTCCACTTGGACTTGTTATAGCTAAGCCAAAATAACCAAGATCAACAGGTTTGGCACTATTATTTTTCACCTGAAAGCCCACGTTAACTGATTGATTTTTATGAATGCGCGAAATCTGTGTTGTGACGGCAGACACTACCGTTGGAGGCGATTGAACAAATGTTGCAACCTCACGAACATTTCCCGCTGAAGATTCTGGGTAATTATCGCTCCACCCACTACCATCACGATAATTACTGATCCAAAACCTATAATCACCTTCTTTATCTAATCTAGTTGACGCTCGATAAGTATATGATTGCCACGGCTCAAGAACAACGCGCTGACTGCCAAAATCGTAATTATTCGAATTGCTATCCCGACCTGCAATTACCATCACGCCTAAGTCGCGACGCTGATTAGTGGAATTGCGAATAGTGAAAGACGCTGTCACTTCCATATTCGTAAATAATTTTGATCCGGTTTTTTCCGTCTTTATGGATAATGGCGAATCAATTTTGACAGAATTCAACGGAGAACCGAACCACTCATTGAAAAACCTCCAGAAGTTTCGATTGCCATAAGCTCCACAATGTGCAGTTCCCGCGCCAGCATTCAAAGCCCCTTGATTCGGCTGATATGGCGTATAGTTATACAGGCTTGCGGTCGCTTGATTCTCAATATACACCCAACTTCCGCCACAAGCTGCATCTGGATTGTATTGGATGTAGTTGGTTCGTCCTGCCTTGTAACGATATTCATTTGGCCTATTCGCGTAAAGTCGTAGTTGGCGCGCAGCCATACGTAACTGGTTATATAGTCCGGCATATTCGCTTGAACAATTTGCAGTATTTCCTGGACCGTTGTCTGGGCAAGCAAATCCCATGGCATATTTATATTGACTCTTTAAAGGCCACGAGTCAGTAAACAAAGACCCCTGTTCCTTCTTCAATATCACTAACATGACCTGTGGGTTAATGCCAAATTCTTTTGACACATTCCAAATAATTTGTGCAGTAGATAATCCACCGCTAAACCAGCCGCCGCCTTTTTCAAATGAGGTTTCTTTAGTGTTTGGATTCTCGTGATAATTACGCAGGCAAGCATACGGCGGACCATGCCAGCCGCGGTTAACAGCATATTGCGCTCGCGTACCGCCACCATATTCAGACCGTCCAGTTCCCCATGTATCACAGGCAGGAGTGTGGTCATTTATAAAATTCTGGATATCTTGAACGCTAGCAAACGTATTTGTATCATAAAAAACATTATCATCGATAATCCTGCCAGCATTCCAAGGAGATAGCGCTCCAGTCCTCGGCCAAAAAATAAACCCTAAAACAATAACACTCACCACAGCTAACGTGTAGCTGACATATTTTAATCTCGTCCACTTCGTACGTCTTATTTCAATCACCGCAAACTCTCCTTACGGAATGACGGATTATTCGAAGATTCTCCTGTGTGTAATTTTGACGAATAGTTTACCTTTACCGATATATCTACACCTGATGGCAATTCCGACAATGGTATCTCAATCATATGACAACTCGTCGAACTTGGACCGGCAAATGAACTAGATTTACGAGAAACACTCCCGCCAGACCAATACAGTGTAAATTCACAACTACCGCCGTTCTCAACAATGGAGTTAACTCCTCCGTCAATCTGCAAATATTGCTTATCCACACTCAATCCATATCCGCTCACAATTGGAACTACTGATTTTTTTGACCCTGACGACTGCTGATCTCCAGTATTAATTGGTTTATCAGGACTATATCCATCGCGTTTTTCGGGCTTCGTACTATTGTCATCAACTTTCTTAGAGTCTTCTTTTTTATCCGTAGACTCTTTTACTACGGGATTATTAGCATCAGTATTATTTTGTTGTGGTCTGTAAATATACGCAACTGTAGCACACGCTACTAAAGCTAAAGCCAGCGTAGAAGCAAGTATAATTCTAGTTTTTTTCTTCATTTTTTGTTTGATTTTCACGATCTAATCTCTCGTTTTATTTTATTGCTTATAATAATAACATTTCGGTAATAAGATTTCAACGCCGCTATAAAAAATGTTATAATATCACATATGGTAAAAAAGATTTCTGAAGATAAAACACCGCTAGTATCAATTATTACTGCGACTTATAACGATGAATTGTATATAGAAAATTCTATTCGCTCTGTTCTATCTCAGGACTTTACTGATTTTGAATATATTATCATAAACGACGGCTCCGTTGATAATACAAAAAAAATCGTTCAGCGCCTTCAAAAAGAAGACAGTCGCATCCGCCTCATTAACCAGCAGAATAAGGGTCTCGTCGCTTCGCTTAATCGTGGTATAAATGAGGCCAGAGGAAAATATATAGCTCGAATAGACGGGGATGACGAATGGCTGCCTCATAAATTAAAAACTCAGGTTGATATGTTGGAAAATGATGACGAGTTGGTTCTCGTTGGCGGTGGCGCAGAAATCATTAACCAAGACAGCGTACCTACTGGTTTTATTATTAACGTTACTCGTGACAAAGACATTCGGCTTGGTCTTTGTATTTTTAACCAATTCTGCCATTCATCAGTAGTTTATCGTAAACAGACAGTAATTGAGGCGGGGCTATATCCTAATACGTGTCCAGCCGAAGACTATGATCTGTTTAGTAGTTTTGCTAAATATGGCAAACTAGCTAACGTCGCTTATCCTATTTTTAGATATAGAATTAGCGATGGCAGCATATCAGCTCAAAGACGCGACGAACAAAATCTCCTTGCTAAAAAGTTATCGTATCGCAGCTGGGATATTATTTCCCCAAATGTTACATCTAGATCAGAAATCAAACAGTCTTTTAATTATTATATGAAAAGTTCGGTTACTGACGACTTTGGAATAAGTCTTAAGCATGCGTATATATTTGTACTAATGCGCGTCGGGTATCGTATGATTAAAAAAGGCAATGTTCTACAAGGATTACACCAATTGTGGAATATCGCATCGACTGGGCGAACTGCCGCGAGAATAGTCGTTAAATGGGGTCTTGATATTATTAAAATCAAGCTTCACTCATCAAAATAAATTTCTCCATATCATTTCTTACTAGTATGCCACTTGCGCGGAATCATAGTTAAGCCGCCAAATGAATGCTCGACTGCAGAAAAATCATTCGTAATAATAAATTCTTCAGCACGATACATCACGTCATACTTCACGGTGCCGTTGTGATTGAGCAGATTAATGTCGACATAATACGACCCTGGACCTAAATTTGCCTCAATATCAAGAGTCAATTTATTATCGCTAGGCAATTTAGGAAATCCCTCTCTATTGGTGATAAAATTCGATACCAAATTACTATCTTTACGATACAAATCCACCATAATAGCCTTAGTCTTATCATTATCCCATGACAAGTCAAGAGAAATCGTTTCTCCCACTTTAAAGCTACGGCGTTTCTTACCCGTTTTATCGTATATGGCGGTTTTAATATTTTTACCTGTATATTGATGTCTTTGGTCTACAGCTTTATCTATTACAGCTTGATTGAGCCTACTATATTCATCCGCAACCTGCACTGGACTACCTTCTTTAATAATCTTGCCCTCGTGGATTAACACGGCTCGATTACAAAACTTTTTAACAGTATCCATATCATGCGTAACCAATATAACCGTTTGCTTACTGGACTTGTATTGTTCAAAAATGTCTATACACTTACGCTGAAAAGCTTCATCACCAACAGCCAGCACCTCGTCAAAAATCATAATATCATTGCGCGCTTTTATTGCTACTGAAAACGCCAAACGAACCTGCATACCCGATGAATAGTTCTTTAATTTCTGATCCATAAATGGCTCAAGCTCTGCGAACGAAACGATATCATCATATATCAGTTCCATTTCCTTACGCGTAAACCCAAGTAGAGCACCGTTCAAAAAAACATTATCTCTACCAGACAGTTCTGGATTAAACCCAACCCCCAACTCTATGAAAGGCGTCAATTTGCCATTTATTTCAATGCTTCCGCTCGTTGGCTGATAAACTCCAGCTAGCATCTTAAGCATAGTACTCTTACCTGAACCGTTTCGGCCAACAACACCAAAAAAATCACCTTGATTTACGTTAAAGCTAACGCCATCCAACACTTTCTGAACTGTCTTTTTATTCTTCTTAACAATGTTAACAAAGGCACTTTTAATACTAGAATTCTTTGACTGTGGAAGAATAAATTCCTTATGTATATCTTTTACTACAATTGCAGGTTTTGTCATTTAAATGTCCTCCGCGAAAAATCGTTGTCTACGCTGAAAATACCAACTTCCTAAACCAAATATCACAATAACTATAATGATTGGAATAAACCACAACAACGGATTATGAAAAGTCTGCCAAATAGTTTGAGATGCGGGATTATTAGGCATTAAAGCGTGTCTGGCATCTTGGATAATCTGTGTAATTGGATTTAAAAATGCAATCTTTTGTATGACTGACGGCATAGAAGTAACCGCAAAAATAATACCGCTCGCATAAAGTCCTGCCTGCAATAAGATTTCCCATATATAAGCAATATCGCGAAATATCACATAAAGAGCAGAAAGCAGCAAGGACAATCCAACGGACAATATAAATAGCTCAGCTATAGCTGGAATAAGTAGTAACCACGAAAAAGTAGGAAATAAACCACTAAGAAACGCAAAAAGTATCACCACTATCATCCCTAAGCCGAGGTTAATAAGTGCCGACACACTGCTTGCAATAACCAGAAGATGTCGCGGAATTGCCACTTTGCGAATCAATTGCCCATTATCAACAACGGAACGCGTACCTATCATAGTAGCCTCAGAGAAAAAGTTCCACAACACAATTCCCATTAGCAACCAAACCCCATAAGATTCAATACCTTTACTGCCCTGAGGAAATGCATACGTAAACAACACATACAAAATACCAAACATAAACATAGGTTTTAAGAGAGACCAAACATATCCTAAAACTGAACTTTGGTATCTTACTTTAAAATCTGTACTAACTATTGCGCGTAAAATCGCCTCATTTTCTTTATTCACAAGAATACGCATCTCCTTACGATTATATCAAATTGCATAAAAAAGATATATACTCTATAGTATGAGTGCTTTACGAATCGTCTTAGTACGCAACGCCGCATCTTATGATTTCGGCGGGGGTGAGCGTTTTCCTATTTTCCTAGCAAAAGAACTACAAAAATTAGGACATTTTCCAATAATTCTAAGTCACCATAAAAAGTTGCGTGATTACGCTGAGCACGAAAACATTCCACATTATCGATCTTGGTGGTGGTCTAAACAAAATTGGAGCGGAAAAAATACTCTGCTTGTGCCGTTTTATATATTGTGGCAATTATTGCTGACTATATATTACGCCATTCAGTTTAGTAGATTTAAAGCGGACGTTGTGCATCTGCAAAGTAAAGATGATTTCATAGCTGGATCTATTGCGGGAAAACTTGTTGGTGCTAAAGTGATTTGGACTGACCATGCCGATCTAAAACATATCTGGAAAAATCTCTACGTAAACCATAAGAATCCAACAGGTAAGTTGGTTGCGTGGTCAGCTCGCTTTGCCGATGCTATAACCGCAGTCAGCAAAAGTGAACAAACTCTTATTTCCAATAATCTACCCGCAAACTCGCCAATTCGCAATAAAATAATCGTTATTTATAATGGAGTTGAAGATCAAAAGCAAAAATACGAATCGCCTAAGAATACGGTATTTACTTTCTGCATATCCGGTCGCCTTGTCATAGACAAAGGTATTGGAGAAGCGATTACTGCTTTTAAAGAATTTAACGCTACGTATAAAAATTCACAATTAGTACTTATTGGTGATGGCCCTGATCGATTACAGTTTGAGCAACAAGCCAAAGGGCTACCCGTTACTTTTTATGGATATAAGACTAATCCCCTACCATACGTTGCATCCGCTGATGTATATCTACACCCAACATATCATGAGGGATTTAGCGTTTCCTTAATCGAAGCTAGTATGTTAGGGCTGCCTATCATAGCAACCAATGTCGGTGGAAATCCAGAAATTATTCACAATAATAAAACGGGGCTTCTCATTCCTTCTAAAAACGCATCAGCATTACGGGATTCTATGAAAAAATTATACGAGAACGACAAGCTCAGAACCAGCCTATCTGCGGCAGCTCGACAGCAATATTTAGACCTATTCGTATTTCACAACATAGTAAAGACGCAATTTATTCCTATATACGAAAATGGTATACTTTAATATATGAAGATTCGTATTGAAACTGCTGCATTAACTGCCCCAAATATATCTGGAGTAGGTCATTACACACGAATGCTCACTAATAGCCTGGCTACCTATTCTCCATCAAATACGGAAATATCCGCATTTTACTTTAATTTTCTTAGCAAACATAAAGACCCCGAATTAAATAAAGCCGTCAAGCACGAAAAGCATATTTTTATGCCGCAACGTTTGTTCACAAAACTTCAAAGTTACAATATTCCGCTGCCGTATGATTTATTTTCCCCTCGTGTAGACGTATCTATATTTCCAAATTTTGATCTATGGACAACAATAAAATCCTCCATCTCCGCTGTAGTTATTCACGACCTTGGATATTTATATTTTCCTGAGACCATCGAGCAACGCAACTTGGCGCATCTTAGGAGATGCGTTCCTCGCTCTGCCAAAAAAGCCGATATCATCATTACAGTTTCAGAGTCAATCAAATCAGAGATTATCGCCGAGTACAAAGTCCCCGCATCAAAAATTGTTGTAACACCTATACCGGCAGATCCAATCTATCGCCAACCTAGCACAATAGACGTCGCAACCAAATATAACTTACCAACCAAACGATATATTTTTTCAATCGGCAATTTAGAGCCGCGCAAAGACTTACCGACAATGATAGCCGCTTTTCGATCACTACCGAAGGAAATTCGCGAAAAATATTCCCTAGTCCTAGCAGGCGGAAAAGGATGGAAAACGGAATCCACTGAACGCGCCATAAAGGAAGCACAAGCTGCGGGAGAAAATGTTATACGTCCAGGATATATACCTCAAGAAGACGTTCCTGCGTTCTATCAACAAGCTGACCTTTTCTGTATGAGCTCTATCTATGAAGGTTTTGGAATGCCTATCGTCGAAGCCTTAACGAGCGGAACTCCTGTTGTCGCTTCAGATATCCCAGTATTGCGTGAAGCTGGAGGCGATGCTATTTTATATGCTCAGCCCAAAAGTCCCGAAGATTTTACTGAAAAGATTTTATCTATATTATCTAATCCGAATAGCCGTAAAGAAATGAGTGATCGTATGCAAGCACAGGTGCAAAGAATTTCATGGGAAAAGAATGTAAACACCTTAATGAAATCATTTGAAGAAGCTTTGAAATAGTTATGAGAACTATCACTCTCCTCATCCCCGTCTACAACGAAGAATCCGTTTTGACGCAATTATTTAAGCGCTTGGACGAATTTACAAAAAACACACCCAATTATCAATTCGAATTTCTCTTCATAAACGACGGCAGCACCGATAAATCTTTTTCAATCATAGCCGAGCAATCGAAAAAAGATTCTCGAATTAGCTATATAAATCTATCGCGAAACTTCGGTAAAGAAATTGCCATGATAGCTGGAATTGACCATGTAAAAAGTGACGCTCTAGTGATTATCGATGCAGATTTACAAGACCCGCCAGAGCTCATTCAGGAAATGATTTCGTATTGGGAAGATGGTTACAGTGACGTCTATGCTCGCCGCAACAATCGACAAGGCGAAACCTGGCTGAAGAAAAAAACCAGCCAATGGTATTACAGAATATTGCAAAAATCGACCAATATTCCTATTCAAGTCGATACTGGAGATTTTCGCTTACTGGATCGCCGATGCATTGAGGCTTTGCAAAAATTCCGCGAATCTCAGCGTAATACAAAAGCAATTTTTAGCTGGATTGGATATAAGAAAAAAGAGATATTTTATGATCGCGACCCCAGATTAGCTGGTCAAACCAAGTGGAATTATCGAAAACTACTTAACTTGGCAATCGACGGAATTACCAGCTTTACTACCGCACCGCTACGCATGGCAACTATTTTTGGCTTCATTATTTCGCTTATTGCTTTCATTTGGATTATTTATCTTTTAGTTCGCCCTTTGTTCGGAGTTTCCACCGGAGCTGGCTATTCTTCCTTAATGGCAGTTATCTTATTCCTCGGCGGAGTTCAGTTATTATCCCTAGGTGTAATTGGTGAATACGTGGGACGAATATTTATTGAAACAAAAAACAGGCCATTATATTTAGTAGAGGAGTATCATGCAGGAAATATTAAAAAAACACGCCGATAAATTCAGGTTTCTTATCGTTGGCAGTACTAATACAGTGCTAGATTTTGGCATACTTTTTAGCCTAACAATCTTTTTAAATATCCCAAAAGAGTTTGCTAATTTCATATCAACATTCGTTGCCTTTTTGTTCTCATTTTTTGCAAATAAAAAATATACTTTCAAGTCAACATCCCAAAACTTGAAAAAACAATTTCTTTTATTCGCGGCAGTTACATTGTTTGGTTTATGGGTAATTCAGACAATTATTATTGCTATTATTACACCGATATTTATAAACTTCGGATTAAATAAATCACTTGCTCTATTAATTAGCAAGCTAGCCGCCACAGTAGTCAGCCTCGTTTGGAATTACGTTCTATACTCCAGAATAGTCTTTAA
This sequence comes from Candidatus Nanosynbacter sp. TM7-057, assembly GCF_022828295.1. Classification (NCBI taxonomy): domain Bacteria; kingdom Bacillati; phylum Minisyncoccota; class Nanosynbacteria; order Nanosynbacterales; family Nanosynbacteraceae; genus Nanosynbacter; species Candidatus Nanosynbacter sp. TM7-057. Next base: position 339,560 of record NZ_JAJQJT010000001.1, on the reverse strand, counting down.
TGATACTAAGAACTCTTCTGACTAATAATCAACCGTCGTTCGCGACCTTCACCTTCAGAATGCGTATCAATATCGCTATATTCACCAGCCAAGTGATGTACTGTCCAGCGATCAGCAGCATTCAAATCCACCACCTTTGATTCGCCAGTTCGTCGAACTTCTTCAATCCAGCCGCGCGCCTTTTCGGCAATTTTTTCAGCGTGCTGCTTTTTATAGTCCGCAATGTCCAAATTCACCCGAACAGTTGACGCTTCTTTATGATGAAGAGCTGTCGACAAAAGGTTCTGAATACTACGCAATGTTTCCGCATTTCTGCCAATTAAAATACTACTTCGCTCGCTGTGTGGAATTGAAGCTACAACAATTCCATCTTCGATTTTTACTGAAACTTCCAGATTCAAGTCAAAGAACGTTAACAAATCCTCTAAATATTTTTTTACAAATTCAACCGTTTCAATTTGGTCCATAAATCCTCCTTAATCCTTAGCCTTGATTCGAGTTACCCTGGCCTCTGTAGCCTTTTTAACACGTTTATCGATTTTTGTCGATGCTTTAGATTTTTGGGGGGCTTTTTTATCTGCAATTTCTTGCATTTCTTTAGAGTCTTGCTTGAAGATGATATAGTTCTGGAGATATCCCACGGCGCTGGCTGTCATCAAATAAAGCGCCAAAGCTGCCGGCAAATACACAATCACGAAGAACATCATTACTGGCATAAATTTCATCATTTTTCGCGTCATAATAGCATTTACTTCCGCCTGATCTGCCTCTTTTCCATCGCCAGCCTCAGCTAAAATGTCGCGTAATTTACGATTGCTGTCAGATTGAGGTGACAATTGTTTTGAAGTTAAATATTGCAAATATGCAGCAACTGCCGCCAAAATAACCAAGCCAGCAACAATACCATTCTTTGATATCGCGTGTTGCGTCAAATCTATAATTCCCAGGAAATTCTGATTAAATTGATCTGGATTATTTACTAGATTATTAGCAACCGGCAGATTTTTCATAAAATCATAAACATATTTTCCTAAGTCGGCGCGGCTAGAAACGAAAATCTGCACCACTCGATACATCGCGATCAAAATTGGCAACTGAATAATCATAACGCCAATTGAGCCAAAAGCACTGACGTTGTGTTTTTTATAAAGCTCCACCATCGCTAGGTTGCGCATTTGTGGATTTTTTGCGTACTGTTTTTTGATCTTTACTAGCTCTGGCTGCATTTTACGCATGGCTTTTGCTTGATGAAGCTGCTTCTTAATTAGCGGCCAAAGTAAAAGTCTTACAATAATCGTAAAGATAATGATGCTAACACCAAAATCCGGAATCAGACTATAAATAGCCATCAGCAAATTTAAAATCGGTCGAACAATAAACTCATCAAAAAAACTCATGTCTTAATTATAGCAAAAAAGCGTCTATTTATACAGTTGAGCTTGAGAGAAAAGATTCTTTATTGTCTGTTTTAGATCTTTATGTGGCATCGATAAAACTTCCGCCGAAAATATAATAACAGCCACATCTTGGTCATTTTTCATATTAGGCAGTTCCAGGCGAATAATTTCATAAACACGTCGACGTATACGATTCCGACGCACCGCTGATTTTAGAACTTTTTTACTAACAACAACCGCAAATCTGCTGTGATTTCGATATGGGTTCTTCACGTATTTTATCGTGGCTATAGACGAACGAACCGCCTGTCCATTTTTATAGACAAACTTAAGACTGCCATGACCATGAAACCGATTACATTGTTGTAACATATTTTACAATTATATCAAAAAATCCCGCCTTCATCGACGGGATAATTTTTAGCTATCAATTAAATAGCAATTTTAGCGCGGCCCTTTAGGCGGCGGCGCTTCAAAACCATCCTACCAGCCTTGGTAGAAACTCGTGCCCTAAAACCGTGCGTCTTTGCGCGGTGTCGGGTGTGTGGTTGAAATGTTCGCTTTGGCATATCAATAAATAGTATATATTCTTTCAGTACTTTTTGCAAGTCGACAATAACTTTTCCACTATCGACGTATATTTTTCCACAGTTTTAACAGATGAGAATTTTAGTTGTGGAAAACTCTACCCCTGTTTTGAATAGTAACCTTTCTACTCCGTTTATACTTGTGGAAAACTCCCCATATTTGCTATAGTAAAGACAGTTAACAGAATTTGAGGGAGTAATTTTCGTGGATAGTCATGCGGTTTGGCAGGGTGTTTTAGGTGAGATTGAAGTAACTGTATCGTCTTCGTCGTTTACTGCATGGTTTAAAAATACCAAATTGGAAATAATCTCCGACAAAGAAGTTCTTATAATTGCGCCGAATATTTTTGCTAGAACTCAACTTGAAAAGCGATTTCACCCGCAAATATTAGAAGCCTTGGCTCACAACGGCATCAATGCTCCGTCTATTTCCTATAATGTCGAATCTAGCAATAAAAAACCGCGCGTTAATCGTGAAGTTGATAAAAGTGGACAACAAGAAACAGCTAAGCCGCTGATTTTACCATCGAGGAAATCTCATTCTAGTAATCTTAATCCTAGATATACGTTCGATAGCTTTATTGTTGGCTCAAGTAACGATTTGGCCTATGCTGCCTGCCAAGCGGTCGCCGCACATCCAGGAGAAAAATATAATCCGCTCTATCTTTACGGAGGCTCTGGACTTGGTAAAACTCACTTAATGCAAGCTGTTGGTAACGAGATAGTTAAAAAACAATCTTCGGCGCGAGTGCTTTACATTACTACAGAAACGTTTGTTAATGAGTTTCTGGATTCTATTCGTTTCAAGAAAAAAGGTTTTTCTGATAAATATCGCAATGTCGATGTATTGATTGTCGATGATATGCAATTTATCGCTGGGAAAGAAAAAACCCAGGACGAATTTTTCCATACATTTAACGATCTTCATCAGAACAATAAACAAATCATTATTAGCTCAGATAAACCGCCAAAAAGCATTCCTACTCTAACCGATCGTTTGCGTAGTCGATTTGAATGGGGTATGGCGATTGATATTCAGATGCCCGATTATGAAACTCGTTGCGCTATCGTTAAAGCAAAAGCTGAACTCAGTAACACTGAACTAGATTCCGATGTCGTAGAATATCTAGCGACCAACTTTAAGACGAACATTCGCGAGCTGGAAGGTGCTTTGAATCGACTGCTTGCTTATGCGGAAATGCAGAATTTCACTCCTGATTTAGCGGCGGCTGAGGGAATTTTGGGAGATATTAAACGTAATAGACCGCAACATATAACCGCCAAACAAATAATTGATAAGACGGCGCGCTATTATAATATTGATGTAAAAGATATGTGCTCATCCAGGCGAGATAAATTTATCGCCATGCCAAGACAAATTGCGATGTTCCTTCTGCGTAGTGAACTGAAAATGAGTTTTCCGAAAATTGCCCAAGAGCTTGGACGAAAAGACCACACGACCGCTATGCATTCAATTGAAAAAATCACCAAGGAAAGCCTTACGAATGTCAGTATTCGCGAGCAAATTAACGATATTAAGGATAAATTATATGTTCATTAATTGTGGAAAAGCTGTGCAGATGTTGTGTTTTCGCGGTGACTTACCAACACACAGATCTGTGGAAAGAAAACGACAAGTCAGCAGACAGTGGAATAATACACAAATATCCACTATAAAGTCCACAAATAGCACACAGAGTTTTCCACCTATTTTATCGCCACTCTACCCCTGTTTGAACACATTTTTACCCAGTTTCCACAGCACCTATTACTATTAAGACTAATTAAAAAATTAAGGAAAGTATAATGAAAGTATCAGTCACCCAAGAAAAACTTGCAAAAGCACTTAATCTAATCAAAGATATTGCATCAAGTCGTAATGAACTGCCGATATTGAATAATATTTTACTTCGCACTGATGGAGGAAGATTATTGATTGCTGGAACAAATTTGGAAATTGCTTCCACTCAATACATTGGCGCGAAAATTGAGGATCATGGGTCTATTACAATCCCTGCTCGATTAGTGTCAGAATTCATTACAAACTTGCCAAGCGGTCCGGTGGAACTTGAAACCAAAAATGAGCATCTTCATATAACTTCAGGAAAATTCTCATCAGTTATCAATGGCGTGGTGGCTGACGAATATCCTGAGCTGCCTACAATTGACGAAAAGACCGCTATGCAATATGAAATTGACGTTGAGGATTTAAAGAAAGCCATAGTCCAGACGAAGTTGGCTGTTAGCTCTGACGTCACGCGAGCGGTGCTCACGGGAGTTTATTGGCATAATTATGAAGGATCGCTATACTTGGCTGCTACTGATGGCTACAGGCTGGCAGAAAAGCGTCTGATAAAGTCGGATAATGAAGTGTCGGCTATTATTCCCGCTTCTACTCTGGCGGAAGTCAGTAAAAGTGTCGGCGATGAGAAGAAAATTACGGTTCTTTTTGATGATTCTCAAGTTTGTTTTAAGACGGGAGATATGGAAATTGTTAGTCGATTGATTGACGGGAAATTCCCTGATTATCGCCAATTGATTCCAGCGACTGCGGAAACTGAGATTGTTATTAAAAAGTCTGATTTTAGTCGAGTTACGAAAATTGCGGCGTTATTTGCGCGTGAATCTGGTGGCGGAATTACAATTACCGCATCAGAGGAAAATTCCCTGCTTTCTATTCATTCGATTGCGTCTGAACTTGGCGAGAATACTTCAGAGGCAACAGCCAAAATATCCGCAGATGGTCAAGTTACTCTCAATTCGCGCTACCTAACAGAGGTTTTGAATATTATTGACGCGGATGAAATCGTATTTTCGTTTAATGGTAAATTGTCGCCGTGCGTAATTCGCGAGCAAGTAAAAAATCCTGATTATACACACATTATTATGCCGCTCAAGAGTTAGCAGAAAACGGAGATAATCTGGAGGCTGTTTCTGATAAAATATCTTCTGGTATATCTTTAGTGTTGTATATAGTATTGATTATTTGTGGCTTAGTTTTAATCATCCATTTGTTATCTTCTTTCTTCAGAATAACAGTGTAGATATCACCAGAATTTCTATCTATGACACCTCTCTGATAACTAGCCGCATACCAGTCCGCGTTATTTCCTAGGATAATTTCTTTTTGAAGTATAAAAGATGATTTTAACTCTGGATATTTGGCAAATAATACCTCTGAAATATCACTTCTATATTCATTTATTTTACTAGACATGAATTTTTGGCTATATTCAGTTTTTACAGATATATTTTCATCCGATCCTTTTACGGTAAATTCCGTGGAATTCTCATTGATAGAACCAGATTTAGATGATGTTTTTATTATGTATTTGCCGTCTGATAACTGTATCTTAGAATTACCGTTTATCGACTTAATTTCGGAAGTGCTTTTGCCTGTGTTGCGATATATTTTCGCTGACAGATTTTCCTTGTCGAAAGTTATAGATATAGTGTGTGTTGGCTGGATGAATATAATCGCTAGCAATATTAACGTTAATATTGCTAATGTAATGCTGCCGATGATGATATTCCTTCGATTCATAATTACTCCGTAAATGTATTAGCGTAGTTTCTAAATGTAATATTTAGTTTTGACGGGTCAAATCCCTGCTCTTTAATCTTATTGAGAGCAGCATTTCTATATCCTTCTATGGTATCGATTTCTATGATAATTCCATTCTTATGATTAGGGTCTGCCTTATATCCAATTGAATAAATTAAGTTTTTTATTGGTAATTTTTTAATTATCGGATTGGCGTCTTCTAGCTTTTTTTGTTCATTAGCGAGTCTGTCTGTTGTAGCTCTGTCTATCTCTGACGTTTTGGACGAAGACTGTAATTCTTTAATAGCCTCCTCTGTCGTAGGTGTGAGCGCAAAAATTATCCTTAGCGGATTACCCTTCTTTACTTCGATATTAATATTCTCATCTTTAAAGCCACTTCTTGATGCTTTAAAATTGTATGTTCCTGGTTTTAAATATACGACTTGCGAGCCGATAAATTTTTGACTATCAGTAGTAATTTCAGCCTTATCGGGCGAGGTCAGTAGATAAACTGGAGTGGTGTCATGCCTATTTACGTAGGTTATGGTGCCATATACTAATGTACTGACTGATAATAATATTAATATACTGCTAATTATTTTTTTATTCATCATTTCTTCCTAAACCAAGTTACGCTTGGTGATGTTAAGCTCTCGCCGCCTGCTTTTGGGGCGTATTCGCACAATGAGGCGGACGCTATATTTGAGTCAAATCCGTCTATATTGCCAACAAAAACAAATGTATGTCCTGGACTATGGGCGACATCACCAGGTTTAAGGTCTGCTACGTTGATTGAGCTACCGTTGCCAAGAGTTTGCCAGTTGGCTTCCGCCCACGCTCTCTGCACGCCAGTCGGTCCAGCTTTGCCGCTTTCACCTCCGTAGTTGTAATTTTTATCAAACCCACTATCGTTCAAAATTGTTGTTACAAACGCGCCACAATCGACACCGCCGCCATAACACGTACCACCAGTAAATCTGTTCTCACTTTTTGCCTTTTCTATAGCTTCCTTATATTCAGGTTTTTTATCTGTACGAACCCTTTTTTCTGGCCAGGCATAACGTTTGACATAGTCAATAAAGTCGCCGCCACCGTTTGATGAAGAGCATCCTCCTCCACTTCCGCCTGTACCATTAAATCTTTCATAGATTTTTTGAGCGGCGGTACCGCGTATATTTTTAACCTGCTCTTTTGTCATGGCTGATTTTTCAAAATCGTCATGCCAAAAAACAGTGGCGTCATCAACCGTCTTCAGGGTTTTTAATAATTCCCATGAATTTGAAGCGGTGCCAAATCCACGAGCAGTAACGGGTCTTTCTGTCCCCTCTTGCACTAAATACTCTAATTCAAAGATCAATAGCTTGTCATTGTCTTCTACTGGAATAGAATCGACCATACCCTTGTCGTTAGGTGCGCCACCATACTCTTGGCTGTAATATTTTTTTAACTCAGACGGTATTTTATTAGCTATCAGTGTTCGCCTTCCGAACGTCCACTGGGCGAGTCCCCAGCCACCAGACCCCCATCCTTGACCTACTTCGTGTCTGGTAGGACTAAATCCTGACTCTGCCTGAATATTAGCCATCACGCCAGCTGTTTGTTCGGCGCTTAATCCTGCGTTGCGTAGATATCCCCAAATCTTTTCTTGGTTATCAGATCCTGATACTCCGTTAGAAGATGATCCGGAACAAGTTGTTGAATCATTTTCTTTATACCAAAGAATATCGTTTGTTACGTATGAATCGGGATATCCTGCCGCCAAAGATACTGGCTGCATAGTAATAGCAAAAGATATAGCAAAGCAAAGAGCGATAGACAACTTTTTATACATCAGATCGATTCCTCTTATATTCGTTTATAATATCTGCAGGAACACCAATATTTTTTAAGATGTCTGGGGATTTTCTATCATTAACGCCTGTTATGACCGAATTGTTTCTTAGGACTGCATACGTGTTGTAGGTAGATTTGAATTTATCGCTATAAATTTCTAGCACAACCAACTTAAATTCGCCCTGCTCTTTTACTATTGAATACTTTTTTAATTCACGGTTGCCGTAGGTGCTGGAGGTAGAATTTAGTAATTCGGTAATAACTTTCTGTTCTGATGATTGCTCGTGAGCATTATTTTGATCACTTGAGTTTTCGTTAGTGCTTTGGGATGACGACAGAATAGTCGTGTATTGATTGCTGTCAGGGTTTTTAATAATGAGGAAAGTTGCCGTAATACTTACTAAAAATAATACGGATGATATTAGGATAACTTTATTTTCTTTATTCATTAGACCTTCCTCGCATATTCCCAGTGCCATTGTTCGGGGTTACTCCCACCCGGCTCAGCCCAAGCGGGATGTACATAACCGTATTTGTGGGCGTTAGCCTTTAGCCAATTATATGTAGAAGACCCAAACGCGCCAACTTCAATATCTGCAGCAAGTCCCCAGCCGTGATTTGATGCGCACGGAGGAGCTGGAGCTGCTCTTGATCCTAGCTCTTTACTATATCTAATTTGCGTTGCACAATCTCGATACGCTTCATTAATTGTTAAGTTTGACCCGTTATCGGCTTTATACGCTTTATTCATTTCTTCCATGGCCGCTGCAGCTTTCTTATTCATTTTATTGCCTGGTGAGAAAGATAGAGTTTGCAATTCTGAATCTGGAATCCCGCCGTTGCTATGGCTTCCCCATCCGTCTTGTTGTGCTTCTTCTAATTGAGGTTCACCAACTGCCTCGCCATTGTCTGGAGCTTTAGCTGTGGTTGAAGGGGCATCTTCTTCGTCATCTTCGCCATTGATTGATTGGGCAATTTGGAAATCAATTAGCAATACTGACATTGCGGAAAGCTTTCTATCGTCGTATTGCTTAGCGGAATTTTCAGTTTCAAATGACTCATTGGTAATAGCTTTTCCTTCTCCATCTTTATATGTTTTTTCAGTAATTTTTGCGACACGTGTTGAATCTGATGGCGCTGTACACCCGCCATTACTAAACCAGTAGCTTCCGGTGCTGGCATCTCCACAGCCTTCTACAAAGTCATGAAGAGGAGTATCTTTAACTATATATCCATTATTCATGAGATCGGATATATCTGCGCCATCTGGAATGTCCATATCTTTCTGTATCCATCCTTCATTTTCGGCAATTTGAATAGCCTCTTCTACTGACATGTTTGCCTGGCTATTGGTTATGCCAGTACACGGTAATCCTGCCATGTTCACGGCTGGATCTTCGGATGATCCACTGCCCATAGAAAAGTCTTTTGCATATCCGCAATATTTATCAGAGTACATACCACTTGCTGCTTTTGCAGTGGATGAATAAGATAATGCCATAGAAGGTAGTCTGAGAATATTAGATAGCATTGCTACAGGAGTTTTACTATAAGTTCCATTAGCCATCATCATATTGCCCATATTATGGAATATACTACCTAAGAATGTATATTTACTGGATGTATCAAATGGACTTAAGGAGGCAATATCCATTTCTTTTTGGAACTCTTCATTCGCTATTTGGATTCCATTGAACTCCGCTAATTGGCTCATTTTAAGCCCTGGTAACATCTGTCCCATAGAGCCTGCTGAAAAGAATGCTGCGGCACCAACGCCGAGTGCATCTCCCAGGTCTTTATATTGAGCGTTGTTTGGTACAAGGAGGCTTTTTGCTAATTCTGTGAGGATGTTTTTTACTTTCTCGCCAACTGTATATTCGAGTACTTTTTGAATCACTTCGGATAGCGCCGCCTTACCTACCCAACTAAGTATCGCACTTATCCCACCAGTAGAAGCTGCAATTGCCGCCTCGGCTGCCATTGAGGTATACATAGCAACTGGACTTAATATATAATCACATACACCTTCAGTATCTTTTTTAGCTTCATTGAAGCCTTGAACTATAGGATTTGTAGCCACTGAATATCCTGGAATGTAGTTTTTTGCAATTCCAGGCTTGTCGTTATTTACGCCCATTGCTGCTAGTAAATACGGAGAATCTAATGCCGATCCTTCGGCGTTATCGGACCCTTTCATTTTTCCTCTTTCGGTTAGCATAGTGCCGATGGTCTCCATCGTTTCTTGAGAGAATCCGCTGCCACTAGAATCGAGTCCAGAAGCCTTAGCTTGTGATCCAGGGGATAGGATAACATCCATAACTAGACCTAATAGTGGAGCTAACTGAATTGCTGCTACACCTGCCGCAATAAGATTTGGGATTTTTACTACAGTACAAGCTCCTGCGCTAATAGCATAAGCCAGGCCACCTTTTTTTAATTTACTTCCTAAATTATCAACACCCTTTCCAACCTTTTCAAGAGCAGGCCCTTCTTTGAACTTTGGTAATTTTTCTTTAAATTTCTCTTTTTTTTCTTTTATTCCAAGTTTTTTGTCAATTTTTGAAATCGCACTATTTCTTTTAAGCTTGAATTTATCGTAAAGCTTACCTATATGTTTCCCTGTCCAGGCGTGGAAACGCATTTTAAATAAGCCAGTTCTGCCATAGACTTTACTGGCAATTTTACGATTCTCTTTCTTTAGCAATTCGTCTTTTAATTTCGACGACTCAATAGGTTTCCCATCGTTTAATCCTTCCACCTTCCAATGTGTTGGATTTTTATCTGGGTATCCTCTTCCTTTTATGTCCATTTCTTTGCCATCAGCATCAACTGGAATTAATCCGGATTTCTTGAATTTCTTAAGAGCTCTGTTGGAAAGTCGTCCTGTTTTGCAGCGTATTTTTTTACTTTTGCAAATTCCTGCGTCGTCACCAGATCCAAGCATTCTGTTTATTACTTTTTTCATTCTGGTTTCTTTAACAACTGAAGCTGAGTCGTTCTTCCAGGTAAAGTTTTCCATTATATTTTGCAACATTGTCGCTGGACTAAGAAATATTCCCATAATTCCACCACCCAGTCCCAATATTCCAACAATAGCTGCAATTGGTCCGCGTTTTTTCAGCAAAGACTTGAATGTTACTGGACTTTTCTTTTTTCCCGCAGACGGCTGATAAAAACCGTTGCCTGGAACGGAAGATTCTTGATCATTAACGGCGGTGCTGGCGGAATCGTTTTGATTAGGATTCAAATCCGAATCTTTATTATCAAACTGAGATTCAAGGTCATTTATGGCATCTTTTTCGCGATCACTTAACTCTGACCCGCTGTCAAAACCAGCCGAGATTTGATCAAACTTAGCCTGCTCAGCAGGATTTAATCTGCTGTCAGTTTCGGAATCCGTCGTGTAATCAACTCGTGCCATATTTTCTCGCTATTTTTCTACACCGCTCCGTAGCCGCCGATTGGTGAATCTGACGGTTTTATCTGTTGTGATACAGGATTTGTATTGATCAAATTATACTCGGTATCACTAGCCTGAATCTGGATGTGAACGTGATTTTGTCCAGCAAAGAATAAGCCTTGCCCAACTGGGAAATTGGCTAGTCGTTTCTGCTCTTCATCTGTCAATTTAAACACTTGCGCCAAAACGTCAACGGCGCTGGCGGACTGTTTCAAAAGTAGCTGCATTGAGGAGTTGGAAACGATTGCTCGCCCCATTTTACTTCCAACAAAGTCTTCCACGTCCTGTGTGATTGTCGTGAGTCCTAATTGATATTTGCGGGCGCGCTTGGCTAATGAGAATAAGAAGTTGGCAGAATCGTCATATTTCATCAATTGCCAAGCCTCGTCAACAATCAACATACGTTTCCTCTGGTCAGTGCGCGTAATATTCCAGATGTGGTTCAGAACGATATACATCGCCGTCGGTCGCAGTTCGTCTTCCAAGTCGCGAATGTTAAAGACAACCATATTATTATTAATATCAATATTACTCTGTTGCGAGAATATTCCCGCAAACGTTCCAGAGGTAAATTTGCGAAGTCGCTGAGCCAGACTTGGGCCAGTTCCGCCCATGTGAAGTAAGGTGTCATATAAGTCGGAAATCGTCGGTGGCGTAGAATTGTGCGTCAGTGGATCCGAAGTGATACCAACGCGCGCGTAGGTATCAATCAACGCTTGATCGATATCAGCTTCTTCCGCTGGTGATAGTCCCGCTACGACTTGCCCGCCAGCCCCTACTCCTGCGCCGCCCAGCATTTGCCTGAGTAGTCCATGTAGTGTAACTAAGTTAGCACGCAGTGCGTCATCTGCTTCATCAGTATCAATAACACGCGGCAAATCAAACGGATTGATTCTCGTGTCGCTACTTAAGCTCAATCGAATATAACTACCACCAACCGCGTCGCATAGTTTCTGGTACTCATTTTCTGGGTCAATAATCACAATATCAGCCCCGACCATCATACTTCTCAAAGCTTCCAACTTAACGGTAAATGATTTACCAGCACCAGACTTAGCGAATACGACCATATTGGCATTTTCCAGAGAGAATCTGTCAAAAATCACCAAGCCATTATTATGCATATTAATTCCGTAAAGTACACCCTTATTGTCCGTTAAATCGGCTGAAGTGAATGGAAAGCTGGTTGAAATTGCGCCAGTGTTCATGTTGCGACGAATCTGTAGTTCATCGGTCAATTGTGGAATAGAGCTATTCAATCCCTGCTCCTGCTGACTGGAAGCTACTTTTGAGAACACCAATTGCTGGCCGAAAATAGTTTCAATTTTATGCTGGATGAAGTTTAGCTCGTCCAAGCTGTCAGCGTAAAGCGTAATATATAAGCCGTAGCGGAAGAACTTTTCGGCGCCAATCTGCAATTGATCGCGCAATTCTTCGGCGTCTTGCAAAGCTGCTTCCAAGCCTGGGTCGCGCACCTTTCCCTTTTCCATGTTTATATTCATGGTTGCTTCCAGCTGAGTAACTTTTTTACGCAGGTTATTCAGGACAATTTGCGTATCGACTGGATAAATAAACATACTAATGTCCAGCACTTCATCAATGTTAATGATTGAGCTAAGCCAGCCAGTGTAGATTTGGCGAGGATAGCCATAAACATACATTGTGCGGCCATATTTTGAGCCAAGTCGAAAATGGTCAGAATGAAGCTCAATACTACTTGGCGCAATAAAATCACGCAGAGTTCGAACGCCGGTTAAGAAGGCCTGTTCGACTTCAGCTTGTTCGCGAGCTCGTTGCTGAGCAGCAATATCAACGGCATCTAATTTCTTCTTTGCCATTATGACCTTCCTCCTCTCGGTGATGGACCAGTTCCCTTAGTTACGTAAGTGGTCGTAAGCTCGCTCGGGTCAATTTCTTCTAGCGATTCACGTGACGACGTGTCGGGATTATATGAAGTGTAGAATAACTCACCCAGTTGCCTGGTATTTAATTGCCAGCTTTTTACGCCCATTTGGAATAGACCATTCATAACCGAATCAATGCGGTTTTTAATTTCATCTTTGGCTTTGGTGTAGGTAACTTGGTCAATTTTTGTTACGGTTGCCTCTTTTTTTCCACTGAAGAAGCTATTGAATAATCCCTTAGTCTGTTGTTTGAAGGCATTTTCCTCGCCAGCTGGATAATATGGAACGACGACGTAAAAGCTCTTATCCATAATGTTTGCTTCTTGTGCCAGAATATCAATAAAATCCATATAATCGTCCATTAGGACATTGAGAAGCATATTGTCTTGATTGCGGCGAATTTCAGCCAATCTGTCTAGATATGGACCAATGTCCACGCGGCGTGAACGGATAAGAACCTGAATTGGAAAATATAGAGAGTTAATGAAGTTTTGATAGCTAAACTCAATTCCCTCTCTTTCGCGTGAACTCATAAGGTCGAAGTTAATTGATTCACATTCTACTACCGCCCGAAAACTACCGTCGCTCATGATGATCATATTTTCGCGCATCTCAGAGAAAAGCAGTGTATTCTGGGTGCTAATTGGCCCTTTTTGCTTCTTGTCATCAGGGGTTTTATCTGGAGCTGGTGTAGTCGGATTTGGTCCCGAACCAATTGACCCTGATGGCTGCTGAGAGACACCAGGAAGAGCCGCATTGGTTTGCGGAACCTGCTGATAAGATTGTTGATTTTGTAACTCTGGTTGCATAAACCCCACCTAACGTAGTGAAATCACCACTTCCTCATCTGATAATTTATTTTCTTGCTGAATTCGATTTGCCTCACGCGCAATCGTTTCAATCGAGAGGTCGCGGTTATTTGCCAGTTCTATTATAGCAGGTGACACCTCGTTTACGCTAGTTTGCGGCGTAGTTGTCGGTCGAGTTTGAGCTGGAGCGCTCGCGGCAGGTCGTCCGGACACTGGACTTAATACAGATTGGCGCATCGTTGGGTACGGATTCATTTGAAGCGGTGTGGCTGGAGCAGGATTATCTGGTTGGGATGGTTGAGGTGGTTGTGCGGGAGGCGGCGTAGTAGATTGCCCTGTTTGCATCTTTTGGATAACTTCTTGTCGCCTACGAACATCTGACTGATTTATCAAGTGATTGATATTTTGCGCCGTAGTGCTATTTTCATCCAATATGTCGTTAGCCGCTTGTCCTTCGTTGAATAAGTCAGCACGCATCGAGCTATTCGGATTATTGACGCCACGAATTGACCAACCTTGACTATCTACCAGATTCGCCAAATATGACAATCTTCGCTGGACTTCGGCTTGATCGTAATTATTGCCGTAAGTCTTCTCCTCGACTTTTGGCGCGATAACTTCGACTAATCTTTCAATTCCATCAGGTTGCCATAGACGCTTTTTTGGTTTTAACATAAAAGAAATGACTGCTGCCAAATAAACTTCCATTGGCTGATCTTTTTTAAGAGGTAAAGCCAGCGCTCCAAAGAATAAAATTATCGGCACAGGAATTATTGCCAAAGGTAGTAAAATTGTACTCAAACCGTACGCAATAGCGATTCCGATAACAGCTATAATTAAGAACACAAACTGTCGGAAACTAAACGGCCCGAGCAGTTTGTCCTCCGCCTCGACATCTTGAGGAACTTTATACACCGACATACTGCTTATATTATATCAAAAATATGATGATTATAGCATGTTGCGGAAAATCTCAAATTGCTCTTTAGTTGCATCAGTTGCATTAGCTGATAACCTCTTATCGGTAAGAATTGTATTGATAACTTTCTTAAGATCTTGACGTTTCTTATCAGTAATAACAGAGGTATTCTTAACGGCTTCCATTAATAACTTAACGCCATCAGCCTCAGTGGTGGCTAAAGTTTCTGGTTTATATTTACCACCCTGTAGCCAGTCAGCACAATAATTGAGCAAATCTTGACGGTTATTAATAGCACCCTTAACCATATCGTCAATTAATTTACCGCCCATAAATGAAGCTTTGTTTTTCACGCCGGATGACGCTAATGCTGCCGACACGGAAGAATAGAATTCTGGCGGTAATTCGCTAACAAGCTGAGCCACTTCTGTAACAGTTCCGTATTTAATCTGCTCTTCAATTGCGGCTTCACGTATAAATATGTTATTACTATCCAGTACTGTTCCATCTGAAAGCGTCACGGAATTGCCTAAAGATATCTTTTGTCTTTGCCCAGCGCTCAGCTTATAATTCTTCATAATCTGATGAGCTTCATCAACAGACTTGGCGTACTCGCTACGGCTGGTTGCTATGGCTGAAGCTAAGGCCGCATTTGCACCAATCAAATTGCCATTTGCATCTTTGAATACGTTGCCACCAGCCTTCTCTTGAAGTTCCTTGCTGTTTTTCAATTGCTCTGCAAATTCACTGTGCTGTTGACGTTGAGCATTATTCTTAATCAGACCCGCTGTTGCAATTTCGGTTTCTAGGTCTTTAATGTCATTCATGAATGCAGTTTGCTGCTGATGAGCTTTCAAATCTTGTCGAGTCGCATAGGTAGCTGACACGTTTCTCAGAGCACGATCGTATAGAGATCTTTTTTCGTATATATCATCTGGTGCGTGACCCAGTGTAGATTCGAGGTAGCGATTATCATCTTGTGCAGATAAGAAATCTGAGCGCCTGGAAGCCTGTCTGGCATACAAGTCCGACTTCTTATATTTGGCTGTATTTCTAAATGAATTCTCGGCATCTTTCTGTGAAGTTTCTAGATCTTTTTTACGTAATCTACTGTTATGATCTGCCCAACGGCGTAAACGATTTGGGTTGAATCGCGCCATATTTGGGTTGGCCAACTTCTTGTTTTTAATAGTTTCGCGACGATCTTTAGACCAGTTCTTAGACCTGTCGTATAAGCCTTTATTCTTGTCATTAACAAACCCAGCGAATTTACCTAATACTCCGCCACTGAACTTCATAATTAGAGGAGTTATAGCCAAAGGTATTATTTGAACCAGCATGCCTAATATGTGCATTATTGCGCCATTTGAGCCAGAGGCATTTTGGATAATTATTATTCCAGCCAATTGCGCCCCACCGAATACTACAGCGAATGCTGGGAAAAATACTAGCATTGTTAAGAATGAATCTCGCCATTTTTTAAACCACTTTTCTGTTCCGGGCAGTAAGTAGCAAACAAATGCTAGTGGTGAAACTATAATTAGTATAATAATAAGTGCTTGACGAGCCGCCATAATTAGAAGTATGAAGAGTAAAGTTAAACCAGCTAATGTCGCGGCAGGTACTAACATTGGTAATAGCTCAGTAGTAAGTGCTAGTGATACGGCGTATCCTGCTCCTACCGCCAGCGCTCCATTCGACAGCGCTGTACTGATAACCTCCGACCACGTCCATGTACTTGTATTTTCTCCTACGGTGGATATTGTGTTTTTAATTCCCATAAAGGCGTCTTGGAAAGCGTAGCCGGCTATGTTTGATAAATCCAGTAATATAGCACAAATCGTAAATGATAAGTTGACCAACACCGCCGCAATTACTAACCTAGGGAGCATTTTTTTAACGCCGTAATTGCTAATTCCTACAGAGGTCAATTGTGAGTAGATAATCACCAAAAACGCCACGATAAACGCCACGTTGCTAATGTTGCGCATAATGACCCACGCCAGATAAATTCCACTGTTTTGGTTGGTTGTTTCTAATGGCTTAGTTTTTAAGAACTCCTGAAGCGCGCTGTACATATAATCTATGCCATCAGCCAGCCAGTTGGAGAGTGGACAGATAATCCACCCTATTCCCTGCACATCACAAGAGGTACCTGTTGAATTTTCTGAGGGAGATTCAATTGAAATAGTTGAGTTGCTGGCTTGTTCGTAGGTGTTTGGTGGCGTAAATGAATAAACCACGTAAGTTGCCGAGCTTAGTGAAGATATTTCGCTTGATGGGAAATAAATAACCTTGGTTTCTTTTTTATTCTTATCTTCATTAACATAAACAAGCGAATTATCAGGTAGATTAAATTGTTTGATCTTTTTATCATCACTTACCTTTGTATATTTTTCTTTATTATAGGTTAAATTATGGCCGCTCCATTCTGCGTCTACAGCGTAAACAGAGGTTGAGTGTGTTAAGGCATTAAGAAAAATGCCCACCAGCATCCCTGCTATCAGCAATATAAACCATCGCAACGTCACAATAAGAGGTTGCTTACGTGAAATTAACCACTCCATCTGGGTTTATATTAGCATTTTTGATGGAAAAAGTCAAGAGAAGAAGCTGTGTATGATTTTTTCTTGCTTAATGTCATCTGCCGTATTTATTAACATCTTCGTCAGAGGGAATAATTATCCCTCCAGAGCTACCGTTACTCTGTTGGTTATTTTGTGATGATTGTTGAGAGCCGCTGCCCTGGCTGTTCTGTTGAGAATTAGAGGAGGATGTATTCTGTGACGTATTCCCGGCAACCACTCCATGAGCACTGAACGCTTCGGATATTGCTTGATTTATATTTTTCGCAGTATTTGGATTTGATACGGCAACTTCTCCTGCTTTTTTAAATGCAGCCGAAGCTTTTTCATTCTTACTATCGGCAATAGCTTTAGATAGCCATCCGGTTGCTGCGCCGTTCTGCACCAAGTGCTCTGCCTGTAGATTTCCAGACGCGGCATTATTTACTGCCATATTAGATAGGTCTTGCATACCACCAACCTCATCATTAAGGATAGCATCTCCGAATCCATTTCCTAGGATATTATTATCCTTCTTTGCGTATGCAGCTTTAATTGCCCGTTGTTTTATAGAGGCGTCTTTACCTTTTAGACTACTCAATACATCCATACGTTCTGTAAAACTACCATTAGCCATAGTATGGTCTATTGTGGCTGCATACATACTTTGTGAAACTTCTTTACCATCAGAGGTTTTACCCGTTTTGGCAATAGCAGCTATTTCACTCGATGTCATACCTTGTAGCATTGTGGATGCGTTTTCAACGTCACTTTCGAACGCCTTATTTACGGTTGCGCGGGCGCGTGCTCCACCTTTATCCCAACCCATAAATCGACCAAACTTACTGTTATCTATCTTTGCGCGTCTATCACTTGCTCGCATGCTTGCGCGTTTCCTATCCATGAAATCCAAATATTTTCTTTTCGTATCGCCGATAACAGAATTGTCAACACGTCCTTTTGCTGTGCTTTTTACATTTCCGGCAAATCTACTATGGGCACCGGCGCTCATTCTGCCTATTTTTGCCCCGATACTACCTAGTGAACTTAAGGAATTCTGTAATACGAAAGGTGTGGCAATTAGCGGCATAGTAGTGGCTGCTAAAGCAACTAGCTGCATGGTTTCATCTGGGTTATTTGGGTCAACTGTTGCACTTGATGATAATACTGCACCAGCCAACCTTCCTGCCCCGTATAACAAAGATATTATAGGAAATACTAATAGCAGTCCTCGGAACATTTTCATCCATTTTTTAAATAAGTCTTCTGTATTTGGCAGTAACCACGCCGCGAAGGCTATAGGAGACATGGATATTAATAGTATAATACCTGCTTGTCTAACTACCAGAATAATAAATACTGTCATAATCGCAAAGAATCCAGCAACAAGAGTGGGGATTCCAACAGCTAAGGCGGCAAATGCAACTACTCCGCCAACGCCCACTATGGTGGCAGCGATGGCACTTCCCCATCCCGTAGCTTCTGAGCCGGTACCTACTCCCCCCGCTCCAGACTCCAAAGCGTCCTTTAGTGTGTGTCCTAATATATTGGATAAGTCTACAAAAATCTGACAAAGATAATAAGATAAATTAACCAGTAAGGCTCCTATTATTAAGCGAGGTAGGATTTTCTTAATGCCATAATTACTGACTCCAACATTAGAGATTTGAGAAAATATAACCCATAAGAATATTACGGCGAATATGGCATTGGCTATATTACGGAAAAACTCCCAACCTTGTTTTGCTCCGGGAGCATTGCTGTCCTTAAGTATTGCTGGTTTTATATCTAAAAATCCGGAAATAGCACTATACGCAGCATCGTTGATATTAGCCACGAAGTTCATTACTGGACAAACCAACCACCCTATTCCATCAATACCACACGAATTTTTCTCTTCTTCTCCATCACCTTCCGCTGGAGCTTCTATTTCAGCGGACTGACCTTGTTTACAGGCACTTATCTCGTCAGGTTTATTCTTATAGATATTTTCGCAGTATGTAGAATCACTCTTATGGCTTGCTCCGTCTTTGCAGGCTTTAAGTTTTTCATCCGCCAGTCCTGCGCAGGCAGTGTCTACTGCATTTGCTTTTAGAACATTTAAATATTTTTTAGCTGCAACTGCCAGTTCACTTTCAACTGATTTGCATGAAAATTCAGGCTTGTTTTTATAAGGACTACCGTGTGTTTCATCCCCTCCGGCATACAAGTATTCAGTTTTGCCTTTTGGCTTGTATATCGTATCAACTTTTTTAGTGTCTGTGTTAACGACAGAAACCTTCCATGTGTTGTCAGACTTACTGGTTGCTTCACCATCCACACAACCCTTAATCCAGTCTGAATATTTTCTATATTTTATGTAAGCGTTTTTTTCTGCTACATTGCGATCATATCCTGTTAATGCCGTAAGCGCGTTTAAAAAATTCTCTTCGCCATTCTCAGGCATATTACTATAGGTGAAATCGTTAGTTGATCCTAAGGCAACACATTTTTCATGTTTTGTATTACTATCATTCTTTCCTTCTAAACCGTTCTTTGGGTAGCCCATATAGCACAGTAACTCATTTGGTGAAATTCCAAATGTATTAAAAGCCTCTTGCTGAAATTCTGTACCGTTACATTTTATTCCACCCTTATCAAACCCCTTTACTTCCGGATATGTACCTATATAAGTATAAACACCCCCCCACGTACGGAATACTACATTATCATGCAACATCTGGTCATCAACGTCAGTGTGCACCGCTAGAGATTTGTAGCTGAAGCATCGTGCCATAGCAGAGGCGTACGTGAAGAACTTGTATTGGTCACTCTCTTTTAGATTACTAAACTTGCTCGGGTCTTTCGTAGCTAACGCGGGATGGGCTAATAAAATATTTGTTATCGGTAATATAAAGAGTGCAAACGCACATAAAATTATAATAGGCTTCTTGAGTCGCCCCACCTTTTTAATCACCTGCTTCCCAATAAACATAAACACCTTCATTTAATCACATATGAAGGTGTTTATGCAAGGACTAATTTTCTGGTTTATCTATTCCAGGTATCTCGCTTGGTGCTATAAGCTTACCGTTTTGGATTAGAAATTCTTTGTCGAAGGAATCTTTGGTTAATATTGAGAATCCTCCTACTGCGACAGTCGCGAATGCCTCCTCATTGTAGCTGAATCTATTAGTATACAAATCTCTAGTTTCAGGCTTAGAGCCTGGCTTATTTAAATTACTGACATCTTCTGGGAGGGCGACGTCAACAAACGCTCTAACTACTACATCAGCATTCGTGTGGTCGTTACATTCGTACGTAACAACTTTCTGTATTTCAGGCGCATAAGCCCCTCTGCGCGTATCGCTTTCCGGTTTGCATTCAGCAACATTACCCTCAACAGAGCATTTGTCTGCTTTATTGAAAGGGTCGTACTGGTAAGTAGCATACGACCCGTCTTCTTTACCGCTGCTTGTAAATTTTACGGTTAATTTGAGGTCTGATGGTGTAATATCAAATAAAGGAGAATAGTTATCCCTTCCAGGTTCTAGCAAAGCTGAAAGAAGGCTCTTAGCTTGACCATTTGTCGTGTCTAGTACGTGCTTTTTAAGTATTCCCGACTCTTCTGCTGATAATGGATAGCCGTGAAGCTGACTGTCTTTATATATTGCTCCTGTATACAATATAAGGTAGATACTATTTAGAGTGGCGGGGTCCATATCTTTAGCAAGGTCATCTTCAGTAGTTTTTATTAGCCCGTTCTCATCAGTGACAACTTTAGCGTTTTCATCTGACGTAGTAGAATTTACAAACTCAATAAGAGTATTTCGCCATTCGTTATAATCCATGTCTTCGCCAGACATCTCCGCGTTTATTTTATTCTTAAGGTCGCCTAAGCCTGTTACGTCTTTATACCTGTCGATTACTTCTTGAGGTATGTTTTTCTCAGCCTTAGTTGTGCTGGCTTCAGGAGATGGGGTTGGGCTTTTCTGCAACGTAGGCGTTGTAACATTTGGAGTCGGCTCACTGTAGCTTTCACCGCAGGCTGACAGTGGAGCTACTGAAGCTAACAGTGCTGCCGCTGTAGCGATGCCCTTTAAGGCCTTTTCTTTAAGTAAAGTTGGAAGTTGTGTCTCTGAATCACTTGGGTTAAATTGTTCACGATTTCGAACCATAACGCTTGGGATCCTTCCTCTGACATTGTCAGGTATTTTATTATAAAAACTTATTAGACCTTCCAGTCCAATTGGCTATATAATAACATAAATTGTACAGAAATGCAATAAAAATGGTATATTTTCCATAAAAAAACACCCTATCAGGGTGAAAAATATCTGTGGCGCGCTCGACCGGATTCGAACCGGCGATCTCCTCCGTGACAGGGAGGCGTGATAGGCCAACTTCACTACGAGCGCATATCAATATCCCTTATATTATCAGATTACTTCTGTCTTTTCAAGGAAAATGTTTGCTTTTTTCGCTTGACTATTTTACAATTTAGGTATAAGAGAAAATTTTATGGCAAAAAGAAATATTGTAATCAGTATATTTATCGCAACGGTAATCGCAGGAAGCGTTTTTATACCCAAAGTAGCTTTAGCTGTCGGCAGTTGCGGTGGCGCAGAAACTTCTGTTATTTCTTGTGACGGCACGGGTAGTACGGCAATTATCAATATAATCAAGCAGGTTATTAAAATCTTAACCGCTGGAGTTTTGGTCGCGGCGGTTGGTGCTGTTATATATGGCGCATTCTTATATACCACTTCTGAGGGTAGTCCAGATAAGATAAAAAAAGCACGTGAAGTCTGGACGAATACTGTCATTGGGATAATAATGTTTGCGTTTATGGTGGCAATTACTAACTTTATTATTCCAGGAGGAGTTTTCGATTAATGAAGAAAATTATAATAGCAATGTCTTTAATGATTATAGGGTCGCTTGGGGCTAGCGTAACTTTCCCGGGCATTTCTTTTGCGGACGATGCATGTTCTAATAAGGGGAAGATTTTAACATTAAAACCATGGTATAGCGGCTTAACTAATGATGACTGTTCCCTTAAAAATCCAGGTACAGATACTAATTCTCAAGCTAACTATATTTGGAAAATCGCGCTTAATATCGTTGATGATTTGCTGCAGCTTATTGGCTATACGACCGTTGGATATATTATGTACGGTGGGTTCTTGATGATGACCAGTAACGGTGCTCCAGATAAGGCCGCTCATGGGCGAAAGACTATCATGAGTGCCGCGATCGGTCTGGTTATTGCCCTAGCTTCTGTCGCGTTGGTTAACTTTATATCATCAAAGATAGGGGTATAAAATGAGATATATGGAATTTTTTGCTGGATTATTAGGAAAGGCAGATGATCTTGGTGTGCCACAGAATAACGATGTAGATATTATGAAGTTTGTTAATTTGGCACTCTGGGTGGCTGGTGTTATAGCTGTTATTGTGGTGATTATTGCTGGAATAAACTATTCCCTATCCTCTGGCGATCCCGCTAAGACTGCCAGCGCAAAGAATGCTATTCTATATTCAGTTATTGGTTTGGTTATTATTGCTAGTGCGATTGCTATAACAGGTTATATTATAGGAAAGGTTTAAAATGAAGATTTTTACAAAAATCCTGACGGCTGGAATACTAATGATTGGGCTCCTTGGCGTGTTTACTCCGGCGGTGTCTGCAGCTAACGGTATTGATATTTGCTCAAATGGAAATGAAAACTCTGTCTATTGTAAAAATAAGAGCAGCGGCGAAACTCAAGTGAACGGTATTATAAAAACTATCGTTGAAGTTCTACTTACGGCCGTTGGTGCTATTTCGATTATTATGATAGTTATTGGCGGTATTATGTTTGCACTTTCCAGCGGTGACGCTCAGAAAGCGGCAAAAGCCAGGAATACTGTTTTATATGCGGTAGTCGGTTTGGCTGTATCGTTATTCGCATCGGCAATTGTTAATTTTGTATTTAATAGGTTTAATTAGGAGAAAATATGAAAAAATCAATAATATCAATAGCAATTATGACATGTGCGGTGTTTGGAGCATCGGTTTTGTCTACCGCTTCCCTGTCGGGCAGTGTTTCCGCTCAGGTATCTAAAGGAATTGATACGGCTACAACATCGGAAATGAAAGGTAAAAGTATTGACGGTGATGACGGTCTAATAAAAACAGTAGTTAATGTTTTGCTTTGGGCTGTAGGTATTTTATCTGTTATTATGATTATTTTTAGCGGACTTCGCTATATTACTTCGGCTGGCGACGCTTCAAAGACAAAATCTGCTCAGAGTACGCTCACCTATTCAGTGGTTGGACTAATTGTGGCTATTATGGCATACGCAATTGTCAATATGGTTACAAATCGACTATAATAAATCCATAATTAGTTTTACAAATAACAGATAAAAATGTATAATAGTAATATCATTAAACAAGGAGAAAATAACAATGAATAAATTAAAATTAATCTTGGCGGGACTACTGGTAGTACCAACTGTTGCTTTGGCTGTAGCCCCAGTTGCAAGCGCTGAAGGAAACTTCACCCTACAGGGCGGCGTTAGTAGCGCGCAAGGAGAGGGTGTTGATAAGGTAGCCGCAGACCCTGAATCTTTAGTTAAGCAGTTTGTAAATATATTCTTATTTGCAGTTGGTGCATTAAGCGTTATTATGCTTATCTGGGGTGGTATTCGTTACACTACTTCAGCCGGTGATAGCAATAAGGTTACTGCAGCTAAGAACACAGTTTTGTACGCAATTGTCGGTTTGGTGGTTGCAATCTTGGCATACGCAATTGTCAATATGGTTATCGGTAAGATTGCATCAGGATCATAATCTTCCCTATTGATAAAAAAGAGCCTCGCTGATGAGGTTCTTTTTTTTGTGGCTAAAAAAAATACCGCCAACTTGTGACGGTATTTTCTGTGAAATGGTTTTTACAGAACTTGAATCTTCTTTGCTTTTTCTTGCTTTATCTTTTCAAAGGTAATTGTCAAAACGCCATCTTTTAATTCTGCCTTAACACCTTCTTCATTTACAGCGGTTGGCAATGCTAATGTACGACTGAATTCGCCCCAGTAGCATTCTTGGATGTGCCATTGGCGAACATCTGCTTCGTCACCGCTAGACAGTGTGCCGCTAATTGTTAAGATACCGTCAGAAATGCTTACGTCTAGGTCGTTTCGATCTACGCCGGCAGTACGAGCTTTGATAACTAGGTTATTTTCTGTCTCAAAAACGTCAACAGCCAATTGACCCATCGCATCATCGGCTTCATCTTCCCAATTGTCGTCGGATCGTGTTGTTGGTGTACTGTTGCTTCTACTGTTGTCGTCGTCAAAACCAGGTAGCAGATCGTCGTTATCATCGTCAATAAACGCCGCAGCCAATTCCTGTTCTGTTAGTAATGTATCATCTTGCTTTCGGGCCATAATTTCCTCCACTTTTATAATAGGCTCATTGACAAAGTCTTTATTAGTATAACTGTAATGTGCGTTATAATCAACAGAGAAAGGCTTAAAACGTAAAAATTACAATGTTTGACACGCTATTATCAATCATCGCTCCTCACCACTGTTATAAGTGTGGTAAAACGGGTGGTATTTTATGCTTAAATTGTAAAAAATACATCATGAGTCGGAAGTATGATATGTGTGTTCTATGTGGTGATTTATTGGAGAATGGCAACTTATGTAAAAAGCATAATCTTCCTTGTGATATGATCTGGTGTTTTTCACGACGTACAGGTGTTGTCGCAAAGATTATTGATGATTATAAGTTTAACCGCGTTCAGGCGGCGGCTGATTTACTAAGCGAATTCTTAGACGAAGCTCTGCCTGAATTGCCGTCAGATACAGCAATCGTACCAATTCCTACAATTTCTAAGAATATTCGGCGTCGTGGATTTGATCATATCCGAAAAATTGCTATTAAATTATCTCGACGGAGAAAAATAGAGTGTTGTTACCTGCTCCGGCGCAGAAATAACGTCACCCAACATTTTACAAAGTCTTCCGCTCAGAGAAAACGTCAAGCAAAGGAGTTTTTTGAAATTGCGGGTAAAGTTGATAAAAATAAGCGATATATCATTATTGATGATATATTTACGACTGGCTCAACTGTGTTGGCGGCGGCGGAATGTTTGAAGAAAAATGGCGCCAAACACGTGGAAATTGCGGTTATTGCCAGGCACGGGCGCCCGAAGCTATGAGTGATGATAATGACTGCCGCGATGGATTTCTTGGGCGCGATACAATTGCTCAGCTAAAATAAGACGAACTAATTGGTGCGGAAACACTAAGTTTGATAACGACCAGACGACGTTGGATTTTTGGCGCAAATCGCCGGTAACTCCATAAGCACCACCGATGATGAAGACAATGTGCTTGTCGATATGCTTGGTTATTAGGTTCGACAATTCCGGCGATGATAAGTTTTTACCGCGCTCATCGAGTAAAATAACGAAGTCGTCCGAATTGAGGCGTGAAAAAATACGCTCAGACTCTTCCTGGCGCGCCCTGTCGCCCTCAAAGCTTGAATGCGGTAGAATAATCATTTCTGCTGCAAAAGGCGCTCGTAGACGTTCTAAAAAACGAAAAATGCCTGGCTGAACCCAGGCTTCGTGCTTTTTTCCGATTGTTATAATGGTGATTTTCATAATATCTATGGCGGAGAGAGAGGGATTCGAACCCTCGATGAGTTGCCCCATACCGCTTTTCGAGAGCGGCCAGTTCAACCACTCCTGCACCTCTCCATAAAGCTAATGTGGTACACCCGGCAAGATTCGAACTTACGACCTCTGGCTCCGCAAGCCAGCGCTCTATCCAGCTGAGCTACGGGTGCATACAGCCTTTTGAAAAGGCTATAATAAAAATATAAGGTACCTTCATTGCTATAAAGCACTGAACTTTTGTATTCTACCACATAAAATATAGTCAATCAAGCTATAGCTTTATCAGTCGAATAAACTTCTCTAAGGCGTCTGGCTTAATTTCTTGCATTGGTAGGCGCGCTCCGAGCATATCGACGATTCTTTCGCCCTCTGCTTCGGAAAAGTAAATAGTCAAACCTGGTGAGAATCGCTTTACCGGTAATAATAGAATCGAATGTTGGTTGTTTTCGTGAATTAATCCAAATGCGCGAAATTCGCTAAAATCGTGTAAAACATCGGCGATGTAAATACCTTTGGGGCTAATCGCGTAGTTTATTACTTGTGGGGTTTTGTTTGATAATACAAACAAGGCTACAGCCATAATTGGCAACAAAACAGCGAAAGTCCAGTTCTTAAACACCAAAATTGCCAAAGCCATTAATCCTATCAACACAATGACAAAAAACACGTACCACAATTTACCGCGTTGAACTTGCACGCCTTCTGGTGCGTTCCAAGCTATTGGCTCGGTTAAATCAATCCTGTCAGATGATGGCGCTTCAAAGTCTTGGTTTTCTGGACTATCATTCATGACGTTAGTATATCACGATGAGAATTAGTGAACAATTAAACGTTAGTGGTTGATCCGCCGCTTAGAGCTGCGCCAAGAATAAAGTTAATAATCGCGTAAGCAAAGACCGCGACTAATAGACCGATAATCGCGTATAAAATTGTGTTTTTTGCGTTTGTGACAGATTCTTTTTTACCGCCAGAGATTACATAGCGGAAACCACCGAAGATTAACATAACGACACTTAAAACGCCGACACCGAATAGCATAATGTTGATGGCTCGCTTTACGATTGATGAATCACCATTAGCCAAGTTGGATGGTGTATTGTCACCGCGTGCTGCGTTAATTCCGGCTGGCGCGCCGCCCTCACCTAACGCGGAAACTGGAGCGGTTACTAAAGCTACACCAAACCCGATTGTAAGTAATCCTATTATAATTTTAGAAATATATCCTTTTATCATAATTCTATTATACCCTATTTGCGATAAAGCTATTAATAATTACACTTCTATGATACACTAAATAGTGAATTTGGAGGAGTACCCAAGTGGCTGAAGGGGACGGTTTGCTAAATCGTTAGTATGGAGAGATCTGTAGCGGGGGTTCGAATCCCCCCTCCTCCGCCAAAATTCAGAAATAGTACGGAAGGGTGACCGAGTGGTTGAAGGTACCGGTCTTGAAAACCGGCGTGCGGTAAAACGTACCGAGGGTTCGAATCCCTCCCCTTCCGCCAAGTATTTTAAGAAGGTAGGTGGATTAATATGAATAGTCAATCAGAGCCTGTTGTCGAATATCGTCAGAGTATTGCCGCTATTTTAATATATTATGTCATATCTTTTAAATTTATGTTGGCCATGTTCACCGGTGGTATTGTGGCTATTCTCGACTACTTGAATTATAAAAATACAAAATTGGTGTTTGAGCCGATTTTTTTGGTTTTTGTCACTGGTTCGCTTAAGACTTACAGTAAAGAGATCCCTTATGAGGATATTAAAACAGTAAGAGTAGAGCAGTCTATCATAGGTAAATATCTTAATTACGGATCGGTTTTCATAGAGATGAAAGACGGTCTTGATTCTATATTATTTAAGCACGTCGAAGATCCTGAAAGTGTCCGTAGGGCTGTTCAACAGAGGTATGTGAAGGCCGATAAGATAAAAGTAGCGTAATAAGCTGTAAAAATAAACAGTAGTCGCCTTCTTTAAGGCTTATTTTTTGTCTAGATCGCATAGGCTAATATAGGGAAATATACTTGACAAAAAACAAAGCTTATGCTAGCATTATAATCAGTATTCTAAAAATAGATACAAAAAGAAAGAATAAAAATGAATTTAGTACAACAGTTTTTCACCGTTACAACTATGTTTATCAGTTTGAATGTAGCGTTTGGTGTGCTGCTGCACGATACCAACGTCGATAAAGCGTTTTTGTCATCTTGGAAAACATATAGCGTTCAAAGTGATGTTAAGGGTGAAATAAAAATGCCAGAAACAAAGCCTCATACTCATCCAGAACACGCTCAATTGTCAAATGTGTTGAAAGAAGGTTCGGCGCGACCGCGAACTACGCCTCGTAACAACGATAAGAAGCGATTGCGCCAAAAGTATGCCGCTCGTGGTCAACATACTTTTGATGGATATCACCTTGATTTTGAAGGTGCGAGTTAGGCTATTTTAAGCTAATCACTTCCAGTTCCGAAACAAGCCGAGTAATGATTTTTTCTTGCTCGGCTAATTGCTCGCGAGTTTCCTCGACAAGGTGAGCTGGAGCCTTCTCAACGTAAGTCGGATTTTCCAGGCGTTTCTTTAATCCCGCCAATTTCTGACGTGCTTCGGCTAGGCGCATTTCCAGATTTTCCTGATGTTGATACAGAGTTTCGCTATCAATATCTAGCCACGCTTCCCTGTTTGCCGCCGCTAATCTCAGTCCGCGCGGTTGGTCGGTATGTTCAATTGCCTCAAGTCGCATCAGATGCTTAATTGTGTCTTGATTGTCGGCGATAAGGCTGTCGTTGCCGTATAATAATCGATATTTTTTATTCCCTGGCAGTTCAGCAATCACCCAGCGACCTTCGGCGACCAAGAGTTTAAGTTGCTCGAATTGTTCGGCAGCAATCGGATCGAACTTTTCTGGAGTCGGCCAAGCTTCACGCATCAAAATGCCGTCGGTGTAATTGAGTGTTTGCCAAATCGTTTCCGTAACAAACGGCGCAAATGGATGAGCGATTTTCAAAGAAGTCGCCAAAACCCAGGATAATAATGGACGATTGATCGCGGTTTTAGACGATTCAATGTACCAGTCAGCCACGTCGTCCCAGATGGTGTGATAAACAGTTTCTGATGCCTCTGAGAAGCGATATTGCTCTATTCTAACGGCAATGTTGTTGGCAGCGTCGTTCAATTGACGAATAATCCAGTGATCAGCCGGAGTTTGTGGCTCTAAGTCGACAATTTGGTGATTATCGCCAATTTGCGCCTCGACAAACCTGGCAATATTCCATAGTTTATTGCAGAAGTTACGAGCAGCGATAACAGAGCCGCGGTTAAAGGCTTGGCTTTGAGCTGGCGCTCGCCCAGCGATAACTCCCATGCGCGTTGCGTCAGATCCGAATTCCGCAACCAATTCCATCGGATTGATAACATTACCCTTAGACTTGGACATTTTTTGGTTATGTTCGTCATTAACCATTCCGTGTAGATAAACTTCTTTGAACGGCAATTTCCCTGTTCGGTATAAGCTAAGCATGATCATTCGAGAAACCCATGCGCGCATAATATCCATACCAGTTTCCATCATGTCAGTTGGGAAATAATTAGCTAAATCGCCGCCAGTTAAGTAATCCGTTACGATGTATGGCCATTGACCAGATGAGAACCAAGTATCAAAGGTATCCTCTTCCCTGATATATGTTGTACCATTTACAACAATACTTTGCTCGTTAGTGCGAGTGTCGAATATCCAATCCTTAGGGTCGTTTTCATTTACAAACGCAGGAATTGGTATTCCCCATGGAATCTGTCGTGAAATATTCCAGTCTTTCAATTGCTCAAGATATGCGATGAGTTCTTTGCGCTTGGATGCTGGATAAAAAGTAATTTCTTCTTTTTTAAGCGCATCAATTGCTGGCTGTGCGAGTGATTGTGTTTTAATAAACCACTGCTCTTTAATCATTGGCTCAATTACGCTGCCACACTTATAGCAATGTCCAACGGCGTGTTCAATTTCAGTCTCACCGCGGCGTAGCTCTAGCGCCTCCAACGCTTCCAAAACTCGAGCGCGAGCTTCTACTGGTGTTAGTCCTAAGAACTGCGCTGGCACGTTTATCATCTTCCCCTCTGGGCTGATAATTGATTCTAGAGGCAAATCATGACGTTTTGCAATTTCAAAGTCGTTCGGGTCGTGCGCTGGCGTAATCTTAACCGCACCGGTGCCGTAGCTCATATCGACATATTCGTCCGCGATGATAGGAATTTCCTTATCAACAATCGGCAGTAAAATACGAGTTCCAACCAATTTTTTGTATCGCTCATCGTCTGGATGAACCGCCACAGCAACGTCGCCGAGCATAGTTTCTGGTCGCGTAGTAGCAATGATAATCTCGCCAATTTTATCTAATGTCGGGTAAGCTATTTTCCACAACTTCCCTTTCTCGTTCTTATGTTCTACCTCGATGTCGGCAAAGCTGGTTTGGTGTTTGGTACAGTAATTAACAATCCTCTCGCCCCTGTAAACCAAATTGTCATCCCACATTTTCTTAAATGTGTCGTATACGGTGTTGATAACTTTGTCGTCCAGAGTAAATGTCAAATGTTTCCATGACGCACTAACACCTAACGCGCGCAATTGCAGCTCCATATTGCCACGTTTTTCTTGTACAAAATTCCAAACTTGACTATACAATTGGTCACGTGAAAAATCGAAGCGACTCTTCCCTTGCTTCGTCAATTCTCTTTCATACACAACCCAAGTTTCAAACCCAGCGTGGTCGGCGCCTGGGATAAATACGGCGTCGTCACCCTTCATTCGGTGATAACGAATCAGAATATCCTTCAAATTCATATCAAGAGCATGTCCGATATGCAAATTACCGTTGGCGTTAGGCGGCGGCATAATGATTGAATATGGCTTACCTACCCCTGTTGGCTCTAATGCACCACTGGTTTCCCAGAGGGCGTAAATATTTGGTTCGTAATCGTTTGGTATGTATTGTTTAGCTAGCTGCATAAGTTATTCCATGGTTTTTTCATGTGAAAAAAGACAAAAGAAAACAAAGTAGCTTTTCACGTGCAAAAGCCCTTAAATATGTAATCCTCTAATTTCTCCACATGTTTATATTACATCTTAATTATACCACAAATTTATGTGGTGCGATGGATGAAATTAAGGCTATTTTCTGATCGTTTGATATGCTCGATACAGCCAATATTGAAGCGGCTTCAGTGGCAGCTCCCAAGTCGCTCCAGAATAGACATCTTCGCCGCCGAATGATCTCTTAAACTTCGTAAAGCCAGCCCACGGGTGATTTTTTGGTGCGTTTTCAGGAGCAATTCCGTATAAATCGACTTTCTCCATTTGACGATGTTTTGCATCGATTATCGCTTCGGTGAGCAGGGCAGTTCCAGCGTTAAGCTTGCGATATTCTGGTGTAGAATTTGCTGCCGCATGTGCGTAAATCCGAGTTGTTTTTGAGTCGAAAAATAGGGCAGTAGCAATTACTTTATTGTCATATGTTGCGTACCAAAAAGAAGCATCTTTGGATGGAAGCAGGGAACCAGCTTGCTTATGAAAGTACGAATCTGGGTGCGGCGACATGCCGGTTCGTTTGGCGACTTCATGGATTAGTTCAAGAAAATACTTGATATCGTCTGGGTTTTGAGATTGATGAACTGTTACGCCTTTTTTGTGATAATTTCTATAGCAATTTCTTACGGGTTGCGCCATGCTTGCTATAATCTCTTCCTCTGGTTGCTGGAGATTGACAACGTGTGTATGTTCTGGCTGTAAATGAACGTAAGTGGCTTTCTTCCAATGCTCATCAGATAATACCTTAGAAAAGGTAGGTTTAATTGGTCCGACTCTGAGGAAAGTTACGCCAAGTTTTTTGCCGAGCTCTGCCAAGTCTTTTAGTGCTAATCGTAATGTTTCTTCGTTAACAGCGGTTGGACCGAAGGGGCAATATAAACGAGAATTGCCCGTGCCATGCTCTAGTATTGCGAAATATTCCCATCCTTCACCTCTGTTGTGAAAGACTTTTCGACCGAGCGATTGTTGGAATTTTTCCCAGGATGATGATTGTAGAAAATGTTGATTCATGTTGTAATCCTCACAACGTTATATTGCTGTCATTGATAAGCTTGGCTGAACTTCCATATCGTATGGATCTGTAGGCTCGTCAATTTGAGATCTGAAATAACCGAGAGTGGCAATCATCGCGGCGTTATCTGTACAGAGTTGGATAGGGGCGTATTCGATGTCAATTGGTAAGGCTTCGCGTAATTGACGGCGCAATTCTTGATTAGCTGCGACTCCGCCAGCGATTACGACGGAGGCTGGCTGGAAATTGTCAAACGCCTTTTTGGTTTTATTTACGAGAGTTTTTATGGCTGTATATTGGAAACTCGCTGCCATATTACGTCGTAATTCGTCATCTACGAGCGCTGGAAGCTCATGAGAGGGAAAAGTGAAGTCTTTACCGACTTCGTGCTGAACGGCTCTCAAAACGGCTGTCTTAAGCCCAGAGAAGGAAAAATCGTATTCGCCGGATAATTTGGCAATAGGTAAGCGGAACGCGTGTGGATCGCCAAGTTCGGCGGCTTTAGCAATGGCTGGGCCGCCAGGATATGGCAAGCCGATGATTTTAGCAACTTTATCAAACGCTTCACCAACCGCGTCGTCTTGAGTTTGTCCAATAAGCTGATAATCACCGTGATTTTTAAATAGGACAAGTTGTGAATGTCCGCCTGAAACAATCAACGAAAGCATAGGGAATGACGGCTGTTGTTTCGGCAATGTTAGAGATAAATTGTCGGATTGCTTATTGATAAAATTGGCGTACACGTGAGCTTCTACGTGATGAATCTTAAAGAGCGGCTTGTTGTGAATGATAGCGAGAGTTCTAGCGGCGAGAGTGCCGATTAATAGCGAACCAATAAGCCCCGGCGCGTAAGTAACGGCGATGGCGTCAATATCATCCCAAGTGCAATTTGCGTCAGACAAAGCTTTTTTAATGACAGGATTTACAACTTCCAAATGACTACGAGCGGCAATTTCTGGAATAACCCCGCCGTATTCTGCATGAATATCAATTTGTGAATTGACGACATTTGAAAGCAAGCGTTCGCCATCTTCAACTATTGACGCCGCTGTTTCATCGCAACTGGATTCAATTCCCAAAATCCTCATTTGTTTTTATTATAGCAAATATAAGTGGTAAAATGGGTATTATGAAAAACGAGTTGGTAAAAATTGCTAGAAAAACGCTACCTCAAGGAGCTTTGGAAAAAACCGAAAATGCCTATAGAGTTGCGCGCACGAAGATGATTAGCCTAAGATATGGCAATCCAGCTCGTGGCTTGAGAATTATTGCAGTAACAGGGACGAACGGGAAAACTACGACCGCTTGTTATATCAATGAGATCTTGAAAGAGGCTGGCTTTAAGACTGCATTATTTACGACTGCGGTGATTGAAATTGCTGGCCAGGAAAAGATAAATGATTTGAATGCGACAGTTCCGACTGTAGCGAGGTTATTCAGCTTTTTCCAGACAGCTCAGCGTGAAGGCGTGGAATATGTGATTTTAGAGGCGACAAGTCACGCTTTATCACAGCATAAATTTGACGGCGTACCAATTGAGGCGGCGGTGATGACTAATTTGACTCAAGACCATTTGGACTATCATAAAACGATGGAGGCTTACGCGGCAGCTAAGGCTAAATTATTTGAGAAGAAGCCGAAATATATCGTGCTGAATCGTGATGACGAGTGGTTTGAATATTTTGACAAGTTTACGGCTTCTGGCGAGAAAATGACTTACGGGACGAATCCGGAAGCTGAAGCTCACTTAACGCATGTTAAGTTGTATAAAAAGGGAACAGAGGCAAGTTTACTGATTGACCATCAAACTCATTTGGAGTTGGCGACTAATTTGCCTGGTGAATTTAACGTGATGAATATGTCGGCTGCGGTGTCGTTGGCGTATTTGCTGGGAATAAAGTTAGAAGATATCCAAGAGGGCGTGGCGAACTTGGAGGCTATTCCTGGACGATTCGAGCGAGTAGAGAATAAGCTTGGAATTGATATTATTGTGGATTATGCGCACACGCCAGACGCGTTGGAAAAATTGCTAAAAACCACTCATAAAATTACCAAGGGTCGATTAACTTTGGTGTTTGGTGCGTGCGGCGATAGAGATAAGACAAAGCGTCCGATTATGGGCGAGCTGGCGGCTAATTTGGCAGATAGGATTTTCCTAACTGACGAGGAAAGCTATAATGAAAATCCAGATGAAATTCGGGCAATGATTCGTCAGGGAATTGAGCGAACGAAAAAAGCTCATAAGATGACGGAAATTGCTGATCGAAAACAGGCGATTTATCAAGCTCTGAGGTCGGCTGTTCGTGGTGATACGGTTCTGATTACGGGCATGGGTCATGAGCAGTACCGAATTGTGAATGGCAAGCGAATTCCGTGGAACGACAAGAAGGTCGTTCAGGAAATTATTTCTGAGATTGAGAAAAAGAGTCGTAAAATTTCGCTTTAATCTGTTTCCAGCTTTGTGATTGGCGAACTAATTTTTCTGCATCGCTTGGGTCGAGCAGCAATTCTTTCACGGCGTCTTCAAGGTAAATGCCGCCCTGCGAACCTTTGAACAGAATTGTCGTATCTTTAATGTCGCTATTTTTCAGGAATTCTCCAGCTTCAAGCGCCGTGTCAAAAGAAATTACTTTACAGCCATTTTTTTCAGCAATTGGTGCGAGGTGTTTTTTTGACATTTTACCAACAGTAATAAGCAGCTCTAATTGGCTTGGGTCGCAAATTTCACCGATTTTTTTATGCTCCGATTCGGATGTTTCGCCCAATTCATTCATATCGCCCAATACGGCAATTTTATGATTGGCAGAGATAGAATAGAGCGTTTTTAGTGAATTTTCCATGGCAATAGGGCTGGCATTGTAAGTGTCGTCTAGCAATGTGCAGCCGCGTATGCCGCGTAAAATATTCATTCTACCTGAAACTGGTTTGATTTTTGTTAAAGCCGCCGCAACTTCTTCAATACTCATATTACAGGCCAATCCTGCTGCTGCCGCGCCAGTGATTGAGCGGATGTTGTGCTTGCCCAATACAGAAATATTTATATTCTGAGAAGTTTCTTCGGGGCGTCTTAAATTGACAATACAACCAGTATCTGTAGTCTTTTTAATTTCCAGGAAAACGTCGGCGGATTCGTCACCGTAACTTATGCGATTTCCAACTATGAGATTATGATATTTTTTATCGATATCGTGAAGGTTGAAGATGGTTTTTTTAGCGACTTGACTAATGGACAATTCCTCATGAGCTACCGTATCCATATTTTTGAAAAACTCCATATGTTCAGGAGCAACAGAGGTAATTATGGCAATGTCGGGCTGGATATAGCGCATAAAAGTAGCCATTTCACCAGGGCAATCAATACCGCATTCTTGAATGATTATATCTGGCGATTCGGGGTTTTTTATGCTGGCGTGTGCCGCGGAGAAGACTTTCAGCCAGGCTAGGGGAGATTTGGCGTTTTTTGGTCCGTCTACGCCTAAGATTTCCAGCGGCGCACTTAAGGTTGTGTTCAAATTGCCACGACTATGGCGCACGGTGAATTTTTCTGATAGAACAGTGGCGGTTGCTGATTTTACGCTAGTTTTACCAACGCTGCCGACTACGGCAATCAGTTTGGTGTCAGGATGAGATTTAAGATATTTTTTTACAAAAGAACCGAGAATTTTTTCTAAGAGACGTTTGAATAATTGCATGGAGTTATTATAACAGATTGAGGAATAGTAGGGAGAAGGGCGTGAGGTTGCCTCTTTAATGATTTTATGGTATTATAGCAACCATTGTATGGAGATTGCTAGAGGATCAGGAGTAGCTGAGATTGCTTGGGGGATTGTTGAATCTTCCGAATATCAAGAAAGACTGCGTAGAATTGTATTAGGAATAGGGCGAGCTGCAACCAGAGAGTTTAATCCGGAAAGTTCATATCGATTAGTGGATAGATATGTTGCGTCAGGTGTTGCGGATGATATTTTGAAAGAGAGCGGTGACACGGATAAAGCACCGGAATATAAAATACTAGAGTTGATACAAAGGATGCCTTATTGGATTTGCGCGGAAGAAAAACTTGAATCTTATAGGAATGGGGTGTTTTATGAGCGCAATAATAAGATAAGAGAAAAAGAGACAGTTGTAGCTTTTAATAAGGTTGTACGAGACATAATTAGCGAAGGGCGATATAATCGCAAATCAGAACTTATATCGGATGTTCAAGGCGCTATGGATTGTCTTGGCTATGGCGATGAAGAAATTGAAAATGCATATAAATTCTTAGCTCATGTGATCAATGGTATGCGTCACGAAATCGCTGCTGAAATAGCTTTAAGGAAAACTAAGGGAGTGCGGGCTGTTCATACGACTGGCATTGACGATGATCTTGCTGGAAGAGATCTTATAGTTGAGTATAAGGATAATTATGGTGGCGAACATATAATTGGTCTTGATATAAAATCAACGCCAGACTCTGCGCGGAATGCTAATAATAGCGACCGTGATGAGGGATATCGCGCTATTTGGTCTGGTTTCGATCATAGACGGGGTGACTTTGGTTTTTATGAAGATAATTTAATGCCGAGCAATAAAGCCGTTAAAAGGGTGCGTTCATTTTATGAGACAGAACTTGAAAAAATAGTTAGGAAAGAAGTCAGTTGTCATAAAAAGAAGTAGGTCCGCTTTCCCATCCAATACGGGTGGCGCTACCTACTTCTGTGTGAATATTACCACGACCGTTGTAAAAAATCTAGAAAGTCGAGGCGCAGGAGATAATTAGCACTCACACTTGACGAGTGCTAAATTGGTGCGTTACAATAGATACGTTGTTAACGAAATGGAGGATAACGTGAGTACACCTATTAAGCCTCTTGGCGACCGTGTTGTAGCGGTGCGTGAAGAAGCAAAGACTCAGACAGCGAGCGGAATTTACTTGCCTGATAACGCTAAAGAAAAGCCAGTAGTTGCGGAAGTTAAAGCGGTTGGCGGCGATGTGAAGAATGTCAAAGTCGGTGATCGGATTGTCTATAAGGAATATTCGACTACGGATTTGAAAATTGACGGCACGGAATATTTGGTTGTTCGCGAAGAAGATATTTTAGCAACGGTTGTTGGATAAAAAGGGGAGTTTAATTATGGCAAAAAAAGTTTTTTATGATGACGATGCGCGAAATCGCGTGCTTGGCGGAGCTAAATCGCTATACGACGCAGTTAAGGTAACTTACGGTCCAAAGGGTCGCAATGTTGTGATTGCGAAGGGTTTTGGCGGTCCAACTGTTACTCATGACGGTGTAACAGTGGCTGAAGGAATTGAATTGCCAGAAAATGATGACGAAACGCTAGGTTATAAAGTTGGTGCAGATTTAATTAAGCAGGCCGCTAAGAATTTGAACAAGCAAGCAGGCGACGGCACAACGACTGTAACGGTGTTGACATACTCGATTTTGAAAGAGGCGAATCGATTGATTGCGGCTGGACATAATCCGATGGAACTTAGGAAAGGCATCGAGCAAGCTGGCGCGGAAATTGTTAAAGAATTGAACAAGTTGGCTGAGTCGATTGAAGGCAAGTCTGATCGCGTGGCTGAAGTCGCTACGATTTCGGCGGGTGATGCGGAAATTGGAAAGTTGATTGCTGGCGTAATCGAGAAAGTTGGCAAAGACGGCGTGGTTACTGTTGAGGCTGGTCAAGGCTTGGAATTAGAAGCTGAAGTTGTCGAAGGCTTTAGCTTAGACAAGGGTTGGGTAAGTCCGTTCTTTGTTACTGACGCGGGTCGCCAGGAAGCTGTGTATGAAAAGCCAGCAATCCTAATCACCGACAAGAAGATTTCTAGTGTACAGGAATTCTTGCCAATGTTGGAAAAATTGGCACAAAGCGGTAAAAAGGACGTTGTTCTGATTGCTGATGAAGTTGAAGGCGAAGCATTGAGTATTTTGGTCTTGAACAAATTGAAGGGCGTATTTAATACCGTAGCTGTTAAGGCGCCAAGTTTCGGTGATCGTCGTAAAGATGTACTTCGTGATATCGCTGTGCTAACTGGCGCGACTGTGATTTCTGAAGATCACGGATTGACATTCGAAAACGCTGGCTTAGAAGTTTTGGGTTCGGCACGTAAGGTGATTGTTGGTAAAGACGAAACGACAATTATCGAAGGCGCGGGCAAGCCTTCAGGCGTGAAGGAGCGAATTGCTGAGATTAAGTCGCTTTCAGAAAATGCTTCAAGTGAGTATGAAAAAGAGCAATTCGACAAGCGCGCTGCGGCATTGTCTGGCAAGGTTGCGGTTATTAAAGTTGGTGGCGCGACTGAAACGGAAATTGACGAGAAGAAATTCCGCGTTGATGACGCCGTGGCGGCTACTAAGGCGGCTTTGGCTGAGGGAATTGTCGCTGGTGGCGGCGTAACTTTGGTTAATTTGGCTGGTAATCTAAAAGTTAGCGGCGCGGATAGTTTGTCGGTCGGTCGACAAATCCTAAAAGACGCTCTGAAGCAGCCATTCTTGCAGATTATGAGAAATGCTGGCTTGAATGCCGACGCGTTGCTTGCTCAAGTTGAATCTGGCAAACCTGGATTCGGCGTTAACGTTATGAAGCCAGAAGATGGTCTAATTGACGTGAAGAAGGCTGGTGTTATTGATCCAGCTCGTGTAACTAAAGAGGCTGTTCAAAATGCAGTGTCGATTGCATCAACTGCGGCAACTATGGGCGCTTTGGTGGTTGATATTCCAGAGGCTGAAGTTGCAGCTGCTCCTGGCGGCATGCCGGGAATGGGTATGATGTAAATCTGCCCCGAGCAATAAAAATCCCGCCGAAAATGGCGGGTTTTTATTTTGGAGAAATGACTTAACGAGGATTTGATAAGTAGTCGATTTCTTTAATGATGTCCAGTAGAGCCTGAGCGCGGCGAGCTTCGTCGACAATAGCTACGGCAGCGTCGTGTGCTGGTGCGATTAAGGTTTTGTCGTCCGTAGAACGAAGAAGTAATAGATAAGTGTCAAACTTTTCTTCTGGAGAAACGTCCAGCTTATCGACTAATGGACGCAACTCGTTCAAGGCAGTTTGCTTAATTGTATCAAGCGCAGGATCTGCGGCTGCAGCTGGAGCTGGTGTGCTGACTACTGGAGTTAGTGTAACTGGCTCTGGAGCAGTAGATTCTACTGTAGCTTCGACAGACTTCTGACTGTCGTCTGAATCTGCAGCGACAGGATCCGGTGAGATGGTTGCAGGATTAATTACAGGTGAAGCTGTAGCATTTGTCTCTTCAAATTGTAAATTATTGTCTGTATTTTGTGATACGCCAGCTAATACCTTAGCCAGTTCTTGGTCGTCACTGAATGATTGATTAGCTTGAGAATCCATTATAACCCACCTTATATATTAAATTGTTTAAGCTTATATATGTTACACTATAACATGAGTTAATCAAGGAGCGCAAGATGTTAGATGATATGAATGTGATAAAACAATATGATCCAGGCGACGTTTTAAGCGGAGTTTTGAATATTCCAGAACAAGCTCGATATGAAGTGTCGATCCACGAAGGTGCGAATCAGCGTCGAGATTTTAAGAATATTGTGATCGCGGGAATGGGCGGTTCGGCTTTAGCGGCTGATATGGTTCGAGTTTTGACCGCGGGCTGGTTGCATATTCCGTTGGAGGTGGTGAAGGGCTATGATTTGCCGGGGTTCGTGAGCGAGGAAACGTTGGTTATTGCGGTTAGTCATTCGGGCAATACCGAGGAAACTCTGAGCTGCTATCAGCAAGCACTGGAGAAGAAGGCGTGTTTGGCGGCTATGTCGACTGGCGGAGCATTGATTGAGCGAGCGAAAAATGACAATGTAACTTACGCCCAAGTCCCAGCTGGCGCGCAGCCGCGAATGTCGACGGTTTACCATCTGCGAGGATTATTGAAACTATTGCAACATTTTTGGGTGATTGATAATGATTTGTACGATCAGGTGAAAAATAGCGCTGATTGGTTGGCGGGCGAAATATCTAATTGGACAGCTAAAACGCCAGAAGCTGATAATTTGGCGAAGCAGATTGCGAAATTAACAATTGGCAAGACGCTGGTTGTTTTTGGCGGTGAGTTGACTTGGCCGCTGGCGTATAAGTGGAAGATTAGCTGGAATGAATCGGCGAAGAATTTGGCGTTCTCGAATCAATATCCAGAATTTAATCATAACGAGTTTATCGGCTGGTCGTCGCATCCTGTAGAGAAGCCGTTTACGGTTTTTGATATTCGTAGCAATTTGGAGCGGGACAGAATCCGCGAACGAATGGAGCTTAGCGACCGATTGTTAAGTGGCAAGCGACCAAAGGCGCACGTGTTGGAGCTTCGAGGGAAGACGCTTATGGAGCAATTGCTGTGGGGTTTGGTGCTGGCTGACGCGGCTAGTATTTACACAGCTATTCTTAATGGAGTCAATCCTGGTCCAGTTCAGTTGATTGAAAAATTGAAAGCGGAACTTAGTTAATTTAATATCGTAGAGATTCGATTGGGTCGCGTCTGGTGGCGCGGGCTGCTGGATATACGCCAGAAATTACGCCGATGATTATTGATAGTCCAATTGATAAGACGGCTGTTTGCCAATAAATATAAGGCGTGAGCGGTAAATATAAGCTGGCAATATAAGCTCCCGCCAAGCCTAAGCCGTAGCCCAATATTCCGCCGAGAAATCCGATGATCGCTGCCTCTATTAGGAATTGATTGATGATATCCCAGCCCGTGGCGCCGACGGCTCGTCTGACGCCAACTTCACGCTGGCGCTCGGCGACATTGACAAGCATCACGTTCATAACGCCTATTCCACCAATTAACAGAGAAATAATGCCGATAACAGTTAAGATTATCGAGAGAAATTTCGCGACGTTAGATTTCTTTTCGTTTATCTCTTCGCCAGAAACGATTCGATAATTCTTATCGCTATCATGATTCTTCTTCAAAATATCGTCAGCCGATTTTATGACTGAATTGAGATTTTTATGATCTTTGGTAGTCACGATGATTTGCTGAATCTGCGGCGTTCCTTGGGTGAATTTTTTAATCACAGACAATGGAATAATGGCGGCGTTATTAAAATTCACGTCCAAATAATTGGCTTGATTTTCAATATTCTTCAACACGCCAACAACGGTCAATGGTTGATTTCGGATGTAAATAACATTTCCGATGGATCTTTCGGTGCCAAACAAATCGACCGACAATTGCTGACCGACGACAACCCCGCCGATGTCGTTAATAAATTGCCCAGTAGCAATTTGCAAATTAGCGACGTCTTTTAGCGATTCCGTACTGCCGATTAACGCGGCGTTTTGGATATCGACTTTACCTTCGCGGGCGCGCAGTTCGGCGTGTAGGAAAGCAATTGGCGCAGCTTTCGTATTGGCAATTTTCTCTATATCCCTGGCGTCCGTTTCAGTCAATGTGTTGACTGTCGTTGTGTTGTCGGATTCGGTCAGTAGATTCGGGATGGCTTTTTGATTGCCAGACTTAACAATGGCGACAGGAGTGGATGATTGGTTAGAATTGTCGCCGAATAGGTGATTAAATCCGCCAGTTAGAGATAGAACCATGGTGATGCTGGCGATACCAATAGCTACACCTACAATTGTCAAAAATGTTCGTCCACGATTAGCTCGCAGCGCCTGAGTAGCGTTCTCAAAATGATTTTTTACTAATATTTTCACGATTTTTTCGCCCTCGATTTCTTTGAAGATTTTTGCTTCTTAGGTTTTTCTTCTTTTTCATCGTCTACAATTAATTTCTTAGTGAACTTGCGCTTTTCCTTATGCTCGTCAGTATCGATTTTTCCGTCCAGCATGGTGATGACGCGACTGGCGTAGTGGGTCAGTTCTGGGTTGTGAGTAACCATAATTATAGTATTGCCGCGACGGTGTAGGTCTGACAATTCTTCCATAATGAGATGACTCGATTTACTATCCAAATTTCCTGTTGGTTCGTCGGCTAAGATAATTGACGGACTATTAACCAACGCTCTGGCAATTGCTACGCGCTGAACCTGACCGCCAGATAATTGATGTGGCATATAATATTCACGCTGTCCCAGATGAAAAGTTTTCAGAATACGGCTAGCTTCTTGGAGTCGTTTGACTTTCCCAAGTCCTTTATACGTTAGCGGCAACGCTACGTTTTCAATTACAGTCAGACGAGGAATAAGATTAAAATTCTGAAAAACGAAGCCAATATGTTTGGAGCGAATTTTGGCGCGTCGTCGCGAGCTAAGATTATCGACAGCGACATCGTCCAGATAGTATTCGCCCTCTGATGGCTGGTCTAGTAGTCCAAGTGTGTTTAATAAAGTAGTTTTTCCGCAGCCGCTGGGGCCCATAATAGCGATAAATTCGCCCTTTTTAACGGTTAAATCAACGTTATCTAAGGCGCGAATTTCAGCATCGCCAAAGCCAAATTTTTTTGTGACATTAATAAGCCTAATGCGTGGTGGAATAGTTTCTTTCATCTTTGACTCATTATAGAGAATGAGCGTTAGTAAGTGCAACCATAAGGGATAATAAAATTGTGGTATAATTATCAACAAGGAAGGGTGCAGGAGTGGTTGAACTGGCACGCCTGGAACGCGTGTAACGGAGCAATCTGTTCGAGGGTTCGAATCCCTCTCCTTCCGCCAAGAAGATTATTTACCGGCAGTATTTAAGTATTGTCGGTATTTTTTAATTGGAAAAGCATTTCTATCTGATCACGAAATAAATAGGTTGTAATTTTTACTAAATAGCTTGCAAAACACTAGATATAGCGGCTATAGTTATTATTGTACGCTATATATATAGCGAGCCCATAAATAAACAAAAACACAAGCTACAAAGATAAGCCACCAGATGAGGTGTTGGTGGTTTGTTTTTAAGAGGGGAAATTAAGGAGGGTATGTGAAAGAAATTAACGTAGTCAAACGCGACGGAACAAAAGAGCCGTTTGATGCTAATAAAATTAACGCGGCTATTTTAAAGGCGTGCGAAGGTTTGCCGGACCAAATCTCTAAGGTTGTTCAAGTGGCGACCGAATTGCAATTGACGTTATTTGATGGAATTACGACCGAACAGCTAGACGAGGCTGTCATTCAAACAGTTTTGCAAAACGTTAAAGACGATCCAGATTACGATAAAATCGCGGCACGATTATTACTGAAAACTGTCTATAAGCAAATTTTGGGCGATTATGAAACGGCGGAAGAATTGAAAAAGCTTCATGCGCGCGAATTTCCGAAGTTTGTTAAAGCGGCGGTGAAAGAGGGTTTACTGGATAAGCGCATGGCTGACGGTCGATTTGACTTGAAAAAGTTGGCGGCGGAACTTGATCCAGCGCGTGATGATTTGAGTAAATATTTGGGTGTGGTGACCAATAAAAACCGCTACGCTCTTCGCAAGCAAAACGGCTCACCAATTGAAACACCTCAGTTTACACACATGCGAATTGCTATGG
The DNA here is from genome assembly GCF_022828295.1 of Candidatus Nanosynbacter sp. TM7-057. NCBI lineage: Bacteria > Bacillati > Minisyncoccota > Nanosynbacteria > Nanosynbacterales > Nanosynbacteraceae > Nanosynbacter > Candidatus Nanosynbacter sp. TM7-057. The sequence continues at coordinate 296,366 of NZ_JAJQJT010000001.1, read as the reverse complement.
GGCTTAGTTACAACGAGGCTGATCCGACTACTGCAGCGATTGAGTTTTATAATCACATGAGCAATTTGGAGTATGTCCCGGGTGGATCAACGCGAGTTAATGCTGGCGGTTCTTTCCCACAGCTCAGTAACTGTTTCTTGCTTAATGTCGATGATGATATGGAGTCAATTGCTAAGGCTGTTCGCGACACAATGTGGATTGCTAAAGGCACGGGCGGAATTGGCATTGGTTTTACAAAGCTACGCGCAGCTGGCAGTCCAGTTAAAACCACCAATACTGAATCGACTGGCCCAATTCCATTTATGAAGATGATTGATACGGCACTTTTTGCGGTTTCTCGTAAGGGTAAAAAGGCTGGTGCGGCTGCAATTTACATGGAAAACTGGCACCTGAATTTTGATCAATTTGTTGACCTTCGCCAAAACTCTGGTGACCCATATCTAAGAACCAGATTTGCGAATACCGCGGTATTTATCTCTGACGAATTTATGAAGCGAGTGGAAAAAGATCAAGATTGGTATTTATTTGATCCAGCGGAAACTCCAGATTTGACAGAATTATATGGTGAAGCGTTTTCGGCGCGATATAAAGAATATATAAAGATGGCGGAAGCTGGAAAATTGCGTACGTTTGATAAAATCTCGGCGCGTCAGCAGTTTAAGCGCATTTTGACTAGCTTACAGGCGACATCACATCCGTGGCTGACTTGGAAAGACACGATTAACGTGCGAGCATTGAATAACAATACGGGTACGATTCACCTCAGTAACTTGTGTACGGAAATTACATTACCGCAGGATAAAAATAATATTGCGACGTGTAATTTGGTGAGCATTAATTTGTCGGCATTTCTCAGTGAAGATAAGACTTGGGATTGGGATAGATTGAAAGAAGCGGCTCGTGCGGCAGTGCGACAATTGGATAATTTGTGCGACATCACTCAAACGCCAATTCCAGAAGCGATGCATTCGAATCAGCAAACTCGAGCGATTGGCCTCGGGATTATGGGTCTTTCTGACGTGTTGGAGAAGTTGGGTTATTGCTACGAATCAAAAGAAGCGTACGATTTGGTTGATCAATTGACAGAGTTTATCAGTTATCACGCCATTGATCAATCGGCTGATTTGGCAAAAGAATTGGGCAGCTATCCAACATTTGCGGGCAGCGGTTGGAGCAAGGGAATCCTTCCGATTGATACGGTTGATAAGCTGTCGAAAGATCGCGGTGTGAAGGTGAAAATAGACCAAAAGACGCGACTGGACTGGGATGGTTTGCGAAAGAAGGTGAAGAAGGGAATGCGAAATGCGACTCTTATGGCAATTGCGCCGACGGCTAATATTGGTCACGTGGCGGGAACGACTCCTGGAATTGATCCGCAATTTGCACAGATCTTTAGTCGCTCGACTTTGAACGGAAAGTTTTTGGAAGTGAACCATAATTTAGTTCGAGATTTGAAGAAACTTGGATTGTGGGACAATTTGAAAGATGAGATTTTTGCAGCTCAAGGCGATATTCAAGATATTGACGGTATCCCTCAGAATATCAAGGATGTTTATAAAACAAGTTTCCAGCTTAGTCCGTACGCGTTTATTGAGGTGGCGGCTAGGGCTCAGAAGTGGGTTGATCAAGCAATTTCTCGAAATATGTATCTTGAGACGCGAGATATTGATGAATATGTGAAGATTTATTCGGAAGCGTGGAAGCGTGGCTTGAAAACAACATATTACCTGCACGTTAAGCCACGTCATCAGTCGGAGCAGACGACGGTTTCAGTTGATAAAATTGCAGAACAAAAAGTCCGCACAAATAGCAAAGTGCGCGGATTTGGATTTGCGAAAATTAATAAATAAGGAGGAAATTAAGATGGGAATTTTAGGTTCAGGATTACGCGATGGATTGTCACTTCACCCAATTCGTTACCCTTGGGCGTATGATCTTTATAATCAAGCAGTGGCTAACACGTGGTTTCCAAACGAAGTTCAATTAGTCCAAGATCTGGCGGATTTTGAAAAATTGTCAGACGATGAAAAGCACGCATTGAAAACGGTTATCAGCTATTTGAATCCAAACGAGCTATTGATCAATAAATCGTTGGCGTTCGGTATTTATCCATATGTGAACGCGGCGGAAGCTCAACTATATTTATCAAAACAGATGTGGGAAGAAGCTAATCACTTCATGACATTTGAATACATTATTGAGACATTTCCGTTTGATCGCGAGGAAATTTATGCTGCGGGATTTGGTAAAAAATCATTGGCTGATAAGGCTGACTTCCAGAATAAACATTTGGATGTGATGCTTGATCCGAATTTGGATATTTATTCGCTGGAAGGTAAGAAGGACTTTGTTAGGTCTTTGGTGGCATATAACATTGTGCTTGAGGGAATTTGGTTCTATTCAGGTTTTATGGTTGGTATGAGTTTCCGTCAGCGTAATTTATTGCGCAATGTTGGCTCACTGCTGGACTGGATTACTCGCGATGAAAATCTTCACTTGACGTTTGGTATCAATCTACTTTTGACAATTTTGGACGAAAATCCAGAATTGCAAACGCAGGAATTCGCAGAGGAAATTCGCAACTTGATTTTGCAAGCGGTAGAACTTGAGAAGGCTTACAATAAGGATATGCTACCAAAGGGAATTTTGGGATTGAATGCTGATTATGTCAATCAGTATGTTATGCATATGACCGACCGACGCTTGCAAGAATTAGGTTTTGAACCTGAATATAACGTGCCAAATCCAGCCAAATGGATGGCAGCTGCCAATGATACGCTGGAATTGGTGAATTTCTTTGAAAGCACAAACACTAGTTACGAAGTTAATACCACGAAGTAATGGGAGTTGATGATATGAACGAATTAGCGAAAGAAATATTAGATACAGTCGAAGTTGGTGCGTTGGCGACGGTGAATGTTGATAGAACTCCTTTGGTGACGCCGCTGCACTTTGCGCGTTTTGGTAATTCTATAATTTGGATATCAGAGCCGACTGCGCGCCATTCAGAAAATGCGTTTCGAAACGGTAAGGCGGAATTTGTGGTTTGGGATGATAAAAAGCGAGCAGTTTTCTTAAAAACTAACGTGACTGAACTCCCAGAATCTGAGAAAGAGGCGGCAATGGCGGCTTATAAAGAGAAGTTGGCTGATTTTATGCCACGTTGTCAAAATCCGCAAATATACGTTGCGCCAATTGGTGAACTTGATGAAAAAACTACAACGGGCAATTGGCTGCATTTTATTGCATAAGCACTATATCTAGCGTAAAATTAGTTAAGTAACTACTAAATATAGGGGAAAATGAAAATGAACGCAAATCAGATTATTACTGATGACATGACTTTGGAAGAAAAATTGAGTGCCATTGACGCAGCTCTTAAAGCGGCGCAAGAAGCGGCTGATGATCAAGCAAAGTCGAACGGCACTGTTGCGGCACCAGTTGACCCGGCAAGTCTGACTATTTGTGACGGTTGCGAATAAGGTCCACCGGCAGATCTGATTATTGACAATATAGGGCTTTATATTGTATAATTAAGATTTTCATGAAAACAATTGAGACTTTTTCAGGATCTGAGGCTATGAAAGAAACTGAGCCACAGAGAGAGGGTTTTTCTCTGTCGGTTGCGCTTGGTTCTCTTAAGAAATGGGTGTGCGGCAGACGAGAAAAGCACAGCAAACCTTTTGGACTAACTAACAATTCGGCGGTAGAAAAACTTGAGGCAGCTGGAGAAGAATTGGGATTGCCAGAAACAGACGTTCGGCTTTCCTCTGGACTTAAGCTATTGATGGGCTTAATGCATGGCAAAAAGGAAGTTGAAATAATTGGCGAAGATATCTTAATTGAAGCCGCTAAAAGGGCTAAAGAAGAAGGTAAGGGAAGCGTTATAGCGCCAACACATTTCAATGGAGAAGATGTTCCTACGGCTAGTTATTTGGCGTCTCTGTTGAACAAAATTAATATTGGCGTAGCGTCGACTAATAGAGATTGGATTAAGAAGGGCGTTGGCGGAATCAACCTAGAGGCTATACAGTATCTTGCGTTTGGCGCTAAAAACTTTTTTGGTGTGCCATATGGATGGGTAGATAAAAAGAGTAAAAAACCGGTTCACTTTTCAATAGACCATTACGAAGAAGCGGTTAAATTTGTTGAGGATGGTGGATCTTTGGTTTTGGCTGGATATTCAGCGGATGACTCAGTAGGCTCAAAGCCTCGCAGTGAAATGGGCTCTGCAGCGATTCATACGGCATTGAAATCTGGCGCAGACTTGATATTTGTTTACGTATCGTCAGAGGATAAGAAACTTACTATTAGAGTCATGGAAGATGAGGATGGCATGTTTGCGGCGTTTAGCAATTCATACAGAAAGGCGCTAGAGATGAAGGATTCTGATGCATCCGAGCGTTTATTATCGTCATGCAAAGAGTACTTAAAAGACAGCGAAATAGGTAGGATCATAACAGAAGAATATAAGCGCCGATCGGACAAAAATAAAGCCAAGTAAGTGGTCGCAAGGTTCTAGTCATTGACAAATCAAAAATAATGTGATATCATTTCACTGTATAAAAAATTAAAACAAAAAGGAATAAAATGGCTGAAGAAAAAGATATTCACGGACTTACCGAAGGCGTATTGAGTCGAGACGATATGTCGGCGTTGACTTACGTATTGCAACACGTTAAGGGCGCCAGTCCAAGTTCGGCGACGAAATTAAGTCTGGAACTGGAAGAACTTGACGAAACAGCGTAGGGATTTAGCTAGATAATAATCCACCTCTGTTGTATACTGGACAGTATGGAACAGATTATTTCTCAAGTAGTGAAGCAACTTTTTGATCAAGACATATCGGTACAATTGACGCGTCCTGATCCGAAGTTTGGTGACTTTGCTACAAATGTGGCATTGCAATTGGCTAAGCCGCTAGGGAAGAATCCGCGTGAAATTGCGGAGATGATTGCTGAAAATCTGCGCAAGGAAGAGGAGTTTAGTGAAGTAAGCGTGGCTGGTCCAGGTTTTATCAATGTAAAACTGAGCGATCAATCCGTTCTAAATTCTTTGAAAAAAGAGCCAATAACGAAGCGCGCCGGTCAGACGGTTGTAATTGAAACCAATTGCCCGAATCCATTTAAGGCTATGCATATCGGACACGCTTTGAATGCGATTTTGGCGGACACGATGGCTAACTTGTTGGCGGTTGATGGTGCAATTGTGCATCGAGTGAGTTATCATGGTGATGTCGGAACGCATGTTGGTAAAAGTATGTGGGCGATTTTGCGTGAGATTGACGGCGATGTAAATAAATTGAACGAAATCCCAGCTGATAAGCGAAATGAATTTATGAGTCGCATGTACGTTGAAGGTGCGCGTGCGGCGAAAGAATCTCCAGAGGCAAAGGCAGAAATTGATGAACTAGCTAAGCAATCATTCGTTCTGGATGATCCGCTATATAAACAAGTTTACGAAATCTGTAAAAGTTGGAGTTTTGATGAAATTGACTCTAATGTTGGACGACTTGGAAACGTGCCGATTGAGCGACGTTACGTTGAGAGCGAAACTGAAGAATTGGGAAAATCTTTGATTAAAGAGAAAACTCCAGAGGTGTTTACCAAATCTGACGGTGCGTATGTTTTTAAGGGTAGCAAATACGGCGCGTTTGATAACGTATTTATTGGATCTCACGGCAATGGTCTTTATGGGGCGCATGATATGGGATTGATTCAGTTGAAATATAAGGATTACCCAGATTTGGACTTATCGATTACAGTAAACGCCGAGGAGCAAGCAGCATACTTCCGTGGCGTGATTGCGGCTAGTGAATTGTCGATTCCGGCTTTGAAGGGAAAATTGTTCAATTACGCGACTGGCTTTGTTAAATTGGCAACTGGAAAGATGAGTTCTCGAACGGGTGAGGTTGTTACAATTGGCTGGCTGTTCGATGAGTTTAAGAAGGCAATTGAAAATGCTGGCGGCGAGCCAACTGACGATGTGATTGCTGGCGCGCTTCGTTATCAATTCTTGAAAGTGAAGATCGGCGGCGACGTCATATTTGATATTAATGACGCGGTAAGTTTGACGGGAAATACGGGAAGTTACTTGCAATACGCTCACGCTCGAGCGCGGGGAATTTTAACTAAATCCGATAAAGAAATTGCCTTTCCGACAGAGTTGTTCGACGAAGATAAGATGCTGGTCAGAAAGTTGAGTGAGTACGTGAACATGGTTGACCGCGCTAAGGAAAGTTTGGAGCCTCATCACATTTGTACATATTTGTTTGAATTGGCGCAGGAATTTAATCGATATTACGAGAAAAATCAGGTTATTGGTAGCGACAAAGAGGCACATCGTGTAGGAATCGTGGCAATTTACGCCGACATTCTTAAGGCTGGACTGGCTATTTTGGGAATCGTGGCGCCAGATCGCTTGTAAAATATACTATATTAGTATATAATATAAATTTGTGAATGAACGACTGAGTAAACAATTAGGCGAGCAACCATATACATCATTTTATGATCGATATTTATCTACCCAGCTATTAACTCCGAGAAGTGATATAGCAGAGAAAAGAGGCATTAAGCGAGAACTTTTATTAGAGTCAGAGAAGCTTTGTGGCATAAAAAATGTGTACGAAAAGTCAGATAAGACGTTTGATGATGTAGTAGAGGCTGCTAAATCTGTTGCGGAGCTTGTTCGTGAAACACTTTATTTTAGGTCAACGGGTAATTTTTCAAGTCCGCTTGAAGCGGTAAATATCGCCAAAGACGAAGCTGCTAATTGTTATGGACATACAATTGTTGCGTCAGAATGTTTAGAAAAATTAGGAATTGAACATTTCATTAGTTATGCAAATCAACACACGTTTATCACGCTATTTGATCGTAGTAGTAATAGGTCGTTTATAATAGATGTTTTGACAGAGGAGTTGCGCTGTGAAATGACTGACGCCATCGGCTTTGATGGAATAGATCCGATTGAGCAGTTGTATTGTGGTGAACTCAGGGCTAATAGTACTTTATATACAGATTTATTATTACAGAAATTGCCTTCATCTGTTAATAGAAGTAATTTTGTAGCTCGACGGGAATGGTTGATGTTCTCAGATGGTATGAAATATCGAGATGGCTACGGAAGAAATGCACGACTACAGATGCTTACTCTGCCGTCCATTCCAGGTAGATTATTATTGTTAGATGAATATAATGCTCGAATTGATCAGTTGAATGGGCGATATAAAGAGGCTGCGGATAAAATAGTAGACTTGTCTGGTATATATTTGGATGTTGATTCTCGGAATAATTTGAAGGAGGCGGATAAATTATGTAGAGAATTAATAAAACAGGGCAGTGGTGATTTGGCTATTCAAGTAGCGTCCGTGGTAAATGATAGTTTGCTGTCGGGAGATTCTTCAAAGAACAGGCTGTTTCTTCCTGATGTTATACGTAAAGTAGCTAAACATGATAGGGATATTAACTTATTAAATGAGGCAATTAGGTTGTATAAGGAAATTATCAATAGTAAACCTAAGTATGATATCTTGGCTGTGGGGAAGTTAAGGGTTGCTGAAAAGTTGCTGAGGTCTATGAAGGCTGCTGGTGCGATTGTGTGCGATGCTGCCTGTGATAAAATTAGTGAATAAATATCTAATAAAAGGAGTTTTATAGCTATGAAATCTTCAGAATCAACTAAAGGTTCGAAAGTATCAGCTAAGAAATTAGCTTCGAAGAGTGTAAAAGCCGCGGCGAAAGTTGCCGCTCTTAAAAAGAAGAAAATTGTAAATGTAGCTATAAAAGACACTCACATGGCTGGATTTGTTGATTTTATTCGCGAACAGGGCGTTGTCGGTATGGCGGTTGGTTTGGCAATCGGTACCGCAGCTGGTGATACTGTGAAAAAATTGGTAACAGCATTTATTGATCCGCTAGTGCAGTTGGTTGTCGGTTCTCAGCAAGGGTTGCAATCAGCTTCATTTACAGTTGAAGTTGCTGGACGTAAAGGTGAGTTTTTATACGGCGCATTTGTTAGCTCGTTAATCACGTTGATAGCCGTTGCATTTGTTGTATATGCAATAATTCACTTCTTGAAACTCGATAAATTAGATAAGAAAAAGGATTAAAACCTTAACTAATAAGCGTACCTACTGATTCTCCGCGGGTTGCGCGGAGAATATTTCCGTCTGTAAGCAAATCACAAATTACAACTGGAATATGTTCGTCCATAGCTAACCCAATTGCTGCCTTATCCATAACGGCAATGTTAGGATTTGTTAGGACTTCTTGGTAAGATAAATGATCAATTTTTACGGCATCAGGGAATTTCATAGGATCTTTATCGTAAACTCCGTCGACTTTCGTTGTTTTAACCACGGCGTCACACTGCATTTCCAGTGCTAAGTTTAACGCCGCAGTGTCAGTAGTCAGAAACGGTCTGCCAGTGCCGCAAGCCACAATAACGATGCGGTTTTTCTTAATATGGCTAATTGCGCGCCGGAAAGTATAGTGGTCGATAAATTGATTGACTTCAACTGTAGACAATGCGCGAGTTGGCAGCCCTGCGTCATTTAATACGTCAGACAGGGCAATTGCATTCATTAGCGTAGAAAGCATCCCGATATTATGAGCGGAAACAGGTTGAATTCCTTGACCAATGATTTGATTGCCGCGAACGTAATTGCCACCGCCAACCATAATTACAATTTCAGCCCCGTCGTCCAGCGCTGGTCGAATTTGTTCGGCAATCCAGCGAGCGCGTTTTGGGTCAAAGCCGCTGGCGAATTCGCCTTGAAGTTGTTCACCTGATAATTTGAGTAGGATGCGTTTTGTCATGACACTAGTGTATCATAGCGCGCTTAAAAAATAACATAAATGCAAAAGGGAGGCGGCAGTGTAATACAAATTGCGATTTGCTATACAAATATTCGTTTTTTAAGTTAGACAAACTAGACAAGAAAAAGCTAAGACGCTTACGTTTGCTATTTTACTTTCTCCTGTCTACAATGTGAGTATAAAGGAGAGAGTAGTGTGAAAGATGGAGTTCGGCGGCCGGGCTATTTACGTAGATCGCAAGAATCTAGCAGTAGTCATTTATTGAGTCGAAATATTGAAAGACCCAGTCAACCGTCGTATAGTTATGGTGAACCGCCCGAACAGAGGCGACAGCGTTTAAAAGAATTGCGGGAACGGTACAGTAAACTACCGGAAACTCCTTTTGCTGACTATGATCTTGGTGACAAAAAACTACCTGCATATAAGCACAAAGCAGAGATATTAGACACATTGTCGGAAAGTAAAATATCCTGGCTGTGCGGACCGACGGGTAGTGGTAAAACGACACAAGCCGCTCAGTATGCACTGGAGCGGTTTGATCGTGTCGTGGTGTTGATGCCGCGGCGGGTTATCGTCGATAATGTTACTGAATATGTCGAGAAGAGTTTGCGTGAACAGCTTGGCGAACAATATCCTAATCACTTGGTAGGCAAGATTCACGGACGTGCCACTGAAGCGACGCTGGACACTAGGCTCTGTTTCATGACTCCAGCAACGTTTACGAAAAAGCTGGAACAATTTTCTAGCGACTGGCAGGACGAAAAGACGCTTATCATGGTTGATGAAATACATGAAGCCAATTTGGAGATGGAATTTGCTACCGCTCTGGCGGCAAAATCGATAGAGAATACCGGCAAATGGCATATGGCTTTTTCTAGTGCCACGCCTGATACAGAAGTTTCTCAGGCGATGTACGAAGATATTAATGGGTCAGAACTACCAGTCGTAACCATTAAGGGTCGGCCGCATGATATTGATATTGAAGAAGATAAGGTGAATACCGTATCTGAAGCCTACCTTGAATATGGTAAGGACTCGAAAAAATCACTAATCTTTGTTGAAGGTGTGAGGAGTATTGATGAGACCATTGCGTCAATCAAACGCCATACTCGCCATCAATCCGGGAAAATACGATTCTTCAAACTACACTCTGGTATATCAGAAGCTGCCCGCCGAGAAATTTTTACTGCTGAACCGGCAGAAGATGAATCATTTGTCATTGTTTCAACTTCGGCTGGACAGTCTGGTATTACCATCCCCGAGGTTGATCTGGTGCTGTCAAATGGACTGACGAAGAGTAAAGAAATTGGTGAAGAGGGCACGGAGGGGTTGCCACCTCGATTGTGTACTCAAGCAGAGCTGATGCAGCAGGCGGGGCGGGGCGGTCGTGATATTGATGGCGCTAAGTTTGTATTGGCTCGTCCGATATCTTACGATAAGATTTATTTGCCAGATGAGCTGAAAGGATTTTATGATATTGCGTCCCGCGAACAGCATATTCCACCGGAGATATATCACACGAATATTGTGCGCAACGTTTTGTCGGCTATCCATCTGAATGGTGATTTTGAGGATCTGAACCGATACCTGATGCATCCTGTTGCTAGTAAAAAAGTTATTCAAGAGTCGTACGATTTGCTGGAAACCCTGGAAGCAATTGATGGAGAGGGGCAGATCACAAAAATTGGTGAGTTTATGGATAGTTTACCATTGTCGCCAGAACTTTCTCGGTCATTAGCAGAAATGATTAAGAATGGGGGAAGCTTACGTGAAGTGTTGGCATTATCGGCCATGGCAGCCTCCGTCTCGGGTGGTGGCTTTGCCGCCTGGCATCAACCAAAGGAATTGTTCCAGGAATTTGTCAGCCCCGATACAACAGATGACTTTTTTGCCGAATACGATGCTTTTTTGAAAACCAGAGAGATTTATGACGGCTGTCGTACTAACAATGACGTCTACCTGACTAATGGTATTGATCCCAATAAGGCGGATAATATTCACTATCAATTTAGTAAAATATGTCGGCGCCTGTCGGTTAATCCAAACGATATCGACATGGGTGAACTAAACAGCGAGGAAAAACACAATATATCGGTGGCTTTGGTGCGCGGGTTTCAGGAATTATTGTATGCCAAAACTGGTAGTCGGCGCATTGGACGAACAACGGTTAATCAATACAAGAATGTTCATACTGGCGAACGTGGTATTTCTGAGTATGAAATTAGTTCGCACAGCTTAGTGCGACGTATGGGCTCGGAGGCGCTGAAGTTGGCCCTGGCTTTACCGTGGTGGTATGATACGCGTGATGGTCGTCGATACACACTCAACACAATTTTACCAGTAACCAAGAATCAAGTTGCTCAAGCCTTGAGTAGCAGCGCTGTGTCTGAATCCCTTGGTGATAGAGTTGCTCCTAATGGTGACTTGGTTCGTGTGACGCGGCCGAAAGTCGGCTCGCTGATACTCGGTCCAGAGCGGCAGCAAAAAATCCCCGCCATAACAGATGAGCAAATCGCGCTGATAGTGGACGTAATGAAAAACAAGGCTAATAAACAAGTAAGAGTATTGTTTGATTTACAACATCAGCGAGTTATCACCAAGGGTCAATTGCATCAGGTCCTAGACGGGTCTGCGGTAAATAGTCACAATGTCCATGAGGCGGAGGCTAAGGTTTGGGCTGAAGTGCAGAATGTGTTAACGAGCGAGCAGCAAGAAGCTTTTTATGGTCAGATAAACAGATAACGAGTGTATAATAGATAGTATGAGTAAGGCGAAAAAGATTTTATGGGTGGATTTGGAGATGACTGGACTGGATCCAGTGCGTGATGAGATTTTGGAAGTGGCGGCAATTGCGACGGATTGGAATTTTAAGGAAATTGCGACGTACGAAGGAATTGTGCGCCACGATTCGGAAAAGTTGGCTAAGTTGTTAGATCGAAATGCTGGTTTTTGGAATGAGCATCCGGAAGCGCGACGCGGGCTGGAGGAGCAGAATGAATCGGGCAAGCCTTTGGCGGAAATAGAACGCGAATTGTTGGCGTTTTGTGATGAGCATTTTGCGGGTGAAACGAAGATTTTGCTAGCAGGCAATTCAATTCATCAGGATCGTCGATTCATTGATCAATGGTGGCCGACATTGTCAAAAAGACTGCACTATAGAATGCTTGATGTGAGTGCTTGGAAGGTGGTGTTTGAAGGTAAATACGGTAAGAAATTCGCCAAGCCAGAAGATCATCGAGCGCTGGAAGACATTCGCGGCAGCATTATGGAACTTGAATATTATTTGAAAAAGGTAAAGGTATGACACATAAACAATTTGAAGAATTTATCCTGAGTTTGCCGGGCGTATGGTTGGATTATCCATTTGGCGAGGATGTTGCGGTGTATAAATTTGGTCGAGATAATGACGGCGCAGGGAAAATGGTAGCATTGGTAACGGAAGGCTCAAAGCCGCTCAGAGTAAGCCTAAAATGCGATCCGTTGTTGGCGCAGAATTTACGAGAAAAATACGAAACGGTTTTACCAGGTTATCACTTAAACAAGAAGCATTGGAATACAATTATTTGTTCAGGTCAATTGACTGACGAAGAGGTCTTTGATTTGGCGAGGTTGAGCTATCGATTAGTCTCGGAAGCTTAATCTGCTTTAATAATTTGATTGATTTGCTTCTGGATATTCTCTAAATCGCCAGCAGTTTTTACTAGCCATTCGCGCATCTTTTTTGACTTGGTGGACTTGTATACCTTTTTCATCATGTTGATTGTATCTGTTATTTGCACATTCATCTCATGGGCATAGGTAATATCCAATTGCGCGTTCAGAAGGGCTTCATCCAATTTTTTCTCTAATTTTTCTGACGGATCTAGAGCGAGGATATCTTTCTGTTTCTCCTTATAATTGATGCCGGTTGCTTGAAGCGCTTCGCTCATTGAGGCATCCGCAGTGGTTAGCACTGCAACCAGAGAACTATTGGTGGTTTGTAAACTGGTTGAGCGGAACTTATTATTATATTTTTTGGAAATGGTGAGCAGCTTATTAACGCGCGCTGCAACTTGTGACGGGTTGGCGCTTGGCATGGAATCTTGTGAAAAAACGAATATCGCAATCAGGGTTATTAGACCGATAAAGCTCAAAATAGCGATGATGATTTTGGTTTTTTTATCAAAACCTTCCGCTGGCGGAGGTGCGGCAATTTGATTCAGATAATCGATACCTTGAGGTTGGTTGTTCAAATTGTCAGGATACATATTTCTATTTAACCACAAACAATAACAGAGGTAAAGAGTGATATAATAAAAATATGAATGATGCCAAAGAAGAAGTGCGGGCGCGACTGAACATCGAGGATGTAATTGGTGAGTATGTTCAGCTGAAGCGAGCGGGGCGCAATTTGAAGGGTTTAAGTCCGTTTACCGACGAGCGAACCCCAAGCTTTATGGTTAGTCCAGAAAAGCAGATTTGGCACGATTTTTCTTCTGGAAAAGGTGGCGATATTTTTACGTTTGTGATGATGGTGGAAGGAATGGATTTTCGTCAATCGCTGGAACATTTGGCTCGGAAGGCGGGCGTTGATCTGACTTTGTTTTCTAATGGCGACGGACGAACAGCCAAGCGTTGCGCCAGGGCCAGAGAAGCGCTGAAGCTGGCTGCCAATTTTTATCAGCAGAATTTGGTAAAAAATTCGACAGCCTTAAATTATGTGGTAAAAAAACGGCGGTTAAATCGTCAGACGATTGGTGATTTTTTGATTGGCTATGCGCCGGAGAATGGCGACACGTTGACGAAAGCATTGGAAAAAAGAGGATTCTCTAAGCAGGAGTTGGCGGACGCTGGCTTGTCGAATCGGTTTGGTGGCGATTTGTTTCGCGGGCGAATGATGGTGGCGTTGAGTGACGGCAATGGCGAGGTTGTGGGATTTACGGGCAGAATTATTCGTGACGATCCGCGCGCGCCAAAATACTTGAACACGCCGCAAACGCTGTTATTCGATAAATCGCGACATATTTTTGGTTTACACCAAGCCAAAGAAGCGATTCGAAAAAGCGATGTGGCGGTGATTGTTGAGGGCAATTTGGACGTAATTAGCAGTCATCAAGCGGGCGTCAAAAACGTGGTTGCGACTTCTGGAACGGCGATGACGACGCAACATTTGAAGTCGCTTAGTCGATTGGCGGGGCGGATTCGCTTGGCGTTTGATGGCGATCGAGCGGGAGTTAACGCAACGGAGCGGGCAATCAACTTGGCGCAGGAAGTCGGCGTGGAGTTGGAAGTGGTGAGCTTGCCTGATGGCGTCAAAGACCCAGACGAATTGATCCAAAAAGATTCAGCGCTTTGGCAAGCGGCGATTGACCAATCTCAGCCAGCGGTGGATTGGGTGATTGCCAGATACGCGGAAATGGAGAATTTGAAGTCGGCGGAAGGCAAGCGAAGATTTTCGACCATTGCGCTGAGAATTGTCCGAGGCTTGAAAGATCCGGTGGAACAAGAGCATTATTTGTCGGTGATTTCTGAAAAAACTGGCGCGTCAATTACTGCACTGAAGGCAAAATTGTCGAATGAAAAAGTCGCTGAACATCAATTGAAAAAGGCGAAAATTGAGAAAGAAAAACCGACTCCGGTTCAGGATGAAACTGAGGATATGCTGGCGGGGTTGGCAGCAAGTGAAAAATCTGTGCGGCGCTGGTTGGCAGCGGTTTCTGGCGAAATGTTGGATGATGACAATGCGCGGCAGTTGATTGGCTATTTGCGAAAGAATTCAGACGCGGATTTGGACGAGGTTCCCCTGGACTTGCAAAAAATTGAACAGTATGTGAAAATAGTACAGTTGAAAAGTGAAAGTCGTTACGCCAATTGGGAGCAAAAAAGCTTGGACGAAGAGATGGCTCGGCTAGTCAGACAGATAACAATCAAACATCGCGAAAACAAAAAGAATCAACTATTAACGCAGCTTAGAGAGGCCGAGGCGTCGGGTGATGAGGTTTTGTCTCAGAATTTGCGCCAGAGCTTAAATAATCTGATTAAGGAGAAAATGTGAGCGACGATATCACGACGAAGCCAGTAAACTTAAACGAAGATGATGATTTTGATCCAACGCTTATAGACGAAGAAGAATCGGAAGATTTGGATTCGTTGACAACTGGGCAATATTTGGACGACGTGTCGGATGACTCGGTCAGGCTGTACTTGCGCGAAATCGGTAAAATTCCACTACTTAGTTCTGAAGAAGAAATGGACTTGGCGCGCCGAATTGTTGAAGGCGATAAGAAGGCTAAGGATAAGATGGCTGAGGCGAATATGCGTTTGGTGGTGTCAATCGCTAAGCGTTATTCGGGTCGTGGCTTGGACTTTTTGGATTTGATCCAAGAGGGAAATACTGGACTTTTGCGTGCGGTTGAGAAGTTTGATCCAGATAAGGGATTTAAGTTTTCGACATATGCAACTTGGTGGATTCGTCAGGCAATTACGCGTGCGATTGCCGACCAAGCTCGAACGATTCGTATTCCAGTTCACATGGTGGAAACGATCAATAAATTGCTGCGTACTCAGCGACGAATGACACAGGAATTGAACCGTGAGCCGACAATTGAAGAATTGTCTAAAGAATTGGACATGGAACCAGAGAAAATTGAATATGTCATTAAGATTAAGCAAGACATTTCTTCTTTGGACGCTGGTGTTGGCCGTGACGGTGAAGATGATGACTCTGTATTGCAAGATTTTATCGTTGATGAAGATACGGTTTCACCAGAAGATTCTGCCTCAAATCAATTACTAAAAGAGCAAGTTCAGGAAATTCTATCAAGTTTGAGTGATCGCGAGCAGAAAATTGTTCGAATGCGTTTTGGTTTGGACAATGGGAAAAATCACACTTTGGAAGAAGTTGGTCAGGAGTTTGCAGTTACGCGTGAGCGAATCCGCCAGATTGAGGCTAAGGCGCTAGCAAAACTTCGCAAGCACAAAGACGCGAAAAAACTTTACGAATATCTGGATTAATTAACACTGTTCGGGCGATTTACAAAAATGGGCGTCGTGAGTTGCGGCGTCTATTTTTTGATGTAATTGCTCGAGGCTGCCGTCGTTAATGATGAAATAATCAGCAATAGCAATTGGTCCACCTTTTTCCAAATTCTCGATTTCTGACCAGTCGCGCTGATCGACTTCGTGTGGTTGCATTGGGCGCTCTATGCGCTTAGCCATTCGTTGATAACGGAGGTATTTCGGTGTAACAATAGCAATAACGACAACTTGTCCAGGGAATTCGTGCTTAAGGAATTTATATTCACTCCAAGTGTATAATCCGTCCAAAACGATTTTATTTTGCCCAGCGTTTATTAAATCGTGGATGTTTTTTATGACGCGTTTGATTACGAAATCTTTACCTTCGCGGCGACGAATTTCTTCGCGAAATTGTTGTTGATTGTCCCAAGTTTTTTCAATTCCAGCCTCGTCCATGGCTTTATAAATAACGCCACCGAAGTAAATTTTTGGAAATCCTTTTTCTGTCAAATATTCGACAGCTGAGCTTTTGCCGCTGCCCGCCAATCCAACCAGGGCGATAATTTTTGCGTGTGGTTGTGTCATGTACTAATTTTAACAATTTGTTGACATTCTTCCAAATAGAGAGTATCTTTAAGTTACATATTATGGAAACACTTCATGGACATACTGAAGAGTTACCTCAGAATTCTCCTTCTGACCTTGATATTAAGGGTCAAGAAAATCTGGCAGAGAGCTATAAGATAATGGCTCAGATTGAAGAGCTGGAGTCGAAATTTGATCATAATCCAGATGGTAGCGAGAAATGGCAGAGGCTTATTAGCGAGCCTATCGAGGATCAATATGGGCAGATTTGGATGATTTGGGAAAATTCCGCCACATCTTCATGTGAGCCAAAGGATCGCTATCAGATATATAAGATACTCAATGATGAAGATGAGTTTAGATATGCTTTCATAAAAGAGCTTAAGGTTGATCATTACCCTGGGTATCATAAAACCTCTTACGAGTTTTTTGTTGGACCAGATGACGGTAGAGATGAAACCGTAACTGTGTTCTTTAACGACGATAGAGAAATTGAGTATATTCATTGTTATAGCTATCTGGAGGAGCGCAAGAGGTTGTACGAGAAGTACGAAAGAGCACAGAAGAAACTTGCTGAGGCGTCAATAATCAATTCTCTGACGATAGCTGCTTAAATGCTACAATAGAATTATGAAGCGTCTAGTGGTTATTGATGGAAAGTCGGTGTTTTACCGAGGTTATTATGCTATGCCGGGATTGTCGATGGCTGACGGAACTCCGACTGGTGGTGTGTATGGATTTGTAAGTTTGGCAATTGAGTTAATTAAGAAATTGGAGCCGGATTATGTGGCGGTAGCTTGGGATAAGCGCGGTACGAATATTCGCAAGCGGCGGGAATTATATCCAGAATATAAAGCTGGTCGCAAGCCAGCGCCAGATGATTTTTACCAGCAAATTCCGATTTTACACGAACTGCTCGATGCATTTGGCTGGCCGCTTTATGAAATTGATGATTACGAGGCGGACGATATTATGGGCGCGTTTGCCAAGCAGGCGGAATCTCGCGGAATTGAAACGTGCTTGATAACGTCGGATTTAGACGCATTGCAATTGATATCATCGATGACCAAAGTTTACGCTATGAAAAATGGTTTAAGGAATATCGAGGAATTTACGGCGGAACATTTTGAAGAAAAATACGGAATTCGGACGGAGCAATTTTTAGACCTGAAGGCGCTGAAGGGTGATTCTAGTGACAATTTACCGGGAGTGCCGGGAATTGGTGAAAAAACGGCGGTGAAATTATTGCAAGAATATGAAACTCTGGACGGAGTTTATGAACATCTGGACGAGCAAAAAGGCGCTTTGCGAACGAAGTTGGAAAATGGTCGCGAGTCGGCATATTTGACCAAGCAAGTGGCGGAAATTTGGACGGACGCGCCGATTGAGCTGGACTGGGATGTGGCGGATGTTAATGATTGCGACTTTGCGCGAGTAACGGAAATTCTGCAGAAGTTGGAGTTTAATTCGCTGATTGGACGATTGCCAAAAACAATGCAAATGGCGGAAAATGAGAAAAAAGAAGAACCGAAGTTGGATATTCCACGAATTGAAAAATTGCCCGATATGCCGATGTTTGAGGCGGAAAATATAATATATATCGATTCGTCGGAGCCTGACGTAATTTACATAAGCTCAAATTCTGAGTCAGCGTGGACGGCGAAAATTGATGAGATTAGTCAATCTATATGGCAATTACTGGCGCAGGGAATTGTGATCGCAGCGGATGTTAAGCAGTTGTATCACGCGCTGGATAATCATGGCGTGGCGGTGCGTTTTCATGAGGTTTGGGACGTTGAGCAGGCGGCGTTTTTGATTGATCCGCTGAAGCGTGATCGTAGTTTGAATGCGCTGTCTGGTGATTTTTCTGATGACAATTCCGCGCCTTATCAATTGGCTCGCCTGCATAAAATTTATCGTGAACAAAAAGTTTACATGTCGAACAATTCACAAATTGCGCGTGTAGCTTACGAGTTTGATTTTCCAGTAATTTGGGCGCTATTCCAGATGGAAAAACGCGGGATGAAGTTGGACGATACGCTATTAAAACAGATGGGTGATGAGCTGGCGGCGGAAGTTAGCGAGCTTGAACAACAAATGTATTCCATGGCTGGATACGAGTTTAATGCGTCTAGTCCAGCGCAACTTTCTGAGGTTTTGTTTACCAAATTGCAATTACCAACTGCGGGCATAAAAAAGGGAAAAACTGGATATTCAACAGGTCAGAAAGAGTTGGACAAATTACGTGGACAACATTCGATTATTGAGTTGATTGAGCGATATCGAGAATTGACCAAATTGATCAGCACGTACATTGAGGCGTTACCAAAATTGATGGCGACTGATGGGCGAATTCACACTACATTCAATCAGGACGTAACCAGCACGGGGCGACTGAGCAGTACAAATCCGAATTTACAGAATATTCCGGTGCGGACTGAACTGGGTAGGAAAATTCGCCAGGCGTTTGTTCCGAGTGATGGCAAGGTTTTTGTCGGCGCGGATTATTCGCAATTTGAGCTGAGGCTGGCTGCTGTGTTGTCGGGCGACGAGAAGTTGATTGAAGACTTTAATAGCGATGTTGATATTCACGCAAAAACGGCGGCGGAAACATATGGAATATCAATTGATGAAGCGAGTAAATCTCAGCGTCGAGCAGCAAAAGTGATCAATTTTGGTGTACTTTACGGAATGAGTCCGCACGGTTTGGCGGCGGCCACAGGAATGTCATTTACAGAGGCGAAAAAGTTTATTGATCATTATTTTGAGGTGCGAAAGCCGATTCGTCAGTACTTGGATAAAATTTTAACTCAAGCGCGGGAACAGGGATTTGTTGAAACGTATTTCGGCAGGCGACGACCAACGCCTGATGTAAAATCGAGCAATTTTATGGTGCGATCTTCGGCGGAAAGGGCTGCGATGAATATGCCAATTCAAGGCACGGAAGCAGATTTGATGAAAATGGCGATGATTCGGCTGGAGGATAAATTGTCGGGCTTGGCTGATGCGATTTTACAAGTTCATGATTCGATTTTGGTGGAATGCAAACCTGAAGACGTCCAGAAAGTCAGCGAGATTATGAAAGCGGAAATGGAGGGCGTTTGTCCAGAATTGCCGATTAAGTTGAAGGTTGATGTTGGCACGGGCGCAAATTGGGGTGAAGTATAGAAAATATGGTATAATTATGCCATGAAATACACTCAACGACGAAATTCATTTTCTCGATTTGTACCAATTTTGCTGGTTATTGTTATCACGGTCGTGGCGGTAGCAGCGGTTATTGCGATTGGTCGAGCATTATTTGGTAAAAATGATTCAGGCCAAACAACAGATCAGAATGTTAACGTAGGACAAGTTGCTTTGTTGTCGACGGACGTGGGAAGCGCGGTTCGATTGACGGTACGCGGACCGATTGTAGCGAATGAGAATTTCCGCTCATATAGCATTACTATTTCGCCAGAATCTCGCGAAATGACGACGTACGAGGGATATTTGGATAAGCCGATTGCAGAGAAAAAATTGGACAATAACGGCAAGGCTTATACGGAGTTGGTTTATGCGCTTGATAAGCGAAAAATGATGGAAGGTACTCCGTTAACTGAGCAGCAAAACGATTTGCGGGGGATTTGTGCTAGCGGTAAAATTTACAAATTCGAAACTTTGAAGGACAATTCCGTTGTGAAGAGTTTGTGGACGTCGGATTGTAGCGGCTCTAAGGGTTCGGCGCAAGCTAACGTGAACGAGATTTTGGATATGTTTTTGAAGCAAATTCCTGACGGCAAGAAAATGGCGGCTGGAATTGGCCTAAGTCAAGAAGAAGCTTTGTTTAAGCTGTAGGACTTGCCGAATGCCAGAACTACCCGAAGTTGAGACAGTTCGTCGCGGTTTGGCGGATTTGCTGCCAGGTCAGGCTGTTGTGCGAGCGACGGTATTTGATTCGCCAAAAAGCTTTCCGAATTCACCCACAGACGTTCAGCAATTTTTATACGGTGCACATGTAATGGCGGTGCGACGTCGCGCGAAAGTACTGATGATTGATCTTGATACGCGTTATTCGCTGGTGATACATCTTAAGATGACTGGGCAATTGATCTTTCGTGGGGCTAATAGTTTTGCTGGTGGTCATCCGAATGATAGTTTGATCGGTGAATTACCGGATAGATCGACACGAGTGCAAATTGACTTTACGGATGGTTCGCGCCTGTTTTTCAATGATCAGCGTAAGTTTGGTTGGATGAAATTGATGCCGACCGATGAGATAGAAAATTTGCCATTTATGCAGAAAGTTGGTCCGGAACCGCTCGATAAAAAAACTGAGGCGGGTGACTTTATTAAGCGAATTCGTCGTCGGCAAAATTCGATGATCAAGCCGGTGTTTCTTGATCAGTCGGTGATCGCTGGGGTTGGTAATATTTATGCCGATGAAGCTCTGTGGGCTGCGAAAATTCACCCCCAAACGCGAGTTAAAAACGTTAGCGATAAACAATTAGAAAAACTATTTCATGAACTGCGTCAGATTCTACAATTAAGCATTGATCAGGGCGGCTCGACGGATAAAAATTATGTTGACGCTGAAGGCAGGAAGGGCAATTATTTGTCATTTGCGCATGTATTTCGTCGGGAAGGTCAGCCGTGTCATCGACATCCTGACCAAGAGATTGTAAAGATGAAGGTTTCTGGACGCGGTACGCATATTTGCCCAGTTTGCCAAGTGGAGGCGAAGTGATTTACCTTTTTTACGGCGAAAATGAATTCGAGAAACGGCGGGCAATTGCTAAGCTGATCGGCAACGAAAAAGCGGCGCGACATGATGGCGAAGAGTTGACGCTGGCTGGAATGCAGGAAATAGCAATTGGGCAGACGCTGTTTATGAACTCGTCGGTGTATTTGATTTCAAGATTGAGCGAAAATTCTGAGGTCTGGTCGCAAATTCCAGACATAAAGTTTGATGATGACAGGACGATTATTTTGGTGGAAGATAAAATTGATAAGCGAACAAAAACGTATAAGTGGCTGCAGAAAAATGCCAAAGTTCAGGAATTTTCACCGCTTAGTGATCGTCAAAAACCGCAGCTTTTAAAGTGGTGCGTGGCGGAGGCGAAGGTTCGCGAGTGTGAATTAACGAATCGTCAAGCAGAGATAATTGTCGATCGTTTGGGATTTGATCAGTTGCGACTGAGTAATTTTTTGGATCAATTGTCGCTGGCGGAAAAAGTGACGGATGATTTAATTGACAACTTTATACCTCTGGCGAGGACGGAAAATGTGTTTGATTTGTTCGTTTCGGCGCTGGCGGGTGATTATAATAAGGTTCACGATATAATTAGCTATTTGGAGTCGGAAAGTGGCGTTGATGGCGCTTATCAGACAATGGGGTTGCTTGCTTCGCAGGCGACTAACTTGACGGCGTTGGTTTTAGCTGACGGCGACAGTAAGTCGGTGGTTTCGGATTTTTCGGCTAATCCGTATGTTTTACGAAAATTGGCGTCTTCAACAAAAGGTGTCGACAAGGAAAAACTGAAGAGGATAAATGACGCGCTACTTCGGGCGGACTTGCAAATGAAAACAACCTCTGTAAATCCGTGGCTGCTTGTGGAGGCGGCGCTGGTTGGAATTGGAAAATAAAAATATCCTGGTAATTTCCAGGATATTTTCTTAATAATTCTTTTATAAATTATTTTTCAGCTTTCTTAGCAGCTGGCTTCTTCGCTGGAGCTTTTTTAGCGGCAGTTTTCTTAGCTGTTGCTGGCTTTGCAGCTGGTTTTTTGGAAGCTTCTAATGCAACACCTGCTTTTTTAGCAATTTTGCTTAATGCGCTCTTTCGGCGAGCAGCGGTATTTTTCTTAATCAAGCCTTTTTTAACAGCGGTGTCGATTTCGCTTTGTGCTGCAGCAAGAGTCTTTGCGCTTGGTTCTGCAGAGAAAGCTTTAACAGCAGTCTTAATGTCTTTTTTAATGCTGATGTTTCGCTCGCGGCGCTTTAAGGTTTGTTTAGCACGCTTGATGGCGGATTTGATGATTGGCATGTTTCTCCTTTACCTCTATAGATTTGTATCGCTAATCAGGAAGAATTATACAGAAAATAGCATAAATTGTAAAGAGGCGGCTTAGATATTGACTTTATGGTACTGCTTATGGTATAGTGATGCCAAGCGTAATTACAAAACAAACATAGGAAAAATCATGTCAAACGGATCAGCAAAGCAAAAAGTAATCCAGAGTATCAAGGATGTAACTAATATTTTAGTGACGGTGAGTTCTAGCCCGTCAGTCGACGAATTGTCGGCAGCATTAGGATTGACGATTTTCCTCAATAAACTAGGGAAGCACGCTACGGCTGTGTTTAGTGGTGACATTCCGCCAGCAATTACGTTCTTGAATCCTGATAAGACGTTTGAGCAGACCGCAGATTCTTTACGTGATTTTATTATTGCTTTAGACAAAGAGAAGGCTGATCATTTACGCTATAAAGTTGTTGATGACGCGGTGAAGATTTTTATTACGCCATATCGTACGACAATTACCGATAAAGACTTGGAATTTTCACAGGGTGATTATAACGTTGAGCTAGTTTTGGCGCTAAATGTTGAAAATAGTGAAAGTATTGATACGGCCTTAACGGCTCACGGTAAGATTCTGCACGATGCTACGGTTGTGGCTATAACAGCGGGCGATGTAAAGAGTGGTCTGGGCTCTGTTGATTGGCACGAATCTAACGCGAGTGGCGTGAGTGAAATGGTTGTGGAATTGCTTGATGATCTGAAAACGCCAAAGGTAACTCTGGACGAGCAGATGGCGACGGCTTTGCTTACGGGAATTGTGGCGGTAACTGATAGGTTTAGTAATGGAAATACATCATCAAAGGTTATGACCACGGCCGCAGAACTTATGGCGGCTGGCGCAAATCAGCAATTGGTGGTTTCAAAGATTGCAGAGGGCGAAGTAGAGGACAAGCCGCAGAAGATTGAAAAGATCGAAGAAAAATCTCTAGAAAAAGAGGAAGCTTCAGAGGATAAGACTGAAGAAGCGGAGAAAGATGAGGGAACTGTACACGCGGACGGAACTTTGTCGATTAGCCATGAAAAGAAGGGTGATGTTGATGAAGTAGCCGAACAAACAGCAAAGGAAAAGCAAGAAGAGTCTGCTAGGATTGCCGAAGAGAAATTGGCTAAAATTGAGCCAATAAAGGAGGAGCCACAAGTCGAGGAAGAAAAGCCGAGTGAAAAAATAGTTTCAAAGGGCGAGCTTTCTTTTGAGGAAACTCCACTGATGGGTGGCACTCTGAACGCAACGACTACACAGGCTGCCGAGGATAAGATTAGGGAATTGGCTAGCGATCAAAATAAAACTATCTTAACGCACGGTAAATATGTGGGTGATAATACGCCGTCGTTTGGCAATACTCCGCTAAATGCGGCTATGGGCACGTCTGATGAACCTCCAAAGATTGATCCGTTTGCTACAACTAACGCCGCTGAGCAAAAATTATCGACGATACCTGTTGCGCCGCAATCTGAAGAATCGATTATTTCGGCAATTACCAACGACACAAATCAATTGAATAATCCAGTAGCGCCAGCTCCGAGTCAGCCGATTGCGCCAATTGAGCCAGCAATAACAAATCCTGAGAATAACATTCCGGGCTTTGACTTGCCAATGCCACCAGCAATGCCAGATTTCGGCGCTTTGCCACCAATGCCGCCAGCGCCTACAGGTGTTGATGTAAATGGATTGCCGCAGATTGCACCGCTAGGAGTGGCTCCTGAGCCAGTAGCCGCTCCGCAAGCTCCAGCACCTGCGCCGATCACCGCGATGCCAACTCAGCCAGCTCAAAACGCAGACTTCAATCCAGCGCAATTCCACATCCCAGGACAATAGTTGATGGACGAAGTGATTCTCATAGACAAACCTCAGGGAATGACTAGCTTTGGGGTGGTAGCGCGCTTGCGACGAGTTTTATCTAATCGGGCGGGAAAGAAGGTGAAGGTTGGTCACACAGGTACGCTTGATCCGTTTGCTACTGGACTAATGATTATTGTGACTGGAAAGAAATGCCGCGAAGCTGAAACTTTCACTAAGTTAGATAAGTGGTACGAGGCGGAAATTATTCTGGGCAAGAATAGTTCGACGGGTGATCCGGAAGGCGAAATTACTGATGTGTCTGATTATGAGCCGAGTTTGGAAGAAGTTCAGCGGGTGGTTAGTCAATTTGTGGGAAAAATTGAGCAGACGCCGCCGATTTTTAGCGCAATAAAAATTAACGGTGAAAGAGCGTATAAATTGGCGCGTGAAGGTAAACAAGTTGAGATTCCTAAGCGTGTGATAGAAATTTACTCATTGGAGTTATTGGCATACGAATATCCCAAATTAAAGATCAGAACTCACGTTTCAAGCGGAACTTATATTCGAACGTTAGCGGTGGATATTGGCGAGAAATTAGGGACGGGCGCGTATTGTGAAAATCTGCGTCGTACGAAAATTGCTGACTATTCTATTGATCAGGCGAAGACTCTGGCGGACTTCGGAATTACTAGCTAATTGCAAAAAACAGAGAAGCTTGGTATAATTACAGAGCTATGATTAGCAAAGAGAATAAAGCGAAAGCAATTGCTTTGACTCAGGTCAATAAAAACGACGTCGGTAGCCCACAGGCTCAGGTGTCAGTTTTGACGGCTCGTATCAAAGAAGTCACAGAGCATTTGAAGGCGAATAAGCACGACTTCATGGCTCGTCGCGGCTTGATCCAAATGGTTGGTAAGCGCAAGCGTTTGCTGAAATATTTGGAGCGAACTGATTTTGAGTCTTACAAAGCAGTTGTTGCCAAATTAGGTTTGCGTAAATAATTTACGTTAAAAACTGCTTAAATCCCCTTTGACGAAAAGGGGATTTTTGTTGTTCTGGCTATTTTTTCAATTTGGCGATAATCACATCTCGTCCGTCGTTTGCGCCGCCCAAAGTGCAGGAGTAAAGAGTTAATTGCGGCTGATCTGTGCGTTGTTCGATTTCTACGGCATCTGGTTTAACGCTTTGTTTTTCGCTGATGACGTAATTGTAACGCACGCCGTTATAGTCAATGATAATTTCATCGCCGACAGTCAATTTATTGATATTATAAAAAGGTGATTTTCTGAGCGTCTGCTGAGGAGTTAATCCCATAATAAAACGGTGCGCAGATAAGACAAAATTGCCGCCATCTTTTGGGTTGCCGTTTTCTGGTTTACGCCACCACGCACCATGTTCCATTGTCTCGGCGCCGCCAGTGCTATAAGGCAAATTTATGTCGATTTTCGGTATATAAAGTCGATTTTCGGTAATTTTATTCTCAGTTTTAGTGATGAGCTGAGTGGTGTGGTTGTCTTTTGGATCGATGTTTTGCGACAAAATAAGGGGTGTGCTGATGAGAGCAAGCAAATAAACTCCGCCAAGAATCATTAAGATTGCGATTATAGTTAAGATATAGCTTTTCCAACTTTTTTGGCGATTTTTTACTGAATCTAGCTGAAGTGACATGAATAAATTATAGCACACTCGTCTGTTAATAAGGTCATGCTAAGCGCGCTCGCGGCTGGCGTTTGGGCTGAGGTTTTAGTATAATATAAGGAGCAATTTGTAACGCGGAAGTGATAGAGATGAGACGACTAAATTGCCAAGTAATTTCATCCCTGTTACTACCGCAAGAAAGGAGCTCTTTATGAGTATTATCAATCCAAGCGGCAAGGAGATTTTTAGTGTTACCACTGATTTTTGTGGTCGGCCGCTGACTTTAGAGGTGAATCGCGTCGGTTTTAGGACGACTGGTAGCGTTTTGGTGCGCTATGGCGACACTGTAGTTTTGGGTAGCGCTCAGGTTAGTCCGCGTCCAGTGCAATTGGATTATTTTCCATTGTCGATTGATTATGAAGAAAAATTTTATGCAGCGGGCAAGATTTCTGGCAGCCGATTTATTAAGCGTGAAGGTCGCCCGAGCGATGAAGCTGTGTTGATTGGTCGATTGATTGATCGTCCGATTCGTCCGCTTTTCCCGAAGGGTTATCGTCAGGAAATCCAAGTTGTCGCGACTGTTTTGAGCATGGATCCGAGTTTCCGTCCAGATGTAATTGCGATGATCGCTGCGTCTAGCGCGTTAATGTTAACCGGTACGCCGTTTGACGGTCCAGTGGCTGGTTTGCGCGTGGGTCGAGTGAATGGCGAATTTAAGGCGTTTTTGACTCCGGAAGAGCGCGAAAAGTCGGATCTTGATTTGGTTGTGGCTGGTATTGAAAGTGGTATAACAATGGTCGAGGCTGGCGCCAAAGAAGTTTCGGAGGACGTTATTGTTGATGCGATGGCGTGGGCTCACCAGATGATACAACCAGCAATTGCCTTACAACGTGAATTGGCGGAAAAAGTTGCGCCAGCGCAGCAGGAATACGATTTAATTTTGCCAGACGAATCAATTCAGCAAACGGTTAACGCGTGGGCTGATGGGAAATTTGGTGAGAAAATACGTCGTCCATATCCAGAGCGCAATGAGATGATTAGCGAAATTCGTTCCGAGTTCCATGAGGCTATGGCGGAAAAATTGGGACTGGACGAGGAAGAATATAGCGAAGTTCGTGGCGATTACGACGAAGCGTTTACTTTGGCTTTGCATAAAGATGTTCGTCGGGGAATTGTTACCGAACGAATTCGTCCTGACGGTCGACAATTGACAGAGATTCGTCCGCTCAGTTCGGAAGTTGGATTCTTGCCGCGCGCTCACGGTTCCAGCTTGTTTACGCGTGGCGTGACTCAGGGAATGAATATTGTGACTTTGGCGCCGCTTAGTTATTCGCAATTGATTGACACTATGGAAATTACCGACGGTGAGCGACGTTATATGCATCATTACAATGCGCCGGGCTATACGGTTGGCGAGGTCAAGCGAATGGGTAGTCCAGGTCGACGTGAGATCGGTCACGGATACTTGGCGGAACGTGCTTTGCTTCCAGTTTTGCCAACGGAAGAAGATTTTCCATACGCTATTCGCTCGGTGACAGAAATTATGAGCCAGAATGGCTCGACTTCGATGGCGGCGACTTGTTCTAGTTGTTTGGCATTAATGGACGCTGGTGTGCCAATTTCAGCTCCAGTGAGTGGAATTGCGATGGGCTTAATGATGGACGGCGATACTCCGTATGTGTTGAGCGATATCGCTGATGCTGAGGACTTTGCTGGCGATATGGACTTTAAGGTAACTGGAACTTCAAAGGGTATTACAGCTCTTCAAATGGAT
This sequence comes from Candidatus Nanosynbacter sp. TM7-057, assembly GCF_022828295.1. Taxonomy (NCBI): domain Bacteria; kingdom Bacillati; phylum Minisyncoccota; class Nanosynbacteria; order Nanosynbacterales; family Nanosynbacteraceae; genus Nanosynbacter; species Candidatus Nanosynbacter sp. TM7-057. The sequence continues at coordinate 268,710 of NZ_JAJQJT010000001.1, read as the reverse complement.
ATGAAGGTTCATGGTTTGCCGGTGGCGGTATTGCGTCAAGCGATTGAGCAGAGTAAAGCAGGTCGCGCACATATTTTGGAGCATATGCTTAGTGTGCTTCCAGGGCCTCGTGAGTCGCTTAGTCCGTATGCGCCACGAATTGAGAAGATTAAGATTGACCCAGATAAGATTGGCGTGATTATTGGTAAGGGCGGCGAGACGATCAATAAGATTACTTCGGAGACTGGCGCTGAGATTGATATTAAGGAAGATGGTTTGATTACCGTGGCTAGCCCAGACGGTGCGTCGATTGAAAAGGCTATGAACTGGATTAAGAGTCTGGTTGAGGAGCCAGAAGTCGGCAAGATTTACGAAGGTAAAGTTGTCAGTATTAAAGATTTTGGTGCGTTTGTGAATATACTTCCTGGTGTTGACGGAATGGTTCATATTTCGAAATTGGCGGAACGTCGAGTTGAAAAAGTGACTGATGTCGTGAAAGAAGGTCAAACTGTTCGCGTGAAAATCACTGGAATTGACGAGCGCGGTAAGATCAATTTGACGATGATTGGTTTGTAAATATATAATAGCGAAAGCGTAATTTTAGGAGGGAAATTTATGGACAATAGTAATAACAACAAACCTCAAACACCGCCTCAGCCGCAATTCCAGCAGGTTCAGCAGCCTCAGCCACAACAGCAATTCCCACAACAGCCAGTCGTGGGAACCCCATACCAGATGCCACCAAAAAAGAAAATGAGCAAAGGTGCTTTATGGGGAATTATCGGCGGAATAATTGGGCTAGTCGTAATTATCGTTGGCGTAGTCCTAGCTGTCTTGTTGCTAGGCGGTCCAAGCAAGGCGGATTATAAAGCTGCTGGAGAAAAGTTAAACGAGACAATTGAGATATACAATAAGGCGGCTTCGTCGCTTTCGTACATCTCCACTTCAGAAACTGAAACTTCATTGAAATCCAATCGTGATAAGCTCGCTAAAACAAAGAGCGAAATTAACGACAGATTGACCGAGATAGGTAAAATGAAGGCCGTCACTGGCGACAAAGAGGTTCGCGAAAAGTATGAGGCTCTGAAGAGCAAACTAGAAAAGTTCAATACAGCCGTAGATGCTTTTGGAGAAGTATACGAGAAGATTATGCCAGTGATAATTGAATTTTCTGACGGCAGAAATAGCTCTAACTTTTCTAGCGTAGAAAGCACAATTAAGAAGGCTCGACAGAATCTTAAGAATGTTGACGCTAAGAATGAAACTAATAAAAAGTTTATTAGAGATTTTACTGCCAAGCTAGAAAAAATCGAAAAGATGCTGCCGAAGGTTGCGGAGATGAAGACTGACTATAAAAAGTATAATTCCAACTATATGAGTGAATTTTACGACAGTCTTACCGCGATTCAGAAGCCTATTAATGAATGGACATCGGGAATACAGAAGCTAGCAGAAGAGGGTGAAATTCGCGATGAATTAAATGACCTAGGAACTGTATTGGCAGACAAGGTAAATAAATAGTTTTACTAAAGATCAGAAGCGCCTCGTTTCTTGCGGGGCGTTTTTTGATAGAATAAATATATGGATAAGCAGGCTAAATTGGATGCGTTGGCGGAAGAAATTGTAAAAGAGAAGGTTTGCTCGGATTTGGCGGATCAGGCGACGCAGCTTGTTATGGGCGACGGAAATCCTGATGCTGATATCGTTTTTATTGGCGAGGCGCCGGGGAAGAATGAAGATTTGCAGGGTAAGCCGTTCGTTGGCGCTGCGGGAAAATTCCTTGATGAGATGCTAAAGTCTGCCAATTTACAGCGGTCAGATGTATATATTACTAATATTGTTAAGTATCGTCCACCGAATAATCGCGACCCATTGCCAGAGGAAAAGCGCCAATTTTGGCCATATTTACTCAGGCAATTAGAAATTATCCAGCCAAAGGCCATTTTGACCTTAGGGCGGCACAGTGGCGGTGGGTTTATTCCGGGATTGCAGATCAGTAAAGAACACGGTCGTCCACGTAAAGTGCGTCTGCATGAGTTAGAATTCGTGGTGATTCCGTTATATCATCCAGCCGCTGCGCTTTATAACGGCGGTATGCGTCAGACTTTAATTGACGATTTTATTCAGGCTGTGGAGTTTGTGAAGAATAATAGCGGCGCTTAATTAGGCGATTGTTTGCAAAAGTTTCCCAGGCGTAGTATAGTGGATAGTCGATATCTATTATATCTAAGTCGAGAAAGGATTTGTATGAGATTATCGGGAGCTGTTGAACAGGCGTGCTGCATTATGGCAATTCTGGCGGATCCGAAAAGGACGACGCCGGTAACTAATGATGCGCTGGCGGAAAAGATGCTGGTTTCGCCGACGTACTTGAAGAAAATTAGTCGGAAATTGGTAATAGCAAAGCTAATCACTTCAACGCAGGGAACTGGCGGCGGATTTATTTTAGCGAGAAAAATGAACGAAGTTACGTTGCATGATGTTGTCCTTGCAATTGAGGGAGAGTCGCCATTTTTCCAACCTCAGGGAATTGTTGAGAGGGTTTTTCAATCGCGTCCTCGCCAGGTGGAAATTGGCATGAATATGATAGAAAAAGTTTTTTCTGAAGCACAGGAAAAGTGGAGTGAATATTTGAAAACTGTGACGCTGGAAGATGTCGCAAAGGAGGTTGCACATGATTAAAAATAAGATGTTACGAGCCGAGTGGAAGCATTTGTTTAGTAATAAAATATTGCTAATATCCATGGCTGTGATTTCGTTTATCCCGATTTTATATAGTGGATTTTTCCTAGGCTCAATTTGGGATCCGTATGGACAAACAAAAAACTTGCCGGTGGCGTTTGTGAATGAAGATAAGGGCGCCAGCTTAAATGGCAAATCGCTGAATGTAGGCGAATCTATCGAGAAAAAATTGAAAGATAATCACGATTTGGGTTGGGAGTTTGTCAGTAAACAACAAGCAGACGAAGGCGTGAATAGCGGGCATTTTTATGCAGTGGTAACTATTCCGTCCGATTTTTCGCAGAAAGTGGCGTCAATTACCGAATCTGAACCTCAGCAAGCGGTTATTAATTTTACAACCACGCCAGCGAAAAACTATATCGGTTCGCTAGTCAGTAATCAAGCTGCCGCAAAGGTTAAATCTTCGGTGTCTGAACAAATCACCCAGGCGTACGCTAAGGGAATTTTGGAGAATTTGGACAAGCTTGGCATAGGACTGGATACGGCAGCTAACGGCGCGTCAACTTTGCACGACGGATTAGGGCGATTGCAATCTGGCACACAAACATACGTTGGCGGCGTTAAGCAACTAGCAGTAAACCAGCAATCCTTGACTGGCGGACTGGCGCAACTCAGTGACGGTTCCCGTAAATTGCAGGCGGGATTGGGGCAATTGTCGAACAATTTGCCGACCGAATCTCAATTGTCACAATTATCTGACGGCATGAAAAAATTGCAATCGGGCATAAATCAATTAAACGCCAGCGTGAGTAATCCATCGCCAGCGCTCGTGGCTCAGCAAAACAAGGTAGAAACGACCGCGCAAACTTTGGCGCAAACAATGCGAGCTTCGGAGTCCGACTTGTCGGCGGCGGGCGATACTTTGCGGACTTTGGGTGCGCAAGCAGCCGCTCCTGGTGGCAATTCTACGACGACGATAAGTTTGCCGCAAATTAGCAATATTTCTCGAGCATTCACGAAAACTCAGACGATTATCGCACAGATGGGGACGCTACGTGAAGATCTTCAAGCGCTAAAACAGCAACTATCAGCGCAACAAACGCAACTTCAGGCTGGAGTTTCTACATTGAATAACGGCGTCAATCAATTGGCACCAAACGCAATCACCGCATTTAACGGCTATAACAGCGTGCGATTTGCGAACAATCAATTATTGGTGGGCTCGGCAAGCTTAACAAACGGCTTAAGCGAAGCAAAATCGGGCAGTCAAAAATTGGCGAATGGCGCGAGTTTATTAGAAAGTCGCTCGAGCGCGTTAATTGATGGAACTTCGCAACTGGCAAACGGCGCGGATGCGCTGGCGAATAAATTGGCGGACGCTTCTAATCGCGTAAAAATTCAACCAACTGGCGCTACGACTCAGCAGCAAATTGCGAATCCAGTGAAGTCGGAAATGACCGAAAAGGGCAATGTTCCGAACTATGGCTACGCTTTGTCGCCGTATGTTTTGTCGCTAAGTTTGTTTGTTGGGGCAATTGTCCTGAACGTTATTTATCCGATTCGCAAAACTTTTTCCGAACAGGAAAGTGCGATTCGTTGGTGGCTATCTAAAGCTTCGGTGGCTGGTGTGGCGGCCTTTATGCAAGCAACGATTTTGATGTTGGTGATGGTGTTTTTCTTAGGGCTAACTCCAGAACATCCAGCGCATTTCATCGGGGCAATTTATCTGACGTCGTTTGCGTATATGTCGATTGTGTCGCTTTTGGTGATTGTTTTGGACAATCCAGGGCGGTTCCTGGCGATGGTTCTTTTGGTGCTTCAATTGGGCTCCAGCGAAGGAACATTCCCAATTCAAACCGCCAATGGATTTTTCCAAGCAATTAATCCGCTAGTGCCGATGACTTACTCGATTCGCGCATTGCGCCAGGCTATTTCGGGCGGGCTAGATAACACATTTTACGGCGGCAGTATGTGGGTTTTGGTTGGATTCTTGTTGGTGGCTAATTTATTGACAATCGGCTTCTTTGCTTATCGCGGCAAGCGTAAATTCGCACACACGTCGGTGGATGGCGATGATTAATTAACCTCTGTTATAAAACATTGTTCTTTGACAAAAAATGAGCGGTTTGCTAATATAAGAGTACTAACTAGAGGAATTTACATCAGTTCACCTCTATACCTGGTTTTTGAATTATATTGTAATAAAAAAGGAGTATAACAATATGGGTCAGCGGCGACTAGCAACACCGCAAAAAGACGACGCCAACAAGCGTCCGCAGTCAAAGAAAAGTAACAATGCAGTTTTGAATAGTACAACTACTCGCAAGGGTGAGGTTTTTAGAGCTCAGCGACGAACAAGTGAGAATGTTAATCTCAGGGCTTCACAGCACTTGATTGATATTCCTGTAAATAAGTCGGTTTATAACGGATATGGCGGTGAGCAATTTAGCGCCAAAATGCAACCAAAACCTGTTCGCGGCGGTCAGCCGAAGCTTCGGATTATTCCAATTGGTGGTGTGGGCGAAATGGGAATTGGTAAGAATATGAACGCCATCGAATATGATGATGAGATTATCATCGTAGATATGGGTTTCCTGTTCCCGGGCAGTGATTATCCAGGCATCAATTACATCACGCCAGATATTACTTGGCTGGAAGAGAATAAGCATAAGATTAAGGCGCATGTATTTACGCACGGACATCTTGACCACATTGGTTCGTTCCGTCACTTCATTCATCGTATTCCAGCGCCAGTTTATGGCTCTAAGTTTACGATTGGCATGCTTGATCGAACGATGGACGATTCAGAAGTGGATTTCAAGCCGGATTATCGAGTGATGGATCCGCTGAGTCACGAAATTGTTCAAGTTTCTAAGCATTTTTCAATCGAACTGGTGCGAGTTAACCACTCAATTCCTGATTCTACGGCGGTGATTATTCGAACTCCAATGGGCGTGATTGTCGATTCTGGTGACTGGCGATTTGAGGAAAGTCCGGTTGACGGTCAGAAGTTTGACCTTGAGCGACTAACTGAAGTTGCTTCAAAAGAAGGCATTTTGATGTTTATGAACGAGTCGACTAACTGTGAGTCGGCTGGTACGCACACGCACACGGAGTTTGATATTCAGTATTCCATCGGTCAGGTGATGGACAAGTTTAGTAATAGTCGAGTAATTTTAAGTTGTTTCTCATCGCAGGTGCATCGCTTGCAATTAATTTTGGAAGAGGCGCATAAGCACGGACGTAAGGTGGCGTTTGCTGGATTTTCGATGATTCAAAACCTGGAAGTGGCGTTGCGTTCGGGGACGATTAAGATTCCTAAAGACACCATCATGAAGATGGAAGATATTGTTAAATTGCCAGATAATCAAATTGCTGTAGTTTGTACTGGCTCGCAGGGCGAATTTAACGCCGTCTTAAATCGCATGGCGACGGGCGCTCATAAATATATGAAGATTAAGGGCTCGGATGTTGTAGTGTTTAGTTCAAATCCAATTCCTGGCAATGAAAAAAGCGTGGTGCGAACGGTTGACGGTCTGATGCGTGAGGGCTCTGATGTTATTCAAAACGGAAAGACTCACTTAACAGGTGTCGGTCCGTTGCACTTGTCGGGTCACGGCTATTATGACGATCATGTCAAATTGATCAATGCGCTTAACCCAACTTATTACATGCCAATTCACGGTGAATTCCATATGTTGGTACATAATGCTAGATTGGCGGAAAAGGAATGTGGAATTCCTCGCAAGAATATTTTTGTGTGTGATGCTGGAGATATTATTGAAATTGATATCGAAAGGCAAGCAAAGAAGGCTGGGCGAATTCACGTTGGTGGAGTGATGTATGATGATACTGGTGCAATTGTTTCTGAGGTTGTATTGAAAGATCGCATTCACATGTCGCAAGAGGGAATGTTTGTTGTGGTGCTGACCGTACAGCGTGGCACGGGACGATTATTGACTAGTCCAGACATTATTTCTCGCGGATTTATTTACTTGCGCGACTCTGAAGAATTGATGAATATGATTCGTCAATACTTGAAGCAAAAAGCGGCGCGTAGTTTTTCTGGCAAATATGATTTGGACGTGATCAAAAAAGAAATTAAAGATGAGATTACGCATATATTGTACGATCAGACTCGCCGAACACCAATTGTTATTCCGGTGATAAACGAAGTTGGTGGCTTGAAGTCTGTAAAGTCGGAAGCTACGCCAGCTCATTCTGTTTCAAAATCGCCAGCGCGCGGTAAGAGACCCACCTCGGGCGAGTCAAAAATGACTCTTCCAACTGCGCCGCGTCGTCGTTTCCCGCAGCGCCAAGTGCCAGATACTGAAGCAAATGACACAAAAGCCAGAGAGCGACAGAACGTACGCCCGTACTAGGGTTCTAGATTGATTTTACTAGTTAATTATGCTATAATACTAAGCACATTAAATTGATTTTTATATCTGTTAATAAGTGTAAAATCAGTGTATAATAAAAATGATTATGGCAAAAAAACGAAAGAGCACGAAAAAATCTACACCGGCCAAGCCTCAACATAGTTTGCCGGCGGGTTTTTGGTCGCAAGTTGGCGCGGTGATGCTTATTCTTTTGTCGCTACTACTCGTCGTGTCGTGGTTTGGCGTCGGTGGTCCGGTTTTACAGTGGATTGATATGGCGACTGTAAAAACTATTGGCTATACAGCGTACGCCTTGCCGATATTGCTGATTTATTTGGCGGTTGAGACTTTCCGAGCGGAAGAGAATCAATTACCCGCAGTGGTGAAATTTGCGGCAATTCTGGAAATTGTGTGGTTTTCTGGATTGTTTGGGCTAATGAAGACGTCTTCGCATCCGAATTCTGGTGGATTTGTGGGCGATATATTGAATACGGCAACCTTGAAAATGGTAGATTCGGCAATTGCTGTGATTATTTATCTGGTTTTGGCGTTTATAACAGTTCTATTTATTACTCAGACGTCACCGTTTACGGTTTTCAGTAAACTTTGGGAGATGATTAAGAGCAATACCAAGGAGGACGATGATAATCGTTCTATTATGAAGAAGGCGTCAATTGCTCAGACAGCAGAAGAAGAGAAAAAGACTGACCTGGGAGAAATTAAGCTGAACGCTGGTGTGCCAATAATTGATACAGCCAAAGAGAAAAAGAGTCTATTGAAGAAAGTAGATAAGCCGGAAAAGGTCAATGAAGAACAGGCTTTGGTGGCAACTCGTGATCCGAATTGGGAAGCGCCAAGCTTGGATCTATTAGAGAAGAACGAAAGCGGTGCTGATGCTGGAGATACGCGCCAGAACGCCCAAATAATTCACGATACGCTGGCTGAATTTAATATTGAGGCGGCGATGGGCGACATTAATGTTGGTCCAAAAGTCACGCAATACACTCTAAGACCACCAAGTGGGGTTAAATTGACGCGAATTACGGCGCTGGAAACTAACATTGCGCTTAATTTGGCGGCACAAAGTTTAAGGATTGAGGCGCCAATTCCTGGTCAGCGAGCGGTTGGTATTGAGGTGCCTAATCGTAAGGCTGCCGAGGTGCGACTACGAAGTACGTTGTCATCAAAACAGTGGGCTGCTACTCGTGATCCTTTGAGTTTTGGAATTGGTAAAGATATATCTGGTCAAGTTGTTGTGGGTGAACTGGGGAAGATGCCTCATTTGTTGATTGCTGGACAAACGGGTTCTGGTAAGTCTGTGATGATTAATACTTTGCTGTGTAGCTTGCTATATCGCAATAGTCCGAGTGATATGAAGTTGATTTTGGTTGACCCGAAGCAAGTTGAAATGGCGCCGTACGCCGATATTCCACATCTTCTTACGCCAGTTATTAATGAACCAGAGAAGACCATTTCAGCTTTGAAGTGGGCGGTGAATGAGATGGAGCGCCGCTACAAGTTGTTGGCAGGCGAGAAAATCCGTAATATTAAGGAATACAACAAGAGACTGCAGTCGCGCGCTAAGAAGATTGCGATTGCTGATGAAAATGGCAATGTTCAGGAGCATGAAGATGGATCGATGCCATATATTGTGATTGTGGTGGACGAGATGTCTGACCTTATGATGATGGCTAAAAAGGATGTTGAGACGTTAATTGTTCGATTGGCGCAGAAATCGCGAGCGGTTGGTATTCACTTGGTATTGGCAACGCAGCGTCCTAGTGTGAACGTGATTACCGGTTTGATTAAGGCAAACGTGCCGGCGCGAATTGCCTTTACGGTGGCTAGCCAGGTTGACAGTATAACAATTCTAGACCAATCTGGCGCTGAGAAATTATTGGGTCAAGGAGATATGCTATTTTACGTAACGAGTATGAGCAAACCAAAACGTATTCAGGGCGCCTGGGTGACTGATGATGAGGTGAATAAAATTGCCGATCATTTGCGTATGCAGATGGCTCCGCAGTACAACGACGAAGTGGTGGCTCAGCCAGTTCAACTGGATGGCAAGGGTGGCGTCGTGATGGACTTATCTGAAGGTGGCGACGATAAGTTTAAGGACGCGGTTCGTGTGGTGGTCGAACGACGCAAGGCCTCAACAAGTATGCTGCAAACGCGCCTGGGAATTGGTTATCAACGAGCAGCGCGAATTATTGAAGAGATGGAAGAGCGGGGAATCATTGGTCCGCAGAATGGTTCTAAGCCACGTGATGTTTTGATTTCTAGTCCAGAAGAACTTGATGAATTGCTGGCGGAATAGCAATTGCTACGATTTATCAGTGGTAAGATTGGCAATATTAGCTGTTTAGTGATATAATAGTGATTGAATATTAACCTAAGCTTGTGTGAGACAGCATAAGCATCCGTAAATGGATTCCAGAGGAGGAAACATGAACGAATACGAGCTAACTGTTCTTATTCACCCGGATTTAGAGGCTAATCTAGATTCAGCGTTGGATAAGGTACGTGGTTTAATCACTGCTAACGGTGGTGAAATTACCAAAGAAGAAAACTGGGGCAAGAAAAAATTGGCCTACACAATCAAGCGTGAAGACTTTGCAGTTTACGTTTGCTTTGAGGTTAAATTGCCAGCACCAGCTTTGTTGAAGATTTCAAATACGCTTAATATTACTGACGAAGTATTGCGCTACCTATTGGTAAAAACTGATGAAAAAACTCGTCAAGCATTAAGCGAGCAAAAAGCACGCAACGAAGAATCTGATTCAAGCGAATCAAGTAAATAAGCCTAACTGCCGTAAGGTAAAAGAGGGGATAGAATATGGCACGAAGTATCAATCAAGTGATTTTGTTGGGTAGATTGACACGCGATCCAGAACAGCGAACAACTGCTTCTGGCAAGAACGTAGTTAGTTTCAGCATTGCTGTTGATCGACAATCTCAAGACGATCAGGCTGACTTTTTCAATATCACAGCCTGGGATAAACTTGGTGATTTGGTAATGCAATATCTAAGCAAAGGTCGTCGGGTCTTGATCCAAGGACGACTGCGACAGGATAGCTGGGAAGATAAGGATACCGGTAAAAGACAGAGTCGAATTGAAGTCACTGCTTCAGATGTAACGTTCTTAGACGGTCCAAGCGGCGACAATTCAGGTTCTGCAGCACCAAAGACTACTAAAAAAGAGGAAGTCGTAACGGAAATTGACGATAAGCCAATTGACCTAAGCGAAATTCCATTCTAATAAGGAGATTAAAATGGCACAATTGAAGAAAAATCCACCGATTATTTTTGACTATAAAGATGTAAAAACTTTGCAACGTTACATCAATGTTTACGGTCAAATCGAGCCAATCAGCAAGACTGGTTTGAGCGAAAAGCAACAGCGAAGCTTGGCAGTAGCAATTAAGCGTGCTCGCCACTTGGCTTTGTTACCATTTGTCAGCAGCAACTAGGAACGTTTAATGTGCAATATCTCGTTGCTATGATATATTTGGCAGCGAGATATTTTATTGGAAAGGAGAAAATATGTATCAGCCAACTGATTTAAAGAAAGGCGTAGTTTGTCAAATTGACGGCAAGCCATATCGCGTCGTAGAATACGGCCAAAAAGTTATGGGTCGTGGTGGTTCGATTGTTAACGTGAAATTGAAAAACCTAATTGACGGAAGTGTTATTCCAAAGACTTTCAAGGGTCAGGAGCGAATCGAAGCGGCGGAAGTAAATAATAAAACTGCGCAATATTTGTATAACGACGGCGACAAGTTCTATTTCATGGATCCGACTAGCTTTGAGCAATTTGAGCTGGCTGCGGAAATCGTGGACGACGCTAGTAAATACCTGAAAGAAGGCGATGAATTAAGCCTTCAATTCTTCGACGGTCGAGTGATCAACGTTGAACTACCAAAGAACAAATATCTGGAAGTTACCTATACGGAAGATGTGGTTAAGGGTGATACGACTTCATCTGTACTAAAAGACGCTACTTTGGAGACAGGGCTAGTTGTCAAAGTTCCAGCGTTTATCAAGCAGGGCGATATTATTAGCGTTGACACATCCACTGGTGAATATCGCGAGCGAAAGAAATAGTCATATTTAATGAAACAGCGATTAGATAAAGCTCTGGTCGAGCGTGGTTTGGCGACAACAAGGTCTCAGGCGGATAATTTTATTCGCCTGGGCTATGTTTTTTTGAATAAGAAAATTGTCCAGAAATCAGGAACTATGGTGTCTGATTCGGACGAGATAAAGCTTGAGAAAAAGGAAACTTATGTTTCGCGGGCTGGCTTAAAGCTAGCAAGCGTGGCAGAATATTTTCATCTTAATTTTCAGGATAAAACTGTTCTGGATATCGGCTCGAGTACGGGCGGATTTACTGACTATTCGCTGCGTCATGGCGCCAAAAAGGTCTTTGCTGTTGATGTTGGAACGGATCAACTTCATCCAAGTTTGAGACCGAATCCAAAAATTGCTCTTTATGAAAAAACTGATATTCGTGATTTTTATGCAGATGAAGCAATTGACATTATTGTGGGAGATGTGTCGTTTATATCTCTGAGGGAAATTTTGCCGCACGTGGCAGAAAATTTGATGAATACAAATACAATATTGGTTGCTATGGTGAAGCCTCAATTTGAGGCGGGGCGACATCAGGTTAATAAGGGTATTATTAAAAACGATAAAGTTCGTCGACAGATTTTATCCGATTTTGAAGATTGGGCGAAAAAGTATTTTGTTATCTTAGATAAAAAAGATAGTGAAGTGGCTGGCAGTAAGGGCAATCTTGAGCGATTTTATAAATTGAAATTAGCTAAACGTTAAACCTAAACTCAACAACGTCATTCGGTTGCATAACGTAAGTTTTTCCTTCGGTGCGAATTTTACCGTTTTCACGAGCCTTAACTTCCGATCCCGCTGCGACTAAATCGTTAAAATCAACAATCTGTGCGGCAATAAATCCGCGTTCAAAATCCGAGTGAATAACGCCCGCAGCTTGCGGTGCAGTCCAGCCTTTGTGAATTGTCCAAGCGCGGACTTCTTTTTCGCCCGCAGTTAAGTAGCTTTGTAATCCGAGCGTATCGTAGGCTGCGTGAATAAGTTTGGCGAGTCCAGTTTCCTTGACGCCGTAGCTTTCTAATAGCTCTTTGGCGTCATTTTCAGATAAGCCCTTCAATTCTTCTTCCAGTTTTGCACAGACAAAGACGGTTTTTGCAGGACTTACGAGTTCGGTCAATTGACTCTGTAGATCGGAATTGTTCAATCCTTCCTCGTCGACATTAAACGCATAAATTACTGGCTTGGCGGTGAGTAAATGTAGGTCGGAAATTGCCTCAAAATCCACATCTGACAGGGCGGAAATTGGTACGCCTTTTTGTAAATTGTCGATTAAAGACTGCAGGTATTCAACTTTTTGGCGAGCTTTTGGGTTTGCTTTGGCTTCTTTTTGAAGCTGGGGCAGGCGTTTTTCAAGAGTTTGCAAATCAGCCAGAATAAGCTCAGTATTTATAACCTCAATGTCTTTCTTAGGGTCAATTGGCGCTTCATCATGGCGCAGAATCTTTGAATTCTCAAATGCACGAACAACATGAATAATTGCGTCGCACTCTCTGATGTTGTGAAGAAACTTATTACCCAAACCTTCACCCTTAGACGCGCCAGCAACTAGCCCCGCGATATCGACGAAAGTGACGGTGGCTGGAATAATTTTTTGCGCGTGATAAAGATCGGCTAAAATTTGCAGGCGATTATCTGGCACGGGAACAATTCCTGTGTTCGGCTCAATTGTCGCAAACGGATAATTAGCTGCCAAAATATCATTATTTGTTAAAGCGTTAAAAAGTGTCGACTTGCCAACATTTGGTAAACCAACGATTCCAATAGATAAACTCATATATTTATTATATCATCTGCGGAATCTTTGATATAATTATAAGCATGAGAAGAAAATACTCATTGCCTAAGGTGGGCATGCTGGCAATAGTAGTGGCTTTGGCTATTTCGGTAACGGCTTTTTTTATCTATACATATGCGGCGCCAAGCTCGCCAAATTGGACGATAACTGGTAAATCTTGGGTTACTAAGCAATTTAATAAATCAGATACCACTAACTTTGGGTCTAATTGGATGGTTGCTCCAGGAAGATTAAAGAATGTGAAGCCCGGAGATACGGTTGATTGGTGGCATAGTCTTTTTGTCAGCGGCGGGCCTACTGACAATGTCGTGACTGGCGTACAGCAAGATGTGTTCGATTTAAGCTCAAATCAGCCGATGGATAATGATGTCAGTCTGAACGACAGGGGGGCTTGGCATAATGAAGATCCTCGATGGTTTAACGTTATGACAGATTGGAAGGATTATGCTTGGAAGCGAATGAATAATCCAGCGGGAGTGGATTATCACACTACCTCTATGGAGGCATTAAACGGTAAATCTCGGCTTGAGGATCTTCATGGCGAGCTTGGAAAAAATAAATTCATGTATACACGAGTCATTAAAAGAGAGGATATGGGCAAGCGTATCTGTCAGCGAATTTATTGGAGCAAGCGCAATTCTTTGCCAGTTTCGGGATGGGGCTATTCGCAGTATGCGTGCGTAGAGGTTCCATATGATTATGATGTAGAGCCTTCGGTCAGTGTTAACTCGGATTACATTGACGCAGAAAATGTCACGAAAATTGAGGGAATAAATGCTGGGTTGAATAATAAGGGCACGTCAAAAACTCAAAATTCTTCGTATGCACTTGCGCGGTTTGTTGTCAGAGGGGCTGAAGTATCGGGACTTACCGGCAAGAGCGATGTGGTTTCGTTGCCTGGGGGTACTGTCGATAATGATTGGCCGTGCGCAATTGTGCGACTGATTAAAGGACAATATAAAGATAGCTTGAATATTGATAGTGGCGCGTGTGGAAAAATTGTTCAAAACACCGGCAATCAATTAAACACTGGTCAGACTCCAGTGGCTACAAATCAGATAGATAATCTGGATAGAGTTAAACTAAGCGCTAACGACAGTCTATGTTATGTGGTTATGGTCAGTAATTACAACGGTTCGGCACCTTCGACGGATTTTAAATACGCGGTTAAGTGTATCAGGTCGTCAAAAAGACCAAAGGTCCAGGTTTGGGGCGGTGATATTAAGACTGATAAAGAAGTTATTACTAGCAAGACATCAAATAATGTGAATGTTCCTGATGAGAATCTTAGTCGAATTGAGTTAGATAAGACCTCTATACGAGCAAAGGGGTTGTGGGGTACAGGTTTAGACAAAGATGGTAATAAAATTGGAGGTAATGTTCATTTTAGCCCTGGTGAATACGGCTTTAAGGGGGGCAACGACGCCGATCTGCACTGGTCTATAGTATGTGCTGAGGATCAGTATGGCGGCAATGGAAACCAGAGAGCATATAAGAAGTCTACTGGACAGCCAGATTATCTTCCGAGCTGTCATGGTGACGCGACCAACCTAAAAGACGACTATCAAGCCAGAACGGTCGTAACGACACAGTGGCGCAATCCTAGTGGAGGCGATGTATTGAGAGATGGTTATATTACATGTACACCCGATTCTATGTATCACGATATAGTCGGTGACGCATCTCTCGTCTATAATCCTGATTATTGCAAGAGGGGCGTTTGGAGAACATCTGACTCTGCAAAGTGGATTAGTATAAATAGTTTTGGCCGGCATACGCATTCTAATAGTAAACCAGATCCAGCGAATCTAAACTGTCGGGATGATACTCGCCCTATAACAGAAGTTATCTCGTGCTCGAATACGTATGTCTTTAGGTTAAAAGGTATTAATTTAGGAGAGCTAAAAGATGCTAAAAAGCTGGAGATTGGTTTTAGTGGAGCCGTAGATAACTATGTTCGAGTGAAAATTAATGGTCATGAAATGAAGGTGTTGGGTAATGAAAACGGCGCAAGACCTGAGGGAACCCAGTATTCCGGTTGGGGTTTTCCTGGTTATGTTGTAAATTCCCGGTTTACTGCTGAGACACAGCCGGGCACTGTTTTATACGAGAATAACAACTTCATCGATATTTATGTAAAATCTAACCCATCGCATATGGGGCTACTGATCGAGGATATATCATTAGCCTATAAGATGGCTTATACAAATCAGAATGTGTACGGCTCTTGGGGTGAATATGGAATTATTGCTAACGGCAAGGCGGATTCGGCTTCGGGGGCTGGATTGTCATCGTCGTTTAATGGTCGCTCAGGAGTGACGCCGCGTGACTATAATAAGCTAACTTTCGCCAATATTCCAAAGTTTGGTAATTTCAGCAGTACCAGTTCAGTTCCAGATAATTTTACTTTACCGTCAGTTCGCGGGGCGAGAGGTAATATCTCTGGCAATGTAGATGTGAATAGTCTAGCTTCGGGTGAATATAGCGCTGGAAACGTAACCTTAACGGGGTCAAAATTAAGCGTAGGCAAGAGTATAGTCATAAAGTCCTCGGGTGTAGTTAGGATTTCGGGTGATTTGCTATACACAGACACGAATGATGTGCGCCAATTGCCACAACTAATTATCTATGCGAAGAATATTATTATAGAGTCTTCGGTTGGGGAAGTGAATGCTTGGTTGATTACTCAGAAAGACGGATATGTTAGTACTTGTGGTGTGGTAATTAGCGATGGAGATTGGCTGAGTGGAGTTTCTGAATCTTCTTGCGGTAAACAGCTGAAGGTTAACGGGCCAATTAAAACTGGACACTTATTCTTGCGACGAACGTACGGCGGAAAACATGCTTCATCTGCAAAGAATGATCCGAACATGCATCCTGGAACTCCAGCAGAAATCATCAATTTGAGGGCTGACACTTATATTTGGGCTTACAATAATTATCGAAACACTGGCGCGATTAGTACGATGAATGTTCGCGAATTGCCGCCAAGATATTAAAAGTTTGCAAATTAAAACGCTAATGTATATAATTGTTATTAGTTATGAAATTAGCAAAAGGGTTGGGCGAATTCTTCGGACTAGACATCGATACGAATGCGGTGCGGGTGGTTCAATTGTCTCGTACTGGCGCGGGATGGAGTTTGTCGCATTACGGTTATACGCCAGTTGATTCTAAAATAACGAGCGGCGATTCTCCAGAGTCTAAGCGACGTTTGGGTGAGGCTATTATGACCGCTGTTGGTCAAGCCGGAATTAAGACGTCTAATGTGGCTGTTGGTTTGCCGTCAAATAAGACGTTTTCTACTATTATTGACGTGCC
Organism: Candidatus Nanosynbacter sp. TM7-057; assembly: GCF_022828295.1. Taxonomy (NCBI): domain Bacteria; kingdom Bacillati; phylum Minisyncoccota; class Nanosynbacteria; order Nanosynbacterales; family Nanosynbacteraceae; genus Nanosynbacter; species Candidatus Nanosynbacter sp. TM7-057. Next base: position 252,417 of record NZ_JAJQJT010000001.1, on the reverse strand, counting down.
GAAAGTTCCTGAGCAAGAACTAAAGGCGATGATGAAATATCAAATTGACCAATATATCCCAATGTCTTTGGATGAGGCAGAAGTTGACTGGGCTTTATTGGGTGATAGCTTGCACGCTCAGAATCAGTATGAGATTTTGCTGACAAGTACAGCGAAGTCTTATGCGGAAGAACGTCTGGAATTAGTTGAAAATCTTGGCTTCAATGTGATTGCCGAAGAGCCAAACGCTATTGCTATGGTTCGCTCTTTATCGGCTACCGATTCTCAGGATGCGCGTTTGATTATCAATATGGGCGAAAATTCAACGGATTTGGCGGTTGTCTACAACGGGGCGCCGCGGCTTATTCGTATGATTCCAACTGGGCTTTCGTCTTTGGTTCGATCGGCGGTTCAGAATCTTAGCGTCCAGGAAGATCAAGCTCGTCAATTTATTTTGAAATTTGGTTTGGCGCCGGATAAATTGGATGGTCAAGTGTTAAGGGCTATTGATTCAACTCTCGACAATTTTTCTTCAGAGCTAGTGAAATCTATAAAGTTTTTCCAAACTCGATATCCAAGCGTAGCGGTTTCTGGAATTTTGTTATCAGGGTTTGGTTCAGCTATCCCGCAACTTGATGGATATGTGATGAATAAAACTGGAGTCCAGTCAATTGCCGCAGATCCGTGGCAGCGTGTTCAAGTTTCTCAGTCGGATCAACAGCAATTGGCGCCGATTGCTTCAGAATTCGCTATTGCCGTAGGTCTGGCACAAAGGAGTAATATGTCATGATTGAGATAAATCTTCTCCCAAACGTTAAACGCGAGCTATTGAAGACTCGGGTTATGCGCAATCGGGTTATTTCGATATCGTTCTTGGTAGGCGGTGCTTCGATTGCGGCAGTAGTTGTTTTTGCGTTGATTTTGGGCAGCCAAATTGCAGCCGAGGCGGTACAGAACGGAGTTATTCAAGATAGGAACGATAAATTGATGGCGGTCGAAGATCTCAATAAGGTTGTAACGATTCAACATCAATTGACAAAGATCAATGAGCAACATTCTGGAAAGAAGATTAATTCAAGGATTTTTGATGTTGTAACGGCGGTTAATCCGGTTGCACCAAATAATGTTAGTTTTTCGGATATAAAAGTCAATCCTGGGTCAAAAACTATTACTCTGGAGGGTAGCGCGGTTAATGGCTATAGTGCGTTAGAGACCTTAAAGAAAACCATCTTGAATACGAAGGTCCAGACTACTGACGGTGATAAAAGTTCCGAGGTTAGTCTGACTAAGGAGATAAAAGATGGCGATACTAGTTTTGGTGAGAACTCAGAAGGTAAAAAAGTGTTGCAATTCTCGTTCTCGTTTGAATACGCAGAAGAATTACTAGCGCCTGCAAATAATGGCACAGTTTCCGTATTGACGCCGACTGGTAAGGTTGATGTGACAGATTCACGTCAGGGAATTCCGGATAGCTTGTTTAAGAGTAACTCGAAAAAACAGGAGAAGAAATAATGGCGACCGATAATAAAGAAGTTGCAATACGCAAGCGGCAACAGATTGACTCATCGAAAAAGACTATGTTTATTTTTGTGGCTTCTGCGGCATTTTTGGCGGGAATTGCGCTTGTTGTGAGCATATTTTTGGTGCAACAAATTGTATTTCATTCGAAGATTCTTCTGGAGAAGCAAAATACAATTTCTCGTTTAGACAAGAATTTATCGTCTATTGACGAGTTAAAGAAGAATATCCGAGTTTTAGACACGAACACTGCTCTTAACTCTATAAAATCAAGCAGCGAAAGTAATGCTCTTCAGACGATACTGGATGCATTGCCGGATAATGCGAACGCCGATGCTCTTGGTGCTTCATTGAAGAATAAATTTATTGACACGACTACTGGTGTGACTATTCAAAATCTGACCGTTGCTCAATCTGGATCTGATAGTGAAAGCTCTGAGCCAACGTCTGAAAATGCCATATCATTTACTATGGAAGTGAGCGGTCCGGCTGAAAAATTAAAAGAATTGTTAACTAAGTTAGAGGCGTCTATTCGAGTCATTGACCTAAAGACCGTGGAAATCCAGCGAAATGAGGATAGATTGAGTTTGGTGGTTCGAGGTGTCGCTTATTACGAGCCAGCACAAACAATACAATTAGAGAATAAGGTGGTTAAGCCATGAAGAAAACAGACATAGCAATGGTAATATTGATCGCGGGCGTGGGTGTGGCAATCGGCTATATTGTCGCCTCTAACATCTCGTTCTTAAAAGTCCCAGAATCTGGCACGAAAGTACAGACTATTCGAGAAATATCGCCTGACGTAGAAAAACCAAACCCAGCGATTTTTAATAATAATGCGATAAATCCAACTGTTGAAATATTCGTAGGTCAAGATGCAGCCAAATAGAGAAGGGGTGTAAATGGCTTTACTGACGGACGACATCCAAGATAAGTTGATCGAGCTGCTCGTGAACGAGGGGCTTATTGAGAAGTCTGTCATTGATGATGCCTTAAAGCGCGCTTCTGAGAGCGGCAAGCCGTTATTTAGCTTGCTTAGTGAAGAGGGGTTGCTTGACAATGAGCTATTAGTTCATGGTGTGGCTCAAGTTTCGGGCGTGCCGTATGTCAATCTGTCGAATAGTGTCATTAGCCAGGATATTTTATCTCTATTGCCGTCCGACGTTGCTGAGAGATTTATGGCTGTGCCGCTGGCCGAAGTTCAGAACCGACTAGCAGTAGCGATGATCGACGCGAATAATGTTCAAGCGGTGGACTATTTGTCGAATCGCATCCAGCGTCCGATAAAAGTATTTATGGCTTCGGAAGAGAGTGTTCGTCACGTCTTGGATCAATATAAGACTGACTTGTCGTCTGTTAATGTGGCTGCACAGGCTTCACAGGAAGAGTCTTTGTCGGAGGCTGGCAATATTAAAACGATTGTCCAAGATTCACCGATATCGCGAGCGTTGTCGACAATTTTGGAATACGCAGTAAAGAGTCACGCATCCGACGTGCATATTGAGCCATTAGAGAAGGCTTTGAAGATTCGTTGTCGCGTTGACGGTGTTTTGCGTGAAATAATGCAGCTTCCAAAGAGCATTGAGCCGGCGTTAGTTAGTCGTATTAAGATTCTTTCCAATTTGAAGATTGACGAGCATCGCATTCCTCAGGATGGTCAATTTGCGGTTAACGTCGCAGGTAAAGAGGTTGACCTTCGTATTGCTATCTCTCCTGTCGTTTGGGGTGAGCAGGTGGTTATTCGTCTGCTTGATAAGAGTGGAAGTTCTTTCAATTTGGAAGATATGGGCTACGCTGGGCGTGCATTAAGAACGATCCGTAAGGGAATTAAGCGACCAAATGGAATGATTTTGACGTCGGGTCCAACTGGTTCTGGTAAGTCAACGAGTTTGTACGCGTTGATTAAAGAGATTAAAGACGACGCTGTGAATATTGTGACGCTTGAAGATCCGGTTGAGTATAAGATGGATGGCGTCAATCAGATTCAGGTGAACGCGGAAGTTGGCTTGACGTTTGCTTCTGGGCTGCGCTCAATTTTGCGTCAAGACCCAGACATTGTGATGGTTGGTGAGATTCGCGATAATGAAACAGCAAATTTGGCTATTCAGGCGGCTTTAACGGGGCACTTGGTTTTCTCGACGCTTCACACTAATTCCGCCGCTGGAGTTTTGCCGCGTCTGTTAGATATGGGAATTGAGCCATTTCTTATAGCTAGCACGGTTAATACAATTATTGGTCAGTGTTTGGTGAGGCGAGTGGCGCGCCGTCGAGATATTTATCAATCATCACCACTGGAAACGCAGGCAATTCGCGAGGCGGTTGGTGGATTATTGCCGCAAACAAGGGAGCAGGTTGCTCAATACGCGCAAGATTTGGGATATGAAAGTTTGCCACTAGCGACGCAGGCGTCGTTTGCCTTGGCAAAAGGAAAAGATACGCCGCAAACTCCTCGCGGTTATGCTGGACGAGCTGGTTTGTATGAGGTCATGGATATTACTGAAGAGATTCAGAATTTGATTGTTAAGCGCGCAACTTCAGCGGAAATCCAGCGAACGGCAATTCAGCAAGGTATGATTACGATGCGTCAAGATGGTTATCTGAAGGCGTTGAACGGAATAACGACAATAGAAGAAGTTAATAGAGTAGCGGCGGATACCGCGTAAAAGGAGGAAATATGAATAATCAAGAATTGCGAATTGAGATTTTGCTGGAAGAAGTCGTTAAGAAGCGAGCTTCGGACCTTCATATTCAAGTTGGTTTGCCACCAATGCTACGAATTGACGGTGCGCTTATGCCAGCCGCCGGAACTCAGCCATTGGACGAGCCTGCAGTTGAGAGATTGGTATTTCAGATTCTTGATGAAGATCAGCGGCAGATTTTGCTAAAAGATAAGGAATTCGACTTTTCGTTTGCGTTTGGTACACTGGGGCGATTCCGAGTTAACGCCTTCCATGAGCGTGGCAATTTGGCTGCAGCTCTACGCTTGATTCCAAATGAAATTAAGTCGGCGTCTGAACTGGGTATGCCACCAGTTGTTAATACGTTTGCGGATTTTCCTCGTGGTTTGGTGCTAGTTACTGGTCCAACTGGTTCCGGTAAGTCAACGACTTTGGCGGCGCTGGTTGATAAAATTAATTCTGAGCGCTCACAACATATTATTACCATTGAAGACCCTATCGAGTTTACTCACAAGTCGAAAAAATCAGTGGTAGTTCAGCGGGAAGTTCACTACGATACTTATTCGTTCTCTGCGGCTTTGCGCTCGAGCCTTCGCCAAGACCCAGATGTTGTGTTGATTGGTGAGATGCGCGACCTCGAGACGATTTCAGCAGCGATTACAATTGCCGAAACTGGACACTTGGTGTTTGCAACGCTACACACAAACTCTGCCGCACAATCAATTGACCGTATGATTGACGTGTTCCCGCCACACCAGCAGCCACAGATTCGCGCTCAGCTCAGTAATATTTTGATGGCAATTTGTTCGCAGCGACTAGTTCCGGCTATCGGCGGTGGACGAGTCGTGGCGGCAGAGGTTTTGATTGCTAATCCAGCGGTGCGCAACATTATTCGCGAAGGTAAATCTCACCAATTGGATGCCGTGATCCAGACTGGTGCTGATCAGGGAATGCAGACGATGGATCGAACTTTGGCCAATTTGGTGCAGAACGGTACGATTACGTACGATAGTGCTCGTGAATTTGCTGTCGATTTGACGGAATTTGAGAGGTTGATGAGGGGGTAATAAATGAAAAAATACAATTATGAAGCCAGAGATAGCGCAAGTAATAAAATCGTTAAATCAGTTGTTCAGGCTGATAGCGAAAACGCTGCCGCAAAACTTTTGACGGCTCAGGGCTTTGTGCCGTTAAAAATTGAATTACAAGACGATAAAACAAATTTCTTTGCGAGGTTTTCTGGTAGAATCACCACTAAGGATAAGGTTGTGTTTACTCGTCAGCTAGCGACCCTTATTGGGGCAGGGCTACCTTTGGCGCAAAGCCTTCGAACGGTTCAGGAGCAGACTACGAATAAGCGTATGCAGGAAATAGTCCAGGAAATTATCTCTGACGTTGAAGGCGGCAAATCCTTGTCTGATTCGTTCGCAAAGCACCCAGAAGCTTTTAATAAAGTTTATGTAGCTTTGGTTTCGGCTGGTGAGACGTCAGGTACAATGGATGATTCGCTTAAGAGGCTAGCTGCTCAGCAGGAAAAAGAGGCTGCTATGATGAGTAAAATTAGAGGTGCTATGATGTATCCGTCAATTGTCTTGGTAGTGATTATCTTAGTTATCGGATTTATGTTATTCACGGTCGTTCCGCAAGTTGAGGGTCTGTATCGTGACTTAAATAAGGGGTTGCCATTTGTAACTCTTATGATGATTAAAACGGCGAACTTTTTTAGTAGTCTTTGGTGGCTTGTTATATTGGCAATGATTATCGGCGGTTATTTCCTAGCACAATATCTGAAAACTGAACAGGGAATTAGGACTAAAGACATCTTTAAGCTTAATGTCCCGTTATTTAAAGGAATGTTTAGGAAAATGTACATGGCACGATTTGCCAGGACTGGTCAAGTTCTTCTGAGTACTGGCGTGCCGATGCTTGATATGCTTCGTATTACGTCTGACGCTGTTAATAATGTGATTATTAGCGAAAGCATACTTCGTGCGTCAGATAAGGTTAAAGGTGGCAAGGCGCTCTCAGCTTCTTTATCTAATGAAGATTATTTCCTAGCAATGGTGCCGCAGATGATTAAAATTGGTGAGCAATCAGGTAAGATTGATGAGATGATGGGCAAGACCGCTCAGGTTTATGAAGATGAGCTTGATGAGGAAATTCGCGCTTTGTCGACGGCGATAGAGCCAGTTCTGATGGTCTTTTTGGCTATAGTTGCAGGTACGATGGTCGCGGCTATCTTGCTTCCAATTTATAGTTTGGTCGGTAATATCAATATTCGCTAGACTGACTTATATTTTTAGTGTATTATAAACTTAAGCATTTTTGCGTAAATATAGGTAAACCATAGAAAGGTGGGAAATCTAATGACAAAAAAAGATAATAAAAAAGGATTTACAATCATCGAGGTCGTTCTAGTCTTGGCTATTGCTGGACTTATTTTTGCGATGGTGTTTATCGCATTGCCAGCTTTGCAACGTAGTCAGCGCGACCAGTCAAGGAAGAACGACGCTTCAACAGTTGCTGCGGCTATTACCAATTGGAATTCAGCTAATCGTAACGGTGGCACGTTTAATGAAGAATCTCTACGCAAGTATGTCGATAAGCTTGATCAATACGACAAGTCTTCAGAATTAAAGGTTGCTACACCTGGTGCTTCAATGTCAGTAGCTAGTAACGAAATCAAGGTTATGCGAGGCAAGAAGTGTCCTTCTAGTACGCCAGCTCCATCTGCTGACGATCCAGCAAACATAACTTTGCAAAACGGATCTTCACGCAACGCAGCAGTTGTAGTTCTGTTGGAAAATAACGGTTCTCAAAAGCAATTGTATTGCCAGGACGTATAGTCTTATAGATAAATTACGAATCAGCCTCGGCATGGGGCTGATTTTTTTATGGTTTTTTGTTACCATAAGAAGTATGATTAAGTTTGTACTAGTGGGATTTTTAGGGGCTATTTTAGGCAGTTTCGCCGGAGCGCAAATTTGGCGCTTGCGGGCTCGTCAATTGATGGAAGATAAAAAAGCTGGAGAAAAAGTTGACCAAAAGGAATTAAAGAAATTATCTCCATTGATAAAGAAAATTTCCAAAGATAGATCTCGCTGTTTATCTTGCGGACATGAGCTTAAGTGGTGCGATTTGATTCCTGTGGTAAGTTGGGTCGCTGGATTGGGACGGTGCAGATATTGCAAGGCATTTATCGGTTGGACGGAAATCTTTCTAGAACTAGTGATGGCTGGATTATTCGTTGTATCCGTGGCTTTTTGGCCTGGATCATTGACGGATATCTGGCAAGTCGCGTTGCTGGTCTTGTGGTTGGCAAGTTTGGTGCTGCTGGCGATTTTATTTGTCTATGACCTCAGATGGCTACTTCTTCCAGATGTAATTAATATTCCGTTTATCATTCTTGGTGCTATTTTTGCGGGAATAAAAGTATGTCTAGCTGGCGATTTCTCAAAAAGCTTGATGACGTTATTTGGGTCGATTGCGATTCTGAGCGGAATATATATGGTGCTATATTTATTCTCGAAATATCGTTACGGGGAAGATAAAACTTGGATCGGTTTTGGTGATGTTAAGCTTGGACTTGGATTGGCTCTATTCTTGGGAAATTGGCTTTTGGCTTTTGCAGCTTTATTTATCGCAAATCTTATCGGCACGCTTCTTGTCTTGCCATCAATGATGCGAGGAAAATTGCAAGCAACTTCACGGATATGCTTCGGCCCATTGCTTATCGTAGGGTTTTTACTCGCTTGGTTCTTTAGCCGACAAATTTTAGAGTGGGGCTTTCTTATTGTCTAAGTAAAAAGCGCTTATGTTATAATGGAGAAGTGATGGGCAATAAACAAAAAGGTTTTACTATAATTGAAGTGATTTTGTTTGTGGCTATTTCTGGTTTGCTGACCTCTATGCTGATGGTTGGCGTAAGTATGTCAATTAATCGTCAGCAATATCGCGATTCGGTGCAGTCTTATGCTGGTTTTTTGCGAAATGAGTACTCGAAGGTGGTCAATGTTGAGAATGAGCGATCTAAGGGTACTTGTCCAATTGAGGGCTCTGATGGTCGAGCTGAAACTCTACGTGGCCAATCTGATTGCGTGATTGTCGGTCGCTATATTACCACTGAAGGTTCTCTGGGCTCGACGGACGGTAATCTGTACAAAACTTATCCAGTTTATGCTTATAGATCAGATAAGGGTAGCGCGTGGACTTATAAACGCGGTGCTGAGTCTGACAAATATATTGTTAATTGGCAAGCAAAAACTAGGTTCTCTAACCAAGCTAAGGATAGTGCGTATATTTCTATTTTGATGTACCGCCATCCAGAGACTGGGCAGTTGGATATTAGGACTGACACGAGCCGATTCGGTGACAATTTAACTGATTTCGTCAACAATAAAAATAGTGCTGGAGTTGTGCAATCTGCTGGCGAGCAACGTCAACAGAGGGAGATCTGTGTTTATGATGACGGCTGGATGCCGGGAGAGAGATTATCTATTTTTCTACGATCACACGCAGGTTCTGCTGATGCTGTAGTTATGGGTAATGCTACGGGAGGTTGTGCTGATGCGTAAGTTTAACAGAGGTGACACACTTGTCGAAGTGTTACTTGGAGTAACCATTTTTAGCCTAGTTGCCGTTATTGCATTAGAAACTATGAACCGCGGGATGGCTATTGCTCAGTATTCTTTAGAGACGACGTTGGTTCGTCAACAGGTTGACGCTCAGGCTGAAATGCTAAGATATGCGCATGATATGAAAAATGATACTTGGAAGAAATTGGTAGACAATAATTCGGTGAGCGTTTCTGCTGTTAATGACAATGAAGGAAACTTGGGTGTTGAAAAATGTCCTGATGATTTTTCTACGAAAGAGTTTGCTTTGGTTGCGACACCTTCACTCGCTTCGAAGATTAGTATATTGAATAACCCTGGCGATTATAAAGCGGCAGAAACATACGCGCGGGTTGATAGCGATACTAAAAAAACGTATGGAATATCAGTTAGATTGGTTAAGCCGAGTACGACCACTGGAAGCAGGGATAGCAATAAATATGATGCGTACATAAAAGCATGCTGGATGCCTGTTGGCAGTAAAATGCCGGCGACTATTGGTACGATTGTGAGGTTGTATGATTCGGGGTTATAAAAAAGGATTTACACTTATCGAATTGATGCTCGCCATGAGTTTTATCTCTGTTCTTTTGTTGTCGATTGCGATGGTGGGTATTCAAGCGGGAAAAATGTATAGCAGAGGTATTGTGCTTCGTGATGTTAATCAAGCGGGGCGAGATATTTCAGACACTATTCAACGCGATTTTCTTCAAGCGAACGCCGAAAAGATTGACACTACTGGCTTGAGGGTGCCGAATAGTAGCAATTGGTCAACTGGTCGACTTTGTCTTGGTTCTCATTCTTATGTGTGGAATAATCCGAAGTATTTGGATGATCCTAGCCTGTTGGGCGGAAATAGTCTGTTTAAGGTTAATGGTAATCCAGTGAATTTGGTGCGCGTAGTTGATGCGGATAGCGGATTATGCAAAAAAGACGCTTCTGGCAAATATCCGGAAACCGTCGATCTTGCAAAATCATCCAATTTGCTCAGGGCTATCAATAGCGGCGATGGCTCAATTGGCGTGCACGAAGTTACGTTAGAAAAGGTTACTTCAGATAATTCAAGGGAAGCGCTGTATAAATTGACTTTTACATTAGGGACGAGCAAGATGAGTGAAATAAGAAATTCTTCCTGTAAAGCTCCGACTGAAGATGATAGCAATTTTGAGTTCTGTGCTATAAATAAATTTGAGATGATTGTGAGGACAAATGGGTAAAAATGCGCGACAATCAGGTGCTGTATCTCTTTTTGCGGTCATATTTGGCGCGATGTTGCTGACTATTGTTACTATTGGGTTTATCAAGTTGATGATTATGGATCAGCGACAATCCTCGAATAATGACCTGTCGCAGAGTGCTTATGACGCGGCTTTGGCTGGGGTTGAGGATGCTAAGCGTGTGGTTCGTGCCGCTCAAACTGGCAATATTCAAGCAGCGGGAGTGTTGAATGGTCCAATTAATTGTAATATGGTCGCGGCGTCTGGTGTTGTTGGAGGTAGCTCTTCTGGTGAAACTATTATTAAAACTGGTACAGATGCGGGTAAAAAATTTGACCAAGCGTATACTTGTGTAAAAATCACTATGAAATCTCAAGATTTTATATATAAGTCTATTGAGGAAAAATCTCAAATTGTGCCATTACGTGCAACTGGTTCATTCAACAAGATATCTATCGAATGGTATAGGCGCGATGATGAGAGCAATTTGAATGGCGTCAACGCCGCTAATACTGAAATATCTACTTCTGGGGATTTGCCGACGAAAAACAGCTGGAATGCTAATTCGCCACAATTGATGCGCGTGCAGCTTATTAATCCAGGCTCTACCTTTAATTTAGCGGCCTTAGACTCAACTGGCGTCACTTCTTTCTTACGACCGAACGTTTTAAGGTCAGACGTCGCAAGTCAGAATGGTACTGCTGTTTCTGGTAAGATTTCTGATCATCCACGCGCAACTGACGGGAATGAACATAATAATGGAACAAGTGTGGTTTCTTGCAGTAAGACATTCAAGTTTTCTGGCGAATATTCGTGTAAAGCGGTGATTGATGTTGATGAGATTCCAGCTGGTAGCGAAACAGCATTCTTAAGGTTATTGCCTATATATAAAGGTGGCAGTGTGAAGATTTCTCTCCAGAAAACCGACGGAACGATTGTCAATTTTGATGGAGTCCAACCAATTGTCGATTCCACGGGGCGGGCAAGTGATTTATTTAGAAGAGTTGAAGCTCGATTGCAAATAGGAGATGATTTCGCATATCCTAACAATGCGGTTGAATTGAAGAATAGCCTGTGTAAAGATTTCTCTGTATCTGGCGGCGGATCTGCTACCGCAGGTCGATGTAAGCCATAAGCTAAGCTTCTGTATCACTATGGAATCGGTCGTGAATATCTTTCAGATGCTGGTCGGTAACATGCGTATATACCTGTGTTGTTGATATATTGCTATGTCCCAGCATTGATTGAACTGAGCGCAAGTCTGCACCGTTCATAAGTAGGTCGGTGGCAAAGCTATGGCGCATAGTGTGTGGGCTTACATGTTTTGTGATACCAGCTAATCTAGCATATTGACCAACCATTCTCTGAATACTGCGCGCGCTTAACCTACGGTAGTCTCCGGAGGTGTTGGGAGTTGCGTGGCGTTTGCTATAGCTTAAAAATAGAGCGGGTAGATTATCCGTTCTAGCTTCCAGGTATGCCGATATGTGCTCGGCAGCACTTTTTGAAATAAAAACAGGGCGATCCTTTTGTCCTTTTCCTCGCACCATAAATTCGCGCCTTTTTAGGTTTATATGATCTCGGTTTAAATTGACCAATTCTGAAACACGCAGTCCGCTGGAAAATAGTAACTCAACAATTGCTCGATCTCTCAGTCCAGATTCTGTATCGGTTGGTATTTGATCGATCATACGTAAAATCTCGTCATATTGTAAAAAAGTCACTTGTTTACGAACTACTTTGGGTAATATAATTCTGTCGGCTGCTAGGCTTTTGATATTACGACGAGAAAGGTAGGTTAGCAGACCTCGTAATGCAATAAGATGATAACTTTGGGTGATTAAGGATAATTCTTCGCCAGTGTTGTCATTTTTATAACGGTTTAACCAGAGGCGATACTGGCGTATTAGTTCTGATGTAATTTTCTCAACATCTATATCGCCAGCAAAATCAATGAATCTCTCCAGATATAGTTGATAATTTATAATGGTTTTTTGACTACGCCCACCTTCAACCTCTAGGTGCTCTAAAAAATCAGTTAAAGCTTCTGACATAAACATAATATTTATTCTATCGCTAATGAATATGTTTATCAAATTATTTATTTCTGTTACTATATTAGAAAATAATAAGCAGAGGAGTATCTATGGCAGAAAGCGAAAAAAACTACTGTGGCGTTGAGAGGACATTGATCGTCTTTAAGCCTGACGCAGTTCAACGAGGTATCGTTGGGGAAATTTTACAACGTTTTGAGCGAGTTGGTCTAAAAATAGTTGGTGTAAAAATGACATCACCATCTAGGGACCATTACTATGCTCATTACGAGGACATCGGTAAATTGGCTACTCGTCGAGGCGAGGATACTTTGAACATAACACTAGATATGATGATGGATGGTCCAGTTATAGCAATGGTGTTAGAGGGCGTTGAAGCTGTCGCTGTTGTTAGGAAGATTGTTGGTCCAACAGAGCCTAAGTCGGCTGACATGGGAACAATTCGCGGTGATTACTCACACATTAGTTTTGGCTATGCAGATGAGTGTCAAAAAGGAGTTCCAAATTTGATTCACGCATCCGGCGATTCAGATGAGGCTGTTCGTGAGATCGAACACTGGTTCAAGCCGGAAGAATTGGTAAATTATCACACATTAAGCGAAAAGTTTACTCGCTAAGCTAGTCTTTCCTGAGAGTTACCGTGGTATAATGGTTGTATGCCTCGGTAGCTCAACTGGATAGAGCAGATCCGTCCTAAGGATAAGGTTGTAGGTTCGACTCCTGCCCGGGGTACCAAATATATGACAGAACAAATTAAAGATAAGCAATTTGATGGGCAGCGTGACGGAGAGCAACTGTTGTTTGTGTTTCGTCGTCACATAATTGCTATGAGAAAAGGATTTTATCTGCTCCTAGGATCAATGACGCTTGGTTCATTGCCTTTTTTAATTTGGCAAGACAACTTGAACCTTTTATGGGTGTTTGTCGGCGGATTTATTTTTGGTCTAATGCTATTTTTCTATCATTTTTTGATGTGGTTTTATACTTATTATATTGTTACCGATCAGAGGATCCGTCAGATTACTCAGCATGGATTTTTCGGCAAAGACGTCATTGAGCTGAAATTGTCAAAAATTCAGAATATTAGTTATAGTATACCGGGGTTTAGTGGAGAAATGTTTAAATTCGGAACAATAGTTATTCAGACTTTTGTTGGAGATCTTGTTATAAAAAATGTAGAACATCCAGATAAGATCTATAATAAATTACAAGACGCAGTGGAAATTTCGACAAAGAAGGAGGATATCAATGAAGAATCTATTGAACCGTAAAGATAAAAAACAGCCAAAGGAGCTACCTAAGAGGATTACAAACGATACAGTAGCTCAGCACCGCGAGAAGGTCTTGGCGGCTGGCCGTAAGCATAAATATCCCATCCAATACACCAAACGTCGATTGGTATGGATAACGATGCTCGTTAGTGTTGTTATTCTGATTGTTTTCATTGCTCTTGGTTGGGCACAGTTATATGTCTGGAAAGATATAAGTGATATCGCATATAGGATAACTAAAATTTTACCTCTTCCTGTGGCTAATATTGACGGAGAAAATGCCGAGTATAGCGACTATCTTCTGTATCATCGTAGTTCATTGGCGGTGTTGCAGTCTCAAGGTCAGGCAGACCAAAAAGATAAGGTTAAGTTCTATCAAAACCAGTCTATAAATAAGGCATTGGAGGTGGCATACGCCAAAAAACTTGCGAGAGAAAATAATATTACGGTTGATGATAAAAAGGTTCAAGATCTTATCAAAAAACAGCAGGAATCTAGCAAGTTATCACAGTCCGCTTATGAGTCTGTAGTGAAAGATAATCTTCATTGGTCAATGGATGAGCTAAAAACTGCTATGAAATATACTTTGTTAAAGCAGGAAGTGTCTTTTAAGATTGATAAAACAGCTAATAATCTAGCGTCTGACATTAAAAAGAGGTTGCAAGAGGGTAAATCATTAAAGGATATTGCTACGGAAATGGGCGACAAGGTGCAATCGGTATTTGATTTATCCGTCTCTACGGATAATTCTGACGGAGGCCTAACGAAAGCGGCTATGTCATTAACAAAGGGTAAAATTTCAGGTCCTATAAAGACTCTTTCAGGTGACGGATATTATTTTGTGACGCTTAATAACATTGAAGGCAACACCGTAAATTACTCTTATGTAAAAGTTCCATTGACTGAATTTAATAACCAGTTTAACTACTTAAAAAATAACAATAAAGTAAAATATTTCATTTCAATTGATAAATAGTCGTTCTAGTTTGAAAAAACTCCTATTTTTGCTATAATTTCCTAAGGAGTTTGCCGTTGTAGCTCAGCTGGTAGAGCAGCTCATTCGTAACGAGCAGGTCGCTGGTTCAAGCCCAGTCAACGGCTCCATTTTATGAAAGACACTATAAAGAAATCGATAAAAAATGTTTTTAGCGACAGGACTGTGGCGGCTCTTTTGATCGTTAACGTTGTTGTGGCTATTGTTATATCTATATTTTTAGGATCATCAATAAAACATAGCGAGGCTCAGGTTATTACGCGCTACACTACTTATGGTGATGCGAATTTTTATAGGAGCCACTGGTCTAGTCTATTTAGCTATTTTGCTTTGGCGTTTATGATAGTTTTTGGTCACTCTGCGCTAAGTGTCAAGTTAATTTCACTAGAGAAACGAAGCTTGGCTATATTTATTTTGTGGTTGACGTTGGGTATTTTAGCTATTTTAGCTATTTTAGCCTATTCTATAATTAAAATTGCATCGATAGGATAACATATGGACATTGAAATTCCACTCGGTAAACGAACAAAAAAATATCGTTTTCTTGAGATGCTTCCTGGATTATTAAGCTACGGGGCTATTGTTCTTTTGGTTGTTTTGTCTATTTTAAGTCCTGTTCTGGCGTCAATTTATTTACTGTCTATAATCCTGGCTGCGTTTGTGAAAGCCATAGCAATTAGCTATAGGGTAATTAGTGGTTATAGTAATATGGAAAAAGCGTCGAGAGTCGACTGGAATGGTCGATTGTCTGATTTGGAAGATCCGAAAGAAGCATACTCTAGATTGAGAGATAATCAATCTAAGGAGTTGTTATATCAACAACATGTAGACAATCTAAGATTTATGTCTGCTGCAGAAGACGGGTGCTATCCTAAACCTAGTAATATTTACAACGCTCTTATTATGCCTGCATACAATGAGAGTATAGAAGTGATTGAACCTGCTCTTAAATCAGTTTTAGATACAACATATGATAAGAAGCGTCTGATTGTGGTTTTTGCATACGAAGAGCGTGGCGGTGTTGATATTGATACAACAGCTAAAATGCTGAAAAAGAAATACGGCAAGTACTTTCATTCTTTCCATATTGTAAAACATCCAAAAGATCTACCAAATGAGGTAGTTGGTAAGGGTGGAAATATCACGTATGCAGGCAAGTGGCTGGAGCAATATTTACAACAGGAAGAAATAGCTTTTTCTGATGTTATTGTTACAACAATGGACTGTGACAATAAGCCGCATAAGTATTATTTTGATTATGTGACATATGAGTATATTACTCATGAAGACAGAAAACATTTATCGTTCCAACCTATATGTTTGTTTACTAATAATATATGGGATGTTCCTGCGCCAATGCGAGTAGTGGCAACAGGGAATTCATTTTGGAATATTATAAGCTCTATGCGCCCATATTCTTTGCGTAACTTTGCGTCACATTCGCAACCAATGAATGCTCTCGTTGAGATGAACTTTTGGAGTACGCGAACAATTGTTGAAGACGGACACCAGTACTGGAGGAGCTATTTCTATTTTGATGGCAATTACGAAGTTGTGCCAATTTTTGTACCGATTTATCAGGATGCGGTATTGTCTAATGGATATAAAAAGACACTGAAGGCGCAGTTTGTTCAGTTGCGTCGTTGGAGCTACGGGGCTTCAGATGTGGCATACGTTGGTAATAACGTATTCAATAAAAATAGAACAGTAAAATTTTGGCCTAGTCTAGCCAGGTTTATAAGGTTGTTAGATGGACATGTAACACAGGCCTGTATTGCCCTAATTGTTGCTTTTGGCGGGTGGGCGCCGCTTGTGCTGAATGGTGAGGCTGCTCGTAGTGTTGCCGCACATCAACTGCCGGATACGGTTAGCTTAATACAACAGATAGCTATGGTAGGCATTCTGGTTTCAATTTTCGTATCATTTAAACTTCTGCCTCCGCGCCCAGAAAGATATAAAAAGAGTAGGAATATATTAATGGTCCTGCAATGGGCTCTGATGCCTGTAATTGCTATAGTATACAGTTCAATGGCCTCGTATAATGCCCAGACTCATCTTTTGCTTGGTAGATATCTTGATAAGTTTGACGTGACAGAGAAGACTACTGTAGAGATGAATGATCAGAGTCGTGCTCAGAATAAGAAAAAGAAGGACGACCACGACGTCTCTTCCTCTGGGGAGTAATAAGATCATGTTGTGCTGCGTATTGCAGTGCGGCTATTTGGTCGAAATTCTGTAATGTTGAGTGGGTTATTTCGGCGATGTGTTGTGATGATATAGTGGGTTTGTTTTGTAAAAGTATCAACTTATCTTGTATAGTATTGGCCAAGTCATAGCTATATGAGCCTGCTAATTTTTCGTTATGATTAAAACTTCGTGCAATGCTAAGTATTAGTTTCCCTATAGAAAAATTATTTTTCTTGCCATCTTGTGATGTGACAACGAGGGAAATCGCAGGCTTTTCGTAGGTTGTAAAAGAATAACCACATCGGTCGCATATATGTCTACGCCAGGTTGTTGGGTATTTTTTATTTTGACGAGAATTTGTTACGTGGGTTTTTCCGTGAAAACATTTTATGCATATCATATCAATATATTGACATACAACTATAAAAAAATCCAGTGGAAAAGTGCTGTGCAAAATAAAAATCGCCTCATTATAGAGGCGATTACTTTGTAAATCCGGGAACTTAATTAAGTATAGATCTTTCTTCGTTGATCTTCTTATTATATTCGTAGTGAATTTTTGCCTTGCTCAATAAAGAACAGTGTTGTGCTTTTTTTGTGCCTGAACGAGGCGAGTCATGCTTACTCATACTTTAAATTCTAACATACTTATCAAATAAAGTCAAGGTGTGTATAGTAAGCAATAAAAAAGCCCCGTCTACTATCGACGAGGCTTATGTATCACATCTGGTGGGCAATAGAGGATTTGAACCTCTCACCTCTTCAACGTCAATGAAGCGCTCTAGCCAAATGAGCTAATCGCCCAGATATAATAATATTATCATAACAGATGCCTACTATCAAGGAGCGTGGTATAATATTGATATGAGTGAAGAAGAACTAAAATCTATGAGACACAGCCTAGCGCACATTATGGCACAGGCTATTCAGCATTTATGGCCTCAGGCGAAGTTTGGCGTGGGACCGGCTATCGATAATGGTTTTTATTATGATGTTTATCTTGACAACGGGACAATTTCTGAAGCTGACCTTCCGAAGATAGAAGAGGAGATGCGAAAGATCGTAGCGGCTAATTATCCGTTTGAGAGGCGCGATGTGTCGGTAGCAGAGGCTATTGATTGGGCTATAAGTGGAAATCAGTCATTTAAGGTGGAGCTACTGAACGACCTTAAACGATCTGGTACTACAGTTGCTAGTGAATTAGCTGGAGAAAAAATGGGATCTATGTCTGATGGCGATAGTAAAGTCGAGACTGTTTCTTTGTATTCTCAGGGTGATTACACTGATTTGTGTAGGGGTGGACATGTGGATAGTACTGGAAAAGTTGGCGCATTTAAACTTACTAAGACGGCTGGAGCATATTGGCGAGGCGATGAGAATAATCCACAAATGCAGCGAATATATGGTGTAGCGTTCGCTACGCAGGAAGAACTGGATGAATATCTTAATAGGTTGGAAATTGCAAAACAACGAGATCATCGCAAGTTAGGCAAGGAACTTGATCTATATACGACCTCTCCTCTGGTAGGGATTGGTTTACCTTTGTTTACTCCTCGAGGTACGATTTTACGAGATATAGTGGCTCAATATTCGAACCAGCTGAGACAGAAGTTTGGCTTTGAAAAGGTCTGGACGCCTCATATTACGAAAAAAGATTTATATGAAACATCGGGCCATTGGGCTAAGTTCGGAGAAGAGCTATTTTTAGTTAAAAGCCAAGAAACTAGTGATGAGATGGCTCTTAAGCCTATGAACTGTCCGCATCATACGCAAATTTTTGCTTCACGACCGCGAAGTTATCGTGACATGCCAGTAAGATACTTGGAGACGACAACAGATTATCGTGACGAAAAAACTGGTGAGTTAGGCGGGTTAAATCGTGTGCGCTCATTAACTCAGGATGATAGCCATATATTTTGTCGTACTGATCAGATTGAGGATGAGATTAATAATTTATTATCTGCCGCTCGTGAGCTGTATGGATCAATCGATATGAAGCTCAGGGTTAGGTTAAGCTATCGTGACGAGTCTGATTCGTATTTAGGCGATCTTAGATTATGGGATTCCGCACAGAACCAGTTAAAATCTGCTGTTGAGAAAGTAGGCTTGGATTATTTTGAACAAGAGGGCGAAGCGGCATTTTATGGTCCAAAGATTGACTTTATGGCAACGGATGCAATCGGTCGTGAACATCAAGTTGCAACCGTGCAGCTAGATTTCGTGCAGCCACAAAGGTTCGGTTTGGAGTATGCGGATGCTGATGGCAATTTTACAACACCAGTTATGATTCACTGCGCCTTATTGGGTTCAATTGAGCGATTCTTAAGTGTGTTTATAGAGCATACTGGCGGATGGTTTCCGTTTTGGGCGGCTCCAGAACAGGTTCGTGTTTTGACGATTAACGACACAGTGCTAGAGTATGTTGATAAAATAACAACCATATTATCAGACATTACCCTCATGAAGCCAGTTAGATATAACGATGTAAGATTTACAATAGATTCTAGAAATGAATCATTAGGTAAGAAGATTAGGGAAGCTATCTCTATGAAGATACCTGTTCAACTTATCGTAGGACCAAAGGATATGGAAGCTAACGAGGTTAGTGTTCGCACGCAATCTGGCGAAGAAAAAATATCGTTGGAGCAGCTTGCTGAGTATGTAAAATCTTTGTGGGGTTGAGCTAATTGGATAGGTTTATAGAATTAGATAACGGCGTTGATGAAGATCGCCTACCACTAATTGTAATTGTTGGTCCTACTGCTAGCGGCAAAACATCATTAGCTATACAATTGGCAAAGAAGTATAGAGGAGAGATAATTTGTGCTGACAGTAGAACTGTCTATCGTGGTATGAATGTCGGGACAGCTAAGCCTTCTTTGGAAGAGCAGCAGAAGGTTTCTCATTGGGGCCTTGACTTAGTGGATCCAGGAGATTCTTTTAGTGCGTCGCAATTCAAGGGCTATGCCTGTCAAAAGATTAAAGAAATCCGAAGTCGAGGAAATATTCCATTTCTTGTTGGTGGAACAGGGTTGTATATTGATTCTGCTATATTTGATTTTCAGTTTGGAGCTAAATACAGCAAAGAAAAGAGAGCTAACTTACAAGAAATGACGATATCTGAGCTTCAACAATACTGCGTCAATCACGATGTAGCCTTGCCGGAGAATAGTAAAAATAAAAGATATCTGATTAGGGCTATTGAGCGAGCCGGTAAAAAGTCATCTGGATTGGAAGTGCCGTTGAGTAATACCATCATTGTCGGAATTACTACAGATAAACAGCTATTAAAACAGAGGATTACAGATAGAGCAAAAAAAATGTTCAAGGATGGTGTTGTAGAAGAAACAATAGAATTAGCCAATAGTGCCGGGTGGTGCAATGAGGCTATGACGGGTAATGTCTATCCTATTATTAAGAAATTAATCGAGAAAGAAATAGACGAAGATCAGGCTGTTCGGGAGTTTATTGTTAGTGATGTAAACTTAGTAAAACGTCAGTTGACGTGGTTTAGGCGAAACCCATTTATTGAATGGGGGGATGTTCATTCGTGTGAACAATATTTATCTCGAGTATTAGATAGTAAGTAAAAAATATGTTACAATTATAGTACAATGATTGATTCATTATTTGGTTCAAAAACTAGGGTAAAATTATTACATCTTTTTCTGAATAATCCAGAAAAATCATTTTATGTGAGGGAAATTACTAGGATGATCGATGAGCAGATAAACTCCGTTCGTCGAGAGCTAGCTAATATGGTGTCTGTAGGTATAGTACAGCAGGATGCTATTGATAATAAGTTATACTATAGCGTAAATGAAGACTATCCTTACATTAAGCCGCTTGCAGCTATATTCTCAGATAAAAATACAGAAGACGGCATGGGCATTGCAAGTAGCGTTTCCTGGAAAGACTCTTTAGGGAGAATGAGAGGTTTAAGGTTGGTTATTATTTCGGGGAAATTAGTAGTCGGGTCAAGCTCTGCTGTTGATTTGCTATTGGTTGGCGATGGTATGTCTGCCGTAACTATAAAAAATCTTGTTAAAAAAATCGAAAAAGATAGAAAAATAGAGATAAATTATGCCGTAATATCTTATGATGATTTCTATTATAGAATGAGTGTCAAAGATAGGTTTATAATGGATATTATAAGAAATAAGCACTCCGTATTGGTAGATACGGAAAATATAATGAGAAAGGAGTAGGTATGTTTGAAATAGAGTATAAAGGAGCAAATGCTGTTATTATTACCACAAAGAAACTTCGTGTGGTATTTGATCCGAATTTAGAGATTGTCGGAGGAAAAAATGTTTCTGTGAATAATGACGTAGAAGTGGTTACAGAGGATCGGTTTGCTGTTGTGGATTCTACACCAAGATTGCTATTTTCGGGTCCAGGTGAATATGAAGTCGGAGACATCTCATTGCTAGGAATTCCAGCGCGCCGACATATCGACGCTGCAGATGATGTTAAAAAATCTACAATATATAAAATTACGATTGGTGAAGCTAAGGGAGTGGTTGTTGGTAACATTGAGAATAAACTAACTGATGATCAGCTTGAAGATATAGGTGTTGTTGATTTTGTAATATTACCCGTCGGTGGAAATGGATATACATTAGACGCAATGGGGGCAACTTCAATAATTCGTCAATTGGATCCTAAGGTGGTGATTCCGGTGCATTACAATGACGCTACTTTGCATTATGAAGTTCCACAGAATGGTGTGGATGAGTTTGTAAAAAATCTAGGAGCTCCAGCTGTTGAGGCTGGTCCAAAATGGAAGCTAAAGAAAATAACGGATCTGCCAGATAATTTAACAGTTGTTCAGATATCGAAAAGCTAGGACCTTCTCGTTGAATTAAAAATAACTCCGATAATACAATCGGAGTTATTTTATTAAAATTTGATTTAGCGATTATTTATCAGCAGTTGCACTCAAAATACCTTTTTTCTTCAGGGTGCGAATAGCTTTCGTGCTTAAAGTCATGGTAATTTTTTGACCGTCAACAACAAAAGTCTTCTTCTGAAGGTTTGGTTTGAAAACACGCTTAGTGCGGCGCAGGGAGAAGCTGACGTTATTGCCATACTGCTTGCCTTTGCCTGTTAAATCACATCGTGATGCCATTTCCACTCTCTTTACTTTATTATTAATAACAATCCTTATTATTGTAGCGACATTTGTGTAATTAGTCAAGATTACGTATTGATGCTATAATAACACTTATGATTTTAGAAATAATAATAGTTTTGATTGTTATATTATTGTCTATGACTATTCACGAGGCTATGCACGCTTTTATGGGGTATGCACTAGGTGATAATACTGCAAAAGAAGAGGGGAGATTGACGCTTAATCCCATAAGACACATTGATCCGGTGATGACTATTTTACTTCCTCTGATTATGGTAGTGTTGCATGCTCCAGTTTTCGGAGGGGCTAAACCTGTTCCGTTTAATCCAAATAGAGTCCGTTTTGGCGATTGGGGGGCGGCTCTTGTCGCTCTTTCTGGCCCAATTACTAATTTAGTAATCGCCTTTATTGCGTTTGGCGTCGGAGTGTTTAGTGGCGTTATTAATAGTGCTGGAGTAGTACAGTCTACGATATTTGGACTGATTATTTCTACCGCTGTATCGGTGAACCTGGGCTTTTTTGTCTTTAATATGCTACCAATTCCACCTCTGGACGGGTCTAGAATACTATACGCCGTAGCGCCAGATAGCGTCAGGGGTGTTATGCAGAAAATTGAGCAGAACGGCATTCTTCTAGTGATGATTATAGTTGTGCTGTTTTCTGATGTAATCGGGCAGGTTATGTCGGGCTGTATTCAGGCAATTTTGCGTGTATTTATGAACATATTTGGTGTATAATAGGAGTATACCCTGGATTTATCCGTGGGCGCATATGATTTTCCTAACATCATATGATAGGGAGCTTTAATGATTTATTGTCGTGGCAATAAGTTGCGAGCACCCACCTTGCATTTATGCGGGGAATATCTAGCGCCCACAGACAAGTCTAGGGTTTAGTGCTATAATATATCATGTAGTCTGTTAGGTAATCACTTAAGTTATACTTAAGAGGAAAGTCCGGGCAGCGAAGGATACGACAGTCGTTAACGGCGACCGGAGGCAACTCTAGGGAAAGTGCCACAGAAACGAAACTACCTTCGTATTTTATATACGAGGGAAAAGGTGAAACGAGTGGGGTAAGAGCCCACAGTCGTCTATGGCGACATAGACGAGAGGTAAACCCTGTCGGCTGCAAGGAGATTTGCAAATAGGATTATCCGTCCGCAGATCGATAACCGCTTGATTTGTTTGGCAACAAGCAAACTAGATAGATGATTGCCCTAGACAGAACCCGGCTTATAGGCAGACTATGAATAAAACACCCTGCATAATGTCAGGGTGTTTTATGTTGGTAGATTTGTTCTACTATAGGCTTGCTTTTACTATTTCAGAGAAAGCTTTTGGCTCGTTAACTGCCAATTCTGCTAATATTTTTCTATCAATCTCAATGTTTTTAGATTTCATAGAAGCTATAAGCTTGCCGTAAGTTGTGCCTTCTTGTCGAGCGGCTGCATTGATTCGGGTAATCCATAGACCGCGTAGATCGCGCTTCTTGTTTCGGCGATCGCGGTAGGCGTACTGCAGAGCTCTAATAACACCTTGTTTTGCAAGACGAAAACTTCTGGTGCGATTATGTTGCATTCCCTCAGCTGCTTTTAAGATTTTTTTATGCTTAGCGCGTGCGGCAACTCCTCGTTTTACTCGCATAACTATACTCCCATTGCTCGACGGGCGTTCTTGGCCATCGAACCAGTTACTGTTGCTGTTGTGTTGATTGCGCGCTTACGACTTTTTGACTTTTTAGCCAACAAGTGGCCGCCAAATGCGCGCTGGCGGGTCAATTTTCCGGTGCTGGTCAGCTTGATACGCTTCGCAGTGCCTTTGTGGGTCTTTAGCTTTGGCATTATTTACTCCTTATTACTACGCTCAGATTGCGACCAGCCATCTGAGGTTTTTGCTCTAATATTGCGTCCTCACTAAGGTGTTCCATGATTTTGTCGATCAATTCGTAGCCGATCTCTTTGTGGGCCATTTCGCGACCTTTGTAGACCACTTGTATACGAACTTTATGTCCGCCCTCTAAAAATTTACGGATCTTCTTCAGCTTAACCTCTAGGTCTCCAGTTCCTATCTTTAGACCAAAGCGCATCTGCTTTAGGTCTCCAGATTTGGCTTGGCGCCGATTCTTCTGTTGATCCTTCATTTTTTGGTACTGGTACTTACCCCAGTCAATGATTTTAGCAACTGGCGGATTGGTTCCCGGTGATATTTCAACTAGGTCAAGATTCATGTCGTTGGCCTTACTTAAAGCCTCTTTAAGGGACATGATTCCTAGCTGCTCGCCATCAGGACCAATTATCCGCAGTTCTCTTGCACGGATTGCTCCGTTGATACGGATTGACTTATTAATCTCTGGCTCTCCTTTTTTGAAGCAATTTTAGATTAACTCAGTTGCTATTGTAACAGAGATGTCTGTTATTTTCAAGGATAATAATTAACCTATGTTAATCTGTCTGTATTGTAGGCTTTCTGCTATGTGCGGAACTTCTATAGACGCGGATCCTTCTAAATCTGCGATAGTGCGAGAAACTTTTATAACCTTAAAGTAGCTGCGAGTGCTTAAATCTAGTTTTTTGGCTGCGTTCGTCAAGAAGGTCTTTGCAGATTCTGAGATTGATGTAATTTTATCAACGTTACTACTTGGAATGTCATTGTTGTATTTATAACTACACTTATATCTGTCTCTCTGAATAGAGTAGGCTTTATATATCTCAGATAAAAATGTCTCTTGTTGTGATTTTGTCGACATTTTATTATTTAATAATTTTTCATGGGGGACTCGTGAAACCGATACCGTTAGGTCTATTCGATCGAGTAGTGGTCCCGATAATCTTTTTTGATAATTTAGAATTTGATTTTGTGAGCATATACAAGTTTTTTCTGGATCTCCAAGAAATCCACAAGGACAGGGATTCATTGTGGCTACTAATAAGAAATTGGCAGGGAAGTTGAATTTACCATTTGCACGACTGACGGTAATTTCGTGATCCTCTAAGGGCTGACGAAGTGATTCAAGCACAGTGCGTGGATATTCGAGTAGTTCATCAAGAAATAGGACACCTCTATGAGCTAAACTGATTTCTCCCGGCTGCACTTTCGATCCTCCGCCAATAATAGAGGCTCTACTTGCGGTGTGGTGCGGCGACCTGAATGGCCTATCTACTATGGGGTTATTTATTATAGTGTGTTCTCCAAGACTGTGAAGTTTTGTCACCTCTACTATTTCATCCTCTGATAGGGCTGGTAATAGATTCTTCAAAGATTTTGCTAACATAGTTTTTCCTGACCCTGGAGGGCCGGACAATAAAATATTATGTCTTCCGGCAACGGCTATTTGAATAGCTCTCTTTGCTTGTTCTTGTCCGTAGATGTCGTCGATGGTTGGAGTGTTTTTATGATTGCGAGATATATTTTTTATTAATGATCTGTCTATTGGCTTAATAATCTTTTCTTTTTTGAGATGTAAGAAGAGTGATTTTAGGTTTTCTACTGGGAATATGTCAACTCCAGCCACTAGCGCCGCTTGTTTGGTGTTTTGGGCTGGCACGTATACTGATTTAATTTTTTGGTTTTTAGCTACTTCGGCTGTAATAATTGCTGATCGTATTGGACGTAGGCTGCCGTCTAGCGCTAGTTCTCCCGCAAAAACCGCATTACTTACGTCGCTTTGGTTGAGTACGCCGTTGATGCATAAGATAGATAAGGCGATGGGAAGATCGAAGTGAGATCCGTCTTTTGGTAACTCTGCCGGTGCTAAGTTGATGATTATTTTTCCTTTCGGAAAATCCAGGGAAGAGTTTTTTATTGCACTGCGTACTCGATCTCTGGATTCGTCGATGGCTTTATTACCCATTCCGACAATTTGCAGGCTAGGAAGTCCTTTTGACATATCTCCCTCAACTTCGATGATTTGCCCGCTAAATCCATAAGGTGTAGCTGAAATAACTCTACTAATCATGAATCTATTAAAACATAAGCATGTAGATTTTTGAATGAGATCAGGGTATAATATGAACCGATATGTGGGGCTGATATAGCTTTCGACAATTGGACCTTATCACGACATTCTGCGAGCCGACGATACGCGTAACGTATGTTTTTAGATGCAAACTTTGTTGCAAAAGCAAAGTCATTCGTAGCGAGCGCTTTCGCTCCTAAGATGACCTTTGCGCCAATCGCTGCCTAATTTTTAGCGATCATCCTTGTATTGTGGCAACAGTCAATATCTAAGGGTGTTATATCTATGTTGCTAGCTATATATTTGGAAGTAGCGGATATATAGGACTTTTACTACGTAACGGAACTCGGTTTTCTTGGTTTATTTTAAATCCGAGTAGCGTTATTAAACAAATTTAGATAAGCCTATGCTCGTAGACGGATGTTGTGATACCAGTTGGACCCGGGGGCAGTACCCGGCAGCTCCACCAGATAGATTAAACTAAAAGTCAGCCTTGTCGCTGGCTTTATTTATATTAAAGAGTAGAATTTATCTTTAATATAGAAAAACAACCACCTGCGAGTAGTGGTTGTTTTCAAAAAAGTGGAGTTTTACAATTTCTTTTTATTTTTGGCCTCTGTATAACTTTTTTATTCAGAAGCTACCCCTATAATAAGCTATATAAATGCTTATGTCAACAATATTTTTGTAAAAAGTTTAGTAAAAAATACCACACATTTTATAATCTTCTTTCTAATTTTCGCAACTATTTTTTCTAATGGCTTTTACTATGAAGTTATATGTCGGAGACTGGCGTTTGTTTGATTGCTTTTTATGTCTTTTATGTGTGCGACAAATTAAATTATCGCACATTTTCTAGGACTCTTTTATTGAAGTGTAAAAAGTGGCTTTGTATACTATGAATAAACTTTATACTTTCGTTTTGTAATTTTTAATTAAAACTGTATAACATCTTTGGTGTATAGAATTTAATATGCATACTAACGTTTGGATGTTCTTGTAGTAATATAAAAAAATAATTTTGTTAAGTTTGCTGTAGTGTGACAATAAAAGTGAACAGAGTTTTATAAAGCGGGGAATAGAGATTATTTTTTATTGCGGATTTGAGAGTTAGGTGTCAGTCTGATATTGACTGTACAAACTTATTTTTGTGGCAATGTTTGGATGACAGGTAATCATAGGCTAGTTGTGTAATTGGGCGGTTGATAAGTCGACGATATCTTCATTGAATAGCACGTAATCTGTGCTAGATAATACTCAAAAATGACAAGATTGTTGTAAAATACACAGATGACTATAAAGTAATAAGAGAATAATTAACAGATGATAATTTTAACAACATTAAAAAATAGGTGAAAATTACAATATTTTTGGCCGAGTAATGGTTGACATATAAATAGGGCTATGCTAGTATAAGGTTAAGCTTTTAGAAAAACAAAAAAGCAAAAATACATTAACAATAAAATTTATATAAAGCCGCGTTTTTACGTATAAATCGACGGATAGTTGGCTGCATGATTTTTATAATGACGCAGCCAATGCTCCGCCTTTACTTCGTAAATTGTAAAAGCGTTGAGCGCGCGGCTAGTACCGCATACATCCAGTTAATCCTCGTTAAAGAACTAGCGGTGAAAGTCCTGGATGTATGCAGAGGAAAACTGCAAGGATGCTCCTTAATTAAGGAGCGGTCAAATCGCCTCGAGCGGTAATAGGCAAGTAGCACCCGCGCCTAATAGTTATTTTTTATCGGCGGATGGTTTGTGTCTATACGCTATAGTATTGTCGCTCAGGCTTCTTGTGTATAGTATGATGTGAGTATGGGGATGAAGATAATTAGTTTTATAGCGTTGGTTGCATTGATTTTGACTGCGGTTATTTTGAACGCGACAAACCCGAGTTCTGCTGGTCCGTTTGGGATTTTAGCGTTTTTTGTATGTTTGTATGTGCTATTTATCTGTCTAACTTATGTAGTATTTTTAACATCGGAGCGAATAGCTGCGAAATTTTTTAATTTCAAGAATAGTCGCAATGAATCTAAATATAAGACGTATTATTACTCTACTGTAATCTCTCTTGCTCCAGTTATTTATGTGGGTATGCAATCGATGGGAGATGTTGGGATTTTTGAGATATTATTACTTGGTGTGTTTGAGTTGCTGGCGTATTTTTTTATACATAAAAGATACTAATCTCGTCCTGAATGTAGTCGTGTATTTTAAGTAGTTACGTGGTACAATATATTTATGAATCCCGAACTGCCACAAGTTAATAGAACTCCTGAGGTACAGCCACAAAATATAGGTGGCGGTGAGTATAATGTAGAAAATACATCATTAAATCCTGAGATCGGAAGAGAGTCCGAGCAGTCACTTGGTGCTAGGGTTGAACAATATAACAATATCCCCGTGGCTTTGCCTGTTGATAATACTACAACAGTTCCTTTATCTCAAAACGACGCTCAAAGTACGAAGCAGTCGGGGGTAGTAGCTGATGATGATACTCCTCTGGTGGCAGCCGATGAAGATCTGATAGAAAGAGAATGGGTGGATAAAGTTAAAAAGATTATAGCTTTAACAAAAGATAATCCATATGAGAGGAATAGAGTTATTGCACAGCTGCAGGCTGATTATTTAAAAAAACGATATAATAAGACTTTAGGTCAAAATGACGACGGTAGTAAGTAGGGTTTTATATGGGTGCGGGTCCTTTGATAGTTAGTTTTATCGCGATTGTTATTATAGCCGCTGGTTCTGCGGTAGCTTTTGTGCTGTATCGTAACATGCTGAGGGAAGCCAAAAATTATGAACGAGGCTTGAAGATGGTGCCGCTACTTATACATTTGCCTCCGACAAGTGAAGACGTCAATAGTTCAAATCGAGATGAGCGAGATTTAACTGAAGAGGTGCTGTCGCAAGCCCAGGTGATGTACAATATTATCTCAAGTACGGCAACTAAAGGATTCAAAAGTAAAGTCTACGGCCAACGTCATATATCGTTTGAGATTGTTGCACATGGTGGGTTAGTTCATTATTATGCTGTTGTTCCGCTAGTGTTAGTTGATGTTATTCGTCAAGCTGTAGCGGCGGCATATCCTTCCGCTAGGCTAGAAGAGGTATCTGATACTAATATATTCAGCAAGGTCGGCAAGATGAGCGGAACCATCGGCGGCGAATTCACCCTGAAAAAGTCCTTTGTTTATCCAATATCGACTTATCAGGAGTCGAAAAGAGATGCTTCCAGGGCATTATTAAATGCTTTATCTTCGGCGTCCAGAGAAGATGGAATAGGTGTGCAATTTTTACTACGTCCGGCGTATGACGGTTGGTCCAAGGCTTCAGAGTCTCATATTGACAGCATGAAGAAAAATAAGGGCAAGAAGAAAGGCTTTGGAGGCGTTGCTCCTATGGATATTATGGAGGCTCTGTGGAAACCGCCAGAGAATAATGAAAAAGACGGCGGTTCTAGTTCTGAGGACAAGCAGCTAACATCTTTAGAGCAGGCGGAGGTGGATGCTATCAGCGAAAAAGCTCGCTATCCTGCGTATGAAGTTCTGGTGCGTGTTGTAATTTCGTCAAACACTGCGGCGCGCTCTCAAGTGTTGTTAAAAAATATAATAGCAGCCTTCTCGTTGTTTGACTCACCGCGCAATAATGGGTTTAAGTTCTCTTTAACTAGGAATGTTGAGGAAATGACAACAGCATATATTATGAGGTTCTTTCCTCAGGAAACTCGTAGTAATATTCTCAACAGTGTAGAAATGGCAACGTTATTCCATTTGCCTGGAGCTAACGCGATTCCGACTTCACAGGTTAAGCGACAGATGTCCAAGCAGGTTGATGGACCAACAGACGTTTTGGATGAGGGTTTGCTGATTGGGTATAACGAATTTCGAGGAGTCAAAAAACCTATCCGAATCGGCACAAAAGACCGCCGCCGCCACGTATATATTATTGGTCAAACAGGCGTTGGTAAATCTGTCTTGCAGGAAAATATGGCTTATCAGGATATGATGGATGGTCGGGGATTTGCCTTTATTGATCCGCACGGTGATTTGGTTGAATCTTTATTGGGTAAGGTTCCAAAAGAACGCGTTGAGGATATTATCTACTTTAATCCTGCCGATATGACTAATCCAATTGGGTTGAATATGTTTGAGTTCGACACTCCAGACCAAAAAGACTTTTTGGTTCAAGAGGCAATTAATATGCTGTATGGTCTTTACGATCCAGGCCATACGGGAATTGTTGGCCCTCGTTTGGAACATATTTTTAGAAACTGCGCCTTGCTGCTGATGTCGGATCCTGCTGGTGGAACGTTTATTGACGTGCCGAAGTGTCTTATTGATCCTGAATTTGTAAAAAGCAAGCTTAAGTATGTAAAAGATCAGCAAGTTATTGATTTCTGGACAAAGGAATTTCCTGCGTCACAGAGGTCAAATGAGGCAGGTGAGGTTATTTCATGGGTTGTATCAAAGTTTGGTCCATTTATCTCCAACGATGCAATGCGCAATATCATTGGTCAGACTAAATCTGGATTTAATTTGCGTGAAATTATGGATAATAATAAGATTTTGCTGGTTAACTTGTCGAAAGGTAAGATGGGTGAACTTAATTCGAAGCTTCTGGGTATTATTTTTGTGATGAAGTTCCAGGCAGCAGCGATGTCTCGGGCAGATATCCCAGAGGATCAGCGAGTTGATTTCTCATTGTATGTTGACGAGTTCCAGAACTTCGCCACTGACAGCTTTGAGTCTATTTTGTCTGAGGCTCGTAAGTATAAATTGAGTCTTATTATGGGTAACCAGTTTATGACGCAGTTAACAGATAAGATACGAGAAGCTATTATTGGTAACGTCGGTACGGTTATTTCTGGGCGTATCGGTGTAACTGACGCCGAATTGATGGTTAAGAAGTTCCAGCCGACCTTCGATGTCGACGACTTGGCTAAATTGCCAAACTTCCAATCTATAACCTCTGTGATGATTAATAATGTGCCGTCTGCGCCGTTTAGCATGAATTGGATTCCTCCGATGGGGCAAGTTAATAATCAGCTGAGAGACGCGTTAGTAAGGCTATCTGCTGCTAAATATGGTAGACCGCGAGCTGTTGTCGAGAAGGAGATATTTGACAGGATTAGAGGTAGTGTGCAACCAAAGACGAGTCCTTCTCAATTAGCGCCTTCTGCTAATCAAAAGGCATCTGGTGGGTCGTCGTTCTTGGATGAATGGCTAGCGAAGAGACAACAATTAGGAGGAAAGCCCGCTTCTAACTCAACTGTAAGACCAGTAAATTCGCAAGCCCCACAGACTTCCTCGCAAATACAGAATCCGCAAGGTCGCCCAGGGGTGGTTAATAATGCGCCTTCTAATATAAATAGCGTAAATGCTACAGCTTCTAATCTTGACAGCAAACAGCAAAGTCAACCTTCTGCGATAGATAGTGCTGTCGTCAATAGGACAAATGTGTCCATGACTACAAATAATAACCCTGTCTCTTCTGTAAATGTAAAACCGAACCAACCTGTGGTTAAGAATCGGCTCGATTTACGTAATGGTGATGATGACGATAGTGAAGTGATGATTAGTTTGAGATAAGATTCAACATCTATCTAGCTATTTTTCCTGTTATTGATAAACCCTACTCGAGCGTATTCGATAACAGCGCCGATAGACCAGCCAGCTACAAACAAGATAATAGTTTCTGATCCTGATAATAGATATCCGTATCGTTTGGCGATAAAATACACAACGACAGAAGCTATTGCACCTAAGGCGCCAGAGATGATTAAGTTAGGGCGGGCAACGGTATTGCCGATTGCGTCACTAGTCTTTTCGACGACTGGATTATGAATGACCTTGCTGAAAGCTCTGGATGGAGCTGATAGTTGGTCTTGTACATTTTCCAAAGTCTTCTTATACGAAGCTTCAATATCTTTTTTTGTAAGAGGCTTATCTTCTTTTATCTCTTTAGATTCTTTTTGTTCTTGTCGCTTTTCTTGGCGGGCGGCAATTTCTATAGCCTCATGTTTAATGCTATTTTCATTTTCGGCATTTGATTTTTCTTTTTCAACCGCCTTTTCTAGGGATCTTTCGATTTCAGCAGCTTTTTCTCTGCTTAAATCTACTAATTCTCTGGTGTCGACAGCATTCTCTACGGTAGATTTTAATTTTTCACTCATTTTTCACCTCCTATAAAGTTCCTGCGGACATGTCTCGCCGAATGATTCTAACTTCTTTATTTAATTGACGTGATCGAGCGTAGAAGTATACGACCACGGCTGCAATAATTCCTGCGAACATCATATTCTCGCTGGCACCAGTTTTTGGTAGTTGCGAAGTGGTTTGTTCAATAACTTTCGGTGCAGGGCAGTCAATTTTCGTACTGACAGTATTGCCAAATGTGTTATCGATCCTACAGTCATAAGACATTGGATTACTTTTACCGCTAGCCATCGCCGGGATGCTGTTCTTTATTTGGACGGTAAAGCTGCGCTTTTGAGTTTCTCCTGGCTTGATCTTGATAGGGTTCCATACTAGTACTTTTGCGTTGCCGCTGCCCGCGCTAGCACCTTTATCATCTGTCAATGTTCCGCCACCAGCGTCGAATATGTCTGCATATTCCAATAAATCGCTGACTTGATCTTTAAACGTAAATTCTTCCTCTTTAAGACCTTTGTTTTTTACCGAAAGAGTGTAGGTAATTCGATCTCCAGATTTCGCAACCGTAGTTGTTGCATCGGCATTATTTTGGGTGAGATTAACTGCGGTTTTTGTCTGCACGAACGAGGCAGAACATCGACTATCATTAATCCATATGGTAGAGTCGCCTGGGCATGGTTGACATTGAGGATCATCCTTTAATAATTTAGGGTTTTGAGGGCACCTTGCTGGCTCTGGTATAGTAAATGTCTTTACGCAGGCGTCTGAGGTCTTATCGCCTAATGAGCTCTTTACCGTTAGAACAACTTTGTATGATCCCGGTGTTTTCTCTGTATAAGTTACGATCTTATCGTTGCCTTCGATAGTCTTAACTAGAGTATTTCCTCGGTAAATGCTGTATACATATTTTTGGATTGTCGCACCATTGGCCGCACTGGCGTTAGCAGTAAATTGATATGTATCGCCATTCTTCTTTATGTCTAAGGCGTTACACGTAGCTACTGGCTGTGGCGGAGTGGAGCAGTTGGGGTATGTTCCGATTTGCCCAGTTGGACATTGATGGCTCGGTGGTGCGATTTTAAGGATTAAGTTACCGCAGTTAAGCATGATTGCAAACCATCCGGTTCCAGCTGAATATCCAACGAATGCTCTATATGAGAAGCTGCCCCAGAGGTTGTGAGGTCGATAGTAGAAAGTGCGAGCACTGCCTTGTGACGTACGAACTACGTAAGATCCTTCACCTCTTGCTGCGCCAAAGTGAGGTGTAAGTCCCCATGAATAGGTACCCATATTGCTATTTAAGGTTTGAAGATTACCAGTTGCCGCTACCAAATCAGAGCGGCTAATACCAAGATGATCGTAGAGGTCGTGAATATTATTTGTGTTCGCGTCATAATGAGCCATTAGTTGTTGGCCACTAGAAATTCCGCCGTAAATTAGGTCGCTGGAATCTGCTGCGTTGGCTGATTCTGGCGGTGAAAAAACAGTGAAAGATTGCACAATAAGCGCTAGGGCAGTTAAGATAAGCCCGATCTTTCGAGTAGCTTCTTCCTTACGTAAGCGTTTCGCATAAAAGCCCAAACTGTGGATCATTGAAGGGCTGTATGGTAGGCGCGAGATAATTTTTTTGAACATTTTGACCTCTTTTATTTTTGTTGTTATATAACTTTAATCTAACTTTAGCATAAGCATACTAAAAAAGTAAATAGTTTGAGAATATATCTATTTTGATGTATAATAAGGTTGTTGAAAAGAGCTGATAATTCAGGTAATAGTGAGGGAGATATGGCTAAACAAACAAATGAACAATCTTATGATGGCTCACAAATCCAGGTCCTAGAGGGTCTTGAGCCGGTTCGTAAGCGTCCAGGAATGTACATCGGTAGTACGGGGTATGAGGGCGTGCATCACTTGATTAAGGAGATTGCCGATAACTCAATTGACGAGGCAATCGCTGGTTACGCTACAAAGGTCGAAGTAACTTTGTTAAAGGATGGTGGTGTTCGAGTATCTGATGATGGTCGTGGTATTCCTGTCGATAAACACCCAAAGACAGGTAAGAGTACATTGGAGACGGTATTAACAATCTTACACGCCGGTGGTAAGTTTGGCGGAGGCGGCTATAAGGTTTCGTCTGGACTTCACGGTGTTGGTTCTAGTGTTGTGAACGCGCTATCTACGCGGATGATTGCTGAAGTTAGGAAGAACGGCAAAATCTATCGCCAAGAATACGCAACAGGCGTGCCTCAGGCAGAATTAGAAGTAGTTGGAAAGTCTGATGGTTCCGGTACGACAATTACATTTTATCCAGACCCAACCATCTTTAAGGAGACGGTTAATTTTGACTATAAATGGGTTGTTAATTATCTTCGTCATCAGGCGTACCTTACAAAAGGCATTCACACGTCGGTTATTGATGAGCGAACTGGCGAACGAAAGGCTTTCTACTTTGAGGGCGGTATTCAGAGCTATGTAAAAAACCTGAATATTGGCAAGGATGTTTTATCGGACGATATATTTTATGTCGAGAAGCAGGTTGAAGATTGTATGGTGGAAATTGCGGTTCAGTATAACGACACTTACGCTGAAGTGGTAAAGCCATTTGCCAATAACGTCTTAACTCCTGATGGCGGTACTCATTTGGTTGGTTTTCGAACAGCCCTCACGCGTGTAATTAATGATTATGCTCGCAAGAATAGCTTACTGAAAGAAAAAGAGGATAATCTGACTGGTGATGACATCCGCGAAGGTTTGACGGCAGTTATTTTGGTGAAGTTGCCAGATCCTCAGTTTGAAGGTCAGACCAAGAATAAACTTGGTAATCCAGAGATGCGCCGCTATGTTGATCAGGTGATGAGCGAATATTTTGCGTACTACTTGGAGGAAAATCCAGCTACGGCTAAGAAGGTTGTCGGCAAGGCTACGCTGGCGGCGCGAGCTCGTAAGGCGGCAAGAGCTGCGCGCGACAACGTTATCCGTAAGGGGGCATTTGAAGGCTTAAATCTACCCTCTAAGTTGACAGACTGCTCATCTCGTAATCGAAAAGATTGTGAATTATTTATTGTCGAGGGTAATTCAGCTGCAGGTTCGGCTAAGGATGGTCGCGATTCAACTATTCAGGCTGTTCTTCCTCTTCGCGGTAAGGTGTTGAATACGGAGCGTGCAAGGTTTGATAAGATGTTTGCTAATGCTGAAATTGTTTCGTTGATTAAGGCCATGGGCGTTGGAATTGGTGACCAATTTGATATCAGTGGTATTCGTTACGACAAGATTATATTTATGACAGATGCCGATGTTGACGGTGCGCACATTTCTACACTTTTGATGACATTCTTCTTCCGATACATGTCTGAAGTGATTGAAGCGGGTCATGTATATTTGGCGAAGCCGCCTCTGTTTGGGTTGAGTAGAGGAACTGGCAGCAATCGTAAGATAGATTACGTTTATGATGAAGTAGCCCTCGAGCAAAAATTGAACGAAAAGATCAATGAGCGCAAGGCTGCTGGTGTAAAGATTGATGAAAATGCTGAGAAATTTAAGCAAGCAGGCTACACGGCACAGCAGCGATTTAAGGGTCTTGGTGAGATGGATGCCGCTCAATTATGGGAAACGACTATGAATCCAGAAAATCGAACATTAGTGAAGGTTAATATTGAAGATGCGGAACGGGCAGATGCGATATTTACGAAGCTTATGGGTGATAGCGTAGAATTGAGGAAAAATTTTATTCAAACAAATGCCGCTAAGGTTAATGTGGAAGATTTGGACTTTTAAGGAGGAGATATGGCGGACAATGACAATAAAAATATAGTAGAACCAGAAATTCTGAACGGAGAGCCAGAAGTTCGCGGTATTGAAAAGTCGACAGTTGAGCGTGTTATGGAAGACTCCTTCCTTAAATACTCTATGTCGGTTATTATTGACCGTGCTTTGCCAGACGTTCGTGACGGACTGAAGCCTGTTAATCGTCGTATTTTGTATGCGATGAATAAGAATGGTTGGCGTGCTCCTCATGCTACAGTGAAGTCGGCGAAGATCGTTGGTGAAGTTATGGGTAACTACCACCCGCACGGTGACTCATCAATTTATGACGCCATGGTGAACTTGGCTCAACCCTGGAAGATGCGTTATACGCTGGTTGAAGGTCAGGGTAACTTCGGTTCTATGGACGGTGACGAGCCAGCGGCTTCTCGTTATACTGAGGCGCGAATGGATAAAATTGGCGGCGAGTTGCTGTCTGACATCGACAAAGAAACTGTTGATTTTCGTGATAACTTCGACGGAACAGAGAAAGAGCCGGTAGTTTTACCGTCAGCCGTCCCAAATATTCTATTGAATGGTCAGATGGGTATTGCTGTTGGTATGGCAACGAATATTCCACCGCACAACCTTGGCGAGGTGGTTGACGCTACAGTCGCTCAAATAGATAATCCTGAAATTACACTAGACGAACTATTGACGTATATTAAGGGTCCTGATTTTCCGACGGGTGCGGAAGTTTATGGTGGTGCGCCAATGCGTCAAGCATATGAAACTGGGCGTGGCTCGGTTACGATTCGTGCGGTTGCGTCGATTGAAGAGCGCAAAAATGGCCGTTACAGTATTATAATCACCGAAGTTCCGTATGGTATGAGCAAAGAGGGCTTTGTTGATAAGGTTCGAGAACTTGTCCTTGCCAAAAAAATAACGCACATTGCCGATGCGCGAGATGAAAGTGCTCGCGGTAAGGTTCGAGTTGTTGTTGAACTGAAAAAAGATGCTTATCCAAAGAAGATTCTTAACCAGTTGTATAAATTGACTGGATTACAAACATCATTCCATTATAATGTCCTGGCTTTGGTCAATGGTATTCAGCCTAAAGTTATGGGCTTGAAAGAGATTTTGGCGGAATTCATTAAGCATCGTCAAGGCGTTATTCGACGCAGGACTGAGTTTGAACTTCGAAAAGCTAAAGAGCGGGCGCATATATTGGAAGGTCTGAAAATTGCGCTTGATCATATCGACGAGGTGATCAAGACAATTCGCGAAAGTTATGACGATGCCGACAAGCGTTTGATGGAGAGATTTGGTCTGTCGGAAATTCAAGCGGCCGCAATTTTGGCGATGCAACTACGACGATTGCAAGGGCTGGAGCGCGACAAGATTGAAGAAGAATTGAAGCAACTTCATGAACTGATTAAGAAGCTGGAGGCAATTTTGGCTGACGAGAACGAGATTTTGCGTGTTGTTAAGGAAGAATTGCTTGCTATGAAAGAAAAGTATGGCGATGAGCGGCGCAGTAAGATCATTAATCACGAACTAGGAAAGTTCTCTGACGAGGAACTGATTCCAGAGGAAGAGTCGGTAATTCTGCTTACAAGCGAGAATTACATCAAGCGAACTCTTGTGAGTGATTATCGTAGGCAAAATCGTGGCGGTAAAGGCAAGCGCGGTATGACGACTAAGGAAGAAGATGTCATTGATCAGGTTGTTCAGGCAAGCTCGCACGATTATCTGCTATTCTTCACCAATATGGGTAGAATTTTCCGACTGAAGGCTTACGAAGTACCAGCCGCCAGCTTGAGTGCGAAAGGTGTTGCTGCGGTTAACTTATTACAACTTCAGCCAGAAGAGAAGATAACAGCGATTATCAAGCACGAAAAGAACGCTAATGAAGACGGATATCTATTTATGGCGACAAAGAAGGGTACAGTTAAGAAGACTCCTGTAAAAGATTATGCCAATGTTCGTACGAACGGATTGATTGCTATTAAATTGGATGAGGGCGATGAACTGCGCTGGATAAAGAGGACGACTGGCGAAAATGATGTGATTATATCTACGTCTGCAGGACAAGCTATTCGCTTTAATGAAAAAGATACGCGCCCAATGGGCAGATCGGCTCGTGGTGTTCGTGGCGTAAGATTACGTCCAAATGACTCTGTTGTTGGTATGGATATCGTTACGGGTGACGACCAAACCTTGCTGGTGGTTAGCGAGAAAGGTTTCGGTAAACGCACAAAGGTGTCGAATTTCCCAAGCCATAAGCGTGGCGGAGTTGGTATAAAAGCCGCTGTCGTAACTGCAAAAACTGGTCCGATTATCTCTGTGCAGACTATTGATCCAGAAATAACAGAGGCGCTATTGGTTTCTCAGAATGGTCAAACTATCCGCCTGGGCTTGAGCGATATTAAATTGCTCGGTAGGACGACTCAGGGTGTGACGATTATGCGTCTATCTGACGGCGACGCTGTTTCGTCAATCGGCTTGATGGCTGATCGCCCGCAGGATGAGGGTAATTAATAGTGAAGGTCTTGATAGTTCCAGTAATCGCATGGGCGATATCCCAAGGGCTGAAGCAAGTGTTTCATCTCATGGGGCGTAATCGTCGAGTATTTAGCGGTGATACAAACCCAAAAATACTTCTATCCGGAGGTATGCCAAGCGCTCATAGTGCGATTGTTGTATCGTTGGCGGTATTTCTGGGGCTACAAGACGGCTGGGATAGTTCTGTATTTGGACTAGCTACTTGGCTGGCTATTATAGTGATGTATGATGCTATGATGGTTCGCTATTCGTCTGGAATGCAGGGCGAAACGCTTAATAAGTTAATCTCTGAGCAGGGTAGTAAGTTGAAAAAACTTCGCGTTGCTCATGGTCACACCCCTGTAGAAGTGGCGGCTGGAGCGGTTATTGGTGTGTTTGTAGCTGCCGTTGTATTTTTCGCAACAAAATAATTGTAAAAATCTATTGACCTAGGCAATTATATACTGTAAGATTAGTAACAAGTCTGGTTGCTGGAGTGCGAGTTAAGCAACGATTTACAATCTGTAAAGCGAGGTAAATCATACTTCAGTCTGACTTAAAATGAACTTTAACAATTTGATTGTGCAATATCATCGTCAGTTTATATTTTTGTAGAGCCTTAATACTTTGATACAAAGTAGATTTTAACGGAGAGTTTGATCCTGGCTCAGGATGAATGCTGGCGGCGTGCCTAACACATGCAAGTCGAGCGGCAGCGAGTTTTACACTGAATTCTGGAAGCTTCTGGGTAATATAGAAGATCTATTCAAGAATTTTGTGTAAAATGTCGGCGAGCGGCGGACGGCTGAGTAACGCGTAGGAATTTGCCCCAAAGTGAGGAATAACTGCCCGAAAGGGTAGCTAATGCCGCATATGGTCTTCGGATTAAAGCCTTCGGGCGCTTTGGGAGAAGCCTGCGTTGGATTAGGTAGTTGGTAGGGTAATGGCCTACCAAGCCGACGATCCATAGCTGGTCTGAGAGGATGATCAGCCAGACTGGAACTGAGACACGGTCCAGACTCCTACGGGAGGCAGCAGTGAGGAATCTTCCACAATGGGCGAAAGCCTGATGGAGCAACGCCGCGTGAAGGATGAAGGCCTTCGGGTTGTAAACTTCTTTTATGAGTGAAGAATATGACGGTAACTCATGAATAAGCACCGGCTAACTACGTGCCAGCAGCCGCGGTCATACGTAGGGTGCAAGCATTATCCGGAGTGACTGGGCGTAAAGAGTTGCGTAGGCGGTTTAATAAGTGAATAGTGAAACCTGGTGGCTCAACCATACAGACTATTATTCAAACTGTTAAACTCGAGAATGGTAGAGGTAACTGGAATTTCTAGTGTAGGAGTGAAATCCGTAGATATTAGAAGGAACACCGATGGCGTAGGCAGGTTACTGGGCCATTTCTGACGCTAAGGCACGAAAGCGTGGGGAGCGAACCGGATTAGATACCCGGGTAGTCCACGCCGTAAACGATGGATACTAGCTGTTGGAGGTATCGACCCCTTCAGTAGCGAAGCTAACGCGTTAAGTATCCCGCCTGTGGAGTACGGCCGCAAGGCTAAAACATAAAGGAATTGACGGGGACCCGCACAAGCGGTGGATTATGTTCTTTAATTCGATGATAACCGAAGAACCTTACCAGGGCTTGACATCCAGGGAAGGTCTGCGAAAGTAGACTGTGCCTTTTGGAACCCTGTGACAGGTGATGCATGGCCGTCGTCAGCTCGTGTCGTGAGATGTTAGGTTAAGTCCTTCAACGAGCGCAACCCTTGTGAATAGTTGTATTTTTCTATTCAGACTGCCCCGGTAACGGGGAGGAAGGAGGGGATGATGTCAGGTCAGTATTTCCCTTACGTCCTGGGCTAGAAACGTAATACAATGGCTAGTACAATGCGCAGCGAAGCCGCGAGGTGAAGCAAATCGCATCAAAGCTAGTCCCAGTTCGGATTGTAGGCTGAAACTCGCCTGCATGAAGTCGGAATCGCTAGTAATCGCAAATCAGCAAGTTGCGGTGAATACGTTCCCGGGTCTTGTACACACCGCCCGTCAAACCATGAAAGTGACCAACACCCGAAGTCCGATTCGTCGGCCTAAGGTGGGGGGCATGATTGGGGTTAAGTCGTAACAAGGTATCCGTACCGGAAGGTGCGGATGGATTACCTCCTTTCTAGGGAGTAACGATGCCAATCTGTCGAGCAATCACAGATTGAGCTAGGTCGGTCTCGTAAATGTGTCGAGCTTACATATTTACAATAGTCCTCTCGAGGACGAGACAAAAGTTCAACCTTTCTCTACGATAAGCCG
The DNA here is from genome assembly GCF_022828295.1 of Candidatus Nanosynbacter sp. TM7-057. Lineage (NCBI taxonomy): Bacteria > Bacillati > Minisyncoccota > Nanosynbacteria > Nanosynbacterales > Nanosynbacteraceae > Nanosynbacter > Candidatus Nanosynbacter sp. TM7-057. The sequence goes on along the minus strand of NZ_JAJQJT010000001.1, from coordinate 212,062 downwards.
ATTGATGAATTGCACAATCAAGTTGTTAAACGAAAAAGTCCCTCTACGAGGGGCTTTTTATATGATAGATTTAATTAAATCTGATATTTTGGTAGAATTGCGATTATAAAAAATAGCCAATAATTTTTGGCTATTTATGTTTTTTGCTGACGCTTATTATAGTCCGCCGCCAAAAAGTGAGTTTAGTAGCCAGTTTAATGGGATAGTGTGTAGGCTGAGCATAATAGCGAATCCTACTCCACATGTAACAAGTCCCCAAAATTTGAAACGGTCATAGCTACTTACGCCGCTTCCCAGATTGTCGGCTAATTTTTGATGAAAAACGACGACGATTCCACCAGCAATTAAGACTAAAATCCCAAAAAATAACGAGCCAAAACTAAATTGATATAACATATTATTAATTATACACTTGTCAGAATTAAAAAGATACTGTACAATTAAAAAGTCTTGGCAATTTATGGGGACATAGCTCAGTTGGCTAGAGCACCTGCTTTGCAAGCAGGGGGTCCAGGGTTCGAGTCCCTGTGTCTCCACCATATGGGGTGAAGTGGGCTTACGTCCACGACACTCCACCAAGACGAATGAGGGCGATTAGCTCAGCTGGTTAGAGCGCGTCACTGATAATGACGAGGTCGGAGGTTCGAGTCCCTCATCGCCCACCATATTTTTTAATATGGGCGCTTAGCTCAGTTGGCTAGAGCATCTCGTTTACACCGAGAGGGTCGGGGGTTCGAGTCCCTCAGCGCCCACCAATCATAGATAGTCAGGATTATCGCCGAGTAGGCGATTTTTTATTTACAATTCTTGCGTAATAAGCAATAGATAGCTATACTCTTAAAATATGTATAAGCGTATTATCAAGCCAATATTATTCCTACTAACACCAGACTTTACTCACAAGTTAACTATTTTTTGCGGTCGTTTGGCGCAGGCGTTTTCTCCTATTAGATGGTCTATTCGTAAATTATGGAGCTTCCAGGACAAGTCGCTACAGCAGGAAATTGATGGAGTTGTATTTAATAACCCAATAGGCTTATCAGCAGGATTTGATAAAAATGTACAATTGTCACCTTTAATGGAAGATGTTGGATTTGGCTTTGCTTCTGGTGGATCTGTGACTATGGAGCCGAGAAGGGGGAATCTGCGACCATGGTTTCATCGATTGCCGAACACCAAGTCTGTAGTTGTGTACGCTGGTATGCCAAATTATGGATTAGAGAAGATTAGTGACTACATTGAATTAAACAGACCTAAAGTTAAATCAATGCCGGCTGTTGTGTCTGTGGCTGTTATTGCTGATAAATCCACGAAAGACGAATTTGGGCCAGTCGTTCCGGAGGAATATATAATTCGGGACGTAAAAAAAGCGGTTAGTTATATCGTAGAAAACAATCTGGCAAGCGTTATAGAGATTAATATCTCTTGTCCGAATGCTGGCAAGGAGCCGTTTATCTATGCCGATACACTAGAGACTTTATTAAGCGAATTAGATTCTGTAGAGAGAAATGTTCCTTTCTGGGTTAAAATGCCACATTTGTATGATTTGAAGCAGTTCGACTCGCTATTAAAGGTTATTGTTGAGCATAATATTCAGGGCGTAACGGTTGCTAATTTAATAAAGGATCGTGAGAAGGTAGATCTTAAAGATCCTTTGACTGGTGACATTAGGGGTGGATTAAGCGGCGAACCTACTCGCACACATAGCTTAGAATTGATTAAGCATACATATAAAAACTATGGAGATAAACTGACTATTATTGGTGTTGGAGGAGTTTTTTCGGCCGAAGATGCATACGCTAAGATTAAGGCAGGCGCTAGTCTAGTTGGGCTTATCACTGGGCTGTTTTTCGAAGGTCCGCAGTTAATTGGGCGAATAAATCGCGAGTTGATTCAGTTGCTAAAAAATGACGGTTTTTCTAGTATTTCTGAGGCGATTGGTGCTGATTTTAATAAAAAGCAAAAAAAGTCGAAAAAACTTTGAAAAAACCCTTGCAAAAGAATCTCAGCTGCTGTATAGTTAATTACTAGTTAAGCGAATGTTCAAACGAACCTCTGGCAATACACTGCAAAGCGTGCGAGGGCAGTGAGAAAACATCTGAGTGTAGATAGATTTGTCAATTTATTGACCTGTCAATTGTGCACTCAAATGTGTGAGGCACTGATCATTAACAATTTGAGAGTAAAAGAAATTGAGTTTTTAATTGACGGTAGTAGTAATTGCAAAGTAGCAACTACTAGTTAAGTCAATGCATAAAAAGGTACTCAAGGGCGCTAAATGGATGCCTAGACGTATATTACCGACGAAGGACGTGGAAGACTGCGATAAGCTTCGGGAAGCTGTCAACAAGCTTTGATCCGGAGATCTCCGAATGGGGAAACCCAGCATGAGTCATGTCATGTTGCCACTTGCTGAACACATAGGCAAGCGAGCGGGAACCATCTGAACTGAAACATCTTAGTAGGATGAGGAAGAGAAAGTAAATAACGATTGCGAAAGTAGTGGCGAGCGAAATCGCAACAGCCCAAACCTTTTAAGTTTTTGCCTATTAATTTAGGCAAATAAGTTGGTAGACGAATACTTATAAGGGGTTGTGATATTACATATGACCAAGTCAGAGAATTTGATTCATTCAAATAATCTGATTTGCGATAACTGGCTATCAACAGTTAGTAAGGTAAGAAATCGGCGTGGTTAGTAGAATAGTTTGAATGACTAGCCAAAGAACGTGAAAGCCGTGTATATGAAAACGACGCTGACCTTATGTATGTTTTATCGAGTAGGACGGGGCACGAGAAACCCTGTTTGAATCTGGCTGGACCACCAGCCAAGGCTAAATATAATATACGATCGATAGTGAACTAGTACAGTGATGGAAAGGTGAAAAGAACCCCGGGAGGGGAGTGAAATAGATCCTGAAATTTAGTGCCTACAAGGAGTCGGAGCCGGCTTGTCCGGTGACGGCGTGCTTTTTGTAGAACGATCCAGCGAGTTAATTTTTACAGCGAGGTTAAGTCAATTGACGGAGCCACAGTGAAAGCGAGCCTGAATAGGGCGATTAAGTTGTAAGGATTAGACCCGAAACCGGGTGACCTAACCATGAGCAGGTTGAAGCCACTGTAACAGGTGGTGGAGGACCGAACCAGGATACGCAGCAAAGTGTTTGGATGACTTGTGGTTAGCGGTGAAATGCCAATCGAACTCGGAGATAGCTGGTTCTCCTCGAAATAGCTTTAGGGCTAGCGTCGTGTTAGTAGCACATGGGGGTAGAGCTCTGTAAAGGACTGGGGCGGGCAACTGTACCCACCCTTAACAAACTACGAATACCATGTGTGTAATCACGGCAGTTAGAACATCGGTGCTAAGATCGGTGCTCAAAAGGGAAACAGCCCAGACCATCATCTAAGGTCCCTAAATTAACGTTCAGTGGGAAACAAGGTGAGATTTCTTAAACAGCTAGGATGTTGGCTTAGAAGCAGCCATTCATTTAAAGAGTGCGTAACAGCTCACTAGTCAAGAGATCTTGCGTGGAAAATGTAACGGGGCTAAAACGTTATACCGAAGATATGGATGTCAGATTTATCTGGCGTGGTAGAGGAGCGTTCCTATCAGCGGTGAAGTCGAATCGGAAGGTTCGGTGGAGCGGTAGGAAGTGAGAATGCTGGAATGAGTAACCATAAGAGAGGTGAGAATCCTCTCGGCCGTAAGAGCAAGGTTTCCTGAGCCATGGTAATCATCTCAGGGTTAGTCGGGCCTAAGCCGAGGCGCAGAGCGTAGGCGATGGACATCAGGTTAATATTCCTGAACCGGTTAAGTTTTGTACACTGTTCACGGGGAAGTAATCGAAGCGGATTCATGGTTTATCCGTCCAACCGAGCGGGAACGCAAAGGGAGTGAAAGTGATTCTTCGGAGTCGCGATTTTGGTGAAAGCCCTGGCTAGAAAAGCAGGTGTACGCGTGGACTTAGCCGCCCGTACCGCAAACCAACACAGGTGCTCGAGTCGAGTAGACTCAGGCTTACGAGCGAACCTTCGCTAAGGAACTCGGCAATACAGCGACCGTAACTTCGGGATAAGGTCTGCCCCCACTTCGGTGGATATCAGCCGCGTTCACTCAGTGAATATTAGGTTAAAGAGTACATTTTTAATCACAAAACGAATTTTCTGAGATAGAGCAAACGAATTGTTCTTTTGAACGCGAACCTCTGACGTCTAACGATGTGGGGGCCGCAGCAAAAGAGCCCACGGAACTGTTTATCAAAAACACAGGTCTCTGCTAACACGAAAGTGGATGTATAGGGGCTGACTCCTGCCCAATGCTGGAAGGTTAAGGGGAGCGCTTCACGGTGCGAACTGAAGCCCTAGTCAATGGCGGCGGTAACTATAACCGTCCTAAGGTAGCGAAATTCCTTGTCAGGTAAGTTCTGACCCGCACGAATGGAGTAATCATGTGGGCACTGTCTCAGCGAAGGACTCGGTGAAAGTGCATTGGCGGTAAAGATGCCGTCTGTCCGTACCAGGACGAAAAGACCCCATGGAGCTTTACTACAGCTTTACATTGAATATGGTTTCAACATGTGTAGCATAGGTGGGAGACTTTGAAGCAGATACGCCAGTATTTGTGGAGTCACCAAGTGAAATACCACCCTTGTTGTGATTGTGTTCTCACGCTGACCGTTATCCGGTTAGCGGACCGTGTATGGTGGGTAGTTTAACTGGGGCGGTTGCCTCCTAAAGAGTAGCGGAGGCGTTCAAAGGTTGGCTAACTTCGGATGGAAATCGAAGTGATAGTGTATGCGCATAAGCCAGCTTGACTGTGAGGAGTACATTCCAATCAGAGACGAAAGTCGGAGCAAGTGATCCGCTGTACGTACATTTGTACATGAATGTGGGATCGACAGCGCAAACGGATAAAAGTTACCCTGGGGATAACAGGCTTATAGCGCCCAATAGTTCACATAGACGGCGCTGTTTGGCACCTCGATGTCGGCTCATCACATCCTGGAGGGGGAGCACCTTCCAAGGGTTCGGCTGTTCGCCGATTAAAGTGGTACGCGAGCTGGGTTCAGAACGTCGTGAGACAGTTCGGTTTATATCCGGTATGGACGATAGGAAACTTGAGAGGATCTACCCCTAGTACGAGAGGACCGGGGCGGACGCACCTCTGGTGTATCGATTGTGGCCACCTGCTGCATTGTCGAGTAGCTATGTGCGGACTAGATAAGCGCTGAAAGCATATTAAGCGCGAAACTAACCTCAAGATAAGGTTTCCCTATGAGGACACAGAAAGACTATCTGTTTGATAGGCGCAAGGTGGAAGTACAGTAATGTATGGAGCTAAAGCGTACTAATAGTCCCATTGCCTTTTTATGTCCTTGTCCGTGGAGTTTATGCTTGCATAAACATTGCGGATAAGGTAGACTTAACTAGTAATTGGTGCTTTTCAAAAGTACCGGTCAATTAAAAATCAATTCCGTGCTGATGTTGGACATCGAAGAAAGGGGTTTGGCCCACCGTGGAGTATATACGGAACCAAGCGTCGTAACCCCCTCCTTCGGTGCCCATAGCGAGGAGGAAACACCTGTTCTCATTCCGAACACAGAAGTTAAGCTCCCCAGCGGCGATTATACTGCGAAAGTGGGAAACTAGCACGGTGCCGAATTATAAGAAAGCCATCCTAATAGGGTGGCTTTCTTCTTTATTTTAAAACGTTTGTGGTATGTTTTGGCAGATGCTAGAATATAAGTATGTGTATAGTGTGCAGGGTGGCTACTGGTGGTATGGCGATTGCTGTTGCCCTAACGCCAGCGGTTAATATAACAGCACCCAATGAGACTAAGAGTGATGTGAAGAAGGCGATTAGTGCTAAAATTTTCTCTGAAATAAAATCTCCGTCGTCGCTATCCAGCTTTAAGGTGTCAGATATCCAGACTCCAGATTGGCACTCCATATATCAATCGTCAAAAAAATCAAATTCTGGAGTGAAAAAAGAAGTCACATACACAATATCAACAAAGGGGAATGTCCGATCAAATTTGTCTGAATTCTCGAAACAGGTAAACGAAACCTTAAACGACAATCGAGGCTGGGCGCGTATGGGAATTGTTTTTAAAGAGGTAAAAGAGGGTGGAAACTTCAATTTAGTTCTGTCGCAAGCCGAATTAATGTCGTCGTTCTCGTCAGGTTGTGACGCGGATTGGAGTTGTCGAGTCGGGTCTTCTGTTATTATCAATGATAATCGATGGTCTGGCGCGACTACAGCGTGGAATAAAGCGGGTGGCGACATTCGTAATTATCGACATATGGTAATCAATCATGAAGTTGGGCACTGGCTGGGGCATGGGCATTTGAATTGTTCTGGGGTTAATAATCCAGCGGCGGTTATGCAGCAGCAATCAATTGACTTGCAAGGTTGTACCTTTAATCCTTGGCCGCTTGATAGTGAATTGTGGTCAACTACGCTAGGGATAGAACTATGAAATTGATAAAAAATTATCGCACACTTAAATTGGCCATTGCCATGAGTTTTATAACGCTGATAATGATATTGGCGTATGGATTCATGAGTTGGAAATCTTGGGAAAACGTTCAAAGCGTAACAAAAAACACTAACGAAGTGGAAAGCTCGCTGTTTGTTAACTTGCAAAAAGACAAATTATCCGCTGAAAAATTGAACGAATATTTGGTTGATTTAAAAAATAAACGCCAAAGCTGCGATGTGGTATTTTTTATATCTTGGCAGAGGGACATTAATGCTAGATTTAAAAAGTATTCGGAAGAATGTAATAAATCAGTAGAGAAGATGAACCGAACTATACAGAGTATAGAGAAGATTGTTGGCTTTATGGAGTTTGATAAGGAGTTGAGCGGTGAAATACGTACAGTGTCAGATAACCTATCGAAGACCAGGCAAAATGACTTTATTGCTATAGAGAAAATATGGACTGGCGTAAAGAAGAGGTTGGAATCCAGAGAAGACGAGGTTGACTTACGTAAGCTAGTGATGAAGAGGATAGACGCTATTTTATTGGCTGTGCGTGATTTGAAGTCGGCTAACGAAAAGAAAGACAGCGACCAGTTTGCTATAGCTAGGGATAAATTTACTGTGGCTATTAACGCTTGGATTGGTTTACAAAATGAGTTGACACAAGAATCTCAGCTTAGGATAGATAATCTATTAAGAGAGTTTTAGAATAAATCTGCAATAAAAAATATCCCTCTATGTGATGGGATATTTTTCTTCTCGAATCTCGCAGAAAACGAGAATTTTTTGTGGTGGAACTCATGATTTCTAAAGCTCCAACAGGTGCCGTCAGTAACTGACTTTATTAGTATAGCTAACGTGTCAGTAAAATGCAATATTTTATTCACAATAAAAACTACTTATGTAAATATTGACAAAGTATTAGTAATATGCTAGCATATAAACATAACACATATCATGTGTGATATATAAAGGTGAGGGTTTCCATTTAAATTTATGTGGAAATCTTTTTTAAAAACGGAGGAAAACCTTCCTATGGCAGGAACAAAGGCTGGCGGCTTAAAGGCTGCTCAAAAAAATCTAGCTCGTGATCCAGATTTTTACGCAAAAATCGGACGTAAGGGCGGTAAAAACGGTCGAACTGGTGGCTTTGCTGCAAATCCAGCTTTGGCTCGTATCGCTGGTGCTAAGGGCGGACGCATTTCACGCCGTACTAAGAAGACAGTACAAAAAATTGCAGAATAAGACCGCTCCAATCTCTTAAAATTAGCCTCCGTATGAGAGGCTTATTTTATTTGATATCTTTTAAGCTGGCAGGATTTTGCTTGATTTACACGCCATTCTGAATGGCAATTAATACACCTGTAAGATGAGGAAGTGGCCTGTAATCCAACTGCGCCACACTGAGGGCAAAGACTGCGTTTATGTAGCCAGTCCCTGTAACTATCCAAAGAATCTTGAATATTATCGTAATCCATACTGAGAGTTAAGCCGTATTTTGGAGCCAAAGTATCAACGGCGTACTCCCAGGCGGATCTTTCCATTTCGATTAACTGGATATCATATTGATAATTTTTATGACCAAGTTTAGCGTGGGCGATTTCGTGTAAAAGTTGCACTAAGTCTTCTTGTGAATCTAATTTTTCGTAATAGACTGTTTGCGAATTAGGATTCCAGGAAAATACTTCACCCTCCTTGAATTGTAGTTCTGGAAAATCGTGTTCAATTTGAGGCAAGCTGACTGATGGCATTGTCGTAGCATCCGTATAATACAATTTCTTCTGGGTTAGGGGCGCTGATTATTTTTGGTACCGATATAGCGGCGGGTAAGTTTTCTGCCAGAAGACCGCTTAAAATATCTGAAAAATAGGATGTGAACACTCCCACGCTCCCGCCAATAACAACGACATCTGGTTGCGTAAAGGCTATGAGGGGTTGCAATCCAGCTTTTATCCTATTGGCGACCTCTTCCCAGACTTCCAGGGGTGTGTCTGATGATAATTCGCCAAAAATTCTCTGTAAAACCCTACCCGCAGCAATCTCTTCCCAAGTGGTAATCTTGCCATTGTAATTCAAAGACATATGTCCGCCCTCGCAGTCGCTAAGCTCTTTATGTAGATTTCCATTCAGGATTAAGGAAGTGCCAACGCCGGTCCCTAGGGTGATGTATAGACCGCATCTGGGAGTTTTGGGCAATCTGAGCATACTTGCCAGTCCTGCCATATTGGCGTCATTTGCGATGAATATTGGTATATTAGGAAAGTATCGGGAAAGCAGCTCGCGGATAGGTTGATTTTTCCAACCGAGATTTTGACACCACACTGCCATGCCGTATTTGACTACTCCTGGCAGGGCTATGGAAATTGCGTCAATTGGCTTATCATTCGTAATCAGGTGAATTTGATCGGCAACACGTTGAATATATTGGTTTACGTTTTTAGGGGTGGGGAATTTAATGATATGCTTAGGATTTTTTTCCTCGTCAAAGCCGGCTACTAATGTTTTGGTCCCACCTGTGTCAACCGTAATAATCATATATTTATTATATCACCAGCTTTACTTATAAGAGGTCATTATGATATAATAAAGAAAATTTGAGTGGAGATATAATATGAAGCGAGTAAATCAGACTGGATCAATTGGAATTTTTGTAGTAGTGGGTGCTATTTTAGTGGCTATATCTTTGGCTGTTCTTTACGGAATTAGGCAGAATAATTTGTCACAAGACGGGTCGCCAATTTCTAGCGATTTGGTAGCATCAGAGAATAGCAACAAGAATTCGCAAAACAACAGTACACCTCAGCAGTCTGCAGATCAAAAAACGAATAGTCAGTCGGGCGGAAGAGGTGAGGCGCGAACCGACGTGAAGACTGAAGAGTCAAAAAAGACAACTCCTGCGTCTGAATCTTCTCAGTCTCAACAATCACCATCATCTACAACGCCAGCTCCCTCTACTACTTCTAAGCAATCTGATAAAGGATTGCCAAAAACTGGACCAGAAGATGTAGCTGTTTCTGCAGTGGCCTTTGGTATTTTGGCGTTTTTGACGGTGGCTTATCAGCGATCTCGCTATCTTATCTAACTTTGACTTCTATCTATCTGTTGTGATATAATTGTGATAATCTGTGGGGATATTTTTATTATGTCCCTGAAGAATAATATCAATTTTAAGGAAGGGGTCTTTAGAAGACTTATGGCAGATGCCAAAATTACAATGGATGACCTGCTGGCTCAAGCAGGCGATAGTGTTAAACAACTTACTGTTGGCGAAACGGTTGACGGTACTGTTTTATCAGTAAAGAAGCACGAAATTTTAATCGATTTAGGACCTTTGGGTGTTGGCTTGGTTCCACGCCGCGAAGTTAGCCTTTCAAAGAACTACAATGTTGGCGATTCAGTAATTGCTAGCGTAATTGATACCGAATTGGAAGATGGTTATTCGCTACTTTCATTGCGCAAGGCTGCGAAAGATCGTGGTTGGGATGAAGTTATGGCTAAATTGGAATCTGGTGAAATCATCACCGTTGTGCCATACGACGCTAACCGTGGTGGACTGCTGGTTGAATATGAAGGTATTCGCGGATTCTTGCCAGTATCGCAACTGTCAGCTGAACACTATCCTCGTGTAGGTTCTAGCGACAAGGACGAAATCTTGCAACGATTGAACAGCTTGGTAAAGAAGGACATTAAAGCGCGAATCTTGGACGCTGACCGAAAAGCTAACAAATTGATCTTCTCTGAAAAAGAGGCGGTTAAAGAAGGCTTGGCAGAGCGATTCCAGAAGTTGGCAATTGGTGATACGGTTACAGGTGTTGTTACGGGTGTTGTTGACTTTGGCGTATTCGTTAACGTTGAAGGTATTGAAGGTTTGATTCACATCTCAGAAATTAGTTGGGAGCGTGTTAATAACCCATCTGACTACGTAAAAGTTGGTCAAACTATCGAAGCTAAGATTATTGCAATCGACAAAGAGCGCTTGAGCTTGAGTATGAAGCAATTGACTAAGGATCCATGGTTGGATGAAGTTGAGCAATTTAAGCCTGGCGAGAAAGTTGAGGGAACTGTAACTCGAATTACTCCATTTGGTGCATTCGTACAATTGAGCCCAGCGGTTGAAGCTTTGGTTCACGTGTCAGAGCTTGGCGGTGACGGTACTGATCCTGAAAAGGTATTTACGTTGAACGAGCGTAAAGAATTTACAGTTTTGGATATCGATAAGGAAAATCGTAAGATTTCTCTTTCACTCGGCAAATCATCAAAGAAAAAATAATACAAATCCCCTGAAGCGTAGTTACGCCCAGAGGTGAGAGGAGCTTATTATGGCAGAAAAAATCGTCAATATTGCGGATTCGGTAACGGTTGGCGAGTTGGCCGAAACTCTGGGATTGTCAGTAACTACGCTGATTGGTGAATTGTTTAAGAACGGAATCGCTGCGACAATTAATCAGCGACTAGATTTTGAGACTGCACAGATTATTGTTGAAGAATTAGGGCTAGATGTGCAGCTGAAACGGAAGACGGTTTCTGCGGAAATTCATCACCATGCGCACAAATTATCAGACAAGGCAGTTCCTCGTCCGCCAATTGTAGCTGTGATGGGGCATGTTGACCACGGTAAAACGAGTTTGCTAGATGCGATTCTTGATAAGAAAACAGCGGCTAGTGAAGCCGGAGGAATTACTCAGCATATTAGCGCTTATCAAGCTCAGCGCAACGGACGAACTATCACTTTACTAGATACTCCAGGTCACGAGGCTTTTGCGGCGCTGAGGCAGCACGGAGCTACACTGACCGATGTGGTGATTATCGTGGTGGCAGCAGATGATGGAGTTAAACCTCAGACTGTTGAAGCTATTCGATTTGCTAGGTCAGCTAACGCTAAAATTGTGGTGGCAATTAACAAGATTGATAAAGAAGCGGCTAATCCGCAACTGGTAAAAACTCAATTGGCGTCTGAACATGGCTTGAATCCTGAAGAATGGGGCGGCGACACTGTGATGGTTGAGGTTAGTGCAAAAACTGGTCAGAACTTAGACAAGCTTTTGGATATGGTTTTATTGGTGGCGGATATGGAAGATTTGCGCGCGGATGAAGACGTTCCGGCTGAAGGTTTGGTTATTGAGGCACACATGGAAACTGGTCGTGGCGCTGTTGTTGGGCTATTGGTGGAGAATGGTCATTTGAAACCTGGTCATTATTTGGTTGCTGGGACGGCTTACGGGCGAGTCCGAACGCTTCAAGATTTCCGTGGTAAAACCGTTAAAGATGCCGGTCCAAGTATGCCAGTGAATATGACTGGATTTAAGGAATTGCCACAATTCGGTGATGGATTTGAGATTGCGAAGAGCGAAAAAGAAGCTCGCAATTTGGCGCAAAAGGCTAAAATTGAACAGGAGAAAATGGCAGCCACAACCAATGTTACTGGCGCAGATATTCTTAAGATGATGAATCGAAAGCTTGATGCGGAAGAATTTAATGTAATCGTTAAGGCTGACGTTCAGGGTTCGGTAACGTCTGTGGTTGATAGTTTGAAGCTGATTGACACTAATGGCGAAGTTGAGCTTCATGTTGTTGGAACTGGTGTTGGCAATATTTCCGAGAACGATATTCATTTGGCGGTCGGTGAAAATACGGTGATTTATGGCTTTAATGTCGATTTGCCACCAGCAGTTAAGCGATTAGCGGCGCGTGAACATGTAGAAGTGCGAATTTTTAAGGTGATTTATGAATTGTTGGATGACGCTAAGGCTTCAATGGAGGCTTTGCTAGCGCCAGAAATCGTTGAAACTGAAATTGGTGAGTTGGAAATTAAGGGCGTATTTAGGACGATGCGCGAAGAAGTGATTGCTGGTGGCGAAGTGAAGCACGGTAAAGTCGCTAAGGACTTGCTGGCGCGCGTAAAACGTGGCGGAGAGCAAATTGCCGAGGTTGAGGTTTCTTCTGTACAACGTCAGCAACAAGAGGCAAAAGAAGTCTTTGAAGGTGAAATGTGTGGATTGAGCCTCAGGACGAAGAAAAAAATTACCTTAGAAATTGGCGACAAGCTGGAGTTCTTTACTAGGGAATTAGTGAAGAAGACACTGGGATAGACTGTTCTAAGCATTGACTTTTTTGTGTATTTATGATAGTATCTTAGATATACATAAGTTTATTGCCATTCTGCGTGCAGAAGGCGAAAGGAAACCACCACAAAATGAGCGAAAAACAACCTACTAGGCTTAATCCAGAAGACTTAACGCCATACGAACAGGCTATGCGAGATAAATATTTTGGTGATGAGTATGATGAAGCTGAATATGGTGATGATGAACCAAAGAAGGATGATAATCCAGAAGACTTAACGCCATACGAACAGGCTATGCGAGATAAATATTTTGGTGATGAGTATGATGAAGCTGAATATGGTGATGATGAACCAAAGAAGGATGATAATCCAGAAGACTTAACGCCATACGAACAGGCTATGCGAGATAAATATTTTGGTGATGAGTATGATGAAGCTGAATATGGTGATGATGAGCAGTCTGAGGGTAAAACTGATGCTGAAAAGACCGAGATGAGCGCAGAAGAACATGAAGCTGCTGCTAAACTTAAAATCGCTAGGGAGAGGTTCGCTAAGGCTGGTATCGCCGTTGAATCACACTTCTTTAAGAAGTTCTTTGGCGGAAAGAAACGACAAGAAGAGTTGAATGCTGCTACAGAAGAATTGAAGCAGTGCGAACTGGAATACATGCGTCTTAAGTTTGCTGATAAAATCGAAGCAGCAAAACAGGATCCAGAAAAGCAGGCTGAGTTAGCAGCGGAAATGGGTCAAGCGGCGTTTGCAAGTATGCAAGAAACCTCAAGAACAACGACAGATAAGTATGACAACATGCTCGATGATCGTGGTAAATTTAAGAAAGCTGCCGCTAAAGTTGGTAAATGGTTTAATAAGGGTGGTAGGATTGCTCAGTTGTTGAAGTTGGGCGGTACTGGTTTTGCGGTAGGTGCTACTACAGCGACCTTCGCTGGATGGCCTATTACTACGGCTGTCGGTATTGTAACGGAATTAGGAGTTGCTGGAGCAACAAAGCAGGCTGTTCTGGAGGAGTATCGTGGCGAAGATCGCATAGCTGATGCCCGTCTTGAAACTATAGATCCTTCATTTGAAAAAACTGTGGCTAACATGAAAATTGACGATGTTATGGAGCATGCAGTCAATGTATCAGTTGACAATCTTAAGGACGTGAGTATAGAGAGGCAGGATGCCCTGCGTAAGAAGGTGCGATCGTCATTAGGTAAGTATGGTGTTGGTTTTGCCTTGGGTGGTTTTGCTGGTAAATTTGTTGGCGACTGGGCTAACTCTGCACACGCTACTGGAGCTGAGAGTAATACTGCTGCACCTTCACAATCTGGTAGTGAGCAAATACCACAGTCTAGCGGCGCATCTTCTGTGGACAACTCTGTTGACAAAATCGTAAATAATATTAATCCAGATACATCAAACTTCAATTCTTACGACTATCCTTGGGACTGGGCTGCTGAGAAGTTTGGTGACGCAAACGCAATGGATCAACTTCACAACCTGGCTGACAAGGCAATAGCTGACGGTCATACCGTACAGTGGTTTGATGGCCCTGGCGGAACATGGATGGAAGTTGACGGATCTAGCGCTACTGCAGACGTGTTGAATGTATTGAATAAATACGCTTAATAGATAAAATATAAAATAAACAAGGAGATAAAAAATGTTTGAAATTACTGACGAATTCTTAGCACAGGCTGGTTTTGGATCATTGCCTGCGGATAAAAAAGAACAGATGAGGGAAGACGTCGCTAACAGTGTACAGGATAAGATTACAAGGAAGATCTTGCTGGCTGTTGGCGAAGCGAAGCTGGATGAGTTTATGAAATTACTGGATGGCGACGATGCTTCTGTAGTATTGAATTGGTGCGCAAACAACGGCGTTAATTTAACAGAAATTGTTCAAACCTCGATGAATGAGACTATGGTCGAGTTACAAAAATTATACAATGACGTGCTGAATATGATGCGTGGATAGTAATATTAAACAGTTACTGGTATAATTTAACTTAATCATATAGACGAAAGAAAAGGAGGACTATGTTCCAACTGAATGAAGAATTTCTTAAAGAATTGGGGCTGGACCAGTTGCCGGAAGATCAGCAAAAATCGTTGTTGCAACATATTTATAGCGAACTAGAGCTTCGAGTTGGCGAACGATTAAGCCAGGGGATGAGCGATGCTCAGCTGGAGGAATTTGCGGGGATTATCGATAAAACTCCTGGTGCTGTGGATGATTTTCTAGCGAAACATGCGCCTAATTATCAGCAGGAACCAATGTTGCAGAAAATGTCGCAAGCTTCAGGTTTGCTAGTTGACGATCCGCGTCTGAAGGATGAATTTGCAGCTACTAAGTGGCTAGAGGTCAATCGGCCAGATTATCGTGACGTTGTGGCTGCGGTGATGGCTGACTTGAAAAAAGAAATTATAGCGAATAAAGATGCTATTTTAGGCTCAGTCCAAGCGTAATTTTATGCGGACGATAAAATAACCCCTTATGCGGGGTTATTTTTATTTGTAGCCTCTTAGGTAATCTTCAGCGGTCATTGTTTTTCCGCTGGGTGCGATGAGCTCGTCAATGATTAAATAGTTGCCGTCGGCAAATTTTTTATCAAGATGAGAACTCGGAGTTTTGTCGCAATGGGATTTCGTGATGATGATATCTCGATCGTCAATTGTCATTCGACTACGCGGAAACCCGAGGTGTGCGCGGACGTGAGCTTCAGCCTCGGCGGCGGTCATACGCTCCGTATCGAGCCATGAATTGTCCTTGCTTAATAATTGGCAATATGAAGCCAGAGAATCGTCCTGTGGTGTTGGCTGAAGACTCCCGCTGATGATATTTGGCAAGTTTTTTATTAGCAGAGAAGTGCCCTCGTGGAATAGTTTGTCATATAATTCGAACTTTGTTTCTTTTCCAGTGAGCGATTGTCGAGTTTGGATGTATATAGGACCGGCATCCATTTTACTATCAAGTTGCATTATTGATACGCCAGTTTCGGTATCTCTGTTGACTATGGCTGATTCGATAGGCGAGGGTCCTCGATATTTTGGTAGTAGAGAAGGGTGAACATTGATAATTCCCGGTGTAAATAAGTCGATAATTGACTGGGGAATGATTTTTCCGTATGCAACCAAAACTCCCGTTACTGGCTGAAGTTGTTTTATGTGGTCGGTAATTTCACTGACTTTGCTTGGCTGCAAAACTGGAATATTGTGAGATTTAGCGAATGTTTTTACTGGAGGTTCAGTAAGTTTGTGTCCGCGACCGCGCTTGGTGTCAGGCTTGGTAATAACGCAAACAACGTTAAATCCCTCTTCAACAAGAGCTTCTAAGGTAATTAGACTGTAATTTTCAGTCCCAAAGAATACTATTTTCGGCGATATCTTTGTCATAATCTAACGGTTGCAACTCGCCTTTCTTATCGAGCGTGTAAAAAGCGTCTTTTTTATCCTTAATATGGTCTATGAAAACTAATCCGTTACAGTGGTCTATCTCGTGCTGTAATACGCGCGCCAAAAATCCTCCGGCTTTAATTCGCACTTCTTCGCCATCTAAATTCATGGCTTTTACTCGAATTTTACTATAGCGAGGAACTTTTCCGTAAATGCTTTTAACACTTAAGCATCCCTCGAAGTCTTCAACAATCTCGCCTTCATATTTCACGATTTCTGGATTGATAAGAGTGATAAATTCGCGAGTTGATTTTCTTTCAAAGTCCGCTCGAACAATCACGACACGTTCTAATTTGTCGACTTGCACAGCAGCCAGGGCAGCGCTAATTTCATGTGGTCTGGAATCTTCCCAGTCCAGTGCGGCTGCGGTCATTTCGTCTGCCAGTTTTACAACATCATTAGTAACAACGTGGATTTTCGATGATTTTTGGCGAAGATGTGGGTTTGGTAATGTGATAATATCGTCTTTTGTCATTGCTATAATTATACCAGAAATTACAGTAGACTTACAGGGTCAAGCTCGTACTGCCAGTGTGATGGCGGCAGGAAGTTTAAGGCGTCGAGAAGCTCTTGTCGTTTGGGACTTTTTACTACGATTTGCCATCGATATGTATCGCGGACGCGCTCATAAAAAGCGGGCGTTGGTCCAAAAACTTCAATGTTATCAAAATTGGATTTTAATAGTTCGGACAATTTTTTAGCGTTCCTTATGGCGGCGGCTTCGGTTTTATAAACGCAAGTTAGTTTTAATAAGTAAGTAAAAGGTGGAAAGTTGGTTTTTTGCCGCTGAGATATGGTTCTTTGATAAAATTCTGTATAGTTTTGAGATAGTCCGTTTGTGATGGATGGGTGACTTGGCTGGTATGATTGGACGACAACTTCTGTTGACGTGCTTGACCTGCCGACGCGGCCGACGACTTGGGCGAGCAATTGAAATGTTCGTTCGGGTGATGAATAGTCAGGGAGAGAAAGTCCGGTGTCAGCCTGAACGACTCCGACGACTGTTAAATGTGGCAAATCTAGTCCTTTGGCGATAACTTGCGTACCGATAATTATATCTATTTCGCCATTTTTCAGTTCATCGTAACGCTCGTCTACGGTAGCCTTCAAATCGGTGTCTTTGTCAAATCGAGCAATTTTTTTGTTCGGGAATAACCTCTGTAATTCGTCTTCAATTCGCTTAGTTCCGATACCTTTATGAATGATGTCGGCGTTTTTACATTCAGGGCAACTAGTAGGAACTTTGGTCGAAAAACCGCAAATGTGACATGACAATTTATGACTATCCGCGTGCAGAGTGAGCGGAATAAAACAGCGTGGGCAGCCTGCCTGCCAGCCGCAGTTATCGCATAATGTGATTGATGCTGTGCCGCGTCGATTGTGAAAAATAAGAACTTGTTCATTTTTTGATAATGCTGTGTTTATAGATTTCAGAAGTGAGTCAGAGAGAAATTGATGTTGAGTAAAATTGTTGCGCTTTGTCATATCGACCAGCGTCACGTTTGGGCGAACGGTGTCTGGTCTTGCTGGTTTTGTCATTGTAATGATTGGCGTGTTTGATTTTTTTGCAACGTAATAGTCGGCGACTGCTGGAGTGGCGCTACCTAGAATTAGCTTGCCGCGATGTTGACTCGTAAGAACTGAGGCGACGCGGAGGGCTGAATATCGAGGGGACTGCTCCTGTTTGAAACTTGGTTCGTGACACTCATCAATCACCACAAGTCCGAGCTGTTGCACGGGCATGAAAAGAGCAGATCGCGGGCCAATGATTACTACCGGATCGTTTGAGCTGATGACTCTTTTCCAGATTGCATATCGTTGAGCTTCGGTTTGTTTGGAATGGGTAACTATGACATTTGGTAGATGAGCGGAAAACTCAGCAACCAGTTGCGAGGTTAGGGCGATTTCGGGGACTAAAATTATTGACGATCGCTCTTCTTCTAAGACTTGTTTTACGGCTTCTATGTACACTAAAGTTTTTCCTGAGCCAGTTACGCCGTGTAAAAGTATCGTTCCGGAATGGAGATTTTCGATGGCCTGGAGGGCTGCTTTTTGCTCATTAGTGAATACATTTTTTGTTCGATTTTCTGCTGTATTAACTGGGGTGGACTGGTTAATTGAGCGACGTTTTTTGGATAATCCGCTGGGTAAAATTGTTTGCCATACGGTTGCTTGGTGTGTAGAGTAATATTTACTCATCCATATGGCGGTTTGGACGAGTTCGATTGGCAAGGGATATTCTTCAACGATTTTACTAATTGGCTTGACTTCAAAATCTGGTTGGCGAACTTCTTGTAGGACTACGCCAATAGCATTGATTTTGCCGATTTCTATAGCAACAATCGTTCCAGTTGGCAGTCTTTCCTCTGAAGAATACGTAAACGAACTTGCGTCGGTACGGACGATTCTTGTTGGCGAAACCAAATAGTAATGCATGTTTATATTATATCGCGAAAAAAATGCTAAAATAAGCATATGTATTTTGAGAGTCGTTCGCAGGCTGGGGCAATTCTGGCTGATCAAGTACTGGAAAAGTATCGCTATGAAAACTGCGCAGTGGTTGCAATTGGCGAAGGTGGCGTGCTGATCGGCGAGCAAATTGCAGTGAAGCTTCACTGTGTCCTCATGATGTTGCTTAGCGAAGGGATTGAGATTCCTGGGGAAAGTTTAAGCATCGGAGCGATGTCGCAGTCTGGGCAATTTACGTATAATAGTCAATTTTCTGACGGTGAAATCAATGAATATACTAGTGAATTTCACGGTTATCTGGAAGAGAAAAAGCGCGAGGCTCATCAGAAAATGAATAGGCTTTTGGGCGATGGTGGAATTATTGATAAGGATATGCTAAAAGATCGGGTGGTGATTTTGGCAAGTGATGGTTTTGGCGATGATTTGTCGGTTTTGGACGTGGCTTTGAGTTTTCTGAAGTCAGTTCGGATCGAGAAATTAGTGATTGCGGTGCCGTTTTGTGGCGTGGCGGCGGTGGATAAATTGCACATGACGGTTGATGAAATGCATATCT
This sequence comes from Candidatus Nanosynbacter sp. TM7-057, assembly GCF_022828295.1. Taxonomy (NCBI): domain Bacteria; kingdom Bacillati; phylum Minisyncoccota; class Nanosynbacteria; order Nanosynbacterales; family Nanosynbacteraceae; genus Nanosynbacter; species Candidatus Nanosynbacter sp. TM7-057. The sequence goes on along the minus strand of NZ_JAJQJT010000001.1, from coordinate 193,036 downwards.
TGGACGTGAAGGAGAATTTTATGGGATTAAATCATTATTATGAGGATAATATATTGCCGTCCAAAGAGGAAACGATAGCGAAAATTAATCAGGTTATTTTGAATTGGAAGTAAAAAACTTGTCGGGTGTTGTAAAATTGTGATAAACTTTAATTAAGAAAGATGCGTTAGGGAGGTTATGTTAGACGTTTTTATTACATCTAGGGTGCGGCGAAAAATTGTAGTAGTATACGCTAAGTATCCTGATTTTCACACACATGTTCGCGGATTAGCAAAGCTAATTAAGGAAGATCCTGGAAATATTCAACGAGAGTTGAAGCGACTAGAAAAGGTTGGATTTTTGCAGAGTGAAAAGCAGGGTAACTCACGTACGTATTTCACTAATAAACAATTCCCAATTTTTAAGGAATTGCAAAGTATGGTGATTAAATCTCAGCAATATTCAGCGCGATCGAAGCGCGGCCTGGCTGATAAAGACTAATGACATTATTTGAGAAAATTTTAGCGGCTCGAGGCTTGACTACGCGTGCGGCGCGTGAAGAATTTTTGCATCCGAATTACGCGTCAGTAAAGCACGATCCGTTTTTATTGCCAGATATGAAAAAAGCAGTGGACCGCTTGAAAAAGGCGCACACTGAGGGTGAGAAAATTGTTATTTACGGCGATTATGATATTGACGGGCTGAGTGCAACGGCAATTTTGTTGGATGCGTTTGGCAAGTTTGGCTTTAAGGAAGTTGGTGCGTTTATTCCGAATCGGTTTGTTGAGGGTTACGGAATGACGATGGGCGCCGTTGATAAGGTGCGAAATATGGGCGCGGATTTAATTGTTACGGTTGATACGGGAAGTTTGTGTCATGCAGAAATTGAATATGCGTCGAGTTTGGGGATTGATACGGTGGTGACTGATCATCATAATGTTGCTAAGACTCCACCGCCGAGCGTTGCTGCGGTTAATCCGAAGTTTCCTGGTCATAAATATCCGTTTCGCGATTTATGCGGCGCGGGTGTGGCGTTTAAATTGGTTCAGGCTCTACAAACCGAACTGGACGGGTTGCCAGATGGTTACGAGAAGTGGCTATTGGATTTGGTGGCGCTGGGAACGGTTTGCGACATAGTTACGTTGGCAGATGAAAATAGGGCGAATGTCTATTGGGGATTGGAGGTTTTGAAAAAGCAGAGGCGTCCTGGTTTGAAGGCGTTGATGTCGGTGGCGGGAATTGAGCCGGAGAAGGTTAACGCTAGGCATTTGGGATTTGGCTTGGGTCCACGAATGAATGCGGCGGGCAGACTGGAAACGGCGCAATATGCTCTGGATATGCTGACGGCGAGTGATGGGTTGGAAGCATTGGAAGCTAGTGAAAAGTTGGAGGAATTGAATATTAAGCGTCGTAGTATTCAGGATGAGATTTTTGACGAAGCTTGCCAGCAGGCGGACAATATGACCGATGATAGAGTTTTGGTGGTGAATAGCGGCAATTGGAATCACGGAGTTATCGGCATCGTGGCGTCAAAGTTGGTTGAGAAATATAAGAAGCCAGTTTTTATAATTGGCGAGCGTGGCGATGAGGCTACGGGCTCGGCGCGAAGTTTTGGCGATTTTTCCGCAGCTGACGCGGTTCGTGCAGCTGACGACATCATTATTAAAGGTGGTGGTCACGGAGCGGCGGCGGGCGTGACGCTGGCGACCGAGAGAATTGACGATTTTAGACGACGAGTGAATGAGTTTTACGACTCATTGCAATTGAAAAACCAAGAATTATATCTACTGCCGAGAGCTGACGTTGAAATTGACGATTTTTCGGAAATTAATGAGGAGCTGATTGATAATTTGGCAAAGATGGAACCGTTTGGCAATGGTAACGCAGAGCCTATATTGAAGATAACCAAAGCGACGGTTTTAAATGTGAGGAGAATGGGTGCGGATGGGCAACACGCGAAGTTGACCCTGCGTGATAAAAATGACGTTGCGCTGCAGATGCTGGCTTTTAATGCACCAGAAGAATTTTTCCGTGAAGTGGGCGACGAGGTGTCTGTCTGGTTCCAGCCGACTGTGAATGAATGGCAGGGAATGCGGTCTGTTGAGGGGCGATTGTTACATTTGGCTTAGGTGTAATAGTTTCATTACTTATAGAGTAGTGTATTATAGTGTAGTAATATTTTTTAAGTAGAGGGTGATTTTAGGAGTTGTGGTAATATGAAAAACTATGAAAATTTTACTGAAGTTGGGCGTGGAGAAGGTTTGACGGAAGGTGAGTTGCGGACAATGGGTGCTTTAGCCATGGAAGCGACTGAAGAGCTTAAAAAAACTACCATTAGGAAAGAGGCTGTCTTATTAGGGGGCATTCCATTTGATTCTTGGGACGAATTCGCAAAAGCCGTACAAGAAATGGCTGCACATAGTTATGAGCCTATTCCAGTTAAAATTAATACAAAAAGGCTTATGGTAACAGCATTCCTAGATGATAGAGGAGAGATGTCTGTAGAAGAGCGTTCCGTACCTGAGGAGGTGTTTATAAACTTATCAAGCACGAGGTGTGTTGTGGGTGCGGATAGAAGTCATAAGTCGTATACATTCACGTGCCCAGTACTTAAGAAATATCCAGATGGAGAGCTCTATCCAATACGCGAGGTGTATGTTATATCGGCAATAGATGTCAACGGTAGCCAAGAAGTGGATTTCAAGATTATTTAAGGCGGTCTTAACTAAACCTAGTTGGCAAATACTTTCTTATCTGTTATAATGTTTGCAGTATGGTACAAGTAACACGTAAAGATCAGAAGGAAGCGAACGAAAATATCATTCGTCGTTTCAACCGCAGGGTTTTGCAAAGCGGTGTTTTGGCTCGCGCTAAGAGCGTTATGCGTTTTGAAAAACCAATTTCAAAGACCGAGCGTCGTAAAAAAGCTATTATTCGCCGCGAGCGACGAGCTGAAAAAACGGCAAAAATGCGCCTAGGGGTGCGTTAATGTCTGCGCTAAAAGAGCGCATTACTAGTGAAATGAAAGCCGCTCTATTGAGCGGCGATCGTTTTCGTGGTGATGTTTTGCGTAATCTAAAGGCAGCAATCTTAAACGAAGAAGTTTCTTTGGGCAAGCGAGAAGATGGCTTGGATGATGCTGAAATTGAAAAAGTCGTCGCTCGAGAAGTGAAAAAGCGCGTCGAAAGTGCAGATTTATATCGAAAGAACGACCGTGCGGAGTTGGCGGAACCTGAAGAAAAAGAAGCGGAAATTTTACGAGAATTTTTGCCAGAGCAACTTGGCGAGGCGGAAATCTCAAAGATTGTAGAAGAAGTTATTGCGGGTATGGATGATGTCTCAATTCAGAAAATGGGACAAGTTATTGGCGCGGTAAAAAGTAAAGTCGGCAATGCTGCGGATGGCGCGTTGGTGGCAAAAATTGTTAAAGAAAAACTCACAAAATAGGAGGAAAAAATGATTGTATTTTTTGGGCCGGCGGGTGCTGGTAAGAGTGTGCAGGGGCAGATTCTAGCGGCACGACACGGTTGGCGTTGGCTTAGTGCCGGACAGCTGCTTCGCGACACACATGATGGTGAATTGATTCATCGCATGCAATCTGGCGAACTGGTGCCGATGGAAACTATCAACGGTTTGATGGGCGAGGCCCTTAATAAAGCTAAGGATATTAATGGCGTGATTTTGGATGGCTATCCACGACAGCTGGAGCAAGCGAAATGGCTTATTGAGTCGCGTTCACATCACGGAAAAGACGTTAAGTTGGTGATTGTGCTGGAAGTTCCGCGCGATGAAATTCTGGAGCGTTTGAGGGTTCGCGGTCGAGTTGATGACACGCCTGAAGCAATTGACAAGCGACTCAGTATTTATCGAGGTGAAATTTACCCAATTCTGGATTATCTAAATGAAAACGGCGTTCCAATTATTCATATGAGCGGCGTTGGAACTGTTGGTCAAGTTCATGATGAAATCGAGAGAGAACTGGTTAGCCGCGGCATCGTTGAGGGCGTAAAATGAGCCAATTGATCACCGGAGAAAAAACGCCGCAACAGATGAAAGATATGCGCGAGTGCGGCAAAATGCTTGCGACAATTTATGACGAATTGAAAAAATCTGTAACGGCTGGAATGAGTGAATTGGATGCTAATGATTTTGTAGCTAAGCGAATTAAAGATTTTGGCGCAGAAGCGACTTATCTTACGGATGAAGTGAAGTTTCCGGGAGTGATTTGTATATCGACGAACGAACAATTGGTGCATTCTTTCCCGACCGAATATGTTTTTGAAAAGGGCGACGTGGTCAGCTTTGATTTGGTAATTGGCTATCGTGGAATGAAAACGGATAGTGCCTTTACTATGGTTGTTGATGAGGAGCCTAAGGGTGTGAAGAAACATTTATTACACACAACAGAACAGAGTTTATATGCGGGAATTGACGCGATAACTGGCGATGGAACGCGAGTTGGCGATATTTCAGCGGGAGTGGAAGCTGTGTTGAAGAAGGCTAAACTTGGTATAATCCGTGAACTAGTTGGTCATGGCGTGGGGCTGAGTATGCATATGGAGCCAGAAATTCCGAATTACGGCAGGCGAGGAACTGGTCCGATGCTGCACGCTGGCGACACAATTGCAATTGAACCGATGGCGAGCTTGGGCGGTGAGAAAATTATCACCGACAGCGACGGCTGGACAATTAGTATGAAAGACGGCAGTCTGGGTGCGCATTTTGAGCATACGGTATTGATTACCGAAACTGGTGCTGAAATTCTGACGAAGCTTTAGGCTAATTCACTTGCCAAATTATAGACATAACCTGTATAATAGAGCTTATGCAGGAGCAATCTCGATATGTGGTAGGAATTGATATTGGCACGAAAAACGTGCGCTGTGTCGTTGGTTATATTGACGCAGAAAATGGTGCGCCAAAAATTGTTGGCGTCGGTGAAGCGCCGAATAGCGGAATGCGAAAGGGGACTGTAACGAATTTGAGCGGTCCAGCTGAGGCTATTGATAAGGCGCTGGAACCAGCTGAGCGAATGAGCGGCCATCAGATTAACGCAGCCACGTTGAGTATTAACGGATCTCATTTATTGAGTACAAAAGCCGACGGAATGATTACCGTTGGAACCGTTAATAATGAAGTTACGCACGATGATATATTAAGGCTGGAGGAAGTTGCTACAACTGGAAAAGTGCCACAGAATAGAGAGATTTTAGATATTATTGCGCACGCGTATAGGCTGGATGGTCAGGATAATATTAAAGATCCAATTGGTATGACTGGCGCGCGTCTGGAAATTAGGGCGAATGTCGTGTCTGGTTTGGTTCCACACATTACTAATTTACAGAAGTCGGCGGAAATGGCTAAGGTTGAGGCCGTATCTGTTGTTCCGTCGGTTTTGGCGGCAGCTCAATCCGTTCTTACGGAAAGTCAGCGTGAAAATGGCGTTGCAGTGATTGATTTTGGCGCGGCAACTACGGGAATTGCCATTTACGAAGAGGGCGATTTGCAACATCTGGCGGTTATCCCAATGGGCGGTCAGAATGTAACGAACGATTTGGCTATTGGACTTAGGACGGATCCGGAAATTGCAGAAGTTGTTAAATTGGCACATGCGAGATTTGGCGGCGAGGCTCTGGGTGAAGTTGAAACGAAGATTAAAAAGCAGACGTATAAGTTTAACCAAGAGGAAATTGACGAGATTGTTCAAGCGCGATATGAAGAGATCTTTGAGGCAATTGCTAAAGAGCTAAAGCGAGCTGGACGATTAGGAAAGCTACCGAGCGGCGTTGTGCTGGTTGGTGGTGCGGCGAAAGTCAAGGGTATGGTGGAGTTTACGAAAGATCAATTGAGTGTGGCGGCACGCTTGGGTGTTCCGGCTGGATATAGCGGAGTTAGCGATGAAGTGAAAGGCGCGGAATTTTCGGCTGCGGTTGGTCTGATGTTGATTGATTCTATGGGCATTTCGCAGCAGGTAAAACCGATAGTTGGCGCAAATGATGTCACTAAAAAAGCTGGCGGTTTACTCAAAAATATTTTCGCTAGATTTAAATAAATGATATACTTTATGTAAGGATTAAGAGAGGGAATATATGCCGCAAATACAACCAAGTGAAGTTCAAACATTTGCCAGCATAAAAGTCGTCGGTGTCGGCGGCGCTGGTGGTTCAGCTATTAACCGAATGAAAGATGCCGGTCTGACTGGCGTTCAATTTATTGCTATGAATACGGACGCTCAGGCGTTGCACAATTCAAAGGCTGACATAAAAATTCATCTTGGTCGTGACGCAACTAATGGTTTGGGCGCTGGTGCCGACCCTACTGTTGGTGAGGCTGCAGCTAATGAATCTCGTGACGAAATTAGGGAAGCGCTAGAAGGCGCAGACATGGTATTTGTGACAATTGGTGCTGGTGGTGGAACTGGTTCTGGTGCTGGTTATGTTGTGGCAGAAGTGGCACGCGAACTAGGCATTTTGGTAGTTGGCGTGGCAACTCGACCGTTTAGCTTTGAAGGCGAGAAGCGTCGAGTTAACGCGGATTGGGCAATCTCTCACTTGGGTCGTGAAGTTGATACCTTGATTACTATTCCAAATGACAGATTGTTGCAAACTATTGATCGTCGAACTCCTTTGTTGGAAACTTTCAAAATTGCTGACGATGTTTTAAGGCAGGGTGTTCAGGGTATTTCTGAACTGATTACTGAGCATGGTTTGATTAACCTTGACTTTGCTGACGTTAAGGCAATTATGAGTAATGCCGGTTCAGCATTGATGGGAATTGGGCGAGCGAGCGGTGATGATCGAGCGGTTCAGGCGGCGCAACAAGCTATTGAAAGCCCTCTAATTGAGGTGTCGATTGATGGCGCCAAGGGCGTGCTATTCAATGTAACTGGCGGCTACGATATGAGTATGGCAGAAATTCAGGAAGCTGCAGAAATTATTACTAGCGCTGTTAGTCCGAATGCCAACATTATCTTTGGTGCGACTTTGAAGCCGGAAATGGAAGACGAGCTGGTTATTACGGTGATTGCGACAGGATTTGATAGCGATACATTCCGCCAGCAGGAAGTTAGCTTGACTGTAGGCGACGACACGAAGCCTGCCGAAACAGAAGTTGATGACGAAATGGTTAAGAATATTGACCTAGAGTTGGATAAGGAAGAGTCTGCCGAAAGTTTTGCGGCTGAGCCAGAGACTAATATTTGGGAAAATTCAACTGTTGAAGCTGACGATGATGAGGATGATACGCCGGCATTTCTGAGGCGACGAAAGAAGAATAAGGAGTAGGCAGAATGGTGTTTAATATCGGCAATAGTCGCGTTATTGAATCACGCGAAGTTTCTGACGGTGCTGCAATTCGACGTCGCAGGGAAACTCCAGACGGCAAGCGATTTACTACATATGAGCGAGTTGAAAAACCAAACCTGGCGGTGATAAAGAAAAATGGTGATCGTGAGCTGTTTGACCGGGTGAAATTGGCGAATTCGACGCGCCGTTCGGTCGGAAAATTCTTTAAGTCTGACGAGGAAGTTGATAATATCATTACGGCGGTTGAAGACTCTTTATACGCGCTGGGTGAATCGGAAGTTACGTCAAAACAGATTGGCGATCAAGTTTTGGATGAATTAGAAAAACGTAATGAAGTGGCGTATGTTCGTTTTGCTAGCGTTTTTTATGAGTTTAAGACATTGGACGATTTTGTGGAGATTTTAGCGAAGCGACGCAGTAAGGGCGAGCGGGAATTGTAATGCGAGTAGTTGTGATTTATCGTTCGGAAAGCGATTATGCGCGCCAAGTTTCAGACTTTTTGCGTGATTTTAGCCGACAAACTGGTCATGTTTTAGAGGAGATGAGTCCTGATTCTGCAGAAGGTAATAATTTTTGCGAAGTGTATGACATTGTGGAGTATCCAACAATTATTGCGCTGAGTGATAGCGGTCAACTGCAGAACCTTTGGCGTGGCTTGCCGCTACCGACAATTAGCGAAGTGAGTTTTTATGTTTAGTAAAATCAAAAACTGGTTATTCCACGAAGATTTGAAAAAGCAAAATTTGGCGGCATTTATAATGCTTGTCGGTAGTGGGTTAGGGTTATTGGCGTCATTTGTGTTGTCTATTGAAGCCTTGGAGTTAGCAAAAAACTCTCACGCTGTATTAAGTTGCGATTTTAGCTCGGCTCTGAGCTGTTCGGCGGTGGCGAATCATTGGTCGGCGGCTATTTTAGGATTTCCAAACAGTTTCATCGGCGCGATGACTTTGCCTGTTATGGTGACAATTGCAGTGGCGTTGTTGGCGGGAGCAAAGTTTCCGAAGTGGTTTATGCAGGCGGCGCAGGCTGGTGCTGTCATCGGAATGATATTTGCTATTTGGATGTTTTATATGAGCTACGTCGAAATTGGTGTGCTTTGTCCGTGGTGTTTGACCTTGGACCTTGGTGTGCTGATGATTATGTTCGGTTTGACGCGCTATAATGTTCTACAGAAAAATATTTCTTGTCAATATATGCAGAAGATTGTTGGTGGCGGATATGATGCGCTTGTCGTGGTGTCGCTGATCGTCGCGGTAATTGTCGCGATAATCGCCAAATTCGGCAGCCAATTGTTCTAGTTTTGCTTGCTTTATGTAAAGTGCTTATGGTATATTTATGATGTATATTTATGCTCAATCTATACCACCACTATGGAACATAATAGAACGTTATCAATAATAAAAGACCGTAAAGCCAAGAGATTTTTTATCCTTGGCGGTTTTATTGTCGTTAGCGCAGCTTTAGGGTTTATGTTTTTGAGCTCTCAGCAAAGTCGTGCGACTATTCCTAGTGGTAGTAAGCAGATTGAAGTGGGGCAAGTGTCTTATCGATTGTACGAATCGTCCAATGGTATTAATCCAGGAAGTCCGCTGGCAAACACCAACACCGCTGCCACATTGCCAAAAGTCGGCGCTGATTTTCGGCTGAGGCTTGGTCTTCAAAATAAGAGTGCGTATTTTAAAAAATTAGCTGAGCACGGAAGCGGGTCTGAGCATAACTGTGCCATTATGTCGGATGATAGTGTTTATTGTTGGGGTAATGGTCAGTATGGAGCTCTTGGTACTAATTCAACTAGTTCATCAACAACCCCAGTGCCCGTATATACACAAGACGTACTCAACGGGAAAACCATCAAACAGATTACTACGGGTTATTATCACACTTGTGTAATCGCTTCTGACAATAAAGACTATTGTTGGGGCTCTGGTGCAGTTGGAAGACTAGGAAATGGTGGCATAATTCAGCGCAACGCTCCATATCCAGTTAGAGAGACCACGACTACAGTCATCTCTCAGATTGCCGCGGGTAATGAGCATACTTGTTCGCTTAACTCGGAGGGAAAATTGCACTGTTGGGGTAGAGGCATAAATGGAGAATTAGGTCGTGACGTATTCCTAGCTTCATACACGCCAGCAGCGGTTAATATGAATAACTTTGGAACGGAATCGGTTAAGCAGGTTGTGTCAGGGGATAGATTTACGTGCGCTTCGACGGTCGAAGGTACAGCATTCTGCTGGGGGTATAATGCTACAGGAAGGACTGGAGTAGGGAGTGTTGCTGGTAGAACTCAATATCCCACTAAAGTCAAAGGTTTTAATGGGAAAAAAGTTGAGTCAATATCTGCTGGCGATTCGCATGCCTGTGCTGTTATTTCTGGCGGTCAAGAAGTGTATTGTTGGGGAAGAAATCACAATGGTCAGTTGGGTAACACAGCATCTGGCTATAGAAATACTGCTTCAAGAGCTTCTTTTGGAAGTAGCATTCTTTCTGGAGGGAAGACTATTAAAAATGTTTACGCTGGCGGCGAATTTACGTGTATGGTATTAAACACTGGCGAAATTTATTGTTGGGGTGATAACTCTAAGGGTCAAATAGGCAGTGGAACTGCCACAGGATTTTTGCCCTCTCCCGTAAAAGTGAATGTTCCATTTACGAGTTCTGGTGAAACTTCCATGTATTTAGGTAAAGACTTTTTATGCGCCTTGCGTACAGGTGAGATGTATTGTTGGGGTAATAATAACAAGGGGCAGGTAGGAAATGGCCAGTCGAGTAATGATCCTGTCACGCGCCCTACGTTAATAGCACCTCCAGGAGGAGCCATTGAGCCTACATCAATGAAGCTGCGCATTGAATATGCAAAAAAGGGTAGTGCGGCAACTTGTTCGGCGGTAAGTGGTTCAGATTGGCAAGTCGTGACTGGAGTATCAAAACTTGCTTATTCTGTGGGTGGTCCCGCTGATGGCACTAGTATCAATAGTAACTCGACTGATCTAGAACTGCCGGCGGGAGCTATCGCTTCTCGACCTCAAAGTCTGGTGAGAAAAAGCGGAGTGGCTGGAGCGTTCACGAATGCGCAAAAAATATCTGCTGGCGAAGTGGGTGTGTGGGATTTGGCGCTTGTTGATAAAGGGCTTGATAGGAATGAAAATTATTGCGTCCGCGTAGCAACTGACACAACTGTCGCTCCTGGATCTAGTATTGATAGCTACATAATGTATCCAGAATTTAAGACCGCTCCTGGGTCGTTAGACATTCGTTTTAGAGATAATGCTGGCGCTACAATTACAGATACTGGTACGAGGTTTGATAATTCCATGATGAGTAGCAGCAGCGTAGCTACCAGCGCTCTCTTATCCAACTCAAACTCGAAGCAAATTGAAGTGACGAATACACAAACCAGCTCTGGGTGGAGCGTTGTGTTGTCGGCATCTGACGGCGCGACCGCCAAATGGAAGCGAACTGTTGGTACAGAATCGTATATGTTCAACGGCACTAATGGCGATCAGGGATTTCTGTCCGTCAATTTTGGTACATCATCTGTCTTAGCTTCGGGTAGTTCATTGAGCGGGTCAACTTGCCAAACATCAGGAATATCAAAGGGTGTTGATGTTCAATTTAAGGTAGGGACCGCTACGGCTAACGGCGTTACATTGATGAGTAGCAGCGGGTCAACTGGTCAATTGGGGTGCGCATTTTTGCTACAGAACGTTCGATTAAACCAGACTATTCCGGCATATCAAAAACCAGGAACTTATGAATTGCCAATGACATTAACAGTAACAGCGCAATAGGGTTGAGTATGAAAAATAGAGTAAAAAAATTATTCATCGTCATAACATTACTAACTACTTTGAGTAGTCCTTATTCGGCTTTTGCGGATTCGTCAGCTAACTCTAATTTGTCGCAAGTGATTACTGACTGTGCTCGCGATTCTCTGGAAACAGGTAGCCAGATGAATGAGCCAATTTGTCCGACTTTTCCGTCAAAATTCTCTAAGTTTGATTTGGTAAATAGAAAACATCTGCGGGTGTATGGCGTTTATGACGCGGTTCATACGGTAGTTAATCCTGATACAGGTCGGCACGATCTGAAGGTTGAATTTAATGGTCGAACTTTTGTTTTAGGGCGGGATAGAGAGCTTAAAGTTAACGGAAATATATGGATGTTGGATTTTTCAAATTGGCAGAATAATCATCCAGGCGACAATTCTATGTCGTCAGCTCCAGAATACACCCATAACGGTCGTGTTACGGCTAAACTGAAGGCTAATGCGACATCTCCAGAAGTAGTGCGGTTTGCTGATTTTTCATTTACGACTCCGAAAAAGACCGTGGAAAAGACCATTGAAGATGTTATTGGTATTCCGAAGGTTGTTAAAGAGGTGAGTAAGGTTTTGGCTAATACGGGAATTAATTTATGGATGATTATGGCTGCTGGTATTGGTGTAATTGTTGCGGCGTTCATTATGTTATTTATTGTTAAAAAACAGAAAAAGAGGGATAAATGAAAAAATAAGCATAATAAGTTATAATGTAGTAAATTAAATCAATTAAGTAAGGAGAAAAAATGAAAAAGTTAACATTATTAATCGTTGCGAGCGTAGGCGTAGTTGGTCTATTGGGATTGTATAATATGACAAACTCTTCTGTAGCTAATGCCGCAACTACTGCTAACTCTAAACTCTCTCAGACAATTAATCCTGGAGTTTTGAGTACTGATATCCGTGACTCGGCTAATTCCTTAGTTAATAATCCAACATTCGCTATGGGCGCTACGACAGTGTCATCCTCATTAGGATCGGGAACTGGTGTTTTTGGGGATAACGACAATCGAATTTATGCCGAAAACCCAGGTGCCGCAGATAATGGCTGGACGTTGACACTGAACGTAGCGACTCCAGGAACTGGTGTTTGGTCTGCAGGCGGCGGAAAGTAGTATAAATACAACGGAACTATTAACGAGGGTCGCCTAACAGTTAATCCGTCTGGCGGTACGGTAACTCCTGTAATTGGTACAGCTGCAGGTATTACCAAGGGTACTTCTACGACCTTTTCTGGTACTAGTCCCGTAACACTAATGAGCGCTTCAGCGACTGCTAGTAAAGTATGGGCTGGATATATAACTAATACCTCATTAGCCCAAACCATCCCAGCTGGTCAGGCAGCAGGTACATACGTATTGCCAATGGTTCAAACGATTACGGCTCTTTAGCAGACTTAAATTATTAAGCGAGAATAGACATTCTGATGAGTGTCTATTCTTTTATGTGTGACATTGATATAATAAACATAATAGGTTTTTAAGGAGGGGTATGAAGAATTTATTGTGGAGTAAGATTATTGGAGTGGCGATGATTGCAGGGCTGATTTTGCCTGTGGTGGTGTCTGCTAATGGTATTGGCGGTCGGCCAGCAAATCCTGATCCGGATAATCCCAGGACAAGCTCAATTTTCATCTATAATCTTTCTGGTGGCGCTTCGAAATCTGACCAATTGTATGTTCAAAACGGGTCTGATAAAGAAGAAACGATTGAAGTTTATTCGGTTGATGGCACGGTTACGACGACTGGTGATATGACTTGCAAGGAGAAGTCAGAGGACAAAGTTGGTGCGGGCAAGTGGGTTTCTGTCTCTAAAAAAGAGGTGACTCTTGGCGCGAACGAGAACGCACTTGTTGATTTTACGGTAAATGTTCCAAGCAAAGCAGATGTTGGCGAGCATAATGCATGTATGGTTGTTCAGCGGAAGGTTAATCAGGCGTCAAATAATGCTGGTGGCATTCAAATTCAGACTCGTCAGGCTATCCGTATGGCGATAACCGTTCCTGGTGATATTCACCGTGATGTGACGATTGAGAAGTTTAACATTAAGAACTCTAACAGTAGTCAATTGTATGAAATTGCCTTAAAAAATTCTGGCAATGTGTCGGCTGATGTTGACGTAAAGCTGGTCGTGAAAGACCCGATGGGGAATGTTGTCTATAAAAACGGTGGCGTGAATGCAACGATTGCGAATGAAACGCGGCAGTTTAATTATGATAGCAATTTGGCGCCGTTTTGGGGCGGAAAATATAAGGTAGAGCTGTCGATTTCCTATAAAAAGAAGGCTGGCGAGTGGGGAATTAGTCAGGATCAAAATGAGCTAATCACCAAAACCGCCGAGTCAAAAGAATTATTCTTCTGGCCATCAACTACAGCGTTAATGATGATTGGCGGTGGAATACTTTTGTTCATTATCTTGATAGTGATAATTGTCATAAAATCAAAACGGAACAAAAAAACTGTTCAATTTAAAAAACGTTAAGTTTATAAAAAAGTGATAGAATAGACGTATGAAGAAAAGTTCTCTGATTAGAGCGTTTTTGAGCATTGTAATCGTGGCGCTCGGCGGGGTTTTGCTGTTGAAGAATCTCGAAATTATTAACATTAGCTGGGATATTTTCTGGGGTACGGTTTGGGCTACGGGATTTGTGTTGTCTGGGCTGGTAAATATATTCAATTATCGAAATAAAACGGCGTGGATTTGGGGATTATTACTGGTTGTGATTGGCATTCTGATTGGCTTAAATTCTTACGGAATAGTTGACGTTAGTATCTGGAGGGTATTCTGGCCTGTAGTTTTGATTGCTGCTGGTTTGTCGATGATGTTTAATACTAGTCCTAAGAGCGTTAAGCGTTCTAAAAAGCTGGATAAAGACGGCGCTTCTAATGAGAAGATTTCTTGTTTTTGGAGTGAAGAAGACGCTGTAAAAGGTGATTATACTGGCGGTTCGTTGGTTGCCACATTTGGCGGCGTGGATTTGGATTTGCGTCAAGCAAAGATTAAAGACGGTTCTGTGATTGAAATTTTTACATTTTGCGGTGGCGTTAATATTACTTTGCCAGACGATGTGATTGTTAAGAACGAAGTGCGCGGATTTTTGGGTGGAACTGATGATAAAACTCTACCTAAAGATTCTGCCAAAAAGACTCTATATCTGAAGGGTGAGTGTGTTTTAGGCGGTCTGGAAATTAAATAAAGTTCTTGGGATTTTGATGAAAACGCGCTACAATAGCAGTAGGGCGTTTTCGCGTATGTTGAATTGGCGTGAAATGAGCGGTTATCAGCCGTGAAGTCTGCGGGAAGAAATCGGCACAAAGTCGAGATTAGAACCTGCCGTGAGCTTGCGTAAATAGCAAATAAAGAGCTGAAAGAATCACTTCTTTTGGAATCGAGATGGTACCGTCCGCATAAAACACCTAAGCGGATTCTCGAAGTCAAAAGAGGTGATTTTTAATTTAGGAGAATTATGACGAAAATAACGTATTATCCACCGGAATACGGGAAAGATGAGTTTAATTGCGCACATTGTAAGGTGTTTGCGCATCAATCATGGGGTGGTAGTTTGTCTAGCAATCTGCTTAACTCATCCTTGCCATCAGATTTCCTTACTGTATCAAAATGCAGACATTGTTACGAGCTGTCTATCTGGATTGAGGGGTCTTTAGTTTATCCGGCACAAATTACAGTAGAAGATCCGAACGACGATATGCCAGATGAAGTTAAAAAACTATATAGAGAATCAGCTCAAATTTTGCCTATTTCACCCCGTGCGGCTGCAGCATTGTTGAGACTAGGATTGCAAATACTTCTCGGCGCTGTGGGGGGAGATGGCAAAAATATAAATAATGATATAAAGAAAATAGTTGCGTCGGGTGTTGAATCTGAAACACAAAGAGCCCTGGATATTCTGAGGGTGTTTGGCAATAACGGAACTCACCCCGGGGAAATTAATCTTGACGAAAATCCTGATCTAGTGCACAGTATGTATAGGCTAATGAATTATGTTACCGATAGCCTCATCACCCGGAAGAATCAGATAAACGAATTATTTGAAGGTTTGCCAGAGGGAATTAAAAATCAGATTGAATCACGAGATGGTAAAAATAAGAATGAGGAGAAATTGTAATGAAATTCAAACATGGAACACGTCGTCGAGCTGCAGAATATGAGAAAGATTGGGTGCAGCGATGGAAAGACGATGACACATTTAACAAGTCGGTCGCGCAGCGTCCTGCTGATAATTCTTGGGTTTTTTATGACGGTCCTCCGTTTTTGACGGGAACGCCACACCACGGACATTTGTTGGTTAGCACGGTGAAGGATACGATGGGACGATTTCACACGATGAAAGGTCAGCGAGTTGAGCGCCGTTGGGGTTGGGATTGTCACGGACTACCAGCAGAGGTTTACGTCGAAAAAACGCTAGGCATTTCTAATAAAAAAGAGATTGGCACGAAGATTAGCGTTTCGGATTACGTAAAGGAATGTCGAGCGGCTATGGTGCGAACTGGCACCGAATGGGAAGACACGATTGAGCGAATTGGTCGTTGGGTCGAGTTTAAGGGCGCTTATAAAACCATGGATAATAATTACATGGAATCTGTTTGGTGGGCGTTCAAGAGACTTTACGAAGAAGGCAAAATCTACGAAGGCGAAAAGATTTTGATCTATTGCACGAAGGATGCGACACCAATTTCTAAGAGCGAAGTGGCTATGGAGAATAGTTATCAAATAGACACTGATCCGAGCTTGTTTGTCTACTTTAAGCTGGAAGATGAAGATGAGTATTTGCTTGCATGGACGACGACGCCGTGGACTTTGCCAGCAAATATGGTTTTGGCGGTAAATCAGGATGTCGATTATTCTTTGGTGGCGTATGGCGATAAAAAGTTTTACGTTGCAAGCGACCGTGTTGAGAAAGTTATGACGGACGAAAAGCACCAGCCGCTGGAATATTCAATAGTTAAGACGATTAAAGGTTCTGAATTGGTGGGCAAGCGATTTGAGCCGCTATTCGAAAATCGTGGTCCGGCTGCGCATAAGATTCTTAACGCCGATTTCGTGACGACTGAGGACGGTACGGGAATTGTTCATATTGCGCCAGCTTACGGCGAGGATGACTATGAATTGTGCCGAAAAAATGACGTTCCAGTACTATCGTTGGTTGACGGTGATGGAAATTACACAGAAGGTAGATGGCTGGGCCGCAATATCTGGGAGGTGAATAAGGAGATAGCGAAGACTTTATTAGAAGAAGGTCGGGCGCTGAAAATTGAATATATTCGCCACGAATATCCGCATTGTCATCGATGTGGCACGAAATTGATGTACCGTGCTCATCCGAGTTGGTTTATGGATATTCAGAGTCAGAAAAAGGAAATGCTGGAGGCGAACGAGCAGACAAGTTGGACGCCAGACAATCTGAGAACTGGACGATTTCATAACATCATCGAGCAGGCGCCAGATTGGAATTTGAGCCGCGATCGTTATTGGGCAACACCAATTCCAGTGTGGAGGGGCGTGAAAAATGACGGTACGGAAGTGGTGAAGGTGATTGGTAGCTTTGCGGAATTTGAAGAAGTTACGGGCCGCAAGTTGGACGATTATCACTTGCCGCAAGTTATGGACGTTACGTTTGAGTGCGACGGCGCAGAAATGCATCATATTGGTAAGGTTTTGGACTGCTGGTTTGAGTCTGGCTCGATGCCGTTCGCTCAGTTCCATTATCCATTTGAGAACAAGGAAAAATTTGAAGCAAGTTTTCCTGCCGATTTCATCATTGAGGCGATTGATCAAACACGCGGTTGGTTTTATAGCTTAACGGCGGTGAATGTGGCTTTGTTTGGTAAATCTCCGTGGAAGAATTTGATTTGTACTGGATTTATCAATGCCGCCGACGGTAAAAAAATGAGCAAGAAGCTGAAGAATTATACCGATCCGATGGAGTTGATGAATAAGACTTCGGCCGACAGCTTCCGATTCTTGATGCTTTCAAGTCCGCTAACAAATGGCGAAAACTTTGCCTTGGCGGATAAGGATGTGATGGATGTAGCGCGTAAGCTTGGTATGATCTGGAATATGTACGACTTCTTCACGATGTACGCTGAAGTTGACGGCTGGGAGTTTAATGGCGATATATCAGATCCGCTTCATGATTTAACAAATCCGTTGGATATTTGGATTGTGTCGAGGTTGCATCAATTGATAACAGAGGTCGAGCGAGGTCTTGATAATTACAACCTTCAGGATGCAACTAAGCCGATTTTGCCATTCTTAGACGACGCAAGCAATTGGTATGTCCGACGCAGTCGCCGCCGCTTCTGGAAATCTGAAGATGACGGTGATAAAGATGACGCTTACCGCACACTCCATTACGTTTTGGTGCGACTCAGTTATATGCTAGCGCCGTTTACGCCATTCTTAGCGGAAGAATTGTACCATAATTTGACGGGCGATAATGAGTCGATTCATCTTAAAGATTGGATGCCAGCTGGTGAAATAGATAATTCAATGCTACGCGACATGAATGCACTGCGTACTGCGGTGAATGACGGCTTATCGAAGCGCGCATCGGAGGGAATTAAGGTGCGTCAGCCGTTGGCGTCTGTGAAGCTTATCAATACTATTTCTCAGGATACGCCGGCGGAAGTTGCGCAGTTCTTGATTGATATCGCTAAAGATGAATTAAACGTGAAATCGGTTGAAATTGTTACAGATTCAGAATCTGAGTCGGCGCAACCGAGCGTTGTTTATGACTTAACAATCACTCCTGAACTAAAGCGCGAAGGTTTGATGCGTGAAATCGTTCGCCACGTACAAAGCGCGCGCAAGCAGGCTGGTCTGCAGATAGATGATCGAATTGTACTGAGTATTTCCAGTGACGATTCTGAAATATCTCAAGCTATTGACGCTTTCGCCGATGTCATTAAATCTGAAACGCTCGCTGTGGAATTAAATTCTGCGGTTGATGAATCAGAAAAATATGATGCCAAAATCGAGGGTAAATTGGTAGAAATTTCCCTGAAAAAAGCCTAAAGGCTAGCGAGTGAAATGAGAATATCCTCCTCTTAGCGGGGAGGATATTCTATTGACTTTTAATCAGACTTATGCTAATATATTAATATTAATTGATAAAAATAAAAAAGTTATGCAAAATTTATTCAACAAATTATTTGGTAGTAAAGTAGGATTTTTGCCAATTGATCCGCTGGCGGATGGGCTTGCTGAGGAAATTATTAAAGAGCAGCGGGAGCCGCAGGCGATTCGTCTGGATGCCGACGACATAGAGGATATTCGTAGGTTTTGGTCTCGTGCAGATGGTAACTTTGACGATTGATGATGTATAATTACTCTCACAAAGAGCTGAAAATGTAGGAGGTTCTATGATTACTAAAGCTATTATTCCGGTTGCTGGTTGGGGCACACGAATGTTGCCGATTACCAAATCTATTGAAAAATGTATGTTGCCGGTCGGTACAAGGCCAGTGATTGATTATATCGTGCAAGACGTCGTGCGAGCGGGCGTTAAGGATATTTACTTCGTAGTTGGCGAGCAGAGTACTCAAGTGCAGAGCTATTATCGTTCGAATATTCAATTGAACGATTATCTGCGCCGTGCGGGAAAAGAAGATAAATTACCTCTGGTGGCGCCACTTCGCGACGTCCGAATACATTTTTTAACCCAGCCGGGAACTGGTGGTTACGGCACAAGTATTCCAGTTGGTTTGGCGAGTGAATTCATCGAACAGGGCGAGTCGGCCTTTGTGATTATGGGCGATCAATTCTTTTGGCGTGACGACGGCGGCTCAAATGCGGCTGATTTGGCGGAGTTGGTGGAATCGCGTGGATTGTCGGCTGGGCTATTGGGAAATCCTGTCGAAGAGGAATTTATTCCGCAAACAGGGATTATTGAAACTGACGATCAGGGCAATTTTGTGCGAATAATTGAAAAGCCAAAACTGGAAGAAGCTCCAAGTAACCTCAGCAATTCAAGTTTTTACGTTCTGAATAAAGAGATTTTTGAGTTGGCGCGAACTTTGCCAGCAAATCCTAAGAGGGGTGAGTTTGAATTAACGGACGCGATTAATGCGTACATTGATGGCGGCGGCGTGATTGCTGTTGGTGAGGCTAAGGGCGAATATATGGAATGCGGCTCACCGAGTGGTTGGTTGAAGGCGAATAACGCTATGGCGAAAAACGCTACTTGCTAACTGTACTTGATTTTATTGCTAGTTTTTGATAGAATTATTAGAGTTAATTCATAATAATTAAGGAACGAAATGAAAGCAGTCGTAAAAATCTCTGGCAAACAATATCTTGTCAGCGAAAAAGAGTCCCTCTTGGTGGATCTCCTCCCTGAAGGCACAAAAGAACTCACTCTCGACGCACTTTTAGTGATTGATGGTGATAAAATCAAGGTTGGTACGCCAACTGTAAAAGGCTCTAGCGTTAAGGCTAAGGTCATAGAAGCGGAAGTTAAGGGCGATAAGCTTCGCGTTATCCGCTACAAGAGTAAGAAGCGTGTACACAAAGAAACTGGTCATCGCCAGAAGTACACGAAGATTGAAATTACGTCAATCAAATAGTCTAAGAGCCGCTTCCGCAAAGGAAGCGGTTTTTTGATGTCTGTTATTTATGTTCTGCTCATGCTATAATTAAGGCAGGTAAAAAGGGGAACGAATGACAAAAATCATTGCGGTGACAAATCAAAAAGGCGGCGTCGGCAAAACAACGACGTCGATTAACGTGGCGTATTTTTTGGCAAAAGCTGGCAAGAAAACATTGTTGGTGGATTTTGATCCACAGGGTAATGCTACCAGTGGACTTGGAATAGATAAACAGAATTTGGGCGCAACAATATCAGAGGTGATTATGCGACAAATTGACCTATCGAATATCATATTGCCAACGGAATATAAAAACTTATCAATCGCTCCAGCTACACCTCATTTGGCGAATACGGAAGTGGAACTGGCGCAGGCGCAGGGAAGGTTTGTTCGCTTGCGAGAGGCTTTGCAGAAGGCGACGGATTACGACTATGTTATTATTGATAGCCCGCCGAGCTTGAGTCTGTTGACAGTCAACGGTATGATTGCTGCTAATTACGTATTGCTTCCAGTTCAGGCAGAATTTTACGCATTGGAAGGATTGGGGCAGCTTTTGGAAAGTATGAAATTGATAAAGAAGGGGCTTAATCCACCTCTGGAATTATTGGGCGTTTTACTGACGATGATGGACTCCAGGACTACATTATCTGGGCAGGTTCATGCTGAGGTTAAAAAGTATTTTCCAGATAAGATTTTTAAGAATAGCATTCCGCGAAATATTCGCTTGGCTGAAGCTCCTAGTCATGGCGCGCCAGTTGGTGCGTATGATCGTTTTTCAAAAGGTTCTCGGGCTTATAAGGCGCTAACGAAAGAAATTATAGAGAGGGTGGAACGATGAAAAAAGGTTTAGGCAGAGGTTTTGGGTCGTTGATTCCGACTAACTTAATTGATGAAACGTTTGATCCAACCGCACAACAAGATGTGAAAGTTTCTCATTTGAGAGATATTGCTATTGACCAAGTCGTCCCAGATCCTGATCAGCCGCGTCGCTTTTTTGATGAAAATGCTTTGAATGAGTTAACAGAATCGGTGCGCGAGCATGGTGTGGTTCAGCCAATTGTTGTGACGCCAAAAGGCGATAAATATCTGATCGTGGCGGGTGAGCGACGTTGGCGTGCGGCGAATAGGGCGAATTTAACAGAGGTGCCGTGTATTGTCAGGAGTATGAGCGACCAGAATCGCTTGGAGATTTCTTTGATTGAAAACTTGCAACGACATGATTTGAATGCGCTTGAAACTGCGACTGCTTATCAAAAATTGCGTGACCAATTCAATATGACGCTGGAGGAGATTGGCAAGCGTCTGGGTGGCAAATCTATAAGTGCGGTCAGTAATACGTTAAGGCTACTGAAATTGCCGAAGTCTGTGCAGCAGGCGTTGTTTGAGGGGCGATTAAATGAAGGGCAGGCAAGGCCTCTAATCGGTTTGCCTGATGATGCCGCGGAAGATATCATGGAGCGAGCTATTCGCGAGGAGTGGTCAGCGCGACGGATTGAACAAGTGGTGACTTTATGGAAACAGGCGAAGGCTAGTCCAATCGAGAACAAACGCCGCCCAGCAGATATGCCTCATGCAGATGCTATTGAAAGCCTTTCGAAGCGATTTGGAACAGGTGTAAAAATCCGTACAAACGGCCGTGGAGCCGGTCAGATTAGTATCAAGTTTAAGGATAATCTTGAATTTGAACGAATAAGAGAATTGCTCGAAAAGTAATTTTTATTAGAACGAGCGAATTTTATTGAATGGAAATATTCGTAGACTAACTGGTCCGACGATGTCATAAAGGGGGATCGGCCCCATGCAGTTTCGAGAGTCGCAAGAATAGCTTCCTTGGCGGTGATCGCCCATGACGAATATCGTGCCTTCCGGTACGGTCGTATCGACATCTCCAGAAGTAGGCTGTCCTGGCTCATTTTTATTGACTGAGGTGTCAGGGTTAAATCCGTCGGGATTTTCTGTATTGTAAACAGTTACGGTGCCGTTTTTCACAGTAACTCGCTCACCAGCAAAGGCAATTACGCGCTTAACGATGTACTCATCTTTACCTGTGGATGCATTGAAATTCGGATTCTTAAACACAATTACCTGTCCGCGCTTTGGAATATAATTTTTATTCTGCAATTTTGAACCAGTGACGGGCAATCGATTGACGATCAGGCGATCACCGGTGTACATCGTCGTTTCCATGCTGGCACCTTCAACATTGAAAGTTTGAAATACGAAAGTGTTCAATAAAAGTGTACCAATCACCACGCCAACAACGAAAATGACCATTCCCAGGCCATCTTGTAATTTTGGATGACGATCCATAAAAGTAGCGTCCATTGTTTCAATTATAAGCGTTTTGTGTGTTATAATCAATAGATATGAAACCACGCAAACAGTCGATGGACGGATTTGTCGCCAAGCGACCACAGCGAACTTCGTTGGGGGAAATTACTAGCAAAAAAACGACTACGCTCGGGCATTATCGTAGTAACGAAGATAACCCGCAAGTGTCGAATAATGCGACAAGAAATATTCAGCAACCAACTTCTGCTAATAAATTAAAGCAGAATATTAGTGAATCGTTGGCGGCAATTGATGAAAATACCAAGCCTTCTCATCGACAGGAACGTAAACAGAAACGTAAGAAAAAGTTAATTACCAGGATTATTCTTGCGATTATCGGAATTATTATCGCAATTGTGGCAGGCTGGCTGCTATTAAAATTATGGCAGACGATGAACTCGGTGTTCCATAATGGCGGAATCTTAGGACTGTTTTCGCAACAGAAGCTGAAAGAGGATGCTTATGGCCGAAGTAATGTGCTGATTTTAGGTACAACAGATGACGATCCAGACCATCCAGGGGCGACATTGACCGACTCGATGATGATTCTTAGCGTCAATCAGACAAAGAAAGACGCATATATGTTTAGCATTCCGCGTGACTTGTATGTAAAATTTGGTATGGCGTGTAATTCTGGTTACGCTGGTAAAATCAATGAATATTTTGGTTGCGCAAACAATGGAGATAGCGCGCAGGCAGAAGCCGAACGAATGGATAAAACTAAGAAATTCATCGGCGATATATTCGGTATGGATATTCAGTACGTGGCGCATATTAATACTGCGGTGATTCGTGATGCTGTCAATGCGGTCGGCGGAGTTACCGTTGACGTACAGAGTCGTGATCCACGGGGAATCCTTGATCCAAGTATGGACTGGATGTGTCGAGCGAAGGAGTTGAATTATCAGCAACGTCGCGAACGATGTCCAACAGGTCACTATATGCAATTGACTAACGGCAAGCACGAAATGGACGGCGAAAAGGCGATGTGGTTCTCTCGAGCGCGTGGTTTGGTGGCGCCAACTTACGGGTTGGAACAATCCAACTTTGACCGAGAGAAAAACCAGCAATTGGTACTTATGGCGCTGAAAAGTAAAGCTACTTCCACGGGAACGCTGACTGACTTTGGTAAGGTGACATCACTGATGGACGCCATGGGCAAAAACTTGCGCACAAACATTGACACGAAAGAAATCCGCACAATTATGAACCTTGGCTCGGAGATAAAAGAATCTGATATTCACAGATTGAGTTTTGTGGAGGAAAACAATGTACTTATGACTACTGGCACGGCGGGTGGCGCAAGTATAGTTCAGCCGGCTGCGGGATTGTATGATTATGACGATATTCGCGCTTATATAAAGTCTGAGATTTACGCAACGCCGTTATCTAAGGAAAAAGCCACAGTTGCTGTCTTGAATGGTTCCGGCGTGGCTGGTGCAGCGCAGAAAGAAGCGGACAAATTGACGGAATTAGGAATGAAAGTTGTTCATGTTGGCAACGCTCCAGGTAATGAAAAACTAGGGAAGACTCAAGTTTATCAATTGCCAGCTGGTAAAGAAAAAACTGCCACAAAAGATAAATTTAAGGAGTTGTACGGCTCGGTTTCATCAGATTCCTCGAAGTATAATTTGAATGTTGATGCACAATTTATCGTTGTTGTGGGAACTGGCTCATAATTTGGTATAATAGAGTAAGTTATGGAGTTACTGAAAACTGTTAAACGAAGAACGTTTTGGAGCGAATTAGTTTACTATGTCTTAAATATTGGCTTGGCGGCGGCGTTGCTTGTTATTGCTCAAGCGTTTCAGACTCCGTTCCCAGCGTTAGCACTTGTTGTGCTGAGTAAATGGCGCATAATTGCTGTTCGTCCGCGTTTTTGGTGGGCAAACATTCAGGCTAACTTGGTTGACTTAACGGTCGGAATCGGTGTTGTTGGTCTGATGTATCTACCTACGTCAGTGTTTTATTTCCGCGTAGCCTTGGCGATACTATATGCAATTTGGCTGGTTGTGATTAAGCCTATGTCTAAGCGCTGGCAGGTCGCCATGCAGTCGTTGATCTCTATCTTCGTCGGCGTAACTGCGCTTATGGTGGTGTCGTACGAGTGGCCAGTTTCTGTAGTTGTTATTCTGATGTTCTTGATCGGCTATAGTTCTGCGCGCCATTTCCTACACAGTTATGACGAAGAACAAACGGTTTTACTTTCGGCAATCTGGGGGCTCGTCTTTGCTGAGCTGGGTTGGCTGTCGTACTATTGGACTTATAGCTACGGAAAGTCATTATTTGGCGGCGTTTCACAGGTTACAATAATCTTATTGCTATTCTCGCTCGTCGCCAGTAAAGCTTACCAATCTTACAACAAGCGCAAAGCTATTCGATTTTCAGACATATCCGCTCCAGTAATTCTTACTATCGGAATTATCTTAGTGATGCTAGTGTTCTTAAATTCTGTAGTGATTTAATCTTGGGCGCCAGTGAAACGTAGGACTAGGATGTAATTGAGAACTCTCTCTTTTACAAAACCATTTTTCACGGCTTCGTCAATTATTCTATTATGCTGCTGGGGGTCCGCCTCGATAAATAGTAAGCCTTCTGAGGTGAGACATCGCGGTGCTTGTGCGATCAATTGCAATATCAATTTCAATCCTTCATCTTCGGCGAAAAGTGCAATATCTGGTTCGTATTGGAGCTCTGGAGATACGTCCCAATTTTTGTCAACGTAAGGCAAATTGGCAAATATATAGTCGACTGGTTTGAGTTGGCCATTAAGTAATGATTGCTGTTGAATATGGACGTCCGCATTTAAGGCATTCGCATTTTTTTCTGCAATATTTAAGGCTGGTTTGCTGATATCGGATAAAATTACCGACAAGTTGCTCCTCTCTAATTTGGCAGTAATTCCCAGACAGCCAGATCCTGTGCCAACGTCAATTAAAGCTTTTTCGGCAATTTCGCTGGCGGTCAATTCTAAGAACAATGAAATTAGATCTTCGGATTCAGGGCGGGGAATTAAAACGGAAGGAGATACGGTAAATCTACGCCCGTAAAATTCTTTATAGCCCAGAATGTAGGCGATTGGTACGCGGTCTAATCTCAGATCTAGTCTGGCATTTGCGATATCAAATCTTCTGGGGTCAATTTCTTCGTCCAGGTGGGCGTGTAGGTAAGTGCGGTTTTTTCGCAAAGTGTTGGCTAATATCAATTCGGCGTCTAATCTAGCGGACGGGATGTTTGCCGTTTTTAAGGATTTTGTGGCAATTTTTAGCCATTCAGAAATAATCATGTTGCTAATTATAACATATATCTATGGAATGTAAAAAGCGAGGGAAGATAGTTGGCATTGACAAATAAAGAAAAAGATAGTATTATACGAATATATTATTAAGCGGAAGAAAAGGATTATATTAGATAATATGACAAAAAAGTATGAGCTTCCTATCGCTAACGTGGTTATGGGAATAGGTCTTGAAACAGGGGCTGATTATGGATGGAATAGGACTAAAGAGACTCCAGTTGTAACAGTAGAGAGTGATACTGATGTGTTGTTGAATCAACGAGAGGAAGAGCGTCGAGAGATGACCCCCGAGGAGCAGAAGGCAGCTGATGAAGCGGCAATTAAGAGTTTGTACGGAAAATATAAACGGCGTGCTAGCGACGAATCTCTAAGTCTTGACGACCGTGATAAGTGGAGTGAGGCTGCGCTTGATTTAGAATTTAGGAATCCAGACCTCTTTAATGATTAGCATTCTGAGCTTTCAGCTCACGCTCATATCTCTGTAGATTTTCAATCAAATCGTCGATATCCCCGTTCATTGCAGCGGGGATATTGCTGCGGCTGTAGTGAATGCGGTGGTCGGTGATTCGGTCTTGCGGGAAGTTGTACGTTCGGATTTTTTCCGAGCGGTCGCCAGTTCCAACCAACGAGCGTCGCTCGGCACTTAATTTGGCGTTTTCCTCGTCAATTTTCATCTGTAACAATCGCGAACGAAGCACGCTCATGGCTTTTTCGCGGTTTTTAATTTGCGACTTTTCGTCTTGGTTTGTAACGATCATTCCAGTCGGCAAGTGGGTGATTCGCACTGCTGAATCTGTCGTATTCACACTTTGACCACCGTGTCCACTGGAGCGGTAAATGTCAACTCGCAAATCGTTCGGATTTATCTCAATGTCCGCTTCTTCGGCTTCTGGCAAAACCGCCACTGTTACGGTTGAAGTGTGGACGCGACCTTGGCTTTCAGTTACTGGAACTCGTTGAACTCGGTGTACGCCACCTTCGAACTTCAACTTAGAGTATGGCGCGTCGCCCTTGATCATGAAAATAACTTCTTTATAGCCGCCAGAATCGTTGGCTGATTCGCTGATTAATTCTACTTTATAGCCGTTAGATTCGCACCAACGTAAATACATGCGGTATAGTTCCGCCGCAAACAATGACGCTTCATCACCGCCCGCACCAGCGCGGATTTCCATGATGATATTTTTCTCATCGTTGGGATCTTTCGGGGTGAGAAGGATGAATAATTCTTCTTCTAATTCGGTCAATCTAGCTTCAGTTTCAGTGATCTCAAGTTTTGCCAGGGCAGCCAATTCGCCGCCTTCGTTAGCTAACTTTTTGGCCTCTACTAAGTTTTTTTCCAGGTTTTCTCGCTCTTCGCCTTTGGAGATAAGCGTTTCTAATTCTGAAAATCGTTTGTTTTTTACCGTAAAATCTGGTGAGCTATAAGCATCAGGTTGCGCTAAAAAATTGCTCAAATCAGCTCGTTCACTTTTCAGAGAATCCATATCTAAAGAAATCTTCGCCATATCTATAAAATTATATCATACATTGACAAATGTTTCTCAGTATTGTATTATATAGTGATAATGAGAGAATATGAGGGCGATTCGCGTGATTTGGTTTACGAAAATGCTGATAAGTCGACGTTTTGCGATGTTGGAAAGTCATCTGAACTGGTGCGGTGTATTGAAGATCTTCCAGAGGATATACCGGCAAACGATTCGAGGGTCGATTTGATTGTGAAGAGTTTGTTTGAGATTGACGCCAATCCAATAGAGAAGCCAGTTTCATTACGCGATTTGAATGAATCAATTAAAGGCAATATTGCCAGTGAAACGAAGATATCTATATATGAGGGTGAGTGGCCTGACATGAGAGCGATTCCGGAATCTGACATTCCGTTGCCGGTTGAACTATTTGTGGCTGCACCGATGATTAAAGATTGGCAAAAAGGGCGAGTGTCGGAACCTAAAGGTGGGAAAAGTAGTCGCGATATTATTAGGCAATACGCAGGAATGAATCCGAAAACTAGTCCTCCAATACGCAGTGTAGACGTTGTTGTGGATTCTGATGGCGGAGTATTTTTGGCTTTGCAAGGTGACGGCGCTCATCGCTTATGTGCTGCAAAGATGCGGGGAGACCGTGAAATATTATGTCGCGAGGTAAATATTGTCAGATTGAACTAGTGTAAAATAAAACCGCCCAGTGATTGAGCGGTTTTTGAATTGTCGGACTAATTTGTTAGATTATTTAGTCTTTTTGTCTGATTTTGGAGAATCAGTTTTAGCTGCTTTTTTAGCGTTAGCTTTCTTTGCTTTGTTTGCCAAAGCTGCTCGGCGAGCTTCAGCGGCTGCTTGACGAGCCTTAAAGCGATCAACACGACCTTCGGTGTCGATAATCTTTTCCTCACCAGTAAAGAATGGGTGTGAAGCTGATGAAATGTGAACCTTAACTAATGGATATTCGTTGCCGTCTTCCCATTTGATAGTTTCGGTTGTTTGCGCTGTTGACTGAGTCAAGAATGCGAAGCCCGCTTGTTCGTCGCTAAATACGACAGGGCGATAGTTCTGTGGGTGAATACTGCTTTTCATAACTGTTCAATTGTACATAATTTATCGGAAAATGTCAAAAGTTCGTATCCTTAACTTTGCTATTTTGGCGAAATTATGACATAATATAGGTATGATTGAGTTACCGACTAGTCCTGATGCTTTGAGTGAGTTAAGTCCAGTGGCGCCGCCAAAGTTATTATCGCAGGCTCAAGACGCTAGTCGAGATAATCTTATGGTCTATGTAAAAGCGGATAATTATCTGGGCACGGAAACGAGCGATCCTTCATTTATGGAAAGTCGATGTGAAACGACTGAATACGAAGCGATAAATGATTTTGTGCAATTTATAGAGATGACAAAGCATTATTTACCTGATTATATGGAGGATTGCGCTAAAGAATTAATAGATGAATTGGCGTTTTTGGGCATGCCGGAACTAAATTTCGCAGCAAATGCGTTGGCAAAAAGATTGAGGCACCATTTGGAGGTTGATAATAAGCCGGTCTATATTGACGTAGGAAATTCACTAAGTCAGTGTCGTACTAAAAACAAGATGAAAAGTAGTCAGTATATTTTAAGTCTGGTCTTATCTAAATTTCCAGACGATGAATTCGAAGAATATGAAGGTAGACTGAAAGTGTATGGCGGTAGAGGTGAGATTGGCAAGAGTTCTAAGATTTTATTTCTTGATGATTGGATTGTTAGCGGCGATCAGGTAAAGGAGCGAATTGCAGGATTTGAAGTGGATAATGATCCTGAGAGCCATGAGGCAAGTGTTTTGGTTATGGCGGCTAGTGGAGATTATCTTGATAACGGCATAAGTGCGTACTCTCAGTATGGAGGAGCGACATATTCTGTAGAGGCTTGCTACAGACTCAAGAATAGTCCTGATGCTGGGGGTATGAGTAGAGTGACGGGCATACATTCTTCGACCGATAACACATTTGGCTATGAAGTTGACGGTATAGCGTACTGTGCTATCGAAAGAGGAATTCTCAAAGGAGAGAAAATTGATGAGCTAAGTCTGCCAGCATTGGCAAATATAGTGCGACCGTATCGAAACGGTGAAGATTTTGATGGTTTATCGCGATTTAGACAATTGCTAGAGAAAGAGTAATATTTGCAGATTTATTGATTATTTGGTATAATTGCCAAGTAACTAATTTTAATGACACAATCCGTTTTACACTCCAAATCGTGGGCGGATGAGGCAAAAGGAGAAGAGGATGTCTGTAAAGGTAGACATTAAGGCTTTGCTGGAGTCAGGTGTTCATTTTGGACACAAAACCAGCCGCTGGCACCCAAAGATGGCGCCATATATTCACAGTAAACGTCAGGATAGTCACATTATTGACTTGACTAAAACCGTTGAAGCTTTGGATAAGGCTTTGCCGGAATTGACAAAAATCGCCGCATCAGGCCGTAAGGTTCTGTTTGTTGGTACCAAAAAGCAAGCTAAAGACGTTGTTCGCGAAGCAGCTGAAAAGACCAACCAGCCATACGTAGTTGAACGCTGGATTGGCGGTATGTTGACTAACGGTTCAACTATTGCTCAGCAAATTAAGAAGCTGAAGAACCTTGAAAAGCGAATGGCTTCAGGTGATTTGGAAAAGCGTTATAACAAGCTTGAAGTGCAGCGTTTCCAAGAGGAAATCGACAGCTTGAATATGAAATATGGCGGCATCAAGGATTTGATGGGCAAGCCAGGCGCTGTTGTTGTAGTTGACGCATTGACCGACGCAAATGCAGTTCGCGAGGCTCAAACTTTGGGCGTTCCAGTATTTGCAATTGTTGACACCAACGTTAACCCAACAGGAATTGATTACGTAATTCCAGGTAACGACGACGCCGTTAAGGGTATTCAATTGCTATTAGACTACTTCACTGCGGCTGTTGCTGAAGGTGCAGGTAGCGTAAAGGTTGAAGAAAAACCAGCTAAAAAAGAGGAGAAATAGGATGGGCGTTTCTGTTGACGATATCAAAAAATTGCGCGAATTGACCGGCGTAGGCTTGACTGACGCTAAAAAAGCTTTGGTTGAAGCTGAGGGCGATTTCGATAAAGCTTTGGAAGCTATGCGCAAAAAAGGCTTGACGAAAGCTGAAAAGAAGGGCGACCGCGAAGCTCGTGAAGGTTTGATTGAAAGTTATGTTCACTCTGGCCGAATCGGCGTTATCGTTGAGGTAAACTGTGAAACTGACTTCGTGGCTCGACTTGACGACTTTAAGATGTTGGCGCACGAAATTGCTATGCAAATTGCAGCGATGAGTCCAAAATATGTTTCTGAAGCTGACATTCCAGCAGAGGAGATGGAGCGCGTTAAAACTGAGCTTATGGCGAGCGAATCTTTGGCAAGCAAGCCTGAAGAAATGCGCGAAAAGATCGTTGAAGGTCAATTGAAGAAGCATTTCGCTGAGCAGGTTCTTATGAGCCAGGCGTACATCTTGGACGATTCTAAGACTGTTGAGCAACACATTAAGGAGGCGATTGCTAAATTAGGCGAAAACATCGTAGTTCGTCAATTCAAGCGAATCGAGCTGGGTGTAAGCGAATAGATTTTCACGCAGAGAAGAAGTCGGCCGTAGCAATGCGGTCGACTTTTTATTGTGTGGAAATTATTGAGCAGCCGTCTTTTTGGTGGCGCGCATCTGTCGTGGTGACGATAAATTGGTGATTTTGGATCGTTTCTTGGAGGAGTTTTTCGCGAGTGGCGTCTAGCTCCGAGAAAACATCGTCTAGCAAAATGAGTGGTCGAGATTGACTGACTTCTGTTTGAAGCTCTAGCTCTAATAATTTGAACGCCAGCATAATGGTTCGCATTTCGCCACGTGAAGCAACTTTAATAGCGGGCTGATCATGGAGGAAAATTGTGAAATCTTCACGGTGTGGGCCAGCCGAAGTGAAGCCCGTAGCCATTTCATATTCGCGGGATTTTCCTAAGCGATTGAGTAGGGCTTGGTCGTAATTTTCCAGAGGTACGATAGCGCCATATTCGATGGATAATTGTGTGTCTTTTCCCGCCAAAGATTCGTATAAATTTTTTATGCGGGGCTCGTTTATCTGGAGAAATTTGGCTCGTTTTTGGGCAATGTTGGTTGCGTATTGGACAAATTTTATATCCCAAGCAAACAGGTTGTCGCGCCAAATTGATGAGTCTTCTTGATGGGATTTTAAGAGTTCGTTGCGCTGTAAAAGAGTGCGGTTAAAGGCTCTTAAATCTGTGTCGTATTTGGGGTCAAGTCGGGCAATTAAGCCATCCAGAAAGTCGCGTCGTCGGGATGGTGAAGAGGAAATTAATCTTAGTTCGCTTGGCTCAAATAAAACGACAGGCAAGCGGTTTTTTCTGGTTAAGGCCTTTGATTTATTGTCATTGATGATGAATTCTTTGTTGATTTTTCCGGAAATTGAGTCCAGTTTAATGCGCCGCTCGCCGAAATCGCCCTCCAGATGAACAATTGTTTGCGGAGCGTTCAGCGTCATACAATCGCCAAGACTGCCTCGAAAACTACTGCCGCGTAGCGCCACATAAACCGCCTCAAGCAGATTCGTCTTGCCGGTGCCATTTGGTCCAACGATTACCGTCCCAGAATTGCTAAAAGTCGCTTCGTGCAGATGATAAGACCGAAAATTGTATAGCTTAATCTTAGAAATCACTCTGTTATTATAGCACGGGGCGTAAGGCGAAATTAGCAGACAAGACGCTTGAAGTTTGATATAATAACGGATAGATAAATTGGAGGAAATATGTTCGACACAAACCCTTATGAAGAAAAAATGAATGCAGCGTTTAGCTTTTTTCAAGATGAATTGAAGAAGGTGCGAACGGGCAGAGCGCATGCTGGAATGCTTGACGGTGTTATGGTTGAGGCTTATGGTTCAAAAATGCCGCTTAATCAGGTTGCAAACGTTACTGCACCTGAGGCGCAGATGCTATTAGTTACGCCATTTGACCCGAGTAATATTGCAACAATTTCTTCTGCAATTCGCGACAATCAAAGTCTAGGTTTTAATCCGTCTGACGATGGGCGAGTGGTTCGCGTTCCAGTTCCAGCTTTGACCGAAGAGCGTCGCCATCAACTGGTGAAACAGGTTAGCGAGAAGGTTGAGGAGGCTCGAATTGCGATGCGTAATATTCGCCAAGACGCTCTTAAGGACGCTAAGCGAATGAAGGACAATAAAGAGCTGAGCGAAGACGATTTGAAGCGTGTAGAGAAAGAGATTGACGGCTTAATGAGTAAGATGCAAACGCAAATTGACGAGGCGTTTAAGGCGAAAGAAAAGGACGTCTTAACCGTTTAATGAGCGAAACTTTTGCCGATAAAGTGAAAGCGTTGAATTTGCCGTTGGATCAAATTATTGTTATTGGTAGCGGAATTTTGGATCAATTGGGGATTCGTCCAGCTAGTGATATTGATCTTGCGGCAAGTTCTGATTTGATGAAAAAGCTCTCTGAGGAAAGTGGCGATTGGCTTAAAAAGTTTGATGACAATCAGCGTTTTTATTTTGTAAAAGATGACGGTTCGGCTGAAGTTTGGGACGGCTGGGTTTTTGATGGGCAAGCTGTTAGCTATGATGATTTGCTTGATTATGCGGTGAAATATGATGGCGTGAGGTTCGTTGATTTGGAATTTCTGCGCAAATGGAAGAGTTGGCGTGGACGTGAAAAAGACGTACGAGATGTTGAGTTAATTGATGAATGGAGGGCGAATAATGAGTGAAGATGCTAATTTGCCGCGACATATCGGGTTTATTGTTGATGGAAATCGGCGATGGGCAAAGCAGCATGGCTTGCCGACATACGAAGGACATCTGGCGGGCTATAACGCGCTAAAAGACGTGGCGTTGGAGGTTCTTCATCGAGGTGTGAAATATGCGAGCGCTTACGTTTTTAGTACGGAAAACTGGAAGCGGTCAGAGGAAGAAGTTCGACATTTGATGAAATTGCTATTGAACATACTGAAAGCTGATCTTCCGATATTTATTGAAAACGAGGTTCGCTTGAGGGTTGTTGGGTCCAGGGAAGGTTTGTCGGATCAATTGATTAAAGCGATTGACGAGGCTGAGGAGAAAACTGCCGATCTGAAAAACGGAGAATTGGTCTTATGCTTGAACTATGGTGGACATTTGGAGATTGCTGATGCGGTTAAAAAAATTGTTCAATCTGGAGTTTCTTCTGAGGAAATTACGCCCGAGTTGATTGCTCAAAATATATATGCGCCAGAGGTGCCGCCGTGTGATTTGATTGTTAGGACTTCTAGTGAACAGCGGCTCAGTAACTTTATGTTGTGGCGATCTGCGTACAGTGAGTTGATGTTTATTGAGAAGAATTGGCCAGACATGACAGTTGATGACGTGTCGGTGATTTTAGAGGAATATGCTAATCGGAATAGGCGGTTTGGAAAATGATTATTTGGGGAGTACTTTTAGGGCTATTTGTTCTCATTTTATTGGTGGTTTTGCATGAATTAGGTCATGCTATTGTCGCCAAGAGAAACGGCGTTAAGGTTGAGGAGTTCGGAATCGGATTTCCGCCCGCTGCAAAAAAATGGAAAGTAAAGCGAAGTTTCTTGGGTGAAAACGTAACGTTTAGTCTGAATTGGTTGCCGCTTGGTGGATTTGTTAGGTTGAAAGGTGAATACGATTCCGCAAAAGGCGAGGGCACATATGGTGGATCGACGTTTTGGGTGAAGACGAAAATCTTGCTGGCTGGCGTCGTGATGAACTGGATAACTGCGATTGTTTTGTTCACAATTCTT
Source organism: Candidatus Nanosynbacter sp. TM7-057 (assembly GCF_022828295.1). Taxonomy (NCBI): domain Bacteria; kingdom Bacillati; phylum Minisyncoccota; class Nanosynbacteria; order Nanosynbacterales; family Nanosynbacteraceae; genus Nanosynbacter; species Candidatus Nanosynbacter sp. TM7-057. The sequence continues at coordinate 159,410 of NZ_JAJQJT010000001.1, read as the reverse complement.
GCGATAATTGGCATGCCGAAAATCCTGTCGAACCAAGTTCAATTGCCGTTTGATACAGAGGTTAGGCGTTCGCCAGTAGCGATAGCGAAAATCACACCGAATTCTCCAGCGGATAAAATTGGACTTAAGGTTAATGACGAACTGATTGAGATAAACGGTCAACCGCTTACAGAGGCGGGAAAGTTGCCAATTGTAACGAAGGAGAATGCTGGCAAAAAAATCAACGTCAAGTACAAGCGTGACGGCAAAGAATCATCTATAGACGTCCAGTTGAATGATGAAAAGTCCGCGAAGGAAAGCGGATATCTGGGTGTTATTTCGGGACAGACGGAGAAAATGTATAGTACATGGTCGGCGCCTATTGTGGGTGTGGCGACTACTGGGCAATTGTCATACGAAACGGTCAAAGGCGTTGGTGTGCTATTGGTAAAAACCGTGCACGGATCAGTCGGACAAATATTCGGTTCTGCAGAATCAAAAGAATCTGCACGAGCTGATTTGGCCTCTGTCAGCGGGAGCGTAGCAGGACCAATTGGCATATTGGGCGTATTATTCCCGTCAGTTGTTAGTTCTGGAATTGAGTACATCATTTTCGTGGCGGCGTTAATCTCGCTGACGCTGGCAGTGATGAACATTTTACCAATTCCAGCACTTGACGGCGGTCGCTGGTTCACGATGACAATTTTCCGCTTATTTAAGAAAGATCTGACGAAAGAACGTGAAGAAAATATTCAGGCAACTGGTATGTTGATTCTATTAATCTTAACAATTTTGGTGACGATCAGTGATGTTGGAAAACTCTTCTAAGAAATTAAAAAACCGCAAATGGTGGCTGATTTTGGCGCTCCCAGCTTGGGTTTATGGCGTATTTTTGACGGTGGAAGTTGTTGTTTCATTGGCGGTCGGTGTTTTGACGAAAATCGGTGTACCTCTCGGTTCTGTGAATCAAGTTATTTTTAATACGGTGCTTTCGGTTGTCGTATATATTTTGTCGCTAATTGTCGTGATTGGCGTGCCGTTTTTGGTTAAAAAGCGCCGAACAACTTTGAGCAATTTGGGCGTGAATGACTGGCCGACGTTTTTGGAAATATTCATTTCTCCGTTTGCTTTCGTAGCTTACTTTTTACTAACAATGGTCGCGATGAGCATCGCCAGTGGTGTTTTTTCGGTGGATATGCAGCAAAAGCAGGTCATACCGTTCAGTCAGAGTATGCTGGCGACTCATTGGCAATTTATCATGGCGTTTGTTGTGCTGGTGGTGCTGGCGCCGATTGTTGAGGAACTTTTGTATCGCGGATATCTTTATGGCAAGTTGCGCAATTCTTTCTCGATTTGGCTATCAATTATCGTAACAAGCATAGCGTTTGGCGCGGCACATCTTTGGGTTGGTCCGAACTCGCCATTGCAATGGGCGGTGGCAGTTGATACATTTACTTTAAGCCTGGTTATGTGCGCAACTAGGGAATATACTGGCGCAATTTGGGTGCCGATTATGATGCATATGATGAAAAACGGAATAGCTTTTTATTTCTTGTTTATCAATACGGGCGCAATTAATCAGACAGAATCGTTATTGCCATTTATATTTATGTAAAGGAGAAAAATATGCGAATGACACAACTTTTTACTAAAACTTTGAAGCAGGCGCCAGCTGGCGAGGTTGCGCGAAACGCTCAGCTTTTGATTCGTGCTGGCTACGTACATAAAACGATGGCGGGCGTGTATTCGTTTTTGCCGTTGGGTTTGAGAGTTCTTGAGAATATTAAGCAAATTGTTCGTGAGGAAATGGACAAGGTTAATAGCCAGGAATTGGTGATGAGTACTTTGCAGCGAAAGGAATTGTGGCAAGAAACTGGTCGCTGGAGTGATGAATTGGTCGATGTTTGGTTTAAGTCTAAACTGCAAGACGGCACGGACATTGGTTTTGGTTGGACACATGAGGAACCGATTGTCGATCTTCTTCGCAATTACTTAAAGAGCTACAAAGATTTGCCAATTAGCGTTTATCAATTCCAGAATAAGCTGCGAAACGAGCTGCGCGCTAAGAGTGGAATTATGCGTGGTCGTGAATTTATGATGAAGGATATGTATTCGATTCACGACAGTAAGGAGAGTTTGGACAGTTATTACAATTCAGTCATTGAGGCGTATAAGCGTTGTTATGGCCGATTTGGGATTGGTGATGAAACATATGTGACGTTTGCTTCTGGCGGCGCTTTTACGAAGTTTAGCCATGAGTTTCAGACGATTTGCGATGCTGGTGAGGATTATATTTATTTGCATCGTGGTAAAAATATCGCTGTTAATGAGGAAGTTTTGGACGAGGCAATTGAGGAGCTCGGCGTTGATCGTAGTGAGTTGGAAAAGGTGAAGACTGCCGAAGTTGGCAATATCTTTAATTTCGGCACACAGAAATCCGAAGAAATGAAGTTGGTATTTACTGACGCCGAAGGTAAAGAACAATACGCTTATATGGGAAGTTATGGCATTGGAATTACGCGAGTTATGGGCGTGATTGTTGAGAAGTTCGCTGACGATAAAGGTTTGGTTTGGCCAGAAAATGTTGCGCCGTTTAAGGTTCATATTGTGGCAATTGGTGAAAAAGGGCAGGAACTAGCGGGCAAGTTTTATGACGAGCTGACTAATAACGGCGTCGATGCGCTACTTGATGATCGCGACGAGCGTCCAGGCGTGAAATTTGCTGATGCTGAGCTGATGGGTTTGCCGTGGCGGATAACGATTGGCGATCGAGCGATTGACGGTGATGGCTTGTTTGAATTGACGGAACGAGCAACTGGCGAAACGCGAAAAATGGATTATCAGCAATTGGTGGATTTTTGCTTGAGTCGGTAGGGCTGATTATATTGACATAACAAATAGTGATTGATATACTCAGATAGACTTAATCAAGACTAATTAAAAACACTATATTTAGTGTAGATCGTAAGACTAATACCACTACATACAGTAGAGGAGGAGATTTTTATGAAAAAAACTTATCAAATTACAGAATCTGGTAAAGCTGATTTAGAAAAAGAATTGGCGGAATTAAAAGGTCGACGTGGCGAAATTGCTGAAAAAATTGCGGCAGCGCGAGACTTTGGCGACTTGAGCGAAAACGCAGAATATGACGCTGCACGCGAAGAGCAGGGCTTGGTGGAAACGCGAATTTTGGAAATTGAAGATATTCTGCAGAACGCCGAAATTATTAAATCCAGCGGCGGCTCAAGTGTTGGTTTGGGTAGCACAGTTGAATTACAATGCCCAGAAAGAACCGTATCTTACACAGTGGTTGGACCAGTTGAAGCCGATCCGTTGGCTGGACGAATCTCAGATCAGTCGCCAATTGGTAAAGAATTGATTGGTAAGAAAATCGGCGATGAAGTTACAATTAAAACTCCAAAAGCCGAAATTACCTACATTATTAAGTCGATATCTTAAGTCTGGCGGGATTTACCGCGTATAATGTGCTATAATTATCTCTGTTATGGCCACATTACAAGATTATCGAAACGAACGACTACGAAAACTGGAAACATTACGTCAATTAGGCGTTGAACCATATCCAGCAAAATCAGAACGAACTCACACTTGTGCTGAGGTTTTGTCTAAGTACGATGAGCTAGCTGGTAAGGAAGTTGTTGTTGCGGGTCGTGTGGCATCTATTCGCAGTTTTGGTAAATTGGCATTTATTAAATTACGTGATCAATCTGGTGATGTGCAACTTTACTTGCAGCGTGATGACGTGGCGGAATTAGATGCTGCGCGCGGTGTGCTTGGAATGAAGCGGCTTAAATTGTTGGATACGGGCGATTTTATTGAGGCGAAGGGCGTGATGACCACGACACAAACGGGCGAAAAATCCGTTGGTGTACGCGAACTTAGATTGTTAACTAAATCGTTGAGGCCAATGCCGGAAAAATTAGAGAATAAGGAAGAGCGCTTGCGCCGACGTTATGTTGATATGAATGTCAATCCTGAAGTTCGCGAGCGATTCGTTCGTCGAAGTAAGTTTTGGCAGGCAACGCGAGACTATTTGAATAGTCACGGGTTCATCGAGATTAATGTTCCTGTTTTGGAGCACACCACTGGCGGTGCGGACGCGAACCCATTTGTGACGCACATGGATGCGCTGGGCGATCAGCAGTTTTATTTGCGAATTAGCCACGAATTACCATTGAAGCGATTGATTGGTGCTGGATTTGAGAAAGTTTATGACCTCGGTCCGCGTTTTCGCAATGAAAATTACTCGGACGAGCATCTGCCAGAACATATTGCCATGGAGTGGTATGCGGCTTACTGGGACTGGAAACAGGGAATGCGTTTCATGGAGTCGATGTATAAAGATGTGCTTCAGAAGACTTTTGGTACTCTGCAATTCCAATTGGGCAAATTCAACGTCGATATGAGTGGCGAGTGGGAAGTTTGGGACTACGCTGAAGTTATTCGCAAGCATTACGGAATCGATGTTTACAACACGACGATTGAAGAAGTTGCCGCTAAGCTGAAAGAGCATAATTTGGAAGTTGAAAAAACTGACTCTATCCCACGCAGTATTGATAAATTATGGAAGAATATTCGCAAAGATGTTGCTGGTCCAGTTTGGTTGGTGAACACGCCGAAGTTTATTAGCCCGCTATCAAAGACTAATCCAGAAAATCCAGAGACGGTGGAACGTTTTCAGCCAGTGATCGCTGGTTCTGAATTGGGCAATGGATTCTCTGAGCTTAATGATCCGATTGACCAGCTAAATCGTTTCCTTGAGCAGCAGCAAATGCGTGACGCTGGTGATGAAGAGGCGATGATGCTTGATATTGATTACGTTGAGATGTTGGAATATGGAATGCCGCCGGCTTGTGGTTGGGGATATTCTGAGCGAGTATTCTGGATTTTCGAGGGCGTTACAGCGCGTGAAGGTGTGCCGTTCCCGCAGCTTAAGAGCGAAATTGACGAAACAACTCGGGCGATTTATCCGCAAGTCAACTTGTAATTTTGCTATAATTAAAGATATGGATTTTTTATTGGAGTTATTTTCTGGTAGGATGTTTTTAGCTACGATTCAGAGTAGAGGTTATAATTATGTCTGATATTTTATTATGGCTGGCGGCTGCTGTTTTGTTGGCGCTTTCTGGGCTATTTTCCGGGCTGAATATCGGCTTAATGATGGCGCGACCTGATGATCTGAAGCGAAAGGCCAGGCAGGGCGACAAAATTGCGGCGCGGGTATATCGATATCGAAAAGACGGCTATTATTTGATTTTCTGTATTTTGCTTGGCAATGTCGGCGTGAATACTGCGATGTCAATTTTGCTTGGCAATATGACGAATGGCGTGGTTGGCGGTTTAATTGCGACGCTTCTCATCACGATGTTTGGCGAGATTTTGCCACAGGCGATTTTCTCGCAGCGTGGATATCGATTTGTGCGATATTTCTTTTGGTTACTTGATGTAATTTATGTGCTATTTTGGCCACTTGCTCAGCCGATGTCGAAATTGTTGAATCGCTGGCTGGGTAAGGAAACGCCGCAATTATATTCTCATCAGGAGCTGGAGGAGATTATTCACGAGCACGCCGTCAGGTCTGACAGTCCTGTTGATTATGACGAAAGTCGAATTGCGGCGGGTGCGTTGCAGTTTAGTAAAAAGACGGCTGGCGATTTGGTTACGCCGATGAGCGAGGTTTTTGTCGTGGATTTGGATGATGAGTTAGATGCTACGCTTTTGGCGCAAATAAAACACGCTGGACATTCGCGAATTCCGGTTCAATCTGGCGGGGAATTGGTCGGAGTTTTATACGTGAAGGATGTCGTTGGACGAGATTTGCCGTTGCCAATTAGCCAATTGTACCGCGATAAAATTTATGATATTGACAAGAGGTCGCGCCTGGATACGGTCTTAAGTCGATTCATTCAAACGCACAATCATTTGTTTGTGGTGATGGACGATGAAACGGAACTGGGAATTATTACGCTAGAAGACGTGATTGAAGAGATTCTGGATCAAGAGATTGAAGATGAGTATGATGAGGAATAAGATTAAATTGAGGAGGTCATAAAATGTTTGAAGAATATAATAATGGAGTGCCTGATAGATTACGACAAGTTACAGCCGAGACAATGTCTCCTGAAGTGCTATATACACTCGACACCTATTCGGACGTATCGCCGCAGGATGTGATATATATTGATGAGTCTAGGGCAGAGGGAAGTGGTCGTCTAATTATCAGTAAAGGACAGTCTGTTAAGCTGCTTGAGGAGGCTGATCTGTCTACTCCTGATTTGGTGATATTGATGAGCGTATGGCAGAGAAATGACCAAGGGGATTTGTGCCGTGGTATTGTCGCCGATTGTCGATTTTATAGCGGACGCTTTGACGCTGAATATGGCGACGAAGAGATTGATGATTACGATGGAATTGATGATGAAATCTACAATAAGGACGACGAGCAGATTATTTCTGCAGTAGTTGATTACGGAGATGATGGAGCAGTCAAGATTTGGGGAGATCCGACGTTTTTTGATGCCGCTAGATATATGGCTGGTTTGGTGGATAATGAGTCGATAGAGAAGAACGAGGTTGTTGCGGGCAGTCGCGAGATTCAGAGCAGTGTGAGCGACGGCGAGTCGCGGGAGCGTGTGAATGCTGACTCTTTTTATAAGCGCGCGCTTAATGGCTTGGCGAAGATAGTTAAAGCTAGGCGAAAATAGCGATCCCTAAGCTGACAGAGCCCTCGATTTTTTGAATATTATTTTCAAAAATACCTTGACTATTTAAGGTACCTTGTATAACATAGTACTATGTATAATAAATCAACAAGGAGCTTAATGTGAGAAGAATTGACATTATTAAACGCGCCGGTCGAAATTTGGGGCAATCAAAAGGTCGCACGATTTTAACCGCGCTGGCAATTTCAGTTGGAGCGTTTACGATTGGTCTGGCGCTGATGGCTGGAGAAGGCGGTCGGCTGTATACGAACAGTATGGTCGACGCGGCTGGCGATAAAAAATCTGTTTCGGTCTATAAAAAAGTGACCTCGTCGGGGCCTGATAGCAATCTTCCGGAATATAGCGACTCGGAAGATACGGAAAATAGTCAATCTAAGGCGATAGAGAAATATTCGATGACTGATAACGACGTGAAAAAAATACAGAAAATCCCGCACGTGAAAAAAGTGACGCCAGCTTATTCCATGTCAGGAGTTTTATATGTCAAAAGTTCGGCAAGTGACAAAAAATTCGTGCCTAGCGTAACTGTGAAGTTTGATAAAACCCGAATGGAACTTGCGGCTGGTAGTTTGGATGATTTTATGCCGAAAAAGGGTGAAGTTGTTATTTCAGAATCTTACGTGAAAAAAATGGGATTCAGTGATGCAAAATCAGCAATTGGGCAAACGATTACACTAGGATTGCAAAAAGGAACTTCATCAAGCAAGGGTGCTGACAAGGAAATATCTCTGAAAGTCGCAGCAGTCGATAAACCTTCGGATACGATCCTGTTTTACCAGCCGACTGTGCGCGTTTCTGTGGACGACGCTAAGGATATTTACGACTTTAGTCACCCTAAAGATTTGCCTAATGAATATTCTTACGTAATTGCGTCAGTTGATGATGAGAAAAATGTTGAGGCAGTGAAGAATGGGCTTGGCAAGGATTATGAGTCGTATTCGATTCAGGACACGCAAAAAGTTATTTTAACTTTTGTGAATGTGGCTCAAATGGCGCTGATCGGGTTTGGCGGTTTGGCGCTGCTTGCGAGCGTGTTTGGAATTGTTAATACGATGTACATCTCGGTCTTGGAGCGAACTAGCCAGATTGGGCTAATGAAAGCTTTGGGAATGCGAGGTTGTGATATCGGTAAAATGTTTAGATATGAAGCGGCGTGGGTTGGACTTCTTGGCGGCTTAATTGGTGTTGGATTAGCAAGTTTGATGTCTCTACTTAACCCTATGATTGCTAGTTTTTTGAAGTTGGAGCAAGGCACAAATTTGTTAGTCATTAATCCTTTGCAAATGGCACTGTTGATAATCGGGCTGATGATTATGGCGGTGCTTTCTGGATGGCTGCCGAGCCGCAAGGCAACAAAATTAGATCCAATTGAAGCGTTAAGGACGGAATAGGAGAATTGTTATGATTGAGCTTAAAAATGTGACGAAAATTTACGGCAAAAAGAAGAACCAATTTGTGGCGCTAAATGATGTGAGTTTGCGAATTCCGACGGGCGTGAGTGTGGCGATTTTGGGAAAATCTGGTTCAGGAAAATCGACGCTGATGCACGCAATTTCTGGCCTGGATCGACCGCAGCAAGGTGAGGTGATTATTGACGGTCAGGACATTCTGAAATTGAAACAAAAGCAAGTTGACGAGTTCCGCGCGAGAAAAATAGGTTTTATTTTTCAGAGTTTCTTTGTTCAGGGCAATGAAAGCGTGGCAGATAATGTGAGTTTGCCGCTGGAAATCGTGAAAATGCCAAAGGGCTTGAGGGAAAGTAAAATCAATGAGGCGTTGAAGGCGGTGGACTTGTATGAGAAGCGCAAGAATCGCGCGAAGGATTTGTCGGGCGGTCAGAAGCAACGTTTGGCGATTGCGCGGGCAATTGTCGGTAGTCCTCAGATTATTTTTGCGGACGAACCTACAGGAAATTTGGATAGCGAAACTGGCGCGAAGGTGGAAGAATTGCTGTTCAATTACAACAAGCAAGAAGGCGCAACGCTGATTATCGTGACGCACGACGTTGATTTGGCTAAGAAATGTGATTATCAAATCCTGATCAAAGACGGCAAAATTAAGGGTTCTAATATACCGAAAGAAGGTAAAAGTGGACGTTGATAGCTATGCGGAAAGCTTGGCAGTTCAGTTGCGAAAAGGATTTTTGGTCTACTGCGTTTTACTAGTTTGTTCTGATAAAGCGCAGTACGCTGGCGATATCGTTAAGCAATTGAACAATTCGGATTTAACAGTGGTCGAAGGTACGATTTATCCGCTGCTGAATAGGCTGCAGAAAGATGGATATTTGCAGCACGAATGGCAGGAAAGCGAGCAAGGCCCGCCGCGAAAATATTATTCATTGACAGATCACGGCGATCAATTGATTCACGAACTTAAAGATCGCATAAATATGTTAAATAATTCGCTTGATAACTTAGAGAAAGGAATAAAATAAATGAAGGAAATAACTAGGATTCATCTGGCAAAAACGGCGTTTAGTGTGGAAATTGACGCTAAGAAATCGCTAGAAAAATATCTTAATTCGATTCAGAAAAATATGCACGCCGACGCGGAAGCGATGAAGGAAATTGAGGCGCGAATGGTTGAAATTCTAGCCGAGCGTGGCGTGATGAAAGAAGGTATTATTAGCGATGATGACGTTTTGGCGATTAAAAATCAAATGGGCGAGCCGCGCGATTTTTCGGATGATAGTGAGGACTCAACTGATGAATTGACGGATGACAATGAGAAGCCAGAAAAGCAATTGATGCGCGACACGGACGGGGCTGTCATTGGCGGCGTGTGTGCGGGAATAGCGGCGTACTTTAATATCAATCCGTTGTGGGTGCGACTGATTGCAATTGTCTTGCCGTTCGTGACATTCGGTACGATGGTGCTGGTTTACCTCGCGATGTGGGTGTCAATGCCGCCAGCAAAAACCGCGTCGGACAAATTACGAATGCGCGGGAAGCCAGTAACTTTGGCTGCACTTAAGGAGGCTTCCGCTGATGGAAATTCAACTGTGTCTGCCAGAAAAACTCCAATTGCGAAATTTTTCCAATATTTTGTTGGTGCCGTAGTGTTGTTTACGACGCTAGCGATACTGTTTGGGCTGATTGTTGGCGGGGCGCTTGGTGTTTCCGTGGTTAATATGCTCGGCGGTTTGGGAATGCAAATGTGGGCGTGGGGAGTATGGATTTCCTTGGCAATTGGCGGAATTGCGACGGTTGTATTTGGCGCAATTGTAACGCGTAGTATATTCGCTTGGAAGATCAATCGAATGTCTGTAATCACAATGATCGTGGCGGCATCCGTTGTTTTCATGAGCTTGGCAAGCGCCGCAATATTTAGCGCGCACGCTGGCTTGGAATATGCACGTGAATCGCAGCAGCTCACGAAGAAAGTGAATATCGATATTCCAGATACGACAAACGCTAATTCAATTTTTATCAATATGCCAGTGGGGAATGTTTCGCGAATAAGTTCTGACAAATTTAAGGTGGAAGCGGAGTTTGTGGATTTACCAAAGGCGAATAAGCCAGAAATTAACGTGCATCGCGATGGCGATAAAATCGTGCTGTCCGTTTCTAAAAATTGTAACGCGATATTCTTTGACGGTTGCTTGAATTTTTATAAGCCGATAACTGGCTTGAAAATTTATGCTCCTGCGGGCGTGAATGTTAGTGGTTTGTTCTATCACAACTCGATTGAAGTGGAAAACCCCGAACCTTAGGCTCACACATTTGAATGATTTTACCGCTAATGCTACACTTGAAGAATGAAAGGTAATTTTTAAGCGTGGCTTGGTGGCAAGCGATCATTCTCGGCGTAATTGAGGGAATTACGGAGTTCTTACCGATTTCTTCGACTGGACATTTGACGATTGCTGAGAAATTGTTGGGAATGCGAATTGACGATCCGAGTGTCGTGGCTTTTACAGCGATAATCCAGATCGGAGCAATTCTGGCGGCGGTGATTTATTTCTGGAGCGATATCTGGCGAATCCTGCAGGCTTGGTGGCGTGGTTTATGGTGGAAGCGGGCGCGTCGAAAGTTTGATTATAAATATGGTTGGGCAATTATTATCGGCTCAATTCCTATTGCGATTGTCGGATTATTATTTAAACATGAAGTTGAAACGGTTCTGCGCAGTTTGTGGTTTGTGGCGTTTGGGCTGATTGGCTGGAGCGTTGTTATGTGGCTGGCTGACAATCGTGCGGTAAATAACAAGCGTGGCGAAACTGAGACAAGCTGGAAAGACACTCTGGCAATTGGCGCGGGGCAATGCTTGTCGCTCATTCCGGGAGTTAGCCGTTCCGGTGCGACGATTTCAGTCGGTCTGTTTCGTGGATTTGACCGCGTGTCGGTTACGAAATTAAGTTTCTTCTTGGGTATTCCAGCACTAGTCGCAGCAGGACTATTGGAAGTCGCTACCAAATATAAACACATTTCTGGCGGCGTTGGCTGGACTCCAACTATAGTTGCCACGGTGGTTTCATTCGGCGTCGGTTATTTGGCCGTGTCGTGGCTATTGAAGTTTATTCAGAGTAATAATTTCCGACCATTCATAATTTATCGATTCGCATTAGGTTTGGTGTTATTGGTTATGCTTAGTATGGGAATGATTTCTCACGTTTAAAAGATTTTATTCAGAATTGTTATATAATGAAGATATGTTAGACATTAAGTTCATCCGAGAAAATGTCGATTTGGTGCAAAAGTCGGCAAACGATAAAGGCTATAAAGTTGATATTGCGGCATTGTTGCAATTAGACGATGAGCGTCGCGATTTGCAGAAGCAGGTTGAAGCGCTACGCGAGCAGCGTAACGCAATTTCAGCGAAAATGAAAGGCGGCCGACCAGACCAAGAGCTGATTGATCAGGGCAAGCAATTGAAAGTTGAGCTGGCAGAGCGTGAGAGTTATTTGAAATCGGCCGAGGAAAAAGTTGCGGCAGTTCTTAAAAACGTCCCGAACATCACTTTTGACGACGTGCCTCTGGGTGGCGAAGAAGATTCTGTTGAGGTAAAAGTTTATGGCGATTGTAAAACTGGTGCAAAGGATCACTTGGATTACGCTGTAGGTCGCGGCTGGGTGGACTTTGAGCGCGGCGCTAAGGTGGCTGGTGCGAAGTTTTATTATTTGAAGGGCGATTTGGCTTTGCTGGAAAATGCTGTAACTCAATTTGCCTTGGATTACGTAACAAAGCAAGGCTTCACATTTATGACCGTGCCGCATATGGTTAATTTACGAACAGCTGAGGGCGCAGGTTTTACTCCAAAGGGCGAGGGCAGTAACGAATATGTAGTTGACGGCGAAGATTTGACGCTAATTGGTACGGCGGAAATGCCATTAACCGGCTATCACGCGGACGAAATTTTGGACGAAAAAGATTTGCCATTGCTATACGCTGGATATAGTCCTTGCTATCGAAAAGAGGCGGGAACATACGGAAAGCACACGCGTGGTCTGTTCCGAGTTCACCAATTTAATAAACTGGAAATGTACGCGTTTTGTCTGCCTGAGCAATCTAAAGAAATTCATGAGAAAATTCTTAGCGTTGAAGAGGCGCTTTGGCAACAAATTGGGATTTCTTATCACGTGGTTAATATTGCGGCGGGCGATTTGGGTGCACCGGCTGCAAAGAAGTACGACATTGAATATTGGTCGCCAGTTGATCAAACTTACCGCGAACTGACGAGTTGTTCGAACTGTACTGATTATCAAGCTCGTGGTTTGGACATTCGAGTTCGCCGAGAAAATGGCACGATTGAATCTGTTCACACATTGAATGGAACTGCGGTGTCGCTGGCTCGCTCATTGGTGGTGATTTTGGAGAATTTCCAGAATCCAGATGGAACTTTGACTGTCCCTGAAGTGCTTCGTCCATATATGAATGGTCGTGACGTGATATAATAAGAGCGTATTAGTTAGTAGGAGGAAAAATGATTAAGGATATTACAATTACTGGCGTTAAATATGAGCTGAACGCTACAACAAAAAAATACGTTGAAAGGAAAATTGGTTCGTTGGGAAAATACTTGCCGCGACATGCCCGAAAGAGCGCGTCTGCAGACGTTAAGATTAGGCAGATTGACAATCCTGGCGGCAACAAGTACGAGGTTGAAGTTATTATCAATGTGCCAGATAAGAAAATTGTAGCTAAGGATTCAACCATGAACGTTTTGGCTGCGGTGGATATTGTTGAAGCTAGGTTGAACGGTCAAGTTCGTAAGTATAAAGACGATGTGTTGGCTCACGTTGGCGGAAGTCGCGGAATTTTGGCGAAGCTGAAGCAAACTTTCGGTCGAAAATAATTGATAGATGAAATTAGCAGAAAAGCGTTCAGATTCTGGGCGCTTTTTCTTTTCAAATTGTCTGAAAAAAGTTATAATAAAAGAAGTTTTTGAAAATGCCTGAAAGTGAGGGAGTTTTAAGGTTTATGGCAATTACACAACAAAAAGCGCTGAGTAAGATTTTTGGCGATCCACAGAAGAAGATTTTGAAACGATTGCGTAAGCAAGTTGATGTTATTAACGGTCTGAATGACAAATATGAAAAGATGTCCGACAAGGAGCTTCGGGCGCAAACTGATGAGCTGAAAAAGCGTTTGTCGAAGAAGAGTGTGACGCTTGATACGATTTTGCCAGACGCGTTTGCTGTAGCAAGGGAAGCTGCTAAGCGTGTGATTGGCGAGCGTCCGTATGACGTGCAGTTGATTGGCGGTATGGTTCTTCATGAGGGTAACGTTGCCGAGATGAAAACTGGTGAAGGTAAGACTCTTGTGGCGACCTTGCCGACTTACTTGAATGCTTTGGAGGGCAAGGGTGTTCATGTGGTGACGGTTAATGACTATTTGGCGCAGCGCGACGCCGGTTGGATGGGTCAAGTATATGATTTCCTAGGTCTGACTACTGGTGTGATTATCAATGAGGCGTCATTTGTTTATGATAAAGATTACGACAATGAGCATCACGACGATCCTCGAATGCGAAAACTTCGTCCAGTTTCGCGTAAGGAAGCTTATGCTGCGGACATTACTTACGGAACTAACAACGAGTTTGGCTTTGACTATTTGCGCGACAACATGGTTAACGACGTTGATTTGCTCAGGCAGCGTGAATTGAACTTCGCAATCGTTGACGAGGTTGACTCAATTTTGATTGACGAAGCTCGTACGCCACTTATTATCTCTGCTCCAGCGGCTGAAAATCCTGACAATTATTACACGTTTGCTAAAATCGCCGCGAAGTTGGTTCCGGAAGATTACGTTTTGGATGAGAAGCGCCGAAGTGTTGCCTTGACTGATGAAGGTGTTGAAAAGGTTCAGAAATTGTTGGGAATAAAAAACTTGTACACACCAGATCACGTGCGCAGTGTTTATCATATGGATCAGGCTTTGCGAGCGCAGACATTGTTCAAGCGCGACAAGGATTACGTTGTAACCAACGACGGTGAAGTGATTATTGTTGACGAGCATACTGGTCGTTTGATGCAGGGTCGCCGTTACAACGAAGGCTTACATCAGGCCATTGAGGCAAAAGAAGGCGTTCCTGTGCTGGAAGAGAGTATGACCTTGGCGACAATTTCCTTCCAGAATTATTTCCGTCTGTACAATAAATTGAGTGGTATGACTGGTACGGCATTTACCGAAGCTGAGGAGTTCCAGCAAATTTATTCACTTGATGTTATCCAAATTCCACCGAACAAACCAGTTATTCGTGAGGATAAGGAAGATCTGATTTTCAAGACTGAAAAGGCCAAACTGAAAGCTGTCGCTGAGGCGATTAAGGATTACCATAAGCAAGGTCGTCCTGTTCTGGTTGGCTCTGGTTCTATTGAAAAGAACGAGCAAATTGCCAAATATTTGGAAAAAGAAGGCATTAAGTTTGAGATTCTGAACGCCAAGAACAATGAGCGTGAGGCTGCGATTGTTGCGAAAGCCGGCGAGAAAGGCGCGATTACTTTGGCCACGAATATCGCTGGTCGTGGTACCGACATTAAGCTTGGCGAGGGCGTTAAGGAATTGGGTGGCTTGGTTGTTATCGGTTCAGAGCGACATGAATCACGCCGAATTGACAATCAGTTGCGCGGTCGTGGCGGACGCCAGGGCGATCCAGGCGAGACTCAGTTTTACGTTTCGACCGAAGATGATTTGATGCGAATTTTCCAGGGCGAGCGAATTGCGTCGTTGATGGATAGGCTGGGCGTTGATGATGATACGCCAATCAGAACTCGCGCCGTATCGAAAACATTGGAAGCGGCGCAGAAGCGAGTTGAAGGCTACAACTTTGATACGCGCAAAAATGTTGTTCAATATGACAATGTGATTAACCGTCATCGCCGCGTCGTTTATGTTATGCGACGTAGGATTTTGGAAGGCGATAATATTAAGCCGGAAATTGAGCGATTATTGCGAGCTAAAGTTCACGAATTGACAACTCTTCCATCAAAGAATAATCCAAAGTTTGTCGAAGATTTCTCTGTAATTTTCCCGGTTGATAAGGAAAAAATTGAAAAGGTTGGTAAGGAAAAGAAGGATCGTTTGCGCTACGAGAAGGCGCTGGAGCTGGCTGAAGAAGCTTACGCGGAGAAAGAGCGTGAGATTGGCGCTGATGATTTGCGTGGAGTTGAGCGCGAAGTCTACATGGCGGTGTTGGATACGTTGTGGATGCAACATTTGGAAAATATGCAACATTTGCGCGAAGGAATTCACTGGCGAAGTGTTGGACAGCGTGATCCTTTGGTGGAATACCGATCAGAATCCCAGAAGTTGTTTGAGAGTTTGCAGGCTAATCTCCGCGATGAAGTTTTGGCAACGATATTTAATATTCATAAAGCCGACGCTACAGTTCGTCAATCTCAAGACGACGAATATGACACTGAGCTAACTAGGTTGGCGGAAAATGCCGTTGAGCGTGGCGTAAATGAAATTGGTTCGGGCGAGGAAAATCGCGACGATGACTTCTCTGTGAAAAAGGGCAAGACTAGCGCGGAATCAAATCGTGCGAAGAATCAAGCTCGAAAGAAGAAAAAGACTCAGCGACAGAATCGTAAGAAAAATCGTAAATAATCAGAGAATTAAGCAATGAAACATACAGTTGAAGAAATTAGACTGAAGAATGGTGCGCGTGGCTTATTGATTGACATTCCAGACGCTACGGTAATGAGTTTTCAGGTGCAATTCAGGGCAGGCAATCGCTATGTTTTGAATAAAGATATTTACGAAACGGCTCACATTATGGAGCATATGGCGTTCGGCGCGAACGAAAAGTTCCGTTCGGAGCATAATTATGAGCAGGAATTTACCAAGAATGGCGCTTATCATAACGCTTACACTTCTGACTATTCAATGGTTTATGAAGCGATTTGTGCGGATTTTGAGTGGGACAGGATTTTGGAGCTTCAGAGGCTGGCTATTACAACGCCGCGTTTCAATGCCGATGAGCTTGAGGCGGAAAAGGGCAATGTTCGCTCTGAGTTAACTGGTTATCTCAACAATCACAATCGTGTGATGTGGCCGCGCATTCAGCAGGCGCTGGGTGAAGATATTTTGACGTATAATCAGCGCCTAAAAACAATTGCTAATATTGAACTGAAAGACATTAAAAATCATCACAAGCGAACGCATACTTTGAAGAATATGCGGTTTGTGGTGGCTGGAAAAATGGCTGGACGAAAAGCGGCTATTAAAGAACATCTTGAGGGTTGGCAATTAGAGACGGGCGAGCGATTCGTTATTCCGCGCGATGAGCCACGTAGGGCTAATCCGGTTTTAGTCAGGAGAAAAGAGGCGACGAATTTGACGTTTGGCTGGTCAATGATGATTCCGCGCGAGCTAAGCGATGAAGAAGTCACGGCTATGAACGCATTGAATCACATTCTGACCGGCACGATGAGCTCACGGATTTTTGGTGCGGCTCGTAAAAAAGGCTTGGCGTATGGTATTTTTAGTGATACGTCGATTGGTTTTTACGATTCGGCTTGGGATTTTGGTGGACAAGTAAATGTTGAAACTGCAGAAAAGCTCTTTGATATTATCGTGAGAGAGTTGAAGAAAGTTTTGGCTGGATCTATTTCTGATGAAGATTTGGAAAGTGTGAAATCGTATTCGTTGGGTCGTTATCAAATGGGCGCTCAAACTGTTGGGCAAGTAAGCAATTTTTACGTAGGACGATATTTTGCTGATGATTTTGTAAGAGATTATGCCGCTGTTCCAGATTCTATTTTGGCGGTAACTCCTGACCAGTTGATTGAAACGGCTCGTCAATTTTTTGCATCAAACACATGGACGTTGGCGGCAGTTACTTCGGAAGAAAAAGAGTTATTAACAAAGCTGTACGACAAGCTCGACAAGCTGTTTTAGGGTGTAATCGTAAATTGCCCGTGATATAATCAGGTTATGAAAATTGTCATTGCTGGTTTTGGTGTTGAAGGTCAATCTAATTTGCGTTATTTTCGGGAGAAGTTTCCAGAAGCTGATTTTTTGGTGGCGGACGAGCGTGAAAAAGTAGATAATTTGCCGGAAAATGTGGCTTATCAGACGGGATTTTCGGGGCTGGAGGATGCAGATTTAATCGTTAGGTCGCCAAGTCTTCCGCCAAAAAAGATAAAGACTAACGGTCGAATTTGGTCGGCGACAAATGAGTTTTTTGCCAATTGCCCAGCGACTATAATTGGCGTGACTGGCACAAAAGGCAAGGGAACGACGTGTAGTTTTATCTCGTCGATTTTGCGCGCGGCGGGTAAAACCGTTCATTTGGTGGGGAATATTGGCGTGCCAGCTTTGGATATTTTGCCGAAAATTGAGAAAAATGACGTTGTTGTTTATGAATTATCCAGTTTTCAATTGTGGGATTTGCAAAAATCTCCGCACGTTGCCGTGGTGTTGATGATTGAACCTGACCACTTGAACGTCCACGCTGATTTTAATGACTATTTGGCGGCAAAAGCGAATATTGCCAAGTTCCAAACCGCGGACGATTATGTTGTCTATAATTCTCAAAATAAGTTTAGTTCGTCGATTGTAGATACGAGTTCGGCGCAGAAAAAGGAATATCCATTTGTTCTCTCGGACGATATAACTTCTGCGATTCGCTTGCCAGGGAAACATAATATTGACAATGCGTGCGCGGCGATAGCGGCGGTGAAATCGATTTTGCCGAACGTGTCGGATGATGAGATAAAGAAAGGGCTTGGTGATTTTACTGGACTTCCGCATCGACTGAAGTTTGTTGCTGAAAAATACGGCGTGAAATATTACGATGATAGCATTTCGACAACTCCGGGCAGTGCGATTGCGGCATTAAAAGCTTTTGTAGAACCGAAGATTTTAATTTTGGGCGGCTCAGATAAAGGCGCGGATTATTTTGAACTAGCAGAAGAAATTGCCAGGCAAAACGTGCGACTGATAATTATCAATGGCGCTAACTCTGGTGAAATTAGGGAAGTTTTAAGGGAAGAAAAAATTGATTGCGGAATTGTCCAATTGAATATGGCAGGAATGAAAGAAGTTGCCAAATTAGCCAAAAATAAAGCGCAATCTGGCGACGTGGTGATCCTTAGCCCAGCGGCTGCCAGCTTTGATATGTTTAAGAGCTATTCTGATCGTGGCGAGCAATTTGTCGCCGCCGTAGAAGAGCTTTAATCTTGATAGACTTCTGGTTTTAAGATGCCGATGTATGGCAAGTTGCGATATTGTTGGCGAAAATCCAGACCGTAGCCAACGACAAATTCATTCGGCGTATCAATACCTACATAGTCGGCCTTTGCGTCAACTTCGCGCCTTTCTGGTTTGTCTAATAGCGAGCATATTTTTACCGACGCAGCATTTTTTGCGGCAAATAATTCTCTTAGCGCTTGGGCGGTTCGACCGCTGTCAATTATGTCCTCAACTATCAACACATGCCTATCCGTTACGTCGGTGTCCAAATCTTTGATAATTTTTACAGATCCAGAAGATTTTGTGTCGTCGCCGTAGCTGGAGACCGCCATGAAATCAATTTCCATATAGCAATCCATCGCCCGTATCAAGTCGATCATAAACGGCGCCGCGCCGCGTAAAATACCCACGACGACAGGATTTTTATCGTGATAATCCTCGGTCAATTTTTTCCCAAGTTTCTGAACTGCCGTTTTTATTTCTTCGTTCGTAAATAGAATTTTCTCAATATCTTTATCCATCTTTTTATTTTAACAGAGAATTGAGCGTTGAAAAATGGTACAATAAAATATATGCAACCGCTAAAAAAGAAAATTGGTGAATTAGAAAAAGAAATTGAACAGGCTAAAAAAGCGCTGAAGTTTTCTGATTTGGAGCAGAAATTGGCGGAGCTGGATGATCAATTAAACCAGCCAGAAATTTGGAATAATCCTGATTACGCCCAAGAATTAACGAAACAGGCCGCCAGCCTTCGTCAGACCGTCGAGCCTTGGCAGACTTTGACAGTGCAGGTTAGTGATATGGTGGAGTTGATGGAGCTTGGTGATGACGATTTATTGCCGGAATTCCAAGCACAAGTTGCGGCAATCGAGAAGAGTTTTGATAGACATAAAACCGATTTGTTGTTTTCTGGCGAATATGACAATCGCTCGGCAATTATGCGTATTTCCGCTGGAGTTGGCGGACTGGATGCTCAGGATTTTGCGGCGATGTTGGAGCGAATGTATTTGCGCTGGGCGGAAAAGTCTGGAATGAAAGTTGATACGCTGGAACGCTCAACAAATGACGACGCTGGAATTAAAACGGTCGTTTTGGAGATTTCTGGATCTTTTGCTTATGGAAAATTGCGGTCGGAAAATGGCGTGCATCGTTTGGTGAGATTAAGTCCGTTTAATGCGGACAATTTGCGCCAGACTAGTTTTGCGCTTGTCGAGGTTTTGCCGAAAATTGACGCGCCCGATGAAATATCAATTGACCCGAATGACTTAAGAATTGATGTCTATCGTTCGGGCGGCAAGGGTGGTCAAGGTGTGAATACGACAGATTCGGCGGTTCGAGTGACGCATGAGCCGACAGGGATTACGGTGGCTATTCAGAATGAGCGCTCGCAGATTCAGAATAAAGAAACGGCGTTGAAGATTTTGCGGTCAAAATTGCTAGCGATGAAATTAGAGCAACACGCCGAAACTTTGTCCGACCTTAGGGCTGGCGAATCGGCAAACTGGGGTAGTCAAATTAGAAATTACGTTTTGCATCCATATACGCTAGTTAAAGATACGCGCACAAAGCACGAAAATCGCAACGCTCAAGGTGTTTTGGACGGCGATATTGACGAATTTATCACGGCATATTTAGAACAAAATGCTAATTCTAAAAATATTTAGCTTATGGTATAATACTAGTAATGATTCTGTTAGATAGGGTAACGAAGAACTACGGAAAAAGTAACAAGCCGGCATTGAATCGAGCAAGCATTCATGTTGGCGCTGGTGAATTTGTGATTATTGTTGGCACGTCGGGTGCTGGCAAATCGACACTTTTGAAGCTTTTGACTCGCGAAGAAAAGCCGAGCTCTGGAAAAATTGTGGTTGGCGGAATTGATTATGACAATTTGAAGGACAAACATATTCCGCTGTTGCGTCGGAAAATTGGCGTGGTTTTTCAGGATTTTAAGTTGCTTCCGAATCGAACGGTGTTTGAAAATGTGGCGTTTGCGCTGGAAATTGCTGGAATGACAAATCGGGAAATTAAGGCAACTGTGCCGAAGGTGATCGAGTTGGTTGGTCTTAAGGGGAAGGAAAAGCATTTTCCTCATCAGCTTTCTGGCGGTGAGCGCCAGCGTGTAGCAATTGCGCGTGCGGTGGTGCGTCAGCCGAAGATTCTGATTGCAGATGAGCCGACTGGAAACTTGGACCCGAAGCATAGCTGGGATATTGTTCGCTTGCTGGAAAAGATTAACAAGTATGGCACGACGGTTATTTTGACGACTCACAACGTGGAGATTGTTAATAAATTGAAGCGACGCGTTATTACAATTGATCATGGTAAAATCACCTCTGATCAGGCGAGAGGGAGTTATAAACAGTAATGAAATCAGTTAGTAAATCCAACAAGAACAAAGAAACTATCCGTATACGTCAGCGTCGAAGAGGTTGGTTGACGTTTGTCAGAATGTGCCGATATGGCATCAATAACTTCAGTCGTAATGCTTGGCTGACAATTGCTGCGACTGCGGTAATGAGCGTCACGTTGATTATCGTGTTTATAACATTATCAGCGCGTCAGGTTTTGGTTGATACCGTTTCAAATGTCTCCAAGCGTGCCGATATGTCAATTTACTTAAAGGGTGACACGCCAGAAAAAACGATTAAAACGATTAAATCTCGAATTGAAAAATTAGATAATGTCGATAGCGTTAAGTATATTTCCGCAGAAGAAGCGCGTGAAAAGCAAGCCGAGCAATATAAGGACAATCCAGATACGCTTGAGGCGATTCGCGAGTCTAGTAATGAGATGTCGGCAACGCTTCGTGTTTCCGTGAAAGAATTGAACAACCAGCAGTCATTAAATAATTTTGTTAAAACAGATGATTTGTATAAAAAGTACAAAGATCCTAACAGGGAACCATCATTCTCGGGCGAACGTCAGCAAGCTATTAAAACAGTTGGTAGTTGGGTGAGATTGGCGAGTATTGGCGGGTCAATCGCTACAGTTGTTTTCGTGGTGATTTCTTCGCTTGTGGTCTTTAACACCATTCGCATGGCAATTTTCAACCGCAAGGATGAGATTGAAATGATGAAGCTGATTGGCGCAGAACGCAGCTTCATCAGAGGTCCGTTTATCGTTGAGGCTATAATGTACGGATTTATCGCGGCAATTATCGCAACGGTGGTTGGGTATGGACTGTTAATTTTTGCACATGATCCGATGGTAAAATACGGAATTCCTATCGATAATCTTTTGAATCATCTAAAAATGTACGGCGTGCTGGTTTTCTTGAGTATGATTCTGGTCGGCGCGGCAATTGGCGTGGCGTCATCCTGGGTGGCAACTCGCAAATATCTTAAGTTGTAAAAGTCCTTGACATACTGATTATGCTTATGCTAACATAGACGTATGAAACTACGGTCCACCACACCAGTTTCGGCATCATTAGTCAGCAGAGCTTCTCTGGTGGCGATGTCTGCATTGCTCGCTGGATCGAGCATTTTTGGCTTGGCATCACACGTATTAGCTCGCGACTATAACGCCGAAATTCAGGCAAAACAACAAGAAGCAGACAACTATAATTCTGAGGCTTCGCGCTTGGGTGAGATGGCTGATAGTTTACAGGCGGAACTCGATAAGATAAACGGACAGATATCAGCTATCCAAGCGCAGATTTCTGACAGCCAAAAGAAGATTAATAGTCTTAATGATCAGATAAAAAAGAACGAAGAGCTAATTAAGCACAATCGTAAAGCGATGGGGCGAATTTTGGCGGATTTGTATGTTGATGATCAGATTTCGCCGCTAGAGATGCTTGCTAGCTCAAAAAATATTAGCGATTACATCGATAAGCAAGAACAGCGTAATTCTCTGAAAACTTCATTGAATGATAAGATTAAAGAAATTAAGTCTTTGCAGAAAAAGCTGGAAGAGAATAAAAAGTCTGTCGAGAATACACTTCGCGACCAAGAATTGCAGCGCAACGCGATGGCGGCTAAACAGTCTGAGAAGGCAAAACTGATTACTGACACGAAGAACGACCAAAATAACTATGCGGCGCTGGCTCAAAAGCGTAATTCCGAAGTAGCTAAATTACGTGAAGAGCAGGCTGCAGCCAACCGACGAGCTCTTGGTGGTAGTAATGTTTCGATTCCGGGCGGTGTACCTGGCGGCGGCGGCTATCCTGGCGCCTGGGCGAGTGCTCCACTCGACGCTTATGTCGATCCATGGGGGCTATACACGCGTGAATGCGTGAGCTACGTGGCTTGGAAAATCCATAGTACTGGACGATATGTTCCGCATTTTGGTGGCGCAGGCAACGCAAATCAGTGGCCATCAACTGCGGCACGTCATGGCATTTCTAGCGGCTCAACACCAAAAGCTGGTGCAGCAGCCGTGATGAATATTGGATATTACGGTCATGTTATGTATGTTGAATCTGTCAATGGCGACGGAACTATTACCGTTAGTGATTACAATTTTGCCTGGGATGGTTTATATAGGCATTACACACGCTCAGCTTCAGGATTGACATACGTTTACTTCTAGTCGGCATAGTGATACGCAAAAACGCTCGTGCTAACCGAGCGTTTTGTAGTATAATAAGCATATGGTTACGGGAGAAAAAAGACAGCAATTAAGTTGGTTTTTGACGATTGTTATTGTGGCTATTGTTAGTTTTGTAGCAGGAGCTCGCTCCGATGCGCTGTTTGCTAACGTGGCGTCGGTATTTGGTGTTAGAACTTCAAATAAGACAATCGACTTATCTAGCGTTCAAAAAACATATCAAGAACTGATTGCTAATTATGACGGAAAATTGGATACTCAAAAGTTAATTTATGGCGCCAATCGCGGGCTAGTTGAAGCGGCTGGCGATCCTCATACGGTGTATATGGATCCTGACGAGACGAAAGAGTTTGATAAGTCATTAAGTGGCCAAATTGGTGGTGGAATTGGTGCGGAGATTGGTCTTAGGAATAATAAGCCAACTATCATAAAACCCCTGGAAAATAGTCCAGCTCAGAAGGCGGGAATTAAGGCTGGCGAGGTGATTGTTAAGGTGAATGACGAGGCTTCTTCTGACTGGTCAGTGGAAAAAGTTGTGAGTAAAATTCGCGGAGAAGTTGGTACATCCGTTAAATTGACGTTATTAAGCGGTGGCCAAACGCGTGAGGTGTCGGTTGTGCGTCAGAATATAGTTTCTCCGGCAGTAGAGTCGGAAATTGATGGAGAAATTGGTATTTTGAAAGTTAACCGATTTGGCGATGATACAGTGAGCTTGGCCAGGAAGTACGCTTCGGAGTTTGTTGAGAAAGGTGTTAAAAAGGTGATTTTGGACTTACGGAATAATCCTGGCGGAACGGTTGGAGCTGCTCAAGGGCTATTGGGTATTTGGCTAGACAATCAAATAGCTATGACCGAGCGTAGAGGTTCTGAAATTGTTAAAACGCTGCGTACAACTGGAACGCCAATTCTGGGCAACATGAAGACGGTGGTGCTTATCAACGGCAATAGTGCCAGTGCTAGCGAAATTACAGCTGGGGCGCTTCGTGAATACGGAAAAGCCACGCTGGTTGGGCAGAAGAGTTACGGCAAGGGAAGTGTGCAGATTGTACTTGGGCTACCTGGCGGGTCGCAAATGAAAGTTACTGAAGCCAGATGGTACACGCCAAAGGGCAAAAATATAGATAAAACTGGTATAGAACCTGATGTAAAAGTTGATCTTTCGTCGGACGATGTCAATAATAACATAGATCCGCAGGTGGATAAGGCGAAGTCGTTATAAAGCTTGTGTTTTTGGGCTGGACAACATAAAATGGAGATAGTATGAACGGACAAAAAAAGAAGATTTTACTAGTTGAGGATGATATGGCTCTGTCTGCGGTTTATAGGTCGCGACTAGAGATTGAAGGGTTTGATGTTAGAGAAGCTAATAACGGAGAAGATGCCCTGTCTGCCACTGTTGAATATCGTCCAGATTTGATTCTTTTGGATGTGATGATGCCAAAGATTAGTGGCTTTGATGTCCTGGATATTCTTCGCAATACGCCAGAGACTGCTAACGTGAGGATTATTATGCTAACAGCACTTAGTCAGCCAAAGGACAAGGAGCGCGCTGAGAGCTTGGGCGTTGATGATTATTTGGTGAAATCTCAGGTTGTAATTGGCGACGTTGTGGCGCGCGTAAAGCATCATTTGGGTATTCAATAGATAAACAAATCGAGCGAAGGTCAGCCTCTTAGGGGTTGACTTTTTGCTTGTTTTTTGGTATAAGGTAGTTATATATGGAAAAACCAAAACCAACACAAAATCACAAACAAGAACGACCAAAAACACTGGAAGATTATGTAGTTGCAACTTTTCATGACGATGCTGACCCAGATATTGCAACATCTCCGCTAACCGTTATTCGCAGTGGTCAAGACGGAAAAGGCGTCAGGCATGATGGGGGCTGGATTTCTGGCGATATGCTAAGTGTGTGTGACACTGGTTCTGAGGAGGATATTGGTCCGATTGAGTTGTTTGTGAAAGTACATAAACCGATTAAAGTTTATGGAGGGCATGTTTACGAAGAGCATATTATTGCAACTAAGATTGTGTCATTGAAGAAGCTCCAAAGTCGAGAAGCAAATAAAGGTTTTGACGAATCTTATATTCAGGATCTTTACGGAAAATCTACTGAGGAAATGCTTAAAGAAGGAGCAGAGGCTGCTGATCAAGTTTGGCGGCAGAAACATACGGCTAGTGATTGGAATAGTCTGTCGACTGCGGAAACGGGGCTAGATGAAAGTGATAGCCCAGAGCTAAATCGTTTTGATAAGAGAGTACTAGAACTGATGAGGCCTCTAGAGACTGACGTGGACGGAATGTCTTTTAGGGACGATTACACATCTGTGAAGTTGAAATTTGAGCACCTGCTTGACCCGAATTATGTGCCGTCAAATAATGTAGAGGACGCTGCCGTTAGAAACCCAAAAGGAGTTCCTGTATCTGAGAATAGCTTTAATGCTGCGAAAGAGGCTATTGATAATCTAGCTATGAATCCATCGTTAATGCAAATAATTAATCCCGAGAGGTTGCTTGACTCTAAAGCGTTAATAAATAACATTAGAGCTAGTCACCTGACGCGTTGCCGCTTGTTTGAATATTTAACTTCCAGTCTTGATAGGCTGGCAGCCGTTAATCCAGGCGCTTTGGCAGACAGAGTTCTTCGTAACTCAGAGGATAATCTAAAAGCTCCTAATTATCTCGGAGGTGATTATTATGCGGGTAAAATGCGCAGTCGTGAATATACTGTAGTGCTGGCAATTGCCATGATGGATGGGTCATTTAATGTGGACAGACAAAACAAAAAACAAAACGGTTACTCATTACAGGGGCGGCAAAGAGAGAAGTGGTATGTATAGAGATTCTGCAAGGGCGCTTCTCGTATATGTAAGAAATAATTATTAATATTAAAACAACTCCGTATTTACCGGAGCTATTTTAATAAAAAGTTTTTACCGATTAAAGAACAACAACTTGCGTTCGGCGTTCTGATTTGCCGGTAAACTTAGTTTTCTTAACTGACTTAAAGCCAACTACGCCATCTTTTGCCGCGTGGATGGTGAAATTACGGCTAACGTATGTACCGTCACCAGCGATCTTTGTGGCACCAGTTTGGCGAACTAGAACTTCTCCAGCGGAAACTTTTTGACCGCCAAATCGCTTAACGCCAAGACGTTGACCAGCATTGTTGTGGATATTCTTACTAGAACCACCAGCTTTAACCTTTGACATTCTTTACTCCTTATAGTTTCTATAAAACAATCTGTTCTAGTTTATCGAAAATAAAGCCAGTTGTCAAGCGGTTTTGGCTATATCTGCGGGTTTTAATACCAATATTTCTCTGGCAACGACTTGATCTTCGCGGTAATATAAGAGGTTTTTATCGATAATTTGCTGATATCCAAGTTTTTTAAGATTCTTTATCAGAGGCAGGTGAGTAAATTTACCTTCGCGATTTTGCCACGCTGGAACGGCTATGCAAAGCGTCGTGTCTGGGTGGATTTGCGAATGGATATTTTGTAGAAAATCGCTAATTATGTGATTACAATTTCCGACTACTTCGTGAAGTTTTTCTGGGCTGGGTGGTGCGGAAAACGGCTGACCTAAATATGTTTCGCAAACAACGCGAGAAATCCGCTCCTTCTGTTCATTCGTCAATTTTACAGAGGTAGCGTCGGCCTGATGCGCTTGCCAGAAAGTGTTTGTCGAAAAAGTTTTTTCTACCCAGCTCATATTTTCAGTCGTGTAAGATATCATCTTATCGCTCAAATCGCTGCCATAAGCATTCACGCCGATAAGCGCAGCTTCTTGTAGTACCGTTCCTGTGCCACAAAACGGATCCCAGAGATAATCGTCAGGTTTTGCGCCAGACAGGTTAATCATAATTTGTGCAAGCTTGGGTGGAAGCATTCCCACGAAGGCATCGCGCTTTGGTCGTCCGCGGTCGCGCTGAGTATATGAATTGATATTTTGAGCGCCACGACTTTCAGCGATTATCAAATCTCCGTACACGTTCTTAGCTATGATAATTTCAATTTTCGCCTCAGACCTGCCGAGTTTATTATTGTGAGAGGTCGCAGTGGACAGCGCGGCGGTTTTATTAGGAATTAGACGTAAACTGACGCCAGATTTTCTCAGGTTATTTTTCAGGATAATTCCTATTTTTTGAATGTTGCGCGGATCCATTTTATTGCCATAAAAACTTATTCCGATGGTTATTTTTTTCTGACTATTCGAAAGTTTTTTCGTGTATTTTTCAACAATAATTTTTGACGCTTGGAGCAGGGTATTGTGGTCTGATTTTTGCGACTTTATCTTCGTGATGATTTGTCCGCACTTAATCGTTCCACCGAGATTGTCAATTGATAAATTGTCGCAATTAACCGTGGCGGCTTGGTTGGAGATTTTTTGGACGTTTTGAGTGCCGTAAACCGCCTCTAATTCAGCGATAGAGATTTCAGGTTGACGGCCAAGAATAGCTATAAACATATCGTAATTATAACATTTATCGTGGTATAATGAAGGTTATGTTACCGAAGGTGTTGCAGCTGTTAAAATCGCCACGAGCCATTATGAGCGTTTTGACGTTGGCGGTTTTGGCAATAATAATTTTTCTATCTCGGCATGAGCTCGTGAAGGCGTGGAATCTGTTTTTGCACGCGGATTTATGGCTATTATTCTTACTATTACCGTTTCAGATTATCGTGTACTTCGCTGGCGGCGAGATGATTTTTTCGTATTTAAGAGAGAAGAATCTGATTCATCATATTTCCAGGCTGGAGCAGACGAGGATTGCGCTGGAGCTTAATTTGGTCAATCACATTTTTCCGTCGGGCGGAGTTAGTGGAATTTCGTATACGACGTGGCGAATGCACAAGCTTGGCGTGAGTTCGGCACGTTCGACATTTGCGCAGGTGATTCGTTACGTTACGGGATTTTTATCGCTTTTGGTTCTGTTGGTGATTGCTGTGTTGGCGCTGGCTATTGACGGTAAGGTTAATCGTTATATCGTTGCCGCTAGTTTCTTGCTGATTATCGTGGTTTTAGCGCTGACGTTTGGTCTGATTTTCGTGTTTTCGTCAAAGCGTCGTATGCAAGCAACTGCGACTGGGCTGTCTAGATTTATTAATGCGCTAGTAAAAATTGCCACTTTAGGTAAAAAACGTCGAGTGATGAAGTCGAAGAAAGTCGAAGAGTTTTTTGTTGATATGCAGGACGATTTTCAAGATTTGTCCAATCATCCGAAGCTTCTAATAAAACCGATGATTTGGGGAGCTGTCTACACTGTTTTTGATGTGGCGATGTTTGCCGTAGCGTTTTTGTCGCTGGGTGTTTTTGTTAATCCGGCGATTCTGATGGTTGGATATGGTGTGGCGGGATTGGCAGCGATTGTCGTGTTTACGCCTGGAGGGACGGGAGTTTACGAAACGATCATGATTATTTTCTTAAGTATGGCAGGCACTCCGCCAGATTTGGCGATTGCTGGAATAATTCTGACGCGAGCAATTTTACTTACTGGCACGATTATCTTTGGCTATATTTTTTATCAACACGCACTGATTAAATACGGCAAGCCAGATGATTCCCAGATTTAGTGTTAGTAATTTCATAGCAGTTGTCAATCAAACTTTTGACGTGGCTTTTGCTGGAATGGTTGAAGTTGAGGGCGAGGTTTCTAGTTTCAAGTCTTATCCTCCGAAATACGCTTTTTTTGATCTAAAAGATGATGATGGGCTGGTTCGGTGTTTTGTTGGTTTTAGCAATTTACGCACGCCAATTGAAGATGGAATGAAAGTTGTCGTTCGAGCGATGCCGGTGCTTAGAGATAAAGGCGCCTTTAGTTTGAATATTCAAGAGATTCGCCCATTAGGCAAGGGAAGTTTGAAGCGAAGTTTTGATCTTTTGAAGCAAAAATTGACAGTTGAGGGTTTGTTTAATTCTGAAAGAAAGCGTCCATTGCCGCAATATCCTCAGAGAGTGGCTGTTATTTCCAGTACAAAAGCTGCGGGATATGCTGACTTTATGAAGATTTCCGGTGAGCGTTGGGGTGGTGTGAAATTCGTAGTCGCCAACGTTAATGTGCAGGGTGCTAATGCTGCAGATCAAGCTGTTCGAGCAATATCATATTTTAATCAAATGTCAGAATCTCCAGATGTGATTGTTTTGATTCGTGGCGGTGGCAGCGCGGAAGATTTGGCGAGTTTTAACGATGAAAAACTAGTACGGGCGGTGGCGAGTAGTCGCATTCCGACAATGACTGGAATTGGTCATGAAATTGATGAGAGTTTATGTGATTTGGCGGCGGACGTTCGCGCAGCCACGCCGAGTAACGCCGCGCAATTGCTGTTTCCTGACAAGCGAGAAGTGATTAGGCATTTGCATTACAGGTTAATTGACGCGAAAGATTCAATTTGTAGAGCTATCGAAGAACAATCGCTTAATGCAACAATGTTGCAAAAAGAAGCGCTAAAACAGTGGTCAAGCCGTGTGGGTGTGGCTGCAAATGCAACATTGTCGCAACAAAAAGTCATAGCTGAGTATGATCCGGAAATGGCGCTGCGTCGTGGCTATGCAATGATCAAGGGTGATTTACAGATTGGTAATATTGTAGAGATTACAACAAAAGATATAATTATGAAAGCGAGGATTGAGAATAGTGAACAACGATATGACAATTGAGCAAATGATGGCTGAATTGAACGAGCGAATCGCGTGGTTTCAAGGCGATGATTTTAATCTGGACGAAGCAAAACAGAAGTTTATTGAGGCGAGAGAATTGTCAAAAAAAATTACTGCCACGCTGGAAGATATGCGACATGATATCGAGGTTCTTAGCGAGGATTTTAACGCTGAGTAGGATCTTTACATCAATTAAAGCATAAGCTATACTTTACAATATGATGACGAGAGATAAGAGTGAGCGTGGCTCAGTTAATGGCTGGATGGTCGGCACAATCGGCTGTCTGATATTGTTTTTGATTGCTGGATCTTTGGCAATTTGGGCGTACATGCAATATTCCCGAGAAAAGAGCAGTGTTGATAGTAAAGTTGCGATTGAAGTTGCTAAGGGGAAGAGCGAACAAGCCGAATCAGACCAGAAGAAATTTTCTGAAGAAGCAAAAAACCCGCGTATTGAATTTGTCGGTCCTGCTGAATACGGTCGGGTATCGTTCATGTATCCAAAAACTTGGAGTGTATATGTAGGGAATGACGGTAGCGACAGGGGTGATTACAAAGCTTATCTTCACCCTGTTTCAGTTCCTTCGACAACTAATAAAAATAGTCGGTTTGCATTAAGGCTGGAAATTATCAATAAGAATATGGATACGGTGCTGAATGATTATCAATCACGACTAAAGAAGGGTGAATTGACCTCAAGTAGTACTGAGTTTAACGGAATTTCAGCAACTCGGATTGACGGTACGTTTGAGAAAGAATTGCGCGGCTCTGTGGTTTTGATGAAGGTTCGCGATAAAACTATTCGTTTTTCAACCGACGCGGATACGTTTAAGCCAGATTTCCAGACTATATTGAGCACTGTAAAAATCTCTGAATAGAAAAACCCAGTACATATTTGCTATACTAGAATTGTATGGCAGGTAAAGAGTGGAGTGATGCTGATTTTGGGGGATTGCCGAGCGTTTTGGTGGCGGCTCACGAGCTGAAAACGCCGCTGGCTTTGATTAGGCAATTGGCGCTACTGTTGGACGACGATTTAACCAGTTCTGCCGATAAAACTCAGATCCAGCAACGAATTATTCGGACTTCTGAGCAGGCGTTGCAACTTACGATCGATTTGGCAAATTCAGCTAATTTAACGCCGTCGTTATTTCCGCTTGAGCCGGTCAATCCGTTGGCTTTATGTCAGCAAGTAGCGATGGAAACGAAGTTCAACGCAATGCTTTACGGACGAAAAGTTAGCTGGCCTAAGAGCAGTCGAAATAGTCAATTGATATTAGCGAACCGAACACTTTTGGGGCGAATTTTAGCGAACTTTTTGAATAATGCGTTGGCGTATACTGAGGACGGATCGGAGATTAAGGTTTCGGTTAAGGCGACAAAAGATGCCGTGAGAATGAGCGTGCGAGATTTTGGACCGATGATGAGTTTGAAGGAATATCGGCTTTTGCTTGATGAAATGGAAACGCGAAAAACCGTGCGAACAAGGCCGGAAAGTAGCGGGCTGGGGATTTACGTGGCGAATCAATTTGCGCGTGCGATGAATGGGCGAATTGGTCTGATTCGTCACCGTGATGGATTGACTTTTTATGTAGAAATGCCAATTAGTCGGCAGTTGAGTTTGATATGAAAAAACTGTTAATTGTCGAGGATGATAAGAATTGGGCGGATATTCTGGGCAAGTTTGCCGCGGATGTTGGGGCGGAACATCAAGTGGCGGTTTCTGGTGGTCAGGCGATTGAAATTATTGACGATTGGCAACCTGATGCTTTAATTTTGGATATGTTGTTAGCTGGTGAAACGGCGATTGCTTTGTTGAATGAGCTGCGATCGTACGCGGATTTGGCGAGTTTGCCGATTGTGGTTTGTACTAATATCGACGTTAAAATGGACGATTTGCGTCCGCTTGGTGTGAAGACAATTTTGAATAAAACATCGATGCGTCCGAATGAGGCGCGGGCGATTTTTCGCGAGGTTTTAAATGACGGGGCAGAGTGAACGAGTAAAAGCGATCGTTCTGAGGCGAACGAATTACGCCGAAGCTGACCGAGTTTTGCAATTATTAACGCCAAAAGGTCGACGTAGTGTGATTGCCAAAGGTGTGCGACGCGAGCGCAGTAAATTGGCGGGTGGAATTGAATTATTCGCGATTTGTGACGTGGTTATTCGTTCTGGTCGGGGCGATTTGGGGCTATTAACTTCCGCTCGATTGTCGGCGTTTTATCGGCATATTTTGGAGGACTATGATCGGATGCAGTTTGCATATTCGGTAATGAAATTGGTTTCTGCGGCGAGTGAAAACATTGACGAACCAGAGTGGTATTATGTGCTGAGTCAAGTTTTGGAGCAATTGAATAATCCCGCGATAAATCAAAAATTGATTGAAACTTGGTTTTATTTGCAATACGCGAGTTTGCTGGGCGATGAATTAAATCTTCGCACAGATGTGACGACGGCGGCGCTGCTACCAGAT
This sequence comes from Candidatus Nanosynbacter sp. TM7-057, assembly GCF_022828295.1. Lineage (NCBI taxonomy): Bacteria > Bacillati > Minisyncoccota > Nanosynbacteria > Nanosynbacterales > Nanosynbacteraceae > Nanosynbacter > Candidatus Nanosynbacter sp. TM7-057. The sequence continues at coordinate 127,359 of NZ_JAJQJT010000001.1, read as the reverse complement.
AAAAAATATATGTATGACAGCGCGGAAAAAGGTTTGAGATTAGCGGAGCAGGGCGATTTGGGTGCAGACGCCATCAAGCTACTGAGGTTAATCCAGGCAAAACCACTCGCGAATGTGGCGCAAATTGGCGGAATAACTGAGGTTATAAACGATTGTTGGTTGACCGCCAGACAGCACGCCGCAGTGTAAAATTGTCAGTAAAATGGTATAATTTTGGTAATAATGTGAATCGCCATGTTGCCAACATGGAGAAAGGTTTTTTCAATGAGTCAAGCAAAAATGGAAGATATTATTAGCCTGTGTAAGCGTCGCGGTTTTATTTATCAGGGTTCTGATGTTTATGGAGGTTTGTCTGGAACGTGGGATTATGGTCCGCTTGGCGTTCAATTGAAGCGCAACATTATGAATTTATGGTGGCGAATGTTTGTTGACGAGCGCGATGATATATATGGCGTCGATGCGGCGATTTTGATGAATCCGAAAGTCTGGAAGGCGAGCGGGCACGTTGATACGTTCGTTGACCCATTGTGCGAAGATACGGTTAATCATCGGCGTTATCGTACGGATCATATCCTTAAAGACAATGGGGCTGACGTTGAAGGTTTGATGATGGAGCAAATGGACGAAGTGATTGCGGAACGGGGAATTAAAAGCCCAGACGGAAATCCACTGAGTAAATCTCGCACGTTTAATATGATGTTTAAGACGAGCGTCGGCGCCACTGAAAGTGAAGACAGCGTTGCATATCTTCGTCCAGAAACTGCTCAGGGAATTTTTACCAATTTTAAGAACGTTGTTGATAGTTTTTATCCAGACTTGCCGTTTGGAATTGCTCAGCAGGGCAAGGCGTTTCGCAATGAAATTGCGCCGCGAGATTTTGTTTTCCGTTCTCGGGAGTTTGAGCAAATGGAGATTGAATATTTTGTCAATCCAGAAAATTGGCAGGAAGCATTTGATGAATTGTTGAAGTCGACGCACGAGTTTTTGGAGGCGTTGGGATTAGACCCTAAGAATATTCACGAGTTGGATGTTCCGGCGGAAGACAGGGCGCATTACAGTAAGAAAACGATTGACATCGAATACGATTTTCCAATTGGCAAGGAAGAGCTGATGGGAATTGCGTATCGGACTGATTTTGACCTGATGAACATTCAGCGCGTCAGCGGAAAGAGTATGGAATATACGATTAAGGGGACGAATGAAAAGTTTGTGCCGCACGTGATTGAGCCGAGTTTTGGTGTCGAGCGAGCGCTGATGGCAGTCTTGTCGAGCGCTTATCGTGAGGACGAGCAGAACGGCAGCAAGCGTGTTTATCTGGCGCTTCCAGAACATTTGGCGCCGGTTAAATTTGCCGTTTCGCCGCTACTTAAGAATAAGCCGGAACTGGTGGAGAAGGCACGTGAAATTTACGCTAGCCTATCTAAGAAAAATCCTGGACGCGTTATGTGGGATGACAATGGAAACATCGGTAAGCGCTATCGCCGTCAGGATGAAATTGGTACGCCGCACTGCGTGGTTATCGATTTTCAGACGCTGGAAGATGACACCGTTACTGTTCGTGAGCGAGATACGACGGAGCAGAGGCGGGTGAAGGTTGAGGAGTTGTAGATATTGGACGTGAAAAAAGCAAATTGGTTTTGAGGAGATAAAAGATTGACAAAAAGTAGACCTGAGTTTGATAAAATCACATCGTTTGATGAATTTAATCAACACTATTGGTATCGTGAAGAACTTTCACAGATATGCAGGTCGCTAGCATTAGAACATAGAGGTACAAAACAAGAACTTAATTATATTATTGAGCAGTACTTTAAGGGTAATTTAATTAAAAAATCATCAATAAAAAACGAAACAAAGCAAGTTGAAAATATTACTCTATATATGCCATTACTTGAATGTGGGTTTTCCTTTAATACAAAATTTAGAGAATATTTCTCTGCCGTAACAGGTATTGCACCTTTTAAATTTACTGCTGATATGGCTACTGCTTGGAGAAAAGTAAAAAGTGAAAATGATTTGAGTTTTACGATTCAAGATATGCTGAAAGTTTATTATGGAAAATCGGATTATGCTAAATATGATAATTCGGTTTGTCAATGGAATCAATTTTTAAAGGATTTCTGTGCAGACGAAAATAGTCGCAACTATTCGAATAAGTTAAAAGTAGCTGCTATTCTTTGGAAAGAAGTTAGAGATTCAAGAAATGAAAAAATTTATTCAAAGAATCTTTTGACTGAATATGCAGGAAAAATAAAAGAGTATCACAATTAGGTAATTTAGGTAATTCCTAACTTATTAACACCCAATGAGTAGTTAGTAAATGGATATTGGAAAGAGATATTGGAAAGACAGAGTATACTGTAGGTGAAATGGTATTAGCTATCTAGCGCTCGGGTGTAGTATAATGACTTTCATGACAAAAATCACCAACGGACGTATCATTACACAGAATTTAGATGGAACGGACCATCTGGATTGTCTGTATCGCGTTTCCATAAAAGCTCTGATTTACAACGACGCTGGGCAGATTTTGGTTGTTAAAGAAGATGGGCGGCCGTGTTGGGATTTGCCGGGCGGTGGTATGGATTATGGCGAAACTTTTGAGTCTGCGTTGAAGCGGGAGTTATATGAAGAGGTTGGCTACAAGGGCGGCTTGCGTTATCAACTTTTTGACGCGTCGGACGAGATTTATCTTGAAAGAATTGATGCTAACCAAATTTGTTTTTCTTGTCGTGTGTGGACGGAAAATTTTGATTTTTCAGCGGGCGTTGATGCGGACGAAGTGATGTTTATAGATCCTGAAGAGTTGCGACTCCAAGAGAGCGAGTCGGGTGCACCGCTTCGATATAAAGTGCATTTGAAGTGGCAGAAATTGTGTGGCGCAAATGGTTTGCCGACAGAATAGTATTGACTTTTTCCATAAAATAGTATAGAATATCAGACGTGGAAAAAAATACAGGCGGCGTATCTTTTGATATTAGATTTATTGACTCTAGTAATGGCTCGGAGAAGTATTCCTCTGTTGAAAGTCGGCGCTTGATTGGAATCTATGATGGCAATTGGTCTTTGGAAGAAGATGGGACGGTGAATGCGTCCATGGTGTTTGCCAGGAGAGTGGGTGATATTCGTAGTCATGAGAATTTAATAGAGAAGGTTCGCGGAATTGGTGAGAATATGGCGCGAGTGTCTATTTCAGAGTGTCTGGCGGTTGAAGATGAGGTGAAGGTAAGTGGCTGGCTATTAGCTGACCCGATGTCGCATAGTGGAATTTCTTTCTTGCGCAAAGTAATACCAACCGAGCTTGTTGTCCCTGATTCCATTGAGAATAACTCTGACGACGATCAGAAGCTAGAGATCGTCAGACTCGCCTTGCGTGTTGGAGCTGTGGCTTTGCATTGTGCAGGATTGTCATTAGAAGAGCTTAAGGAATCGCCTACTGAGAGTTTCTCTCCGGATAAAGTGGATAAGTTTGTTTCTCGTTTCCATGGCAATGTGGATTTTGGTAGCAAGTGGAGAGAGTATAAGAAAATGGCTAAGGATTTAACGTATGAAGAAGGCTGATAATTACGGCGCCAGAGTTAAAATCGAGAATATTATGGAGGGTGAAGTCGACGAGGATTTGTTATTTGCTTTATTGACTAGATTAGTTGTTAAGGACGAGGTTCTCGATATGGATGTAATGTTGGCTAGTCGCTGTCGTGAGTATTCGGGACATATCATGTTAGCAGAGAAGCGCCTTCCTGGTCGGTCTACGTTCATACAATCGCCATTTCAGTTTCCGTATGGTAAAACTGAGCTGCGAAGCTGGCGGGATGGGCGGGGTGTACATTCTGTTGGAGGGATAAGAGGAGGATTCAGGAAGAATGCTTATTTTTCTTCAGACAATGCGGAATATCTCATGAGACGAGTGGCTGCCGTGGCTGTTGGGCTTTGCTTGGAAACGCCTTTACAAGAGCTGGATTCTGTTAAGGAATTTTCAGCCGAGGAGCTGACGGAAGCTTGGCCGAGGCTTAGATACGGAATTTACATTTAATATTGCCATTGCTATAATAGCCATATGCATATTATTCTTGGTGGGACGAGTGGGCTCGGTTTGGAAATGGCGAAGCAGCTGCGGGAACGTGGCGAGCGTGTGCTAGTTCTGGGCAAGACTCATAATCCGCAGAAGCACGGCGAAGGTTTTCCATTGGATGTTTATTATTCGGATCAAGTAGAGTCGGCGTCGGCGCGAATCGAGCAGATCTTAAACGGCGATGATATTGATCAATTTGTGTGGGCGGCTGGATATGGCTGGCGCGGCAATTTTGAAGATCAGCCGAGTGTTCGCAGTATGGCGGAAGTTAATTTTTCGGGCGCGTTGTCGTTGGTCCAATGGGCTTGGCGTAAGATGTTAACGCAGAATCGTAAGTCCGTACTGACGATTATTGGGTCGACAAGTAGTGTTAAAGCGCGCTCGGATGAAGCTGTGTATGTTGCGACGAAGCACGCTCAAGCGGGTTTGGCGCGAAGTTTGGGAATGCAGGCAGATGAGCAAAAACTTCCAGTTAGAGTTGCACTATTTTTGCCTGGTGCTATGAAAACTCCGTTTTGGAACGGGCGCGATCTTCCAGCTGACTATATGTTTTTCAACGATCCTGCGAAAATTGCCACGCATATTATTAACGCGATTGATTGTCAGCAGCAGCCGTTTTTGGAATGGGCGTTGCCAAAAGGCACGTTGGTTTAGAGCTTATTAAGTGCTATAATTCAGGCATGACGGATAGTTCGAATAATGATCATTTTGGGGTAAAAATTGTAGTTATTGGTGGCGGAACGGGAAGTTTCACGCTGCTTTCTGGATTGAAAAAATATACGCACAGCATTACAGCGTTGGTCAATATGGTCGACGACGGCGGCTCAACTGGCGTGTTGCGCGATGAATTGGGCGTGTTGCCGGCGGGCGACGTCAGGCAATGCCTGGTGGCGCTAAGTACTTCGCCGAAAGTTCGCGATTTGTTCAATTACCGGTTCGGCGAGGGCAGTATGAAAGGTCACGCGTTTGGTAATTTGTTTATGGCAGCACTGGAAAAGATGACAGGAAGTTTTGCTGATGCAGTTGAGTTGGCTAGTGAAGTTTTGGGCGTTAATGGTCGAGTTTATCCGATTACTCTGGACGATACAACGATGTCGATTAAGCTGAAAGACGGCACGGTTGTTGATGGTCAACACGCGGCTGAGTCGCTAAAGATTCCGCGCGGCGAGCGGCCGTGGCTAGAGCTTAAGCCGCCAGCTACGATTAACCCGCGAGCTCATCAAGCGATTTTGGATGCCGATTTGGTGGTGATTGCGCCAGGGCTTTTGTATGGTAGTTTGGCGCCAGCGTTGTTGGTTCGAGGCGTTACTTGTGCGCTTGCTGAAACGAAGGCGAAGAAAGTCTATGTTTGCAATTTGGTTACCAAGCCAACGCAGACTGATGGATTTACCGTGGCGGATTTTGCGGATGAAATTGAGCGATTTTCAGGGGTGAATATGGATTATGTGCTTTACAATAATCATCGTCCGCCAGAGGAATTGATAAAGAAATATGCTCACGACGGCGAATATTTGGTCGAGTGGGATAAGGAATTGCTGAAGAAAAAGCATTATTATGCGTCGGGCAAGCGTTTGATTGCTGATGACGTGTGGGTCAACACGAACTCCAACAGCGATCCATTGGCGGCTCAGCGCAGCTTGATTCGTCACGATGCCGACAGAGTAGCGCGCGAATTGATGCGGATTTATTTTGCGTAGATAACCGCTATAGTCTAGCTATTGCAAAAATTTATAGTTTGTGATATAATTTACAAGCTATATTATGGAAAGTAAAGAATCATTAGACAATAACACCAATCTTCAAAATCAAGGCGAAGTTGACTTTTCTCTTGAAAGGAGAGAATTGGCCATGGGATTGGTGGAGACATTTAGCGGAGATCACTTAACTCCGTCGCGTAAACTGGCTGCAGAGATTATTATTGGGATGCCGGAAGGTTTAAGTAGTAGGCAACGTACTGAATATATTACGAGGTCGCTAGATGGCGCCTCTGAAGAGATTAGCAAGGATACTGTTATAGGTATAGTTGAGGACTATAAAGTCTTACAAGAGGCTTTTTTGTCGTACATGGAAGATATTGATGAGGGTTCGCTAGCAGGAAAAGCGCTAAAGCTTAAGGACAATCAAACAATTCCTGACGATTTAGACATGGATGGTGATGATTATGGTAAGAGCCCGTGGGCTGAAAATCCGTCAATTCCAGCACCGCATCTTGATAACTTGATAAAGGTATTCTCAACAAAAGGCGAAGGAGCTGAAGGTGTAGGCTTGGAGACTGCGATGATTGCTGGAGCTATAACCTTATCTAACTTAAAAGTCGCCCCTTATCATAGCGCGTTCGCGTATAAATGTGCAGTATTTGCTGAAAATTTCTTAATTCCAGTATGCAGTATTATTGGGCTAGATAACTTGGAATCTGAGCTAAAAGATGAAATTGGTGTTATGACGGGGCGTAATATTGGCGATGCTTTATATCGCAAAGATGCCTTGAGCAGTGATATCGATTCGATCATGAATGAGGTGGACAGGGTCGTGTCGTTGCATTTTGGTAGCAGGTATTCGACCGATCCTACACGATTTGATTTTGCTATGGGTAACTTTAATGGCGTGTTCTCTGAGCTACTAGGGGAGTCAGATCTGAAACCTGCCGTAAATACCAATTCCTCGCATAGTACATTTTTTGGATCTGGTACTGTAAAAACCTCGAATGGGGCAGAATTGGAAGTAAGGGCTCGAGGTAAGGGTCGTGGCTCGTATTGTAAAAAATTACTACAGACCATAGGTTATTATGATAAACGTTCTCAACCTCTGAAAGATTCGGGAGAATTCCATCCGATCGACTTATATGGTATGACGGTAATTTGTCAAGACAACGAGCAGCTAGCCGATGCCTATGCTGATGCCGTGATTAAGGCTGTTAATGGCGGTAAGATTACTCCGTATCCAGCTCCAGGACGAAAAAGCGAATGTTTTGTTGTTAAGGGCTCTTCGGATTTCCAGAAGAAGATCCGTCAGAAAATTATCGATAAGATACCAGGCGTTGACATGAAGATGTTCAGTTTTAAGGATAGTGGTAGCGGATTTACTGATGCGAAGATTACGGGATTCTATGAAACTGACGATGGAAGAATTCCGTATGCGCCGTTTGAGATGCAGTTTTCTACGCCAGATGCTCGTCTGGTGGCTCGTACTGGTAAAAAGGCGGCACACTTTTTCTTTAAGCTGCGGAAAATTTACGGCGATTTGGTCAATATGAGTGATGAAACAGCAGAGAAGATAATTGATATTTGGCAGCGTAAGCAAGACTTCTTTACAAACTGTGCTGATGGGGAGAAGGAATCTCATTTAACAAAACAAAGTCGTGATCGCGTTAGTGAATTTTATAAAGTCTATAATAAGATGAACAGTACGTCTCGTAAGATAGCCAGGCGAGCTATAATTAGTGTATAATCATACTAATGACAACTTACTATACTGACGGCTCTGCTTCACCAAATCCTGGTCCGGGGGGTTTTGCGGTTATTCGCGATCTTCAACCGTGGATTTTGGGCTCAGAGGGCGGTGATACCACTAATATTCGTATGGAGGGCAAAGCTTTAATTGCGGCATTGAAAGACGCTAATGGCGCGCCGTGTGTGATTTATTCTGATAGTGAGTTTTGGATTAACGTGGTTACCAAATGGGCGCCGGGTTGGGAAAAGCGCGGCTGGACAAAGAAAAACGGTGATATTAAAAATCTGGATATTGTCCGCGAACTATACGAACTATATTCGAACTCTCAGGCGGATTTGCGTTGGGTGCGCGGTCATGAAGGCGATGAAGGGAATGAGCTGGCGGACGAATGGGCCAATCGGGCGCGTGAAGGCGAGAGATTAGCTAAATAACTGCTAGCGACATCTGATAAAAATTGCTATACTAGAAAAATGGAAGAAGTGAGGGAAACGACTGATATTTTTTTGTGGGCAAATCAAAACGATGCAAAGAAGAATGATTTACAGATAGAGCTATTCTTGTTTAGCAAAAATTACACGCCGTATTTTATGCCGATAAAAGGCGATGTTGAGCAACAGCTTAGGCCGTTGTTCTTGTTTGACTATATCAATCAGGTCAATTTGGGTGCGGGCACTGGACTGAGTGTTCGCGATTATGAATTGAGTGAATCGGAAGATAATGTTCTGTTGAGGACTGATCTGGAAAAGGTTGGGCGAGCTGAAACACTGATTCATTTGATTGAGCATGAACGTCATGACATTGTGGAGTTTTCGGAAACTGAGCACGAATTCAAGCGCATGAAGGGAATTGTGGCGCGATTTACCGATCCGAATAACCCTGACGCGACATTCTACACGGTTAAGCTAATCCAGCAAGGTCAGACGCTAAAGAGTGCGTTGGCTTGGGAATTTTCTGATGGCAAATTTGGTTCATTTAATGCGGAGGTTGGTTTTAGGGTTCCGGATGATAATCAAGTTTTGATTGTCGGTAAAGATATTTTTGCGTTTAATCCTGGAAAATTTGAGCGAATGTTTGGCTATGAATATAAAAAGCAGGTGATTGCTGATAAAAAAGTAGCGGAAATTGAGAAGGAATATAAGCTAAGTTTTCCGGAGGGAATGGATCTTAATGCGTTGGTGAAGGAGCGCAAAAAGACGATTAATAAATTGCAGAAATTGGAAATCGGTGCGGTTAAACAGGAAGATGTTTTGGACTATGCTGATGAGATGCAATTGGAGTTGATGAGCGATGATAATGGCGCGATTATTATCATGGACGGCAATGATTTGGATATGTTCGTAAATCTCATTAACGAGGATTATATTGAGAGTAAAATCACGGGCAAGCGTTACGAAATTAAATCGAAGAAGCTGCTCGGCGAGCCAGAAGGCGAACCGCCACGGGGCTAAAATGGATCAAGAATTAGCGCTGGCTATTCTGCTGAGCGGTCGGTCGGCGTTGCTGACTGGTGCGGCTGGAACGGGCAAAACTTACCTGTTGAATACTTTTATTGCGCAGGCACGAAAACGGGGTAAAAAGGTGTCGGTAACAGCGACAACTGGTCTGGCGGCGACGCACCTTGGGGGCAATACGATTCACAGCTGGAGTGGTATTGGTGTGAGTGATCATTTGCCGAACAATTTTTTTGAACGATTGTCAAAAACGCGGCGTGATGTGATTTCTAAAACTGACGTGTTGATCATTGACGAGATTTCAATGCTTCACGATTTTCGGCTGGATATGATTGATAAAGTTTTAAGAACCGTCAGGGAAAATGATCAGCCGTTTGGCGGTATTCAGTTGGTGATGAGCGGCGACTTTTTCCAATTGCCGCCAGTGAATCGTCCGAACGAGCAGGGCGGCGGATTTGTGGTTTATTCTGATGCTTGGCAAGAACTTCAGCCAGCGGTTCTGTATTTGGAGCGACAATATCGTCAGAATGATGAGCAGCTTTTGGAGATTCTGACCGCTCTAAGAACTGGCGATGTTAGGCGACGTCACGTCGAGGCGTTGCTGGCGCGCACGGAAATTGAGCCGCCAGATGGTGATATTACAGAACTGCACACTGTAAACGTTGATGTTGATGATATCAATATCCAAAAATTGGCAGAATTGCCAGGAGAAGAGCGGTCATATCAGCAGACGACGACGGGCTCGAAAATTTATGTAGAGAATCTGCAAAGGTCGGTTTTGGCTCCAGAAAATCTGGTAATTAAGCTGGGCGCGTTGGTGATGGCAGTTAAAAATTCGCCGCAAAAATTATATGCCAATGGAAGCATCGGCACGGTCGTGGATTTTGAGCCGCTGACGGAATATCCGGTTGTTGAGTTTCGAGATGGTCGTCGGGTGACGATGGTACCGGATGCTTGGGAATTGCGGGACGGAGAGCGCAAACGAGCGAGTATTTCTCAGGTTCCGCTGCGTTTGGCGTGGGCTATAACGGTTCACAAAAGTCAGGGAATGACACTGGATGCGGCTAAGATTGACCTGAGAAAGGCGTTTGTTGAAGGTATGGGTTATGTGGCTTTGAGTCGCGTGCGAGATTTGGACAATTTATATCTATACGGAATTAACCGTAGGGCGCTGGAAGTTTCTCCTGATGCGCTGGCAATTGACGAGGTTTTGAGGCAGGCAAGTAGGGAGTCTGCTGAGAGATATAGAGGTGTGGTCTTTAGACCTCATCAGTAGTTTATTGAATAGAGTGCTGGAGTTTATCGCTATTGATTTATTGAGGATTATTTACTATACTGACGCTAAGAACCACCGGAGCTAAATCGCCTTACTTGAGCGGTTCGCCGGTGTTCTTTTTATGTCGTTAAAAGCGTATACTAGTTTGCCCTTCAATTGTAGGCTGGTCTGAAATAACTTTAAGTGCTAATCCATTGCCCAAAACTATTAAATAGCGTAGACTTGCGCCAACCCAACACTAGGCTTTTCCACAAAAATGTGGAAAAGTTTTTATTTGATGCAAAAATGGGTAAAAAGTCAAAAAAAGGGCTTGCAAGTGGGTAGGTGTGGGTAGTATAGTGGAGTCAGTGGAACGAAAGTTGATGGAAAATCACCAACAAAAACAAACATCCACTGTAAAAAACAACTAATCTACCACGAAGGAAGGACGACGTGCAGACAGATTACTTTGAGCGTAAGTTGGACGACAAGCGACGCTTGACAATTCCGGCTGAGCTCAGGGCAGAATTTGCATCAGGCGTCGTGCTAACTCGCGGGTTTGGCAAATATCTCCACTTGTATCCACAGCAAATCTGGGATCGGGAAGTGGAAAGTGCCCTAACAGGAAGTATTCTGGATGAGCGAGTTGCCGACCTGAACGTTAAATTCCGACGAGGTAAAACCGCATCGGCGCTCGACCAAAAACAAGGACGAGTGACGATTGAGCAGCATTTGCTCGACTACGCTGGAATTAACAGAGAAGTCGTTGCTGTGCGAGCGGGGGAATATTTTCGGCTAATAGCGGCCGAGAATGCGGAATAGTAGATTAGCTAAGCACCTTAACAATTAAAACCTCTCGAGATCAACTATCTGGGTATTTGAAAATGGCATGTGGCAATTTGCTCCACATTAAAAAAGGCAACGCACCTTCCTCAAACACCTCCCAAAAAAACTCCACCTCACACATAAGTCTCTTTGGAAAACATGGTTGTTACTGACAATCAACAAATTTCCACTCTAAGACAACAAAAACAAACAAAACACAAATACAAAAAAGCCAGAATTAAATATCCAGTTAGGTGATCTCGAGCATTATTTCTGTATAATGGAATAATGATGAGTATTAAAGAACATCCACCACAGTCGGAAGAACTCCAAGCGAGCGAACCGATTCATGTTCCCGTACTTTTGGAGATAACCCTTAGCAAGCTGCAGCCAGTCGAAGGCGAGTCGTATCTTGACTTGACGGCTGGCTATGGCGGCCATGCCAGGGCATTCTTAAATAGGACGGATAATTATTTGGGCGCAGTGTTGGTTGACCGCGACGAAAACGCGATTAAGACATTGGGCGATTTGGCTGAAAAAGGCGTAACTTTAATTCACAAAGATTTTGTGAGTGCAGCGCAAGATTTGGTCAAGCAGGGGCGTAAGTTTGACGTGATTTTGGCTGATTTGGGGGTGTCGTCACCGCAGCTTGACAGAGCAGAGAGAGGTTTTTCGTTTCGATTTGATGGTCCGCTAGATATGCGGATGGATAATCGGACGGAAATCACAGCGGCGGATATTGTCAATTCGTATTCGGTTGACGAGCTGACGCAGCTGATTACTCGTTACGGCGAGGAGAACCTGGGGCGGGCCAGGCGAATTGCGCAGGCAATTGTAAAAGCTCGACCAATTCAGGGAACGACTGAGCTGGCTGATCTGATTAAGCAAACCGTTGGTCGCGGTAGTATGAAACACCATCCTGCGACTCGCACCTTTCAGGCGCTACGCATTGAAGTCAATCGCGAACTTAAGCTGATTGAAGAACTATTGCCACTTTTGCCACGCTTACTTAATAAGGGCGGGCGAGTAGGAATAATTAGTTTTCATAGCTTGGAAGACAGATTGATCAAGCGTTACTTTTCGGAGCAAGCAACGGCTGGCTATGAGGCTGAGCTGATTGTTCCAGAGAAAAAACCGGTGTCTGGAACTGAAGATGTTCACAATCCGCGTAGTCGAAGTGCGAAGTTTCGATACGCCGTGAAAAAATAAAACAAAAAGAAGGAGGCTATTATGCCAATCCACATCAAAGTAGAATTCCAGAATACGGACAAGGCAGAGGCTGTTTCAGTACGCCGCGGCTAAACTAAAGCGTATTCCGGAATATACCTTAGAGAAACCAGCCTGTCTTTAACGGGCGGGCTGGTTTGTTATGCTAAAACAAATATAAACATAAAAGATAGAGACAAATGACAAACACCACCACATTTACTTCACGACGTTCACACGGTCAATTGCGCCGAAATCAGAATTCTACACGTTTTCAGTCTCAGGTCAAACTTGGTCCTGTTGCTCATACAGTGCTAGTTGCATTGATGATTACAGTACTGGGCTTGATTTATCTTACTCAGGCAACCAGACTTACAGCTTACGGCTATGAAGCTCAGAGTCTGGATACAAAAATCACCGAACTAAGCGCAAAAAAGTCAGAATTGGAAGTGCAGAATGCGCGTCTGACAGCGTTAGAGAAGGTGAAGAATAGCAATGTCGCTTCAGCTATGACGACAACTGAAACGCATTACGCTCAATAGTGATATAATAGGATAAGCAATATGCAGCGGCTTATTCGTTCAAGAACTGGTTGGTTGGCCATCGCTTTACTAGTAGTGATGGCGGCTTTTGTGTTGCGATTATTTCAATTGCAGATTTTGCAATATGGCAAATATACGGAATTAGCACGGGCAAGTCAGCAGCGTCAATTTGTCATTCCTGCGGAGCGCGGGAAAATTTACATGATGGACGGAAAAACGCCAGTTCCAGTGGTGCTTAATCAGGCGGTTTATACGGTGATTGCGGATCCGCAGTCGATTGACGATAAAGAGCGGAGCCAACTTGTTGATGGTTTGAGGGAAATTGCCGGCGGTGAAATGACGGAAAATGTATCTGAACGGCTCAATAATAAAAAGTCGCGCTATGAAGTTTTAGCGAAAAATATTACCAGAACTCAAGCGGAAAAATTGAAAAAGAAAAACTTTGCGGGCGTGCTATACCAGCAAAGTTCTATTCGAAATTATCCTGAGGGCGAACTGGGTGCGCACGTGCTTGGATTTGTGAATGCGGCTGGCGAAGGTCAATATGGCGTCGAAGGCTCTTTGAATAAGCAGCTTAAGGGTCGGGACGGACTATTACAATCTGTAACTGACGTTAGAAACATACCTTTGACGGTTGGAAAAAATAATATGCGAATCGAGGCGAAATCTGGTGACAATTTGGCGCTGACGGTGGATAGGAATATCCAGAATCAGACTGAATTGGCATTGAAAAAAGGAGTCGAAGCAGCTGGCGCCACTGAGGGAAGTGTGATTGTTATGAATCCGAAAAACGGTCAAGTTCTGGCAATGGCGAATTATCCGACTTATAATCCAGCGGATTTTGCCAAGCAGAAAAATGGGTCGGTGTTTGTGGATAGCGCGTCGATGGTGCCATTTGAGCCGGGATCGATTATCAAATCTTTTAGCTTCGCTACGGCAATTGACAAGGGTGTTATTACTCCGTCCAGCACGTATAATAATACCGATTGTATTAAAGTCGCTGACCGCACGATGTGTAATGCTCTGAGAGGTTTGGGCGGCACGATGACGATTCAAGGTGCGTTTAACAATTCGCTCAACGTCGGCACGATTACCGCGATTCGAAAATTAGGAAATGGCTCGCAGATTAATTTGCCGGCTCGCCAGACTTTGTATGAATATTATCACGATAAATTTGGCTTTGGCACCAAAACTGGAATTGAGCTGGGCGAGGCTTCGGGCTATATTTACCCGCCGGATAGTGTAGAAGGAAATGAGGTTCGTTATTCGGCCATGACTTACGGGCAGAGTATGAATTTGACTATGGTTCAAGTCGCGGCTGGATTTTCGTCGCTAGTTAACGGCGGTCAATATTACAAGCCAACCGTTCTTGTTGGTACAATTGACGAATCTGGCAATTTGAAACCGTCGGAAAATAAAGTTATTCGCCAAACCGTAAGCGGCGGCACGTCATCTCAGATGCGAACGATGCTAACGACGGCGCGCCGATCTTCATTTCTATCAAAGAGCGACAAATCTGGCTATGAAATTGGTGGAAAAACCGGTACTTCTGAAGCGGTGGTTAATGGCGCTTACACACAGAAGGAAACGATTGCTACATATATTGGTTATGGCGGTGGAAAAAATGGCGCCGAATATGTCATAATGGTACGTGTAGCGGCTCCGGGAAAAGGGATTAACTTACAGGGAAATCTCCATGCTGGGCCAATTTTTACGGATATATCCAACTGGATGATTGATTATATGAAAATAGCACCAAAGGAATAAATATGGGAATAGCTCTGCAGACAGTAACTAATGAATTAACGCACGTATTTTTGCTGAGTGTCGGCGCGTTTTTACTAGCGATGTTTTTAACGCCAATTTATACGTTTTTCGCTTATCGATATCGCTTCTGGAAGCGCCAAAGGTCGGAAAGCACTGACGGGAAAAAGTTGAAGATTTTCGCCAAATTCCAAGCGGCAAAATTGCGGCGAAACATCCCGACGATGGCTGGAGTGATTGGCGTAATTTCAATCTTTGTGGTGACGATTTTCTTCAATCTAGACCGAGCTCAGACCTGGCTTCCTTTGGCGGCGTTGGTTGGTGGCGGAATTGTTGGGCTAATTGACGATATCATCAATCTGCGCGGTTTGGGCGGCGGCGCGGCTGGACTTCGTAGTCCAGTGAAGTTTGCGCTAATTACGTTGATTGGCGTGGTGCTTGGTTGGTTTTTCTTTGCTAAACTGGGCGTGGCGAGTTTCCACGTTCCGTTTGCGGGCGAGGTGAATATTGGTTGGTTGATAGTTCCTTTGTTCGCATTTGCGGTGGTGGCTACTGGTAACGCTGTTAATATTTCTGACGGAATGGACGGATTGGCGGGCGGACTGCTCAGTATTAGCTTTGGGGCGTTTGGTGTGATTGCCTTATTGCAACAACATGTTATATTGGCGGGATTCTGCTTTACGGTTGTCGGAGTGCTCTTGAGCTATTTGTGGTTCAATATTTACCCAGCTCGATTCTTTATGGGTGACGTTGGTAGCTTTGCTTATGGCGCGTGTTTGGGAGTTGTGGCAATGCTGACCGACTCTTTGCTCCTGCTTCCTGTGATTGGCTTGCTATTTGTAATTGAGGCGGGATCAAGCTTGACCCAAATCGTCAGCAAGAAGCTGTTTAAGAGAAAGGTTTTCCTATCCGCGCCGATTCATCATCACTTGGAGGCGATTGGCTGGCCAGAAACTAAAGTGACGATGCGCTTCTGGGTTATTGGCTGCGTGATGGCGTTTATCGGCGTGATGCTGGCGCTTGCTGGAGGTCATATTGCGTAATTCGATCGCCAAAAATCGTCAATCTATCGCTCAGCCGGTTCGAAGTCATCGACCGATGTACCAGATTGTGCTTTATATGGGGCTTTTGCTGCTACTTGGGCTGATTGTTATGTATGCGCTGGGGCCGCAACGCGCCAACGTGATGAATTATGCTTACGGCACGAATTATAGCGATACGTATTTCTTTGGCAAGCAGCTGACGAGTGTGCTTATTGCTGTCGTGGCTTTTTCTGCGTTTTATTTTACGCCGTACAAATGGTTTACTGGCGAGAGATCAAAATATATTCTTTACGCTGGATTTGCGCTATGCATTTTATTATTTCTCTCGGGCGCGGTACTTCATTTGTCGTTTGCGCAAGAAACTAACGGTGCGTATCGATGGTTTTATCTGGGAGGATTAGGTAGTTTCCAGCCGTCAGAATTGCTCAAATATGGCGTGCTATTGTTTTTGGCGGGATTTTTAGGGCGTCGCTCGCAACAGGGAAAATTGAACGACATCCAAGAAACTATTATTCCGCTGGGCATTATTTCCGGATTATCGCTGCTGATGATTGTGTTTTTGCAAAAAGACTTGGGAACGGGAATTTCGTTGATAGCGATTATCTTATCAATGATTTTAGTGGCTGGAATTGATTGGAAGATTTTCAAGAAGATTCTGGCGATTGTTGCACTTTGTGGTTTGGTGATGATTTTTACATCGCCGCACCGAATCGAGCGCGTGATGACTTTTGTGCAGGGCGATAGTCACAAAGGGACGAGCAGTCAGGAGAATAAGAATTATCACATTCAGCAGGCCAGAATTGCAATTGGTTCTGGCGGGCTTCTAGGACTTGGAATTGGTAAAAGCGTTCAGGCGACAGGATATCTTCCAGAGGCGACTAACGACTCTATTTTTGCCGTCATGGGAGAAACGTTTGGCTTTGTCGGCTTAATGGCTATATTGGCGCTGTTTACGGCGTTACTCTTGTCGATTTTGCACGTAGCCGCGAGGCTTCCGAACGTAACGTTGCGGCTAATTGTGGCGGGAATTTTTGGCTGGATTGCTTCTCACGTGATACTGAATATTGCTGCAATGACAGGTTTGGCGCCGCTTACTGGAATCCCGTTACCATTATTAAGTTATGGCGGTACAAGCATGTTGTTTATCGCGGCAGCGCTCGGTTTAGTTTTCCAAATTTCCAAATATACGTCACATAAAGCATTAGAGGAGGGTGAAAGTGGCCAAGATCTTAGCGGTCGGCGGCGGCTCAGGCGGACACGTTACGCCAGTGGTAGCCGTATTTAGAGAATTACAGAAAACTGGTGATCACGAGCTTCGTTTTTGGTGCGATAAAAAATTTGGTGCCAGCGCACGCGGGATTTTTGCTAAGTTCGACGAGAATATTCCGGTCGATTTGATTATTGCTGGAAAATTACGCCGATATCACGGAAAAAGCATCTCATTGCATCTACATCCGTCAATTTTATTCCCAAATCTACGTGATGGTTTTAAGGTGATGATTGGCTTTTTCCAGAGCTTGTTTAAGCTTATGAAGTGGCGTCCAGACGTTATTTTCATTAAGGGCGGATATGTTTGTTTGCCAGTTGGCTATGCGGCTCGGCTATTAAGAATTCCGTTGGTTTTGCATGATTCTGACGCGCATCCAGGTTTGACGAATCGCTTGCTGAGTCCTTTCGCAAAAGCTATCGGCACGGGTGCGCCGCTTGAATATTACAATTATCCACCGGAAAAAGCTTCATATGTTGGTATTCCAGTTGCGCCAGAATTCCATCCATATTCTGAGGCTGAGAGGAAAGAATTGAAGGAAAAATTAGGCTTTAATGTCAATAAACCGCTAGTTGTTATTACTGGCGGTGGACTCGGAGCTGGCCGAATTAATTCCGCGATTGTAGCAATTAGGGAAAACCTGCTTTCTGAGGCTTCGGTATTTTTGATATCGGGAAATCAGCAATATGAAGAAATTCTCAAGCAAACCGACGAACGGGAGGGCTGGCGATTGCAGGCGTTTGTTCACAACGGGATGGCGGAAGTTTTGGCGGCAGCGGATATAGTCGTGACCAGGGCAGGGGCGACCACTCTTCTGGAGTTGGCGGCGCTACATAAACCGACAATTATTATCCCTAACGGCCATTTGACGGGCGGGCATCAATTGAAAAACGCTAAAGTTTACCAGGACGCATTGGCGGCGTTGATAGTTTCCGAAGACGAGTTGGATAAGGACAATCAAATCTTGGCACGAAAAATAATTGGCGTATTAAAATCTAAGAAAATTCTTAAAGGTCTGGGCGATAACTTCGGCAAATTTGCCAAACCAAAAGCGGCTAAAGATATGGCGAAGATTATTCTTACTACGGTGCGAAGGCAGGGTAGGCGAAAGTGAAATTCCCCTTCTCTAAGAAAAAATCGGACGAGAATCTAAGTCGTCGAGAAATCGCGGCGCGTCGTCGGACTGAGAATTATGAGGATTTGCCCGCCCAATCATATCGTCGGAACAGGACGCTTAATAGCCGCCAGACATCCTCTCCTTTGGAGACTTCTGAGAGACTCGAGACGCACGAATTGGTGAAAAAACGTCGCCGTGTAATGCGGAAAATGTTTGCGACTGCGGTAAGTCTGCTTATTGTGATATTCCTTTTGTTTCAATTGACAATCAATATTTCAATCCAAACTCCCGACGCAAAAAGTTCCAGCAATGCCAATAAATACGTGAGCGTTCTTAATGAATATTACAGCGCTCATCCAGCGGAGAGATTTCGGTTTTTCCTCAATAATAATGATCTCAAGCAATTCTTTTTACAGAAAGCTCCTGAGGTAAAAAATATTCGCGTGGAGGGAGATTTTCTAGCGCGATCGGCCGTTAAGTTGACGTTTAGGCAGCCGGTGGCTCAGTGGTCTTCCGGTGATAAGATTTATTTTGTTGATGATAGCGGTGTTACTTTTGAGCAGAATTATTTTGCTGCACCTACGGTTGCTGTTCGTGATGAGAGTGGCCTACCGACTAGAGGCGGTCAAGAAGTTATAAATCGTCAATTCTTGAGCTTTCTTGGTCAAGCCGTGTCTGAATTTTCGCAACATAAAATGAATGTTTCAGAGGTTATTCTGCCAGCTAATACTGTACGCCAAGTTTGGTTTAAGGTCGAGGGCAGGGAAACCCAGATCCGTATGACGGTGGATAGGTCTGCTCAAGCTCAGGTTAAACAGGTGATAGCTACTTTGAATTATTTGGATAATAACGGCGCGAAGCCAGGGTATATAGACGTCAGGGTAGATCAGAGGTCGTTCTATAAGTAGGGCGGTCAACTTCTCTTCTGGATAGAGTAAGTTCTCTTTTTGTTCTATTTCTGTATGGTGTAGAAAATATATATAACAATATAAAAATATGCAAAAGTCAAATAATCGCAAAATGATAAGCTAGGGGAGTAGGGCAATAAAAATATAAAAATGTCAAATAATATAAAATGCGTTGTGGAAAACTTAACGAGCTTACGGCGCGCATACTCAGAGTTTATATTGATGTAAAAATATCAATGTAGCACTCCGGTATGTGTAGTGCTGGAATTAAAAAAATATTTTTTAAGTTCGCATTTTGTTGGTGTATATTTTTATAAAAGACAGTATGTTTTATGAAGTTGTATATGATAGAGAATCCCCTAGTCGAATTACCAGAAAAAGTTCGTTTTATAAGGTGTTAGCGGATATGTAGAGACATATGTATATTCATCTTTGTACGGCATTTATTATTGCGTAAAAGATACATTGTGCGACATTAAAACTATATCTAAAACACGACTATTCCATCGTCTTTCTTCGCGATAAATTTATCTCATTTTTACCAAATCAATCTACTTGTCATTTTTGTTTTATAAACCGCCCTATTTACTGGCTTGGTGCGTTTTATGTTGTACGTTGGTTTATCTGCATTGGCTCGGATTTATAATTTATGTTTGTATCTCGCAAAATTTATCAATATAAATACTCTCAGCCGATTCGGCTTTATGTATGCTTAAAAATGGCTAATAATTAGTTCGTATTTTGTTCTATTGTTCTTTAATCGCTAATTTTGTGAAAGAGCTTGAGTGATTCTGTGCTTAATTATTTCACTGTTCCATTCGCCTGCCTTAAATCGCAGTAGGGGCATATTAGTATTGGCCATGATTGAATTGACAAAATCGTCGCGCGTTTTCCGATCGGGCTGATTGTGAGTATTATCATCAAGTTCAATAGCTATGAGAGGCTTCATATCATTGGTGCAAATTAGAAAATCTACAGATTTGCCGTTTATTCTCGCGAAAGCCGCCTTCCAGTTTTGCCCTTTTATCTCATGGTCTAAAAACATACTTAAATGAGCCTGAGGTATAATTACACATCCGTTTATTGCTTCGTGTAGTATTTTGTAAAACGATAATTCACTTGGCGTCATTGCGCAAGATTTTTTAATGTATACATATTCTTTCTTTATTGGGGTCTTAATCGGGCTTGTGTCGCCGTCAGTCCCCCGCCTTGCTTTGATTATCAGAAAAATAATTGCGGCTACTATAACTATAAATATAAGCGTTCCCATGAGATTAGTCTATCATATGTTGATAATAAATGCTTACGATTTTTAGGCTTTATCGTTGCGGTGATATAATAAGAGTGATAATTTTATCGGAGATATTTATGGCTTTTTTAAATTATAATAAAGATGAAAAGTTGGAATTCAATTATAAGAGAGCGTGTGGATTGTGGCTAATTGTAATAGCAGCGATTATTTCAATAGCTACTTTAATAGGAGGAAAACGAGTAATAAATATGCAAGTATTTAGCATTGGATATGTTATTAGTTTTTTCTCAATCAACATGAATAAAAAGGTGTTGAATAGGCTGTCTGATGGATCTTCGAGTGAATTTCAAAAGAAAGTATCTTTATACGCCGTTATTTTATTATTTATCTTGATGGTTTTGCTGGGTGGACCATTCTTTGCGACTGAAAATTGGAGATTGATTTGGCTGGGAGCGCTGATGGCGACCGCACTGCATTTTTTCCCGTATTATTTTGTGCATGGAAAATCAATGATATATCTGGGTCTTATTTGCGCCATTAATGTTTTTGTAGGATATATTTTTACCGATATCCCATTAGAGGTGATAGCATATATTGACTCGGCAATTAAGCTTGTATTTGGAATGTATTTATTATTTTTTTCGAAGCCGTCAAAAAAGACACCTCGAAAATGAGGTGTCTTCACATAACGACGACTGCAAATCACAACAATCGCCCAGCTATAATACTACTTTTTAAGAGATTGCTCAAGCCTCCTCTTGTTGCTATTTGCTAGATTCCGCAATACGCTTAGTTGGCTATATTGTTATGGTGTTCTGTGACTTCGTAATAATTTATACATTTGATAAGCTAAAATACATAAATGAGCGCGTAAAATAAACAACGTATTTTATGCTAAAATGAGGGCAGGAGGATAATATGGCAAACGGAACTAGAATACTTGACAATGGAATTATTTTTCATTCTTTTACGATGGGCGAATTAATGATATCAGTACTACTATTGATAATCATAATAATTTTGCTGGTCAATATCAATAAAAAAGACTAAGCGAAAATAGAAAAGTCGCGCTTTCGGACTTTTAAATATTCATTCACCATAAAAAAGAAGTAGGTCCGCTTTCCTGTTCAATACGAGTGGCGCTACCTACTTCTGCGTAAATATTACTACTGCCACCATAAAAAATCAATAAACGGCTGTTGTTAATACCCCCTTCGTTATAGTTCCCTAACAATTTAGATATTGATATAATAAAAAACGGGCCAGCCGAGAGGCCGAATGGGTTATAGTTCCCTAACAATTTAGATATTGATATAATAAGACGCACGGTTCATGATTGATTCTATGAAGTTATAGTTCCCTAACAATTTAGATATTGATATAATCTATCTAAATTCATGACCATCGGCGCATAAGTTATAGTTCCCTAACAATTTAGATATTGATATAATCAATTAAAACGCGCAACCAGCTAAAGACGAGTTATAGTTCCCTAACAATTTAGATATTGATATAATTGTAAAGAAAATAAACGCAGAATCCCAATGGTTATAGTTCCCTAACAATTTAGATATTGATATAATACTGGCAAGCCGGTCTCATCGCTGATTGGTGTTATAGTTCCCTAACAATTTAGATATTGATATAATGCGAGGTTGTCTCAGAATATCAATATTTTTGTTATAGTTCCCTAACAATTTAGATATTGATATAATACTTCCTTAAATCCCCCTCTGTTACGAGGGGGATTTTTGGTTAGAAAAATGCTAATTGCCCAGCTGGAACGGACTTTTCTTGGGTGGTTTTTTCGCCAACAATAACGTGCATGTGTGTAAATTGATGCTCTGTTAAATAAAGCAATCGCACCGAGCCGCTGTCCGGAGCGTGCCTCTTAATTCGCATCATATGTTTTTCTGCAACGTCACGATTTGGACATAGTCGCGTATATATGCTGTATTGGAGCATGTCAAAACCGTCGTCCAATAAGAATTTACGGAACTGTGCGGCGGCCTTGCGCTCTGTTTTGGTATTGGTCGGCAAATCAAAAAATACTGCGACCCTCATGATTTTATATGACATCCCTTCCCTGTTAGGAGGCGATTTTTGGCAAAAGAAGCTTACGCGCCTCCTTTACCTCGATACATTCGATAAAGCTTTCAACCGTCCGCTCGACCGCATGTTTTATAGTAAACTTCTTACTGTCAATTATAACATAATAATTTAATATGTCAATAATAAGTTGGCGATCATGCTTGGTGAGGCTGGCATCGCGGTCGCCGACATGAAGTGGCGCAACTTTTTCTAAGATATATAAATCGACAGCGGCACGGTACGGCTCAATTAGATCGTCAGCCAGGTTAAAGCTGTTAAGCTCATTGTGGTGGAATAGCCCCTGTGAGGCAACTAGTCCGCGAGCAGCAATATGTCTGGCAATGTGACTTCGCACCATAGCGTAGCCATAGTTTAATGCGGCATTGTGCCAGATTGGCTTGCGGCGTGTGGCGTCGCCCAGTATTTGGTCGAAATAGATTCTGGCGGCAATTGACTCGCGATTGCTGGTGTCGCCCGATTTAACATCGTTAGCTAAAGACCGCAAAGTGGAATCGTCTAGCCCGCGAGATCGCAAGACGTCTGCTTGATTTGTGATTTTACTGATAATAATTTGTTGCCATAGTTGCTTTTTTAAGGGTTGGCTCATGGACAATTGTTGACGCGAAACTTTGGCTTGGCGCGAATGTTGTGAATATGGTAGAAGTACGCTGGCAGGTAAATGCTTTTCGTCGCATATTACAGTCGTCGTTCCTTTTGTAGCTAATGCTGTCAGCAAATTTGTCGTGATAGTTGATCCGTAATTGTCTAAAATTAAGGCGTCAATATCTTCAATTGGAAGAGTAGACTCCATTTCCTGTGCAATTACTAGTTGATTATCACGCACGCTAAGCCGCGCAGGATTTTCGATAGCTACGACGCGCCAAGCCATTTATAGCCACCTGTAGTTATCGCCGAGGACGGCAATGTCGTAGCGCTCAATGAGGGTGGCGGTTTTGGCTACCTTGCTGATTAAGTCGTTATCGTTTTTACTCGTGTCACTGTGTTTTATAAGTTTTAAACTACTGTCGTTAGTGTTGTATTTTACGTAGTATCCTTCAACGATCTCGTTATCAAAATATATTCGCACGTAGTCATTTGGATATATGGAGAATTGCTTTATAAATCCATTCTCTAGTGTCGCATATATCTTATTATCCTCTGTTCGGATAGTATCAAAATCTGCCTTTTCGTTCTTGCTCCGGCCAGTAGGTGTTGGCAAAACCTCAATCCTTTGAGTGTTTATCAAATGAGTGTAGACTGGAGTAAAATAATATTCATATATATCTTTATAGTTTTTGCGTTTATAAACATCAAGACGAATAGTCTTACCATTATTCACAAAGGCTCTTTGCTTGTTAACTAAAAATCCACTTCTTGAATCTCGTGTGTTATATATTTTTATACTGCGTACAATATTGCCACGCTTACCGTCTTTTGTTGGTTTGTAAACGCTCTCGGCAAAT
This sequence comes from Candidatus Nanosynbacter sp. TM7-057, assembly GCF_022828295.1. Taxonomy (NCBI): domain Bacteria; kingdom Bacillati; phylum Minisyncoccota; class Nanosynbacteria; order Nanosynbacterales; family Nanosynbacteraceae; genus Nanosynbacter; species Candidatus Nanosynbacter sp. TM7-057. The sequence goes on along the minus strand of NZ_JAJQJT010000001.1, from coordinate 103,653 downwards.
GCTTTTTTTGGATCGCCATTAAAATCCTTGAGTCGCTGTTCCAAAATTTTGTACAGTTTAGGATCTGTTTCACGAATTGGTGAATCGTATAATTTTTTAAGATCTACAGAATGGAGCGACACTCGCTGCTTGCGTGCAATGGCGGGTTTCCCTTTTTCGTCAATGTAACCTGCTACGATTTTAGGCGATCGGAAAGTCGCATCATTTGCTGAGCCTTTTCCGGAGCGTTTAGGCATGCGTGAAACAAATATAGGCAGTGTGTTCAAACGAAACTCTTCATCGTAGTTTTTTAGACCAGTTAGTTCATTATGGAGTTCGCTTGGTGTATTGTATAGTTTACTGCGTTTTCGCACCTCCTTACCGAAATCATCCCAGGGCTCAAGATCTGCTATATGCTGTTCAAATTGATTACGATCAAGAACCTCTCCTGTTAGTTTGTCGACAATCTCGTTTTTATCAGTATATTTGAATAATTCGTAGTATTTATTAAGACTTGATATTTTTTGAATAATGCTTGGACTTGTCGCGGCAATAATACAGGCATCAGCTGCATGGTGCAAATTATTATCATCGCGATTTTTATTGCCAACATGCCACACTCTTCTTAAATATGAAGTGATTGGTCCACTTGGTGAGAAGACCCTCTGCGCGCCGGTCTTGCCTTCGATTTTAGGAAAATCTAAATTATCACGAATGTATTGACGTAAAAAACGTGAAATATATCGAGTATCGTTGAGCGCACGGACATTCCAATCTTCAACTGGCTTACTTTTTGACAGAAGGCGATCTCTTTTAGCGGCTGGTAATCCAGCGGTTGCTCTTACACGTGCCTCAAATTGTGTCCATTTTTTATCATCTCCACCCAACGCCTCATATGGTGTCAGATTTCCTTTCTCTTGATTTTCGTCTGCAAAAACCAAAACTTTATTGTTTAATCCATCGTTGCCGCAGCGTGAAAATGGTATAATGTGATCTATCTCGCCATAATGTTCATCGGCGAAAAGATTTTCAAGATTTATTTCTTTGCCTGAGTAAAGGCTAACACCGTTTTGCTGCTCACGTAATTTAAACTTAGTAATTTGTAGTCCTGTTGGTGCTGGTATATTAAATTCAGTGATAAGTTTCTGCTTAATTTTTTCGTTATATTCAGCATTCTCGTCTTGAATCTTTTTTATCTTATTACGTTCTTGGGCGTTTTTTGCCAGCTCGCTTGCTGTTTCTATTTTTACACTGTATGGTATTCCATACTTCCTGATAATTGCATTAACTACTTTAATAGTCTGAGACACTGCACGCTTGACAACAGGGTTAGTAATTTGTGCTGCTTGTTTCTCTGACAATGGCGGTAATTTCTTCTTGTTGCCAGAAAGACTTTGAGAAAAGCTGTAGCCAGCCTTTTCGACCGCCTCGCTATAGTTTAATCCTCTTAGTAGCCATGGGGTTATTCTATGGAGAGAGTCAAATGACAAATGGACAAAGCCGCTAACGTTGATTGGTAAAAGTGCTTCAACGGCATAGGTGCTTATATTTAATTTGGATAGTTCTGTGCGCAGACTCGAGTCGTCTTTATTTACCGTCAGCATTAACCCTGCTGTATCTAATAGTTCAAAATTATTGGTAGCTAGTATGTCCCAATCTTTTGGATGTTGTTCGAGAGCTTTTTTGACAGTATGGTAAAATATCATTGAGTCGAATTTATTGCCTTCACCGTTCTTTTTGTCGTCATTTTTAATTTTGCCACGTATCATACCCTGAGCAAAACTAAAGCTTTGGTCGTCCTTATATCCAAGTATGTCACGAATATGCTCATATTTTAGTACTTTGACGTTCTTTGCTTTCTCGATTATTTTTGCGATCTCATCCTCAGACAACCGTCGAGCCTCTCGATCGACTACAATGCGAAGATGGGATAGATTTTGAGCGAGGCGAAATAGCTCAAAGCTATAGCTAGCCTTTGGTGCGCGAGGCTTTTCTGGCTCGAATTCACAATAACCACGCATCTTTTTAATCAGTTCACTTGTCATGAATGGTCGCTGTGAAAATATACCATTGTAGTTGCCATTTTTTATATCACCGTACAGCAAGGTTTGTATCTTTTCATATGGTAGTTTAAGGCCAAATTTTTTCTGAGAATCAAGAATTAACATCACTTCATCTTCAAAATTTTTACGAACAAATGAATTTTTATATGTGCTTATTTTATTACGTTTATTGTTCTTAAATTTTTCATCAAGCGTAAGTACTTTGGCTACCGATTTTGTCTTATACTTTTCCAAAAGTAGTTTGTTCTCAGAAATAGCTGATAACACTTGAGATCCTTCAATATCCTGCTCTTCTACGGATATACGATTACTCTTATATCCACGTCTCTTTGCTATATGATAAAGAGCTACGAATAGCTCTTCTGGCGAGAGTCTTTCATTCAAACCCTTGATACGTAGAGCGTAGGGATCATAGATTGGCCTCCACTTTTTGGGGTGAGTTGGGCTAAGCATATCACCTATGCGACTCTCTGATATCAAATTGTTATCAATAAAGAACCGCTTGAGATAATTAAGCCTTTGTCGACGTCTCCTTAGTCGATGTCTATTGGATCTATCAATCCTGCGCGGTTCGGCAAGACTCTTGCCGGTTTTTGGTACTTCTGGTCGCTCAAAAATGCGCACCCCTAAATCATGGATGCGCTCTTTATCTAAGTCTAATACTGCCCAGCCGATTGAAGATGTCCCAATGTCTAGACCTAGTGAATATTTTTTTGGTGAATATGAATATTTTTGAGTCATGATAGTCCCTTTTGTGAGATAATTTAATGCAATTATACAACCAAAATAGAATATTTGAAAGCGTAAATACTTTACTCATAAAAAAGATAATCCGCCCAACAAGTGAGCGGATTAGTGCTTTGCTCCAGTATTTCATATACTTTACAGCGGATTTTTACCGCCAGATTATTACAGAAACCTAGAACAATTTAGATATTAATACAATCCTTACTTAAGGGACTGTAACTACAGTGTACTCCAATCAATGTTATTGCGCAAGTATTATTTTGGTCGTATTCTGTCAACTGAGCGGCACTGGCACGGTTACCGCCGCCGTCGACATTCTGAGATTCTTGTGCTATATTACGAGCAGAATCCCCTAGATGGTGTAACTCAGTTGATGGGCTCGTCCCTGCTGGCTCCATGGGGGATTTTCTTGTTGTGGCGTGATCATTCTCATCATTGATATTCTGGGCTTCTTGTGTTACACTGGCACCATCAGAGCTCCGACCGGCGGAAACTGGCGCGCCGCCGACATAGCTATCGCTGTTGGTGGATGATGGAACAACATTTGCGCCCCATCCGAAGCTCTCGAAATCTCTTCTCGTTGTTGGGAGAGATTTTTTATTTCTCCTTCTCATCATTGACATTCTGGGTTTCTTATGCTATACTTCCATTAGAAAAGTCGCCCAGTCCCCGTTCGGCTTGTCCACGGGGCGCACTATTAAGGTCACCTGGGTGGCTTTTTTTCTTGGCTTCGCACTACCTTCATAAAGAGTATTTCGCCCTATTGTCTGTCTTCTAAGAAATTTACAGGCTATTGATCGTTGGTATCTTGAGGATTGTTTGCTATAGTGGAGTTATTAATATCCCCTCCCTTTAAGAGGTTCATCCTCTGAGGGGATGTTTCCAGAAGAATCCCCACTTAAATCCCGGTAATGGGATTCGGGGATTTTTTCTGTATTATTTGGTTATAATGCCCCAACAATCTAAATACCGATATCCTCTAAGAGCCGCGTTTCACCTTTACTCCTGACGCTCCAGGGGTGATATAATTACTATAATATGCATGCGTCTGCGGTCCAATCTATAACCATAAAAGTGAGTGAAGTTGACTCTGCTTTGCTTAATGATGCGGACGAGCTACAGAAATTGTTAAGAAATGTTACGGAATTGGCTGGCTTACATCGTCTGGAGTCAGTGATGCATCAATTTTCTCCGCAAGGAATTAGCGCTGCCCTGCTTTTGTCGGAGTCGCATATCGCGATTCATACGTGGCCGGAAAGCGGCGTGGCGTATATAGCGATGACAACTTGTAAAATGCTGGATGATGATAAATTGCGACAAATAAAAGAGCTGATTGCACGGCTGCTGGGTGCAAAAAACATAATTATGAAAGAAATGGCATTGTAATATGAAACGAACCAAGGCGCGACTTAAAATCAACCAAATATTGACTGGAAAGAAAACTAATTTGCGAGTTGTTGGCTGTTTGCTTTTTCGTGAGTGGGATAAGAAAGATAAGCGATTTTACTACTGGGAAGAGTGGGAGATTACCGGGCTGGCTGATTATGATAGCTGGGTGGAATATGATCACAGCGATCAAACCGTTTCTCTGTATGAGCCGATTCGTTTTACTCAGGCAATTGATCCAACGCAATTAAAAAAAGGTCAATCATTCACCGTTTCTGAGCAGGACGGCAAGGATCACGTTGTGGTGGTTGACGAGGTTGGAATTGGTGAAATTATGAATATCAAGGGCAAAAACACGTACCAAGTTTTCCCGAAAGAACTGATGGCGTATGCTACTTTGAGAGATACTAGCGCGCCGAAAAACCGTCAGCTGATAACGATTGAGAAGTATAACAATCGCGAATATGATGCCTACCGTAAGGTTAGGTTGAGTGACAAAGAGCAAAAGGAAATGTTCGGCAGAACCATTAAACCGATTGACTGGACGACGATTATATTTATTGTCATATTTATCGCTATTATTTTGTTTGCGTTCATCTTTGACAACAATTCCGACAATAGTAATGGCGGAGGTCACGGCGGATCGCGCAGTGTTTACGGCGGCAGTAGCGGCGGGCTTGGTAAATAAAAGGAGTTATAATGTCACGATCAAGTACGAAAAAACGGGAGCAAGTTGCTCTATTTGCAGCGGCAATTTTAGTGGCAATTGGCGGAATTATTTACGAGCTGATTTTAGGCGCAGCTGCGTCATATCTGGTGGGCGATTCGATTTTGAGCTTTAGTCTGGCAACTGGCGTGACGCTGTTTGGCATGGGAATTGGCTCGCTGCTGGTCAATTATATCAAGCTTCATCCAGCGACCAGCTTCGCAACAAACGAAATTATTCTGGGGCTAATTGGCGGAAATTCGGTGATGTTGATGTATTTGGGATTCGTTTTTACGCGTTCGCATTGGATAATTTTTGCCGTCATAAGTTTGGCAATTGGTATTTGTATCGGGCTGGAAATTCCGCTTTTAATGAAGATGTTTCAGGAATTCGGGCGCAAGTCTTCGGTGAAATTATTTAGTAAGATTTTAGCGCTCGATTATTTTGGGGCGTTAATTGCGTCGCTATTATTCCCGCTTGTTATGCTTCCGTATCTTGGCTTAATGCGCAGCGCGTATCTGGTGGCGGCACTGAATATTGGCGTTGCGGTTCTGATTCTTAAGCAAATGAAAGCGTCGAAAATCGTGATGACAATTAGCGTTATTGCAACAATGTTGCTTTTGGGGTTCTTTATTTATGCGACGGAAATTGAGCACGGAATCGACAAGCGAACGTATAAAGATCCTGTGATGTGGCAACAGCAGACGCCATATCAGAAGATTGTTCTGACGAGATATAAAAATGACACTAGGTTGTTTTTGAATCGCAATTTACAGTTTTCCAGCCTTGACGAAGCGCGTTATCACGAAACATTGTCTACTTCCGCTCTGTCTTCAGTCGCCAGTCCGAAGCGCGTGCTGATTATGGGCGGCGGCGATGGTTTGCTGGCTCGGGACGTTTTGAAATATCCCAGCGTTGAGCATATTACGTTGGTCGATATCGATGAGGTGATGACTAATCTGGCAAAAACTAATCATCTTCTCACCGATATAAATCAGCGTTCTCTGCATGATCCGCGCGTTTCCATTATCAATCAAGATGCTTTCCAATTTGCTTTTTCTACCTCAGATAAATATGATGTTGTGTTGATTGATCTGGTGGATCCGTCGAATGAAAAATTAGCCAAGTTGTATTCTGAGCAATTATATCGTCAAATTGGCAATATTTTAACGGAGCGTGGGGTTATGGTGACGCAGGCGACGTCATCATTTTTCTCTCCGCATGCTTTTTATATGGTGGCAAATACCGTCAAATCATCTCATCCAGAGCGATATGTGACGGCGTTTTCGGTCAATGTGCCGTCATTTGGCGAGTGGGGTTTTGTGATGTCTACGCCGCAAGCTGAGGTTGTAGCTAGCCAGCCATTGCCGAAAAACCTACGATATCAAAACCAGAAATTGCTCACCTTCCTGACTAAGCAAAACGCCATATCAGTGCCATCTGGACCGACTTCTACGTTGGTTTCTCCGCGAATCACCGACGTTTACAACTCTGATATGCGTCAGTGGCGATACGAATAGTTTTTTAGGCGGCGGTAGTGCTCTTTTTTCGTCGGCGACGTCGTCTTTTTGGTGTTGCTGAATCTAGCGGTGTAACTGTGTTGATTGCGGTTTCTGTAGGTGCATTATCATTGCCGCGAATTTGCAAAACAACTTCGCCATCGTTTGCTGCGGGTTGCTGCTTTTCCGGTTGGCTATTGACCGCTGGAGCGTTGTTTGCAGGTTGCGGTTGAGGTTTGGCTGGTTGCTTTTTTTGGTTGCGAACAGGTTTTATTGCGGCGTCAATTTCCTTCTCGACATCTTCCCTGTTTCGCGAATACATGCGACGCGAATGTTCAATAATGTGCGGCGTGTTGTCGGCTTGGCTTGGCGGAAGTTCCAATGTGCGGGCAGAAAACGCGGGAGTTTTCTCGCCGCCGATAACCATATTGACAACGAAATTACGATTGTGCATCTGTAGAAGGTCGATTGCCTCGAAGTTCGGCTCGAATTGCTTGGCAAGAATCGGTGCATCGTCAGCAGAAACTCGGAAAGAAATCATGGTGCCGACGTTTCCGAAAACCGCATCGCGAACCGTGTCGCTCATCTGGGAAATGTACTGGTTGGCAACGGTCAAGTTAAGGCCATATTTTCGAGCCTCGGATAGAATAGTTGCAAACGAATCGGTGGCGAAGTTCTGGAACTCGTCGACGTAAAGATAGAATGGGCGGCGGTCGCGGACGTCAGGAATGTCGCTTCGAGACATGGCAGCAAGCTGAATTTTTGTGACCAAAAACGAACCGAGGATGGCGGCATTATCTTCACCGATAAGACCTTTGGACAGATTGACAATTAGAATCTTTCCTTCGTCCATAATTTGTCGAATATTGAACGTGGATTTCGGTTGGCCGATGATATTGCGAATGATTGGATTGGCGGTGAAAGCCCCGACTTTATTTAAGACTGGCGCAATCGCCTCGGCGACAAACTTGTCATTCCAGCTGGCAAATTCAACATTCCAGAATTGCAAAACCACGGTGTCTTGGCAATAAGTCAGCGTTTCTTTTCGGAATTCCTTATCTGTTAGCATGCGAGTAATGTCAAGCATCGTCGCTTCTGGTCGGTCCAGCAAAGCCAGAATTGTATACCGCAAAATATACTCAAGCCGTGGCCCCCACGAATCGCCGAAAATACGCTTCAAAACGCCGATGATTTCTGATGAGATGTTGGTTTTTTGGTTCGGGTTTGTGACCTCCAGTGGGTTGAATCCCAGAGGGTACGCGGTGTCGGCTGGGTTGAAATAGATCACGTCGTTCAATCGGCTGCCGGGAATAAATTTCATGTTGTTTATTGCGAAGTCGCCGTGCGGGTCGATGATGGCATATCCTTGATTATGGAAAATGTCGCTTAAGGCGAAGAGCTCTAATAGTCCACTTTTTCCGGCGCCCGTTTGCCCGATTATGTAAACGTGGCGTGATCGGTCGTAGCGCAACATGCCGAATTGGTGGCTGATGCCGCGGAAGTTGGTGACGCCAAAGGCAGAAATTTGGTCATCGTTGATATCTTCGCCGGTTAAGACTGGCAATTTGGACGGCGGTTCTGCAGTCTTGGAACTTGCCCAAACTATATTTGGTGTTTCAACGTTGGTGTGTGGCAAATGAAAAACTGACGCCAATTCTTCTATATTTAAGATGAATCCGTCGCCGATGAACGAACGCTTGCGATATTTATCAATAAATTCTTTACCAAACGCACCCTTGACTGCGTGGAATCCGTTGAGATTTGTTGAGTTGAACTGCTTAAATGTGCCGACGAGCGCCTGCATACGAAGCTTAGCGTTTGTCTGACTTTCGCCCATATAAACTAAGCGAATCTTTACTTCATACCCGAGCTTTGTGGCCTTTTTCTCTGCTTCAGAAATGCGAGTTTTATCGCGGTCTGATAGCTCAACGGCTGTTGATTGATTTGCTCCCTGCTCTGGTGGTTGCCATAATGCGCCAAGTACACCGATTAGCCACTGCATGCTACCGCCAAATCCTGGCAAGGAGAACATTCGCCCGTTTTTTATACTATTGATATATCGATCTGCGGCGTTTTGCCAGTCATCTGGGATTGGTCTGACTAGCACCTGAATCCACAATTCTTCACCGGTGGTTTCTAATTTTGCTAGCGTGCCTGTAATGCCCGCCAGCGGGTCGACTTCGAAGTTTTGGAAGGTGCGAATTGGGAGAAATTCGTCGGTGGTTAATGTCAATTCTGTCGAGTAAGCAACTTCGTGATCGCGCTCGTGCTCAGTATAATCTTCGTCGGCTTGGTGAATTTGAACGGTTGGGTATTGAGAATAAATCTGTCCCTCGACAAAGCTCTGCAGGGTTTTTGGTACCCAAACGTAAAAGCGAATTTGTCCATTAACTGAGGCGATTTCAAAGCTGATGTGCTCTTGGTGTCCGCCAGATAATCGCAATTCTTTATTGTCGCGAAGAATTCCGTGCAGTGAAGCGAATAACTGTTCGGCGGCAAGCTCTTGCTTGTCATTTGTGCGTGGGATTTCCAGAACCAAAAGCACACTCTCAACTGGGGTGAAATCTTCTATTTTCCGATAATTCCGCCACGTCAAAAACATCAGGACTGCCACGATTGGCATCCAAATATACCATTGTAATAATGTGCTGATGATCCAAGAAATAATCTGCATTATGTGTAAATTATCTCACCTCTGAAAGAAGTTTGCAACTTAGCTTAAGCGGCTTCTTCAAAAACGTATGTGGCTTTAGCGACGCGTTTGAATTGCGGCTTTGATTGAAGGTTTAATAGAATAGTAGTTTCCTTGACTTGTCGTTTGTCGAGGACTTGACGAACGATTTCATCACGGTGAAGCGGAGTTTCGGAATTCTTCAAAATATCAGTAATGATATCTGCTACAGTTCCGCGGCTGTAGCCCCAGCTGGCAAGCGCGTAAATACCGCGGCCGATTAGAACAAAGCGCTTGTCTTTAATAAGTTCATTGTGAATTGCCTGTGTTGTAACGCTTCGGCGGTTAAATTCGCTGTCCCGAATTCCCTTGGCGATGTCGGAAAAATGCATCGGTGAGCCATTGGTGTCCAGAACGACGTAGATTTTATCGCGGATGTTCTTTGGGTTAACGGCTGGCCATTTGGCTAGTCCCCACTGATCGTTTAAGCTGGCCAATTTTTTACTAACGGTAGCCAAGGCTGCAATGTTTGAAGGATGTTCATAGTCCAATTTTTTGTGCAATTCTTCCGCGGTAACGGGTTCGCCGTGTTTTTTGATGGTCTTTACAACTTCTTCGACTCGTGCTCTAATTTGCTTTTCATTGCCGAGAGTGTCAATTGCTGCTGCTTGGTAATAATCGTCATTCTCTGTAACAATCGTGATATTTTCTGCTAGCTCAGAAATAAACGCCACACGAGCGCGGTCAATTGCAGTAGCTTCTTTACCGAGGAAATGCGACGCCAAATCTTGCATGCGCGCAACTCGTCCCATCTCAGACAAACTCGAAGTGATTTCTTTTTCCATAGCAATAACCGAAGGAAGTTCTCCCTCGGCGACAGCTGCACGTAGACGCGTTAAGATTGCTTTTTCTAGCTGACGAACGCGCTCGCGAGTAATGCCGAACATATCGCCAATTAACTCTAACGTTTCTTTTCGGTCGTACAAACCAAATCGTCGAGAAATAATTTCCTTCTCGCGCTCTTGCGGAATCTTAGAAATAATAGTATCGACGACAGAATTTAATTTGGCGCTTTGCTCGGTTTTTGCTGTCTCGCTCATGCTACTAGAAACATCCTCTCTGCCTCACCACAGGTTATATTGATTGAAAATATGTTTTTAATTATACAATTGCATTTGACAAAAGTCAATAGATAAATGCCATAATTGCTGATATAAATTATAGCATTTATTTTACGTTTTTTGCAATAGATTATATGAAGAGTTTTTATTATCCGGAATTATTGGATAGTATGAAAACGCTATTTCTTTTTAGCGGATGTTTTGGTGGCTTTTTTAACTACGCGTTTGCGAGTTGGCTTCGCTGTTATGGCGTTTAATAGCTCCAGAGCTTTTTCGTGAGTAATAGTTTTCGGATCTGTGGCTTTAGGGATTTTGACGTTTTTGGCGCCGTTGGTAATGTATGGACCGAATCGACCATTGAGAACCTTAACTCCATCTGGAAACTCGGCGATATTCTTAGCGGCTTCGGCTTCTAATTTGGCGGCGTAAAGTTCACGTGCCTTTTCTAAAGTAATGCTGTGAGGATCTTCTGGCTTAATGGAAACGAACAATTTGCCGACTTGAATATACGGACCGAATCGCCCAATATTCGCCTTAATATCTTGCCCGTCCTCTGTTTGTCCGACGATGCGTGGCAACTTGAACATTTCCAGTGCTTGCTCCAGAGTAACCGTTTCAATCTTCGCGCCCTTTGGCAGCGGTGCAAAACGCGGCTTATCTTCATCTTCAGTTGTGCCCAGCTGCAACATTGGACCAAATCGCCCAAATCGCGCGATAATCGGTTTATTCGTCTTCGGGTCAATTCCCACTTCGCGATTAGCACCGACTTTGCTTCGGTCGATCCCGCCAGATTGCTCAATTAATTTATGGAAAGGTGTGTAAAATCCGTGCAGCATTGCGCTTTTTTCCAAATTAGCACCGGCAATTTTGTCAAATTCCGTTTCAACGTTGGCGGTAAAATCGTAATCGACAATTTGCGTAAAATGGTCCGTCAGGAAATCGGCAATCAGTTCGCCGCTTGGCGTTGGAATAAGCTTGCCGCGTGTCGAGCCAGTTTTTTCCTGGACAATACTTCGGCTAACTTCCTCGCCGTTATAGTTCAGGACAATTACATCACGCGGTTGACCTTCGCTGTCACCCTTTTCAACGTAGCCGCGAGTCTGAATAGTGTCAATAATCGTAGCGTAAGTTGACGGACGTCCGATTCCAAGCTCCTCCAGCTTCTTGACTAGCGAACCTTCGGTGTAGCGAGCTGGCGGTCGTGTAAATGTTTGACGAGCCGTAATATTGTGAGAATTGACTTCATCGCCAGACTGTAACTTCGGTAGAAGCTCATCTTTATTGCCGCCGTAAACGCGCAAAAATCCATCAAACGTAATAACTTCGCCTTTTGCTTCAAACTGAGTGGGCTTTTTGCTTTTTGGTAAATTGTCGCCTTTGATGTCAATTGTAATAGTCGTTTTTTCTAGCTTCGCTGGCGACATTTGCGACGCTAAAGTTCGGCGTCGAATCAGGTCATATAATTTCTGGTCATAGCTATTATTAGACGCGGTTTCCAGAGTGATGTCCGTCGGGCGAATGGCTTCGTGGGCTTCTTGGGCGGACGCGGATTTGGTCTTAAACTTGCGAACCGTTGAGTAATCTGGACCGTAAAGACGCTTAATGAAGTCGGTAGCCGCCGCGATGGCTTGACCGCTCAAATTTACGGAGTCGGTACGCATATAGGTGATTTTTCCATCTTGGTATAATTTTTGCGCCGAGGCCATAGTTGCTTTGGAACTGAAGCCAAGTTTAGAGTTGGCTTCCTGCTGCAAGGTTGACGTGGTAAATGGTGCCGCTGGATTCCTGATCCCAGGAGTTTTTGAGATATCGCTAACAATAAATTCGGCGGGTTTCAGACTATTTAAGAACTCGTTCGCCGCTTCTTCTGTGTCGAATTTTTGATTAAGCTCAGCCTTGAATTCTTGATTGTCGTGAATAAAAATGGCAGTAACTTTGAACTGAGAATTGCCCTCAAACTTCATAATTTCTCGTTCGCGCTCGACTAGTAATCGCACCGCTGGGCTCTGAACGCGACCAGCTGACTTTCCGCCAGGAACTTTTTGCCAGACGACTGGACTAAGCTCGAAACCGACTAATCTGTCTAAGATCTGCCTGGCTTGTTGCGCCTGAACCAAATTCATATCCACGGTTCGCGGATTCTTAATTGCATTGGTTATGGCATCTTTGGTGATCTCGTGGAAGACAATTCGCTTAGTCGTTTCAATTGGAAGATCCAACACCTTACATAAATGCCAAGCAATAGCCTCTCCTTCGCGGTCTTCATCGGTTGCGAGCCAAACATTTTCCTTGCCGACTGCCTTTACATTTCTTTTAAGCTCGGTGATAACTTTCTTTTTTTCAGGATCAACTTCGTAAATCGCGAAAAAATCGTTAGCCACGTCAATCGGCGGCGTTCCGTCTTTGGTTTTTTTAACAATCGAGCGAATATGCCCCACGCTGGACAGGACGTGAAAATCCTTGCCGAGATATTTCTCGATGGTTTTAGCTTTGGCTGGTGACTCGACGATAACGAGATTTTTCATAACTTTATATTATAACAAATCACTATCTGGCTACAACCGCAAAGTGAATTATTACGAGCGACCACTGAGGTGACGGAGCATTGCCATTGACCCGAGGCTGCGATTAACATCTGCTATTTGGCGTGGCTCTTCTGGATCTTCTTTTCCTGTGTTGCCGTTAATTGCTCGCTTTATATAGGTGTGTGTTGCGTGTATGGCGAACGGAAGCGAGGCGGCGAATGCTCCAGCTCCCAGTTTGCGTAGAAACTTGGCAGGCTTTGGATTGTCGGTTCGTTTGTCGGCTAATTCGGCAGCGGCATAAGCGACTAAGGCTGCTGTTTCTATAGCTAGCCCCACCTTCCCTGATTTGGTCGGTCGAGTTTCAGCTTTCTCCTTGTTACGTAGATTGGCAATTCCAGTAGCCCCAGCGTTTATCGAGTTTAGTAGCGCAACAGTGCCAAGAACATACTTTGGAGCCAACCCTTTTTTGTTCATTTCATAGAGAATTTTTGCCATAACTATTTTATCTGTTGTGGCATCTAAGGCTGCTCCAAAATTGCTAGTCTGTCCTGTCATACGTGCTACTTTGCCGTCCAAGACGTCAGCTAATCGCCCGACTGCGCATTCCGCCAACCCTTCAGCTGTATCGATTTTCTCAGATCCGTGCATCGCTAAAGCGGCGCCAGTCACGCTTATCAAATTAGGGATAGTAAAGATGTCCTTAGCGATTTTATGGGCGACAGGAGATTTTTTCATAGTCCGCATAATAACATCAATTTGTCAAAATAGCAATATTATCGTAATGTCCAGTTGTTCGCCCCGAGAGGCTTAATCACTCCGTTGATTTCCAACATTGTGAGCGCCGTGGCGAAGTCTGACGCGGATAATCCTGATTTTTGTTGAATTTCGTCGCCGTCACGCACCCCTTCTGAGATGAGTTTTATGACAATAGCTTCTTCAATTGTTGTGCTGGCTGCCAATTCTTGACCGTTGTCTTTTTGCAATTTTTCTGGCGCGATGATTGATAAAACATCGTCGACGTCTGTTACCAAATACGCCCCTTGTTTTAATAAAGTATTACAACCCGCCGACAGTGGGCTGGTTATGTTTCCGGGAACTACAAACAAATCTCTTCCCTGATTTAGTGCGTGCGAGGCTGTGTTTAGTGTGCCGCTTCGCTCGGCGGCTTCGGTGATAATAATCCCATCAGCTAGCCCACTAACCAAACGATTGCGCTCCAGAAAACTCCAACGATTGACTATTTTATTATCTCCCTTCATCCATTCTGAAACGACCGCGCCGCCCTGCTCTATGATGCTCATGGCTAGTTGATAATTAGTCCGCGGTGAAATATCAGGAAGCTCGTTTGGGACGACCGCCACGACCGTTCCGCCAGCTTCAATCGCAGCTTTTTGAGCAATGCAGTCCACGCCTAGCGCCAGCCCACTCACGATTACACATCCGGCTTTTGCCAGATCTGTTGCTAATCGCTCGGTCACTTCTTTTCCGTAGGCAGACGGCTTACGGGACCCGACGATTGATACGACTGGCGCATTTGTTTCTGGCAATTTTCCCATATAACATAAGCTTTTTGGTGGATTGGCAATATGCGCTAATCTCTGGGAGAAAATATGCTCATCTGGTGTAATTCTATTGATTTCCATAAAAAATGTGGTAAAAAGTATTGACACTTTGTCAAATGTTTGCTATAATCAAGGACGATTGGTTAAGTAATCATTAACCAAACGCACCTTATACCCCCTATTCTAACTATATGTTAGGTTGCGCGCAATGGCATTAAGTATTCTTACCCTCCACTTTTTGCAGTTCAACGTTACGCGCATACTAACCCCTTTAACTGCCCTTTTTCAAAGGCGACCTCTGTTAATGTGAGTACGAAATTGTATTGATAGTCATCAGGCGCGGACTTTTGGAGTTTTAGTCGCGACGCTTCACTGATACGGTAGCTCGGGTGGGTTGAAGGGTAAAAAAGCGTCAGGTGATGCCCACCCTTACCTGGCGCTTTTTTGTTGGGAAAAATTATTTATTTTCTATAATGTGTCGGCACTTTTCGCAAATACCTTCCAGCTCAAAGTGGTGTTTTGTGACTATGAAATTATGTTTTTTACCAATGAGATCTATGAGTTTTTCGAGCTCTTGTGATTGTACAGGTTCGGCATTTTGACAATTGATGCAGTATAGGTGGTGATGATGTGGTATAAAAGGTTCTGCTAACTCGTAATAATTCTTCCAGCCAATAGTTATGGTGTTTATAATGTTCAGATTATCGAACATCAGTAGCGTGCGGTAAATGCTGGCGCGGTTAATGTTTTTGCAGTTTTTTGCAATATCACCAACCGTAAGAGGCACATCTGAATTTCGCAGGATGTCAAATACTTGCTGGCGAGGTTTTGTCAGGCGAAGATTGTGGCGTTCAAATATTTCATTTAGCATAGTGCTATTAATAGTTTATAACTTATTGCAACAAGTGTGCAATAGACTTATATTCCGAGCAATTCATAAGGATATTTGGGTTGGCTGATTTTTGTGATATGCGCGTCGGTTATGACGTATTCAGCTTGACTATTAACGATTTTTTGCGACAATTTACCCTTGACGATTAGCCATATTCCATCTGGGTAGTCTGTCGAAAAGTTTTTCTCGACCAGGATTTTCATAGGCACGCTGTCAACAGTGCAGCAACTTATAACGTATCTGGCAATATTGAAGTAATTATAGCCGTAGTTTTTTAACAGATCATTTGAAACGAAGCCAGTAATGGTAATATCTTTGCCGTTAAAATAAGCGGCCTCTTTGCAAGAATTTATAGCGGTTTTCCAGCGATTTATTGAGATTGTAGAAGAGCCTTCTTTTGGTTGAGGTGTTTCGCAACGACTTTCGGGCTCAATAATCGCAGGGCTTTCTTTTTGCGCGAGACTGCTTGGAGATAGCGGTTTTGGCGGAAATATATATCCGACTGATAATATAATTATTGCAAAATAAGATATTGGGGCAATTTTTTTCAAGCTAATTCTAGATTTGTCTTTAGTGGACTTATTTTTTAATTGCAACATTATATCAATAAGCAAAAGTATAACGCCGATTACGCTAATTACGACCGCGAATGCGTGATAGCGCGGATGAACGTAAAAGCCGAGTTGATCGCGCCAAGCTAATAGTAGAATATATGCGCAAACGACAATTCCGCCAATTGATTTTGCAAGGTTAGCGTACATATAAGTTAACCCCCAGCCCGACAATTAGAGATAAGATGAACACAGTTAAGGTAATTGTTGCAATAAATTTCCAGCGAAAAGTTGTTTTTAATAGCGTAATCATTTTAATGTCTATCATCGGTCCGAATAGCAAGAAAGATAAAATTGAGCCTGTTGTGAAATTTCGCACGTAAGCCAGTGCGAAGAATGCATCGATGCTGGAGCATATCGAGATGATGAAGCTTAGTGTGATCATGGATATGACTGATAGGAAAATGTCGCCGCCGACGGCGTTTATGATGAATCGCGGAACGAAGATTTGTGTGGCGGCTGCGATGCTAGCACCTAAGACCAACATAGTAAATAATTGCCAGAATTCATTACGTGATGATCTGAATAGGTTTGGCAATTTTGAGTCATGGTCGTGTTTGTGGCAGAGCTTTTCAAATTCTGGATTGATAATGGAATCTTCCTTAAAAAAGCTGATGATAAAAGCGGTTATTTGTACGATAATTAGCGCAAAAATAATTCGCCACCAAACCATTCGGGTGTCAAAGCTGAAGGCGGTCATGGTTGAAATTATGGTTATCGGGTTTAAGATTGGCGCGGCGAAAAGAAAGCTAATAACGTCGGCGGGTTTCAGTCCATTTGCTATCAAGCTGCGTGCAATTGGCACGTTACCGCATTCGCATACAGGTAAAATTAGCCCGATCATAGAGAGTGTAATTCGTCGAAGAAAGGCGTTTTTTGGTAACATTTTGAAGACATCTTTTGATGATAAAAAGTATCTGATAAGCGCGGATATGATAATTCCTAAAATTAAGAATGGGACCGCCTCGACAATTACGCTTAGCGTCAGCGTGATGAAATCTTGTAATGACGGAAGTAATTTATTGCACCATTCTGCAAATTCTCCGTTTAATAACATAACGCCGAATCGCGAACTGAATTGATAAATAGCAATTATAAGGACACCAAAAACCACCCAACCGATCAATTCGCTGTTGGCTAATAAAAACTTTTTTATGCGACTATCTGGCGATTTTTGTGCCATATATAAAATTATACTCCATGCTTATGCTATACTAAATCAATATGAAGCATCTTTTACATTCACATCATCCGTTTCGGATTTTCTGGTTTTCGGTTCTATTGACCTTAGGTTTGGGTAGCTTGATTTTTAGCCATATGGGCGTTAGCGGTCTTTGGCTATTTACTATTTTGGTGGTTTTGGAAGTTACGTTTAGCTTCGACAACGCGGTGATAAATAGCAAGGTTTTGGCGGGAATGAGTCAAGTCTGGCAGAAAGTCTTCCTGACGGCTGGTATATTTGTGGCGGTGTTTGTCGTTCGATTCATATTGCCAATTGCCATTGTGATGATTGCGAGTGGTCATGGATTTATGGATGTTGTCAATCTGGCGCTACATAAACCTGTTGAGTACGGCAAGATCCTGCACGAGGCGTCGCCGATGATTGATGCGTTCGGTGGTGCGTTTTTGATTATGATTGGGCTTAGCTATTTCATCGATTACAACAAGCGTGTCCACTGGATGCGACATGTTGAACCGATCTTGGCGAAGGCTGGGCGATTTGAGAATTTTAAGGTGTGCATAATGCTTAGCGTGGCGGCTGTTTTGTATTTTACGGTCGAGGCGCCACATAAATCTTTGGTGCTGATTTCAGCGGTTCTTGGAATTGTGTTGCATATTGGGTTGGAACTATTTGGGTCATTTTTCCATGAAGATGACGCGAAATCCGTTAAGATTAAAACTGGTTGGGCGGCGTTCGCTAGCTTGTTATATTTGGAAGTTCTGGATGCTAGCTTTAGCTTTGATGGTGTGATTGGTGCGTTCGCCATCACCAACAGTGTACTATTAATCGTGGCCGGACTGGGCGCTGGGGCAATTTGGGTTCGATCACTAACCGTATATTTGTTGCGAACGGGCGCGCTTAGTAAATATAAATATTTGGAAAATGGCGCTCACTGGGCAATTATGGCGCTCGGCGTGATGATGATTGCCAAATTATTCCACTTGGAATTGCCGGAATGGGCGACGGGTGGCTTGGGCTTATTGTTCGTGAGTTTGGCGGTCGGCAGCAGCATATTGGAAGCCAGATCGATTAATCTGCAAGAAGCTGCGGCTACAAAATTACATCAAGCCGAAGAGCAATTGAAGAACAGCGCTTCAAAAATCGTTCCACGAAAACGAAGATAAAGTTTTAGATTCTAATATTTTATACTGAACGGCTCGATAGTTCCGTTAATGAATTTCCCAATCAAATTAATTGATTCGGGCAATATCCAGCTTTGGAGAATTTTTTGCTCATCTGAGTTGAACTTGCCTAGGACAAAATCTACGTCACCAACTTGACGTCTAAGCAAATTATCTGTGCCAATGCGAATATGCCAAAAATCTGATCCGACGTGAGCGTGAAGCGACTTTAATCCATTACTGCCAGCGTCTCGTCCGCCTTTGCGGGTTCGAATTTTACCGAAGTCCAGCGCTGTGTCGTCGTGAATAATTAGTAAATCATCCAATGTCAATTTGTAAAAATCTAAGATTGCTCGAGCGGAAATTCCAACCTCGTTGTAAAAAGTAGTTGGCTTAATTAGTAAAACTTTTTCTCCAGAAATATTTGTTTCGGCGATATCTGCGGAAAATTTTGGCTTATTGCAAAAAACTGCATTATTCTCTGAGGCAAATTTATCAATAATTAAAAACCCAGCATTATGCCTCGTGTTTGTGTATTTTTCGCCTGGATTCCCCAATGCTAAGATGACTTTCATAGACTTAGTATATCACCTTGTGAAAATGACGTATAATAAGCATATGGCAAAACGCGATGATGATTTGGAATTTAGTATCAATGCGCCGTTTGATGATGGGCGAGCGGTTATCGATAAAGTTCCGCTGTATTTGGTGAATGGCTCGTTGGGCGCTGGAAAAACTAGTGCTCTTGAGTTTTTATTGCAACAAAGTGACTATAAGGGTTCTCGGGTGATTGAGAATGAATATGCTAATGAAAACGTTGACGGTTATCGATTGGAAAAGCTGGCGGATATCGTGACGACTTTGGCTGGCGATTGTGTTTGTTGTTCGTCGAAGCATGCATTGACACGAATGTTGCTGGACTTTTGTCGCAATTCCCCCGCCCCAGTGTTTATTGAGGCGACTGGTGTGGCGCGAACGATGAATTTGGTTGAGAAATTGATTAATGCACAAATATTCAATAAGTATGAGTTGGTGCAGAGTTTTTATGTTATTGACGCACATGAGATTTTACATGGAATTGAGCCGGCGCATGAAATTGAGTTGCAAGCGGCGGATATGATTTTAGTGACCAAAGAAGATTTGCTAAGTGACGATGAGCGACTACGATATGAATCTAAGCTGAACTCCCTGCCTTACGGAAAAATACTGAGCGCGCCACGAGGTAAATTTGATATCAATAAAATGACGACGCCGTCGGGTTTGTTGGCGTTTTTTGATAAGTACGATGGCGAGCTGGTCGTGCCGGACAATCCGACGTATGCCGTGCTGGATGTTTCTGGTATGAAAATTGCTGCGGCGACTCTGGAGAAAATTTGGCCGGAACTTTTTGATGCTTATAAACTCAGGCGAATGAAGGGTTGTTTTATTGATGATAATGGCGTGCGGCATCATTTGGAGGCAACGGAAAATCAGATTCAAATAGCTAATTCTGCGGCGGAAGAGCCAGCAAAAATTGTGTTAATTGGTGAACGTGCGGATGAAATTACGCGTGAAGTTTTGTCGGCGCAATTGATGATGTTTGAATAAAGTTCGCTTTCGTCGTTTCCGGCTCATCAGCATAGATACACATCTATGGAGCGAACATGACAAGCAGAGACTTTGACAGAGGTTCGCAGGAGATTACAGCAGCTTGGCAATATCGATCGCCAATACAACAGCAATGAGACTGAGAGCTATGGCATTATACAATGCATGCACAGTCGCAGCTGCCGCCGTAGCTATAATCTGGCTACAGTATTTACGATAGTACCATAAGTATACTAGCAAAAAACCGAAGCCAGTCACGGATAGAGCTATCCCTGCTGCGAAACTGTACCAGATATTTGCGATGTGCAGGAGTCCAAAACACACGCTGGCGCGCACTCGTTCGCGCCAGCTCCACTTCTCGCTTCCGGAGCGGAAAGCTTGCTCTTCCCATAATGCTAAGAGTAATATGATATTATACGCCTCGCATCTGGTAGCTTTGGTTTTGTGAAGGAACCTCTGTGATGGCGTGTAGTTCGTGAAGTTTCCCATGAGGAAAACTCCTGCCATACCAACAGTCCAGGCAGTTGCCGTTGCCCATCCCGTAGGAAGGAAGGTCTCAAGCCCGCGAGTTAGAAGACTAACTACGGACTGATTCAGTCCAGGGACGAGTAGTAGTGTCTTTATAGTGGCAATTGTCACTATAATCAGCCCTACCGCAAGAATACTGAACTTTCGTCTGCTGAAGTATCCAGCATTCTCAATCTCAGTGACGAGTCTGGGCCAGACAAATACTGGTTTAGGATCTTGTGGCATACCCTTCTTGAAGAGCCAAGCCATAACCCCTTTTTGGGGGCGATGCACCATTATAAGATCTGGAGGGTACATCTATCATCACCTCTTTCAAAGTTCTACTTGTCAAAGTGCGCTTTCAGACAAGGATTTGCTCAACTTGTCAACAAAAGCCAATGTTACTTATATCACGCGATAATATTTAAGTCAAGAGAAATTGTCGTAAAAATAGGATTAAGCGAGTTTTTCGGCGTTTTTGGCTTGCTTGTAGGCTTTGGTAACTGGCGCCAGACCGCGCGCAACACGTTCACGATTGGCTTTTAATTGCTTTTCGTCGCGGAAAGACATTTTAATTGGCGTTCCTGCAAAATTGAAAGCCTCACGTAAAGTTCGCTCCAAGTAACGTTTGTAGCTCCAGTGGACAAACTTCAGATTGCTGCCATATATAACAAACCACGGCGGAGCAACGTCAGTCTGGACAATGTAGCGCAGCTTCGGGTGTGAATTTTTCAGACCAGCTGGCGGATGTGCGGCGATGGCTTTCTGTAAAATGTCGTTTAAGGCACGAGTTTTACATTCTTGGCGTCGGCGTTTATAAATATCAAGCGCTAGGTCGAATAACTTAGCGACATTCTGCCCAGTGACGGAAGAGGTGAATATTAACGGCGCGTACGGCGTGAACTTGAAGTTATAGCTGATTTGTGGGGCGATTTCGTCGTGCGTGTAAGCGTCCTTACCTTCGACGGAATCCCACTTGCTGACAACCAGAACCAGTCCCTTGCCCGCTTCGTCAATAATTCCGGCTAGGCGCTGATCCAATTGAACGTTAAGCTCATTGACGTCCATAAGAAGCAGACAAACGTCGGCTTCGTTGATGGCTTGCATTGTGCGAAGAACTGAGAACTTTTCAATTCCCGTTTCCTGCTTTCCTTGGCGGCGAATTCCAGCGGTGTCGAGCAATTCAATCGTCTGACCGTGATAACGAACTTGAACGCGGTTTACGTCGCGAGTTGTGCCGGCGACGTTGGCGACGATGGCCTGCTGCTTGCCTGCTAAAGTATTGAATAGATTACTTTTGCCGACGTTTGGACGGCCGATTAGTGCGACGCGGATGATATCATCAGGCGCGGTTTCGGTGGCTGGCGGAATAAGCTCGGCAATGCTATCAAGAAGCTCCGAAATGCCAATGCTGTGTTCGGCGGAAGTTTTTATGATGTTTTTAATGCCGAGCCGTTTGAATTCGTCGATAGAAAGAGAACCTTTTAAATCTGCTTTATTGGCGATTAAAATGACTGGCTTGCCGCTTTTTAGGGCTTTTTTGGCCAATTGTCGATCGGCGTCGGAAGGATATGCGGTAGAGTCGACAGTTACGAGGATTACGTCAGCGGCGGCGGAGGCGTCAGCGATTTGATCCTGAATGGTCGCCTCGAATTCGTCCTCGGCAGTTTTAAGTCCGGCTGTGTCGATGAGCCAAAATTGCGAATAGTCATCTGACGGCGCAGAATCTACGTTGCGTCGTTTGTATGAGACTTTACCAACAACATTGTCGCGAGTTGTTCCAGCTTCCCTGGCGACGATGGCCGTGCGAGAGCGCGTCAAGCGATTAAATAGTGAGCTTTTGCCGACGTTGGCTTGCCCGATGATTGCGACTGTTGGTAATTTAGACATGATTATATATTATAGCAGTTTTAAGACATTTTGGCGAGCACACTATTTATGTAAGCCTCGCACGGACGAATTATTTTTAGGAAATCCGCAAAATAATGCGGGTTATTTTCTATTGTGAACTTCTCAGGCTCGTCTACGACGAGTGTACATTCTCTGCTGTCGCTATTATATTCTCTGGCGTAATCGTGAATGTAGGCTCTTGGAGATTCTTCGTTAATTGGATTTTGGTAAAGTGTTATGTAGCAATTTTCTTCGGGATTATTTATGCAGTAGTAAACGTTATTGTCGTCATCTTTGAACGCTACGGATATGGGATATTCAAATTTCGTAGTATGTTTCTCAACCTCTTTAATAAGTTCGATGTAAGCGTAGATCTGGTTTTCTAGGAATTTTGGTAAAATATTGGACTTATCCTTCTCATAGAACAGTTTTTCTATGGTATCCGATCTTTCTTCCTTAAGGTTACGTATGATTGCTCTTAGTTTTTCTGAGGGCAAAGGCTCAGATTCGCGCCCTAACGTTTCCATTCTGTAATTACACTTTCTGTCAAATTTAGCATAAAAGCTATATTACAATATTTACCGTAAAATGTAAAGAGCCGCGGAGTAAATTATGAATTCGTGAATTTCTCTTCTCGCCATTCGCCTCTTTTGAGGTCGCCGAGCGAATAATTGCCGAAGTTTGTTCTGTGGA
Organism: Candidatus Nanosynbacter sp. TM7-057; assembly: GCF_022828295.1. Lineage (NCBI taxonomy): Bacteria > Bacillati > Minisyncoccota > Nanosynbacteria > Nanosynbacterales > Nanosynbacteraceae > Nanosynbacter > Candidatus Nanosynbacter sp. TM7-057. The sequence goes on along the minus strand of NZ_JAJQJT010000001.1, from coordinate 80,871 downwards.
GTTTTTTGACAGTGTAGCCTAACGCATCGAAAGTTCGCCGAATTTGACGATTTCTTCCCTCGCTCATTTCCACTATCCAGCGATAATCATCGCCTTCGTGTTGTCTTTCTAGCGTCAATTGACTGCGTCCGTCAGGAAGCTGCACGCCAAAATCATTGATCATCTGGCGATGTAGAGGCTGCAAGGGCTGGTCGATTGTAACGAGATATCGCTTAATCTTATAAAACGACGGATGTGTCATGCTGTGCGCAAAATCGCCGTCGTTCGTCATGAGAATCAGCCCGGAGCTGTCTTTATCCAGGCGACCAACAGGTTTTAAGTGGTGAAGGTTTTTTGGTAGTAATTTGTAGATTGTCGGAACGCCACCCTGAGAGGCGCGCGAACAAAGATATCCAGTTGGTTTATGCAGGATGATGAGCTGTTTGGATTGCAATTCTAGCAATTTGCCGTTATAGGAAATTTTATTTGCGTCAGAAATTTGTTGACCCAATCTGGCGGGCTGACCGTCAATAGTAATCTTCCCTTTTTCTATCAATTCGTCAGCCTTCCGCCTGGAAATACCCAAGCACAGCGCTACAAATTTATTGAGGCGCCAAGATTCTTGCTTTGTGTCTGGGTTTGTCATTGTTGTGGATTTATCGGTGGAAATTGTGGTGACTGAGGTTCTGATGGTTGATGTGGAATACTTTGCTCCTGAGGCTGTGATTGGGCGAGAGGCGTTGAGCTAACCTGCTGTTCGATAGGATTTGGTGCTGGCTGAGGCGTTGGAATTGGTTGTGGCGCTGGAGTCTGCACTGGTTGAGGCTCTGGAGTTGGTTGAGAAATAGTCTGCGTGTTGTCTAATTCTTCTGCCATAAGCTTGGAAATGTCTATAGAATTCTGAGAATCATCAGTTGGCAAAGGTTGAATTACGCGGTCACCAAGCCCTGAAGGTCGCGGCGCAGGTGATGAAAATGGCGCCATAGGTTGTGGTAGCGTTGCTGGCTGCTGCTGAGGCGTCGGAATTGGTTGCGGTGCTGGAGTCTGCACTGGTTGAGGTAGTGGTTGCGGTGCTGGAGCAAATGCTTGTTGTGGATGTTGTTGCATAAGCGGATTTACTGCAGGAGTTGTTGACGTTGCAACGGGGGCAGCTGGTTGCGGTGACAATGAAGAAATATCAGGCCTAGTAACTGGCTGCGGCGCTGCTGGAGTTGGCTGAGGAGTTGGAGCGACTGGTTCATATGTGTGAGTTGGTTGTGAAACTGGCACTGGATTTGTGCCGACTCCCGGAAGGTCGCCCAGGGCTTCGTGGACTGCTCTCACGACGTCCTCTATTCCCACCTGAGACTTCACCAAGTATTTATCAGCACCAAGTTGCTCGCCGCGTTTTCGCTGATCTTCTGATGATAGCGCGGTCATGATAATCACCTTAACGTCTTTTGTTTCTGTCGTCGAGCGTAAAATGTCCAACATATCAAATCCGGAAATCTTTGGCATCATCACGTCGCTTAAAATTAATCGCGGACGTTCTTTAATTGCCATGGCTAGAGCTTCTTCTCCGTCGCCCGCCGAAACGATATCGTAGCCCTCCGCCAAAAGTCGTACGCCGTAAATTTCGCGTAAACTTTTGTCGTCCTCAACCAATAAAATTTTTGTCATATGTTTATACTATACTGAAGTTTTGACAAAAAATCCATAGTTCTTATGGCTATTATTCGCGACCAGGAATTGATAACTGCTGGCGTTTTTTTCGCAATTCTTCCTCAATTTCAGCCAGCGTTGGCTCGGAAGAATTTCTGGCTGGCTGTGGAATTTCTGACTGGACTACTGGAGTGGTTGGTATGGCTGGAGCTGGATTTTCTGGAGTTGCGATTGCTACTGGATTTGAATCGACAATCTCGCTATTATTTTCAATTGCGACATCTTCCGTCTTCTCTTCTGTGGCAATTTCAATTTTTTCTGAAGCCAAAGAATCCGGCGTTTTATCTTCGGGCTTTTCAGCTTCCGCAGATTCTAATCGCTGCTTGGCTTCCGAACTATTCATGCGAGGAATTTCCAAATAGAACGTACTTCCCTCTTTATATTTGCTTTCAACTCGCAAGTTTCCAGACATCGCCTCGGCCAAGCGGCGACTCAAATATAGCCCCAAGCCAGTTCCGCCAATTTCTCGCGTGTCAGAATTGTCCACCCGATAAAATTTCTGGAATAAATGCGGAATATCTTCGGCTGGAATGCCAATGCCGCTATCTTTTACGCTTACAGAAATCTGTTTATCGTCGCCGGTAACATTGACGACAACTTCGCCCGACGGCGTGTACTTGATGGCATTTTCAATTAAATTACTGACGACTTCCCGAAAATGGTCAGGGTCAATATTGGCATAAAAAATCGGCTGCAATGACTTCTCCTTACCCTCATCAATTATGTCTGGCATAAAGATGTAATTGAGCTGCTTTTCATCAGCTTTTGTCGCTAAACCATCAAAAATATCCTTCAAAAATTCGTTTACGTTGATGATCTTCGGGTTATTTTTCATTCGCCCATCTTCTACCTTGCTGATATCAAGGAGATCTTGGAACAATCGTCCCAGATGTTGCGCCGATTCGTGAGCTTTGGTGATGAAATCTCGTGCCTTTTCGTCAATATGTGCGGTGGCTGGATTTAACGCCAGACCCAAATAGCCCTCAATTGACGCAACTGGCGTACGCATCTCGTGGCTGGCGGTGGAGATGAACTCGGCTTGCTCGCGTTCCTCGGCTTTTTCTTTGGTGATGTCGCGGAAAACTACGATAACTCCTTCGCCCTCAGTGCCGACTGGAGAGCTGACAATTGAAACTAAAATTCGCTTTTCAGAGCTGGTTAATAGGAATAATTTATCGTTATGAGTTGGCTGGTTTTTTGATAAGGATTGGGCTATTGGATTCTCGAGGTCTTCTACGTCTTTTCCGTCTGAGGTGACGAGTTTTAAGACGCTTTTCCAGTTAAGTCCGAGCGCGTCGCCTTGGTCCCAGCCGATAATCTGTTGAGCGGACGGATTTATCAGTTCGATGTTACCGTCTTTGGAGATCGCCAGAACGCCGTCGTCGATGGCATTGATCACCACATCAGACTTACTTTCAACGGCGGAAAGTTTATTCTTCAAGCTGGATGTGTTGTCGTCAGTTTTTTGGCGGCGAACCCATAGAACAAGGCTGAAAATCAAAGGTAAAAATCCGAAGAAGAGGTAGCCGATGATGAATTGTATGTTTATTCCCTGTTGAACGCTGGTGGCTATAATCTGTAAAATAACCAAAAGCCCCATTATTCCTGAGATTATTGCGCCGAAAAATCCTGCAAAAATTGCCACGATAATCCACATAACCAGGAATGGCGAAACGACTCCGCCGCTGGTAATTATGGTGGTTGTGGCGACAGTGACGGTTAACAAATATACGAAAATCCCGATTTCAGTTTCGTGTTTTCTGGGAAGCCAAAAGCATAAAATCAGCACAATTAAGCTGCCGATTCCTGCCACGCCAGCCGCCAAATCTGAGACAGATAATCCGATTGGCAATTGATAGCCGGTCGGTATAAATCGCGCCCATGCATATAAAAGAATGATTGTGAAACAGCTCAGTAATGCCACTTCACACAATCTCCTCAGCCAAAATCTGGAAATTGCGTGAGGCTTAAAGTAAATCCCGCCCTTTTTCATGCTTTTATTATGGCGAATTTTCAGAAAAATCTCAAGTGATAAATATGACGTAGAGGTTGTGTGGATGCGGAAAAGTAGACAAATCTTCCCTTTCCATGGTATAATCCATGGAGTTACGGCCCTATCGTCTAGCGGTTAGGACACCAGGTTCTCATCCTGGCAACCCGGGTTCGATTCCCGGTGGGGTCACCAAGAATGTTATTTTAGGGTCTGTAAGGGGCTCTTTTTATTATCTTGAATTATTTACAGTTTAGACATTCTTCGTGAATATCCTCAGCTTCATTTTTCATTGTGTCAAAATATTTTAGTCGTCACTGCTCATCTGCTTAACTACATCTATCAAATTCCGCGGCGTAATGTCGGCTTTAATCAGGTAACCGTCGACGCGGCTCATGACGGATTTACGCGAAGCCTCGTCCTGCTCAAAATTGGTCATAATCAAAATCTTACTATTCGGAACCAAATCGACATTGTTGTTTCTCAGCGCGTCTAAAATCTGGTCACCACGCTGTTCTGGCAGCATTAAGTCGAGGATTATCAGGTCAAAAGTTTGGTTGCGCGCCGCCACTAGCCCGTCATTCCCGTCGACCACCCACGTCACGTCATACCCCGCTTTTTGCAGACTCCTGACATACATTTCGCCAATAAATCGGTCATCTTCCACGCATAAAATTGTCTTTATCATAATTCCTCCTAGCCCTTATACATAGCGTGATTTTTTATCCAGCCGCCGCCCTTTCGTATCAATTGATTGTTCAGCTGCCCGTCTTCTAGCAATTTATCTTTAACTGTAGCATAAATTGGCAAAGTGAACGAGAAAACCGAGCCTTCGTTTTCGCGGGATCGAGCGATTATCGAGCCGCCGTGAGATTCGACAAAGGCTTTGCAAATGTAAAGCCCAATTCCCGTCCCAGCGACGGCCTCGCGTGATCGGTGCGATCGATAGAACTTATGGAACAAATTGTCCACAACATTCGCCGGCATACCAATTCCATTATCAGCGACAGACACTTCCACGAAGTCGCCTTTTTGTTCGGCGGAAACCATAACTGACCCGCCCTCAAAACTGTATTTGATGGCATTGTCAATTAGATTACCAATCACTTCCCCAATACTTCCGTGATCGGCGGCTACCGTTGGGAGGTCATCTGGAATATTGACATTAAGCATTCTGTGTTGAGTCGAGGCGCGAAGTTGCATGTCATCGGCAATCGAGGCGTAAATATTAGCGACAGTGTCTTCCAGCAGATAAACCTTCAAGTGGTGCCTATCATATCTGGCAACGTTAAGAATATTGTCAATGTAGCTAGACAAGCGATTGGACGAAACAACCAACCTATCAAGAAGTTGCCTTTCATCGCCCTGCAAGCGTCCAGCAAACTCTTCGTTGATAATGTCCAGATAGCCACGAATAACTGTAATCGGTCCGCGGAGTTCGTGAGCAGCGAACGAAATGAAATTAAGGTCCTCTTCTTCTGGTAAATATCCTTTAGACTTGTCGATGAGGAAAATGACAGTTTCAGCGGCGGCGCCTTTCTCAAATGACACGATGATGTCAAATATCCGCGTTTTTTGGATGACGTCAGGGTTGGTGCTAATGCGTTGCCAACGGCGCTCGGCTTTAATTTTCTCATTGGAGATTTCGTGAAGCCAATCGAAAATGCTTGGTTCATTTAGAAAATCAAGCGCCAGAAAATCCTCGCCTTTTGCGTTCCTGGAAATCGGGGCGGCGGAATTGGCGAAGATAATCTTCTGATTGGAATTAAGAATTACTACGCCAGTGCTGGCTTGATTCAGGGCCTGAGTGAGCGGAATTTTTGGCTTGTCGTTGTCACTAGTTGGTTTTTGCTCTGGCTGATAATCGCCATAAATTGCCTGAAGCGCCGTCTTAAATCCAGTTTTTTCGTAGCGTTTATCGTTGGGATTTGGCGGAGTGTCGGTGGTTAGTTCTCCAATTTTATGAGAAAGTGCCGCCAGAATTTTATTAAGCGGCGCAGCGATGATTTTAACGATAGAAATTGAAAATAGGATTTGCAAGATAGCGGTAATTAAAATGATAATCCAAAAATTTAGCTGGAATATGGAAATTGCCGTGAAGTGGAGTGCAATTCCCAGTCCCAATATGATGCAGGCGCTCGCTGATAATAGGACTAATATGACTTTTCGGTAATAATATTGTTTGTACTCGCGCAAGGTTTTAGATGCCGGATCTATTGCCATGAAACACTTCCCCTTCCTGGCGTGAAGGCTGCAATCCATGTTTGTCCGCGATTTAAGGCGATGTCTTTTCCGGATTCGTCTGTCAATTTAAGCGGCGAATTTATGTCCGTTTTTGACCAAGTGGCGGTGGCGACTGTGCCGTTTTGGAAAATGTAAGCTTTGCCGGATCCTGTCGTTTTGACGTCTTCGTAGCCATCGTAATTTTGAGCCCGAGCTTCAACGCCAACTTCCATAGCTACGACAGTATTTGGAGCAATTTGCCCGTCCTCTCTATCGGTATGTGGCGCGCCAGCCATGCTCCTGAGGTAAGAATTCGACGCCTTGTCGTAAGCGTATGAAGTGTTATAGAGCGACCCGCTGAGGTTTATGTTTACGGATGTGGCGTTTGGCGATTCGACGGGCTTACCGTCTGCTCGCGCGAAGCTGGTGAATTCGGAATTGTTATAGCCTTTTGCGCTGTTCAATTGGTCAAGCTTCTCTCCTGAAGTGTAGACGTTGTGTGGCGCGTAGCGGTCGCGAGATCGCCAATACGATCCGTCGTTAAAGAACTGGTCGATGTCGCGATAATTGCCGTTTCTGACTTGAGATAAAGCGTTGGGGCTTCCGCCAACGTGTGCGATTGACGCTTGATATGGCGCCGCCCAGCTCAAATAGTACAATCTCAAGCTTCGCACTGGACCGATTAGCGCCGGCTTTTCTCCCTGGTACAGAGCTAAAAACCTAGTAATTCCGCCTTCCGCCACAGCTTCATAAACCACGCCGGCTTTCTTCAGTCCTGACTGTGGTCTGGCGGCTGGACTATTCTCAATCATCACGCCAGTTACGGGCAACTTTGCGGCGGCTTCGTTCGCGATTTCCACGCCAGTTAGCGGCGAATAAAACTTCTTCGGCGCGGGTTTTTTAGTTGGTAATTTCAGATCCACGCTAGCGGTCTGCTCGTATTTTATGGAGTGAATTGCAATTATGAAAACTCCAGCAATAACCATCGCGCTCACCACGAGTACAATCGCCAGAATATGCTTTTTTACCCATTCTTTGAACGACTCCCAGCGAGCGTTCTTTTTTTGTCCTGATTTATCTATTTTTTCAACATTCATGCTTATGCTTAGTATAGCATTTTCGGCGCACGAATAAACTATTTTTGTAGATAATTATCAATTCTTTTCAGGGTTTTTTCTTTGCCAATTAGCGCCAGTGTGTCGTTAAGTTGCGGACTAAATGGTGCCCACGTCGTCACAATTCTCACCAGACTAAACAAAATCCCCGGCTTCTGCCCCGTCGTTTCCAGTAATTGATTAAGGCAATTCTGAATTGCTTCTGGCGTCCAATCTGTAATTTTCTCGAATTCTTGGCGAGCAATTGATAATAAATCTCGTCGCTCGTCGTCGGTCAATTTGCGAAGTTGCTTATTTCCGTCAATTAATTCCGTGTCAATTTCAGGCTCGACGAAGAAATAACTTGTTAATTTTGGCAAATCTTGCAATGTCTTCAAGCGATCTTGCGCCAATTCCAGAACGTGTTTTTTATACGATTCGTCGGCGTTTTTGGCTTCTTCGCCCCAGAACGGTTGGCAGCGAGAATAAAGATCGTCCAGGCTAAGCGAGCGAATCCATTGACCATTCAGCCAAATGAGTCGTTGTTCGTCAAATCGCGCGCCAGATTTTTGAACGCGATCAAGCGAGAACTTTTCAATCAGCTCGGCTTTACTGAAAATTTCCTGTTCCGTGCCGTCATTCCAGCCAAGTTGCGCTAAGAAATTAAGCATCGCTTCTGGCAAAATTCCCTCTGATCGATATTCGGTTACGCTTTTAGCGCCGTCACGCTTGCCAAGTTTTTTATTTCCCGATGGCGCCATAATGTGTGGCACGTGCGCCAGAATCGGTGGCGTAATTTTAAGCGCTTCGTAAAGCGACAGATATTTAGGCGTACTGGCAATATATTCCGAGCCGCGAATCACGTGCGTGACTTGCATTTCGAAATCGTCAATAATGTGCGCAAAATTGTAGGTTGGCAGACCGTCCGCTTTGATCAAAATAAAATCGTCCAAAGCTTCTGGGCCGGCCGACAATTCGCCCATAACGGCGTCCGTCCAAGAATATCGCTTAATTTCTGGAACTTTGAAACGCAGCGGCATTCCAAGTTGCCACTCTGGCGGATTTTCTGGACGATGGTCGCGATATAAAAATGCTCGTTTTTCAGCCTTGGCTTTGTCGCGGAAAACTTGCACTTCTTCAGGCGTGTACGGATCGGCGTAAGCTAGCCCTTCGCTAATCATTTTCTTCGCCCATTTTATGTAAATATCACGGCGATCTGTTTGGTGATATGGACCAAAATTGCCAGACTCTTCTTTTGGATTGTTGAGAGTCGGTCCCTCGTCCCAATTTAGTCCTAGCCAATTTAAGGTTTCCAAAATCATTTCTTCCGCGCCTTCGACGAACCGAGCTTGGTCCGTATCTTCAATGCGTAAGATGAAATCTCCCTGGTGCGCTCTGGCAACAAGGTATGTGTATAGCGCGGTGCGAACGTTGCCTAAGTGAATATAGCCAGTCGGACTTGGCGCAAAACGAGTTCTAATAGTCATGATTAAATTATAACATGTTATCTGATGAGTTACAGACTAGTGGCGATTTTTTCAATTTGGCTGCTTGAGAGGTTCGCGTCGCCACTGATTTGATATAAAATCCCGCCGTTCACCCAAGCCGCTTCTTTCCCGCCGCTGTAAATTGTCAATCCGTCGATCATCGTGGTGTTTGGATTCTTGTGCTTTTCAGAGAAAAATTCTTTCACCGCTGACGAATTCCAGCCGCTTTTTTGCTGAGTTATGGTGTACCCTGAACTTCCGTCGGCGTAGGCGTATTTCATAGAAACCTCGCCTGATTTGAATTTGATAGGTCCATTCAGCGCGTAGCCGTCTGGCTTATAGCCTGGATATTTGGCGTCAATTCCCGATTGAACGGCTGCCATTTTTATGGAGATATTTGGCATGCTCAAGTATGTTAAATAGCCACCTAGTAGCATCACTGCAAAACCAACAGAAAACGTATTCAACCAGCGTAATGCGCCACCCTTTTTCTGGCGTCGACGTGCTTTTTTATTGCTGATAATCTCATTCGACAAAGCTTTTTCAATCGCTTCATTTTTCAATTGATGAGCGGTTTTTGCGACTGGCTTTTCTATTTTTTGCGGAGCGACGGCGACAAGCGGATTGTTATTCATAGCCAGAGGCTGGCGTTCTTTTCGCAATTTAGTGTTAACGCTAAGAGGTCTTTGTTGGGCGCGACGAGTAACGGGATGAGTTTCGGCTGGGCGGTTAATAGCAATTTTCTGAGGAGCTGGCTTGCTGACAATTGGCGTAGAAAACTTCTTCACGGCGATATGTTGCTTCACGTCGATGCGAGCTTTCTGGGGTTTGGTAGCCAATGGCGTACGCTGCGGCATTTTAACGTGCCGACGATTCAATGTACTGGATTTCTGAACGTGTGCGGCATGAATATTTGATACAGATGTACCACGCTTACTGATTGATTGTTCTTTTTCTATTTCAGATTTTTCAATCTTAATATCATCCATCACCATTCCAGTGACAGTATTGTAAGCTCGTCCATTGATAATCACGTAGTTTTTACTTGCCATTAATCCCCCTAATGTTTATTCCTGTATATTATATTACAAATCGCCTAAGGTTTTTTCAAGTGTAAAAATATGTTATAATTTCCGTAATTATGTACCAGAAAAAGAATCGCACTAAAGAGCTCGCACGGCGGACCTTTGTGTACACGCTGATGACATTATCACTTATAATTCTTCTTACGTTTTTGACGTTTAGAATGCTCGGCTATACGTTTGATCCAAATACGAAAGAATTGCAACAGACTGGACTTGTCCAATATGAATCACATCCTGGCGGGGCGCTGGTTTATGTTGACGATATGGAGCTGCGCCGCACTCCAACGAAAAGCACCGTTCTTCCTGGCAAGCACACTTTTTCGATGAAATTGGATAAATACGAACCGTGGCAAAAAACGTTGAATATTAAGTCTGATACCGTTACGAATTTGAATTACGCCAGATTGATTCCGACGAAACGCGAAACTACCGAAGTAAAAACGTTCGACTCATTACAATCTGTTTCTCTGTCGCCAGCTGGTAATTTCTTGATGGGATTTGGCGTTAAGGATAAAACTCCGATTCTGACAATTGGCGACATTCGCGACACGAACAAAGATAAGGAAAAGTTCACGGAGCATGCATTAAACACAAGCGTTTTGGCTGGCTATTCCCTATCTTCTGACAATCATACGTTTACCGTGTCGGAGTGGGACCGCGATTCTCGTTACGCGCTAGTGAAGCATTCGTATCCGGCAGAAAATAATACTACTGGCGTGCAGTGGTTGGTTCTTGATAGAGAAAATCCAGAGAAAATTACCGACGTAACAGCTATGACTGGTTTTGCAATTAAGCAAATCAGCTTTGCGGGGACTGGCGCGCACACGGTTTACGCTTTGCAGGAAACTGGCGAATTGAGGCGAGTTGATCTTGATAGCTCGACAATTTCTAGCCCAATTTTAGTTGGCGTCGAATCTTTCAAGCTTTACGGCGACGATCGTTTGTCCTACCTGGCTGTTATTGACGGTAAAAAAGTGGCAGGAATTTGGAAGCGAGATTGGAAAGAGCCGTTTGTGATTGGCACTTTTGCTGCTGATTCTACCCCTGTAATTCGAATTTCTCGCTATTTCAATAAGGATACCGTGGTCTTGACTGATGGTAAAAATATGACAATTTACAGAGGCGACATTTCGGATTCTAAGGACCGCCAAAAAGAATTCTTAAAAACGGCAAAGACCATTAAAACTGACAATGCGATTGCTAACGTAATGATGGACAATGCTGGGCGATTTATCGTGGCGCAAAACGGCGCGGCACTGCAGACTTATGATTTGGAGCGTAAAGAATTGTCGAACGCGTTTAATATCGGTGTGGCGCAGGAAGTGAAGTGGCTTGACAACTTCTATATTCGTAGCGTTTCTGCGTCGGGAAAAATGGAGATTCGCGAGTTTGACGGCACGAACGCTCATACGTTGATAGACGTTAAGCCTGGTTTGGATTCTGTTTTGTCCTCGAATCAGCGATACGTTTATGGATTGACGACCAACGCTTCTGGAAAAATTGTCCTGAGTAAAATGAATATGGACAATGGATCTGTTGGGTTATTTAATTAAAATAGCTAATTTATCTACCGCCGAATAATTTCTCAAGCAAAGTCGGCTCGGGTTTTCCTGGGATATTTGATTTGTTGCTTTGCTGCTGATTTGAGCTGGATTCTGAAGTCGCGGTAGCTTTGCTTGGGTCTGGGCTGATTTGTTCTGCGAAGATAAGAAGTCGTTTCTCTGCGGTTCCTAAAGGCACACAGCTTACAAGCGTCAGCATTGGCTTATCTGTGCTAATCTGAACTTTTGAAACTTCGGTTGGCATAACAACTTCTGTTGATGTTATTTTATAAGTGTAGCGTTTCCCGTTGTAATTCATGTAAATAATATCGCCCTTGACCAGCTTTTCATTCTGAGCGAAGACGAATTTATAATCGCCACTAGCAAAAGCGTCGTTACTGGAGTGTGCGGCAAATACGGCATTTCCGATTTCGCCTGGCACGGCACTGGCGCCAGGAATTGAAAAGTGAGCCACTCCCTTCTCCATGGCTTTTGATTGCGATTTCGTGTCACTAGCGGCGCCGTAAATAACTGGCGCGTCAACGTTAATCTTTGGGATGATAATCCTAGGTTCTGGTCCGACAGTTACGTCAGTGGAGGCGTCAACGATGATGTTTTGCGGGTTAATTGCGCCAGGTGTTGTATAGGCTGCGACCGCGCCGAAAATAATGCGGTTATATTGCAAAAACATGAAGACTAATAGCACCGATAATCCAGCAATCGCCGGAACGAAATGCCGAGATTTTTTCACTTTATTTGCGGAGTCGCGAACCTTTTGCTGAATTTGGCTGCGGAGTTCTTTTATGGCTGCTTTTTGTGGGTCCAGAGGCTCGTCTTCGCTGATTACTGGCGTGATATTCTGATTTTCCTTCGTCAATCGAGAAATTTCACGGTTTTTTGCCGCGATGTCGCCCGCGTAGTAACGCTCGTAATACATCTGATAATATTTCTGCCAAGCACTGTGGTATTGCTTCCATTGGTCGGCTGAAACTTGAGTGTGGATGGCTGAATTTTGAGTTTGAGCGGTTTGGTTTGCGGGAGCGGAATTGCTAATTTGCGGCTTTGGCTGAATCTGAGTTTGGGCAATTGGCGCCGTCCGCATAGCGTGATTGACGGAGTCTTTTTTCAGCTCTGGCTGTGGTGCTGTTGAAGCTTGCTGAGGTTTGGCTATTTGCGCCTTGGGCTGTTCTGATCTGACTTCGGGTTTTGATTGTAATTGATCGGAAAATGATTGCGGCTGAGCTTTTTCTGGCGCAGAATTCTGTTCTTCTGTTCTGGAATAAATAGCGTCAAGTTGCCCACGAATAACATCGGCAGCGGCATTTCGTGAGGCTGCTGAGTCGCGAGTTGGCGGCGTGAGAGATCGGCGCTGATCTGATACCGGCATGCCCACTCGACCGTTTGATTGATCATCCGTCGGATACATAACTTCTTTCATTATACGTCAAATTGATATCAAATAAAAGTCGTGCTTGTGAGAAATTGTTAGTCGTGTTACAATCATACGGTAGCTTGGAGCGTTCTCTTGTGCCGCGGTGGCGGAATTGGTAGACGCGCTAGACTCAAAATCTGGTGAGCAATAGCTCGTGCCGGTTCAAGTCCGGCCCGCGGTACCAGAGGCAGCTTCAGGTGATAATCGTCCATTTTGGGCGATTTTTTTATGCAAAGAAAACAGCCCGCAGAAAGGCGCTACCGAGGCTTTATAGCCTTCCAGGCAAGCTGTTTCCTTTCTGCGGGCTTTACAGCCCCTTTCCTCCCCCATTCATTCCTGCGTTCAGCAGGAACATGAAGCTGGTGAAGCCTCCGCCTAGTGCCCCAATGGGGGCCGCGGAGGACATGTCTGCGGCAAGCAGGAATGCGATTAGCATCCCAAGCAGTGCCCCGATTGCGGCGGAAGCGGCGACGACCGCCGCTAATGCTGTAACCATGATGAAGAGAGGTCCAATCTTCATGACACTCACTTCCTTTCGAGAAGTGCTTTACTCATGACCAAGGGCTACTTTCACCCTTTGACAAGTCATGGGTGAAAGCTTGATAGTATGATACAACTAATTGTACGTAATGTCAAGCGGATATTTATAAGAAGCTACATTTTGCAAATAGCGGTACTGATTGCTGCTAGTGGCGCTTTCGGCGACCAAATCAAGTAGCTTGCGGCGCGGGCGCCGACGGTTCCTCGCCAAATTGCCATTGGTGCGTCCCATTTTTGGGTGACGACTTCTCCGCTGTGGGCGATTATTAAATTGTCGGCATGAAAAACGCAAATTGTTACGGGATATGTGATGGTGAATTTATGAAGCGCTTCGACGAGTTGCGACAATTGAATGCTGAACGTAATCATTTTTGGATAAAAAATTGCGCGGAATATTTTCTGAACTTGCGCCAGACTTGCTATGAAAACCACGTGCGGATTGTCCAGAATTTCCTGAAAACTATTTTGCACGAGGTCAATCGCATCTCGCGTCAGAACGACGGGAATTTCTGATTTTTTGATCAATTCTTCATAGACAATTGCCGTTTGGCTATTACGTCCAGCGTCGCCGCATAATAGCAATACGTCTGCCCATCTTTCTAGCGCCAAAGTTTCAGTGAGCGCTTCGTTTGCCAGGCTCCCTGATTGGTTCGTCGGCGCGAATAGCACGTCGGTCATATTCGCGGGAACATTTTTTTTCAAGGCGTCAGGCAATAAAACACGAGCTTCGCCCACGCCGGTTTTAAGGGATTCTTGATAACTTTCTGCCACCGCCAAAAAGCCTAATTTGTTACCGCCGATAATTCCTAATTTTCCCGCTTGGTCGCGTCGTTCTGGCTTGTTCCATTCGACATCTGGAAAAAGTGGCTTCCCTGGTCCTTGTTTTTGCCAAAATTTCATATCCATTACAAATCTACCTCAATACTCACCGGACAATGGTCACTGCCCATTTGTTCTGGATGAATTCGCGGATTAGTAACGCGATTTGCAATTTCACGCGACGCTAGCCAATAGTCAATCCGCCAACCAACATTTCGCGCTCTGGCATTCGCCCAGTGTGTCCACCAAGTATAAGCGCCAGTTTTTTCAGGGAAAGCCGCCCGGAAAGTGTCTGTGAATCCAGCGTCCAAATAGTTCTGAAAACCTTCCCTCTCCTCATCAGTAAAGCCGTGCTTGCCAACGTTGGGCTTTGGGTTTGCCAAATCAATTTCCTGATGTGCCACGTTCATATCGCCGCAATAAAGGACTGGCTTTGACAATTCCAGTTCTTCCAGATAAGCCAACACCGCCTTGTCCCATTTTTTATATCGCAAATCCAATCGACTTAGATCCCCCTTTGAATTCGGAGTATAGCAATTGACAACCCAAAAATCGTCAAATTCAGCGGTAATAATTCGTCCTTCGTCGGCTGGATTGCCGTATTCATCGCCCGTTAAATCAAATTGCTCAATGATGTTCGGCGGAAAACCATCGCGCCAATTTAAAGGCGGGATTTTTGAGAAAATTGCCGTGCCAGAGTAGCCTTTTTTGGCGGCGGAATAGAAATGTTCGTGATAATTTGGCAGGTCAATTTCAACTTGATCCCGCGTAGCCTTGGTTTCCTGCAGGCACAGAATATCTGGATTGTACGTGTTGATAAATTTCGCAAATTCACCTTTATTTATAACCGCACGAATACCGTTTACGTTCCAAGAGAAAAGCTTCATAATTTTATTATACCGTGATGATATAATTTAATGAATATGCCATCAATGTACGATAAGTTTTTGGGCGAAATATCAAGCGATTTTATGGACGTCGGAGGCGTGAAAACTGCTTGCTATTTTTATCACGGCGGCTCGAATAAAACTATTTTGCTAATTCACGGCATTGGTGGCGATTTTCACGGGATGATTCCGCTGGCTTATCACCTGAAAAATGACGCGAATTTGGTGTTTGTTGATTTGCCTTCTCATGGCAGAAGTCAATTGATAAAAGATATGAAAATGAGCGACGTTGAAAATTGGGCGATGAATTTGATGTCGGCTTTTGGAGATAAAGGTGTGTCAATTGACGAGGTTGTTGCTCATTCGCTTGGATGTTTGGCGGCAAATGAGATGCAATGCCAGAAAATTTGGTACATCAGCCCTCCGATGAAAACTTCGGTTATGTCGAGAATTTCCTCGTCGTTCTTTTACCGCACTCGTCGGGTGAATCAATATATTTATTTGAACTATTACTTTTCGGTGTTTCGTGGGCTGTGCTTGGTGAATAATAGACGGAAAAATGTCGTGGATTTGATACGGTGGCTGACGAAAAATACGCAAGTAACGCGGCGGCAATATTTGGAGCAATCGAAAATTGCGCGGGATATTTCTCGGAGTGGAAAAATTATTATTTCTGAGCGTGAATTTACGGGATTGATAGTTGGACGACGGGACAAGATTTCGCTTCCTGTGAACGCCGCCGATGGTGTAAAAATTGATAAATTTGTGGCGCTTGATACGGGGCATTTGTCAGTGTTGGACAGCCCAGAACTGGTTGCCGAATTGATATTGGCGGAATAATTATTTGCTATACTGTAGGTATGAGTAAGAAAGACGATAAAAAACTAATTGTTAATATGATTTCTGAGAGCGAATTCACCGTTCAGGGTCATGGTGTGCATACGGCTTATAAGGAGATTACGGACGCGCTGCGTAAAAGAAAAGATATTGATATTGAAGTAAATTCTGATCGTCCTGCTGACATTGTTCATATTCAGACTATGGGTTTGTATTCGTTTCGGCATTTGATGAAAAAAAGTGGCAAGAAAGTTGTTTCTGCTCACGTTGTGCCGGATAGTTTTATCGGTTCGATTAAAGGTGCGAAATATTGGAAGTCTTTAGGTCGAGCGTGGCTGAAATTCTTTTATAAAAAGGCTGATTTGGTTTTGGCCTGCTCTGGTATGGTTGCTGATGAATTGATAAATGACATGCACGTGCCAAAGACGAAAGTTCTTTACAATACGATAAATATGTCGAGATATAAGCATTCTGCTGCGGAGAAAAAGTCGGCTCGGAAGAAGCTTGGCTTGAAGGATGATGATTTTGTAGTTATGGGAAATGGTCAAGTCCAGCCGCGAAAACGTTTGGATATTTTAATAAAAGCTGCCAAAGAAATGCCAGATGTAAAGTTTTTCTGGGTGGGAGGAATTCCGTTTAAGAATTTGGGCGCGGATTATAACGCCATGCAAAATATGATAAAAAATGCGCCGAATAATCTCACTGTAACTGGTGTGATACCTTTGGAGAGTGTTCGTGACTATTATGTCGCTGCCGACGTTTTTGTTTTGCCAGCTATGCAGGAAAATCACCCTATGTGTGTTTTGGAAGCAGCTGGCGCTGGACTGCCGATTATTTTACGCGACATTCCGCAGTACAATGACACGTTTAAGGGCGACGCTGTTATGGCAAAAACGGACGATGAGTTCTTGGAGTTGATCAGTAAATTGCGCAAAAATAAGAAAGCCTATAAGAAAGCGCAACTTGGTGCTGAGAAAATTGCTGAGCGTTTTGATAGCAGTGCGGGCGCCGAGCGATTAGTCGAATTTTATCGATCGCTGATATAAATGGTATAATGAGGACATTATGAGGATAGGACTTTTTACGGACAGCTACAGGCCGTCCATTAACGGTATCGTTTATGTTGTTGAATCATTAAAGCGCGAGCTGGAAGCTTTGGGACATGAGGTTTATGTTTTTTGCCCGGCAAAGTCTATTAGTCCGTCCAAGCAAGCCGAACTTCTCCACGAAGATGAGAATAGCCGAATAATTCGTTTCCGCTCAATTACGGGCGCGTTCTTTGATGATTACGACACGTCGGTGTTCTTCCCTCCTGTGGTGCAGCGCCAAATTGCTAATATGCATCTGGACGTCGTTCATATTTTTACGCCGTCGCAAATTGGACTATTGGGCGTGAAGGTAGCGAAGAAAAATAAAATTCCTTTGATTATTCAGCATTGTACGGATCTATATGAATTTGTCGATCATTATCCTGCGGTTTTGCCGGGAGTTTTGGCGTTGGCGGGAGTAGTTTTTCCATTGTCGGTGAAATTGAACGGACAAGATTTGCTGGAAGTTGCTAAGCTTTATCGCCCGCGTAGTGGCGTAACGAAATGGAATAAAGACATAATTGAGCGTGTTATTACTATTTTATACAGCAAGGCGGATGCGGTGATTGCCCTGTCGCGTAAAAGTCGTGATCAATTGGAATCTTGGCAAACTGAAGATTATGCGTACGATGTTACTTTAATGCCAAACGGCGTGAATGCTCTTCCGCGGGCGAGCGCGAAACGAGTCGCAGAGTTCCGCGAGCAATGGGGTCTTGATGAAAAAGATGAAGTGTTTGGATTTGTTGGACGTTTGGGCGAGGAAAAGAATTTGCCAATTTTGATTCAGGCGTTTAGCGAGTTTATCGCCGAAGCTCGTCCGAAATCAAAACTGTTGTTTGTTGGCGATTTTGAATATCGAAAGACTTTGGAAAAAATGGCAGCTGATACGGATTTTGCGGATAGGATTATCTTTACTGGTGCCATGCCGCGAGAAGATTTGGGCGTGGCGTATAAAGTGATGAACGTGTTTACTTTTCCTTCGCTCAAAGATACGCAGGGCTGGGTGCTTCACGAAGCTGCTCACGCTGGAAAGCCGATTGTTATTATTGACAAGGAAGTTTCAGAGGTCGTGAAAGACGGAGTTAATGGCTATTTTGCAGAAAATAATCCAGAAAGCGTAGCAGAAAAAGTAATTGCAATTCTAAAAAGTCCGAAAAAACAAGCAGAATTTAGTGCTGAAAGTAAAAAATTAGCCAATAAGTTTACGGAGCGAAGTCAAGTGAAGAAGCTTGAAAAGCTCTATCAAAAGCTAATTGACGCGCGCGAAAATCAATAAATCTCAGGCTGAATTTGTAATCGGTACGATTATCTATTAGAGATAAGTCGCCTGGTTTCTCGGTCTTGGTCGCGGCGTTTGATGGTTTGGCGCTTGTCGTAATTTTTCTTACCTTTTCCGAGCGCGATTACAACTTTAATAAATTTTCCATTGGTCAACAATTTGGTTGGGACAATTGTCATTCCCTGTTTTTTGGCTTCTGTAAAATTGGACAATTGTTTTTTACTTACCAATAATTTCCGCGCCGAAGTATCGACTGAACGACTATTTGCTTCTCCGCGAACGTTTAATCGCAGTGAAAAGCTGGCGTTATTTAGCCACAATTCGCCATTTCTTAAGCTAACAAATGAGCCTTTAAGCTGGACGTGACCTTCTCTGGCGGCTCGTACTTCCATTCCAGTTAAAACCAAGCCGGCAACGATTTCTTCGCCAAGTTCATAATCAAACCGTGCGCGACGATTGACGATATTTTGCGTAGCTGGTTTTTTGGCTTTTAGCTTCGACATGGATTATATTATAGCAAAACTTAACGCGACAGTATATTTAGGCTAGTTTGGTGCGGCTGAAATATGACTTATGTTACAATATCTCAAGCATGATAGCCGACATTCACATTACTGAAAAAAGTTTTGGCGATAAGACGTTAATGAAAGACGTCAAGTTTAGTGTGGACGATGGTGAGAAAGTCGGCGTGGTTGGTCGTAACGGCGTTGGTAAGTCGACACTTTTTGGAATATTGGCGGGCACAGATAACGATTATACGGGAGAAGTTGTTTTTCGGCGCGGCATTACAATAGCAACTACAGCTCAGGAACATCATGGTTTGGGTGAGCAGACGGTCATGGTGTACATTCTTAGTGGACTTCCGGAATATTCCAAGCTAAAGAAGATTATCGATGAATATCCACTAACCATGGGCGACAATATGCGAAAAATTGAGGAATATACGCAAGCTCTGGAGCGATTTGATCAAAAAGGATTTTATCAAGTCGAAGAAAAAATTGAGCGAGAGCTGAGCAATTTTCAATTAGACGGTTATGGTGATCGGAAGATTTCTTCCCTGTCTGGCGGTCAAAAAAGGCTGGTGGAAATTGTTAAAATTATGCACTCGGAGGCGCATTTGGCGCTAATTGACGAGCCGACAAACCACATGGATTATGTGGCGAAACAGCAGTTTATTGACTGGATGAATTCCCAGCCACATCAAGCGATGCTAATCATTACGCATGATCGCGATGTTCTTGGGCAAGTTGATCGAATAGTTGAGATTAAGGACGGTCAAGCCGTGAGTTATCGTGGAAATTATGATGCGTATTTGAAGCAGAACGCGCAAGCCACGACGGCTGGAATGAATAATTTTGAGCAGATTGAGAAGCGAATTGTTAACCTGAAACAAAAAGTTTTGGACTATCAAAGACTTAAGGAAAAGTCGCGTAATCCCGGCACGATTCAGAAATTTAAGCGACTGGAGAATGAGGCGCGAGCGGAGCTGGCGGAATTGTCGGAAATGGAAAAGCCGACGTTTTGGATTGACAAAGAATCTGCTAGTCAATTGGATTATAAATCGGCCGAGCGTTACGGAAAATTCAAGTCGCGTAATATTCGCCTGAGTATGAAAGACGCTTCCAGTCGCAGCCAGCACGTGTTGGTTCGTGCGGAAAATGTGGCGGTTGGGATTGGTGAGCGGATATTGTTTGAGGACGTGAATATTGATTTGCGCGAAGGTGAAGCGATTGAAATTAGAGGTCGTAATGGCGCTGGTAAGACTACGCTGATTCGGATGATTTTGGCGTCGGGCAAGAGTTTTGACGGCGGTCCTATTCTTTATTCTGGCGATATTTTCCTTGATCCGCAGGTTCGAATTGGTGTTTATGAGCAGGAAATTGACGAGCGATATTTGTCTGATCCGCTAGAAAAAGCGATTGAAAAATTGTATATGAGTCGCGATTTGTCGATTTCTGATACGAAAATTCGGCAACTTTTGGCTGACTATTTGTTCACGGACGCCGATCGGATGACGCCGCTGGCTCGCTTGTCTGGCGGTCAAAAAGCTCGCTTTCAGATTATTTCCATGCTGGCGAACAACCCGCAACTGTTAGTTCTGGACGAGCCGACGAATCATTTGGATTTGCCGAGCATCGAAGAGCTGGAAACGGCGTTGGCCAAGTATTCCGGTGCGATTCTTTACGTCAGTCACGATAATTATTTCCGCGAAAAACTTGGCGGCAAAGTTGTGCAAATTGGCGCAGAATAAAAATTTTCCGCCAGAATTTGACGGAAAATCTTGAATCGTTTTAAGAAAATTAGTCGGACAATAAGCCGTTTTTTCGTAGCAAATCTTGTAGTTTCGGTCGATCAAAACCAAGCACTAATTCCCCGTTAATATCCGTTACTGGCACGCCTTGGAAATTGCCGCCATTTTTATTTAGCAACTCCTCTTTTGCGCCAGGATCAGCCTCGATATCTTTGGAAACAAAGTCAATTCCCAGCTTCTTCAGCCATTCCATTTCCGTGTGGCAAAACGCACACCAGCTAGTGTTGTACACGACAACTTTTGTGTCTTGATGGTTGTTCGTTGTGTCTTCGCTCATATATTCCCCTATTTAATAACACTTCCAATTATAGCATAACGGTTACGTCTATTTAGAATTCTTCGACGTCAAATGCCAATTTTTGCACCATTCGCAGTGATATATATCAATCGACAAATTCGGGTTTGCTAATTCTTGGATTTCTGCTGCTTGGCGGGCCTTTATCTCTGTTGAGAAGCGACGTTTTTTCTGGCAATTAGCCAACCCTGAAATTGACATCAATGATGTTTTTTGGCTTTTTTGACTATTTTTTGAATAATTTCGTCGCGGCATCTTGCAAAATAGTATAACAGATTGATATAGTGGAAAGTAATGGTAAAAGAAACTGACATTTCGGCTAATGATACAGGCGATTCTGGCGCGATGATGATCTTGGCAAGGACGATGATTGGTACAATGTGGCGAATGTTTTTGCCAACAATTGGCTTAACTTTGTTGGGGTTGTGGCTGGATAATGTCAGCGGAATGAAGATGAGATGGTTACTTGCTGGAATTATTTCTGGCGCGATTATCTCAGTGATTCTCGTAGCTTTGCAAATTGCTAAAATTAAACAGCAGGAGTTGAAGAAATGATTGATTATATGGCAAGCGCTGGTCCGCATATTTCAGTAAAGGTTGACGAAGTTTTCAATGTCGCTGGCGTATCTATTACGAATTCACACTTGATGGGATTCTTGGGATTGATCGTACTGGTGTGGGCAATGTTCCGTACTCGTGCGGCGGTTTTAGGTAAAAAGAAGCATAATTTTATTACAAGACTAATTCAGTGGACGTTCGACGGACTTTATAATACAGTTTGCCAAGTCATTCCGGACCGAAAATGGGCGCGTAAAGTTGCTCCGCTCTGTATTACGTTGTTTTTCTTTATCGTTGCGCAGTATTGGCTGGGGCTTTTGCCGATCGTTGGTCCAATTACAATCGGTGAGCATCACACTCCGCTGTTTCGCGGTGGCGTGGCAGATCTTAATATGACTTTCGGCTTGGCAATTGTAACGATTGTTGCGGCGCAGATTTACGCGTTTAAGTATTTGGGCTTTAAGGGTAATTTAGGGCGATATTTCATCAACCCGCTGCGTGATCCAATTATGTCATTTGTTGGCATTCTGGAATTGGTGGCTGAGTTCTCGCGAATGCTGGGACTAAGTTTCCGTTTGTTTGGTAATGTTTTGGCTGGCGAAATTCTCTTGGCAATCATCGCTTATATGACGAAGTTTTTGTCGCCCGTAGCTCTGCAGCCGTTCTATTTCTTCGAGCTATTCATCGGCGGTATTCAGGCGTATATTTTCTTTATGCTATCAACTGTGTTTATTTCCCTGGGGCTGGCTCACCATGATTCGCACGAGCCAATTGATGAAGTTCACTCCTCTGTTGAAACTAATAAATTAGCGACATCAGAGAGTGATTAAATTAGGTAATAATTAATTAAAAGGAGAATATTAACCATGGAAGCATTAGCATTCACACTTACCTACGCAATCCCAGCAGCATTTGCAGCAATCGGTGCCGCAATCGTTGGTGCAGCAGCTATGAACGCAGCTGGTCGTAATCCAGAAAAAATCAACGACCTACGCACAATGATGATCTTGGGTATTTCATTCATCGACGCTATTGCTATTATCGGTTTCGTCGCAGCAATCGTCGGCAAAGTTATGTAGTTTTCGGGAGTAAATTGTGGAGAAAATATTAACACAATTTGCCAATTCTGGCGCATCGGAAAAAGCTGGTTTGTTTGATTCGCTGGGTATTGATTGGGCGCTGTTGGCGTTTCAGACGGTAGCATTTTTAATCTTGCTATTTGTTCTTCGCAAGTTTGTCTATCCGCCAATGATGAAAATGCTCGTCAAGCGAGAAAAAGACCTGAAAGCGGCTGATGCGGCGGCAAAATCTGCCAAGGAAAATGCCGATCGAGCTGAAGAAATGACCGCCGAAATGATGCGAAAAGCGCGAGCGCAAGCTAGCGACATCGTGGCGTCTGCTCGAGAAGAAGCGACCGAAGTCGTTGAAGAAGCGGCTAAAAAAGCGACTGCCAAATCTGAAGCTTTGATTAAAGAAGCGCATAATACGATTGCTCAAGAAATTGAAAACGCTAAGAAAGACCTGCACAATTCGACATTAGAGTTGGTGGCTGAAGCAACTGGCAAGGTTTTGGGCGAGAAAATTGATGCGAAGAAAGATACAAAGCTGATTTCGGAAGCGCTTGAGGAGGCTGAATAGATGAGATTAGTGTCCAGGAAAAAGTTGGCAAAGTACGCAGCTGAACAAATTTTAGCTGGCAATGACGCGGTGTTGGAAGAAATTGCTGGTCTTTTGATTTACGAAAAGCACGAACGTGAAGTTGATTTGTTGGTGCGAGATATTGAGGCTGAGTTGGCTGAGCGTGGTGAAATTGTAGCGTCGGTCGAGAGTGCGAGAGCGCTTGACGACAGTACAAGGCGTAAAATAGAACAATTTCTGGCGGCTGCGGCGAGCGATAAAAATAGCAAGCCAAAAGTGTCGCTAAGAGAATCAATTGACCCGACGTTGATTGGTGGATTTAAGCTACAAACGCCGACCGCAACACTGGACGCAACGGTTTCGAAGAAGTTAAACGACTTGCGGGCGAAGAAAATCTAGGAGGAAAAATGAGCAAGATTGATGTGACAGAATTAGCCAAAAGCCTGCGGGAAAAAATCGCGCAGCTGGAGGCGACGGAAGGTTTGGAAGATGCTGGCGTGGTTATTCGCGTTGGTGACGGCGTGGCTTGGGTGCACGGCTTAAGTAGTGCTGGCTATAGTGAAGTGCTAGAGATCGAAACTGATGGCGGAACGGTTGAAGCGTTTGCTTTGAACTTGATGGAAGATGAAATTGGTGCGGTGATTCTTGGCGGTGAAGATAAGGTCAAGGCTGGCGCCAGCGTTCGCCGTAAGGGTTCGGTGCTAGACGTTCCTGTCGGCGAAGAGCTGTTGGGGCGAGTGGTTGACCCACTAGGTCGACCTCTTGACGACGGCCCAGCAATTAAGACTAAGAAACGTGGTTTAATTGAGCGTCCTGCTATTGGCGTGATGGGTCGCAAATCGGTTCACGAACCTCTGATGACCGGCATCATGTCAATTGATGCGATGTTCCCAATCGGTCGTGGTCAGCGTGAGCTTATTATCGGCGACCGTCAAACTGGTAAGACGGCAATTGCTATTGATACGATGATTAACCAAGCTCGTCAAAAAACTGGCGTGGTGAACGTTTATGTGGCGATTGGTCAGAAATTGTCGAAGATCGCTCGATTGGTCGACCGATTGAAAGAAGAAGGCGTGATGGACCAGACTATTATCGTCGCAACCAGCCCGTCCGACGCGGCCTCCCTGCTTTACTTGGCGCCTTACGCTGGTACTGCTATGGGAGAATACTTCCGCGATAACGGCGGTCACGCATTGATGATTTATGACGATTTGACCAAGCACGCGGTGGCTTATCGACAGATGTCGCTATTGTTGCGCCGTCCACCAGGACGCGAAGCTTACCCAGGTGATGTGTTCTATTTGCACTCACGATTATTGGAACGCTCGGCCAAACTGTCAGATAAACTTGGTGCGGGAAGCTTGACGGCTCTGCCAATCATCGAAACGCAGGCCGGCGACATTTCCGCTTACATTCCGACCAACGTGATTTCTATTACCGACGGTCAGATTTTCCTAGAAACCGACTTGTTCTATCAAGGCATTCGCCCAGCCATCTCAGCCGGTCTATCAGTTTCTCGTGTTGGTGGCGCAGCTCAGACGAAAGCCGTTAAATCTGTCGGCGGAAACTTAAAGCTCGGTCTTTCTCAGTTCCGCGAATTAGCATCATTTGCTCAATTTGGCTCAGATCTTGACGACGCGACAAAAGCTCAAATTGACCGCGGTCAGCGACTCACTGAACTTCTGAAGCAGCCACAATATCAGCCAATGAGCGTCTGGGAGCAATTTGTTAGCATTCACGCGGTGACTGGCGGTATGTTTGACGATGTTCCAGTTGCAAAGATTAAGGATGCGCAGTCTGCTCTATTGACTTATCTCTGGAAAAATTCTAAAGATGCTATGCGTGAGTTGAACAAGGGCGACAAGCCTTCGGATGAGCAATTGAAATTGATTGATGAAGCTACGAAAGAAATAGCGAAAGGATTTGAGGAGTAATTCATGCCGAGCACTCGCGCGCTGAAAAATCGCATTCGTTCGGTGGACTCAACTAAGCAAATCACCAAGGCTATGCAATTGGTGGCGGCTAGTAAAATGCGTCGGGCTCAAGAGGCGGACAAAGCTTCTGCGCCGTACACAATGGCGGCGGAAGAGCTGTTGTCTTATTTGGCTAGCCAAGGCGCAACCGACAATCATCCGCTGTTCGCCAGGCGAAAGATAAATAAGCGATTGATTATCGTGGTAGCCAGCGACAAAGGTCTGGCTGGCGCATACAACACTAATGTTTTGAAGAAATATTTGGAATTGTTAAAGCGTGATGATGAACGCGGAATTGAGAACTTGACTTTGACGATTGGTCGCCGAGCTTCGCAATTCGCAACGCGTCTTAAAGATACGAAAATCATCGGTACGTATGAAGATTTGCCAGATCAGCCGTCTGGATTGACGTTCCATACGATTTTGAATACGGCAGTAAATATGTTTGAAAATGGCGAAGTTGACGCCGTTACGCTTGTCTATACGCGTTTTGTGAATAGTATGGTTCAGACTGCAGAATTAGACAGATTGTTGCCAGCAGGAACGAAAATCTTGGTTGATCCGAGTGAAGTTTCTAACACGATTTCTGACGCCAAATATGAGCCGAGTATTCCAGAAGTTTTGGACGCGGTGGCGTATCGCTTGGTTGGTGCGCGACTGTTGCAGGCGTTGCTTGACGCTCGCGCCAGTGAGCATTCTATGCGTATGATGGCGATGAAGAATGCTACGGATAATGCCAGTGATTTGGTTGATGATTTGACACTAGCTATGAACAAAGCTCGTCAAGGAGCAATTACTCAGGAGCTTGCTGAAATTTCTGGTGGCGTGGAGGCGATGGAACAATGATAAAGGAGATCTTGAAGTAAAGGAGCAATTATGAGTAAAAATGAAGGAGCTGCAATGGTTACAATTGAACAAGTGAAACAATTTCTTGCAAAGCATTTTGCATTTAAAGTTTTAGATAAGCGCATAACACCAACCTTGTATGGATGGTTGGTAAGTCTAGTCCCTGATGAGTATTACACTAGCTCCACATACCGGCCAACTATACCTGGTGAAGGTGGTCTGCAAATTGATCGAGAGACTGGTGTGTATTATAGACTTCCAGGCACAATGGCTGCTCTTGAGAGAATGAATGAACAATGCAAAAAACTAGGCATTAAGTCAATTGATGATATTCAGTCTCCAGAACACCTTCGTCAATTTGTTGATGGCTTCTTAACTGCACAAGGTAATATCACTGATAATACAACAGGAGCTGTAAATGAGTAAAACACTAGGAAAAATTATTCAGATCGTTGGCGTGGTCGTTGACGTGGAATTTCCGCGAGACGTTGAACTTCCAGCGATTTATGACGCGTTGCACGTCAAAAACGGCGATGAGAATTTGGTGTTGGAGGTAGCTCAGCACTTGGACGAGCATACCGTTCGAACAATTGCCCTGTCGTCAACGGATGGTTTGAGTCGTGGCGCAGAAGTTGTTGCGACTGGCGCTCCAATTTCCGTTCCAGTCGGCGCGGAAACTCAAGGACGAATGTTTAATGTTGTTGGTGAAGCGATTGACGAAAAGCCGCAACCAAAGGGAAAAACTGCACCAATTCACCGCCCTGCTCCAGCGCTTTCTGAGCAGTCAAATAAGACTGAAATCTTGGAAACTGGTATTAAGGTTGTTGACTTGATTGCGCCACTTGCTAAGGGTGGAAAAGCTGGCTTGTTTGCTGGTGCTGGTGTTGGTAAAACTGTTCTTATCACTGAGTTGATTAACAATATCGCTAAGTTCCATTCTGGAAACTCTGTTTTCGCCGGTGTTGGTGAGCGAACTCGTGAAGGTAACGACCTTTACTATGAGATGGAAGAGGCTGGCGTTTTGGACAAGACTTCGCTAGTCTTTGGACAAATGAACGAGCCACCTGGAGCACGTTTACGCGTGGCGTTGTCAGGCTTAGCGATGGCTGAAGCTTTCCGCGATGAAGGTAAAGATGTCTTGCTGTTTATCGACAATATTTATCGTTATACTCAGGCTGGTGCTGAGGTATCGGCTTTGCTTGGTCGTTTGCCGAGTGCGGTTGGTTATCAGCCGAACCTTCAGCAAGAAATGGGTGCCTTGCAAGAGAGAATTACCTCAACAAAGAAGGGTTCGATTACCTCTGTTCAGGCTGTCTATGTGCCAGCTGACGACTTGACCGACCCAGCTCCTGCCACGACCTTTGCTCACCTTGACGCTACAATTGTGATGAACCGTGCATTGACGGAAATCGGTATTTATCCAGCGGTTGACGTTTTGGATTCGAGCTCAAACTCGCTTGATCCAGAAATTGTCGGTGAAGAGCATTACCGCGTGGCGCGTGAGGTTCAGCGAATTTTGCAACAATACAAAGAGCTTCAAGATATCATCGCTATTTTGGGTATGGAAGAATTGTCGGACGATCAGAAGCAGATTGTTGCCCGCGCTCGTCGTATTCAGCGATTCTTGGCACAGCCGTTCCACGTGGCTGAGAAGTTTACCGGAAATCCAGGTGTTTACGTTAAATTGGAAGATACCATTCGCGACGCTTCCGACATTTTGGCTGGTAAATATGACGATAAGCCTGAAAACTGGTTCTATATGGTCCAGGGTACGCTGGCTGACCAAGTCGCTCGCGACACTGAAGCTGAATCTGCCGAGGCTAAAAAACATTCTGAAAAGAAAGCTAAATAGTCATGAAATTGTCATTAGTCACACTTGTCGGTACGAAGGTTGACGAAGAAGTTTATTCGGTGTCAATTCCGACTACTGACGGCGAAATTTCCGTTTTCCCAAGCCACGAGCCGCTAGTGACGATTGCACGGGACGGCGTAATTACCGTGCGTCGACATAAAGAAGATTCCGATAATCAGTTGGAATATTTCGCAATCTCTGGTGGTGTGGTAAAAATTGACTATTCGTCGGTGCAAATTCTGGTTGATGAAGCTGATCACGGTGACGACATCATCGAGGCAGAAACTCAGAAGGCTCTGGAGCGTGCTATTAAGGCGCGTGATGAGGCTGGTGATCAAGTTGAGCGCGAGAAAGCCAAGCAGCTTATCGATCGTCATATGGTGCGATTGAAGGTTGCTGATCTTCATAGACGTAAGCGACGACGCTAATTATATATCTGCAATACTACGAAGGAGCCTGATTATTAGGCTCCTCGTGCTATGTCTTGCTTGAGATCCTCGATTGACACTCGCGCAATATCGACAGTGTCATAGGAATATAGATTAGGAATGTCCTCTTCGTATGGCTTAATAAAGTACTCGATAATGAGTTCTGAGTCTAGCATCCGCTGACCGTCGTAATTGTATTGACCGCTCATTGAATAGGCACAACTCCCAACGTCTCGCACGAACCTAGAGATTTTTGCCGAGTCTTTGTTGGTCTGCTGAAATGTTTCGGTATCAATACACCACGGTTTAGTGCTGATAGTAAATGCAAAGTTTTTTATTTGCGCGTCATTCATTGTATACGGTTTTTCTAGGCTGTGAAAATAGTGCATAGTAGCGAATGCAGTACGGGCGATAAGCCGTGCTTTTTCTTCAGGTAGCATAGTCTCGCGGTATTCGTCGACTAGACTGTCGCAGCTCCGCACGCCTTGTATAAAATCGGTAATCACTGCCACTTCTCCATTCTCGAGGCGGATAACGCCTTTCGGCTCGAAGGTGCGAATTGCTTGAGGATGTTCTAGACTATTAATATCTCGCATCGTATCAATATCTTTCAACGCTGCGCGTGATGTAAGATATGGCTTGATTGCCCAAGGTTGGGTTGCGAGAGGTACGCCCGAGCAGTATGATGTTGCATCATAAAACCCAACTTCATTGATGCTATTGCGGCGACCTTCTGAGTAATCGTCGCGAGGATCTAACCCTATGTAAAGATAATCTAATGGCACGCCTAACTGGTTGGCGCCAAATAATGCAATATCTCCTGGATACAGTTGATCTACTTGTTCCCGTAAATCTCTCGTATCATCAATAGCGATTGGTGTTATAGATAAATATCTTTCGAGCTGACGCATAGACTATTTTATATCATAAATCACGGATATTTGCAATGGCTAGACGGACTTCGTCGGTCGTCGTAGTGTGCATCAATTTCTCCCGAAGCTCCTTTGCGCCGTCAAAATCGCGAATGTAAATCTTGAAAAAACGTTTTAGAGTTTCAAAAGGTCGCCCTAAAATCGGCTGGTAAGAATCGAACAAATCCAAGTGATAATTAAGAAGCGTCAACAGTTCTTCTTTATGATTATCTGCGTCAGTTTTCGATTCACGGAAGCAAAACGGATCACTAAAAACGCCTCGCCCGATCATAATTCCATTCACGCCGGGATGTTTTCCGGTAATTTCCAACCCATGCTCTCGATCTCGAATGTCGCCGTTGATAGTCAGGAATGTTTGTGGGGCAATTTCATCGCGCAGCTTAACGATCTCGTCAATCAATTCATAATGCGCTGAGACTTTACTCATCTCTTTTTTGGTGCGCAGATGAATTGTCAAGTTCACGATGTCTTGTTTGAGAATTGTCGTCAGCCACTCGCGCCATTCATCGACGTAAGTATAGCCCAGCCGAGTTTTTACACTAACAGGCAATCCAGATTTTTTGGCGGCGTCAATTGCGGCTATCGCTATGTCGGGTCGACGAATCAGAGCCGCACCACCGCTTTTAATGGCGGATTTGGCGGGACAACCCATATTGATATCAATTCCGTGAAAACCAAGTTCCGCGCAGTGCTTCGCGAAAGCTTCCATATCCCCTGGCTCGCCGCCCCAGATTTGCGCAATCAGCGGCTGCTCATCGTCGGTTTTAATTAGTCGCCCAGCTATGGCCTTATCGCCAGCGTGAACCCAGCCGGTAGCATTTGCGAACTCGGTGAAAAATATATCTGGTGCGCCAGCCTGTTTCACGACATGACGAAACACGACGTCAGTGACGGCTTCCATTGGTGCCAGTATGAAAAATGGCCGCGGTAAATCATTCCAAAACGATGTCATCTCTGTTATTTTATCACAAAAAGGAGAAAACCCCTCACTCTCGCCTTTGAGAATGAGGGGGATGGCGGGCTCAAGCGGTTCTGCTCGGAGTAATTCTCAACGGTGAGAAAAACTGCCACGAGTGAATCTCGCGAGCCCAAGAATGGGGGGGAAGCAAAACGCCTTTGTCTTACTTCCCAGCGGACATGGAGGGAGTCGAACCCCCGTCCTCTTTCTCATGCGAGATAGAGGGATTCCGATCTAACATGTCCTTTGATTCTTTTCCGGACTACCGGCTGGGGAATCACGCCAGGAGCGGACGGACGCTCTTGTGCTAACGCTAAGTTAGCTTTTTCGTAGATTAAAATCTGCGACCGTCAGTTAGGATGGCTCAAAATCTAGTTAGAAGACTTGAGCTCTCCCTTCTGGGCAGCTCGAGCATCGTCGCCCATCTTGCCGACATATCGGGCAGCTCGGTCATTCATGGCCTTCTGGGCGCTGTCTGCCGTACCATTCTGGACGGCTTCGGCAGCCTTACGGTATGCCTCCCGAGAACGGTCTTCAAAAAACACCGCCTTCACCTCTTTCCTAAAGAAAAGAGCCGACTTCCTAATTATGCTCCTAGAGAGCACGATATAGAATCAGCTCTACCAATAAAGCGTTTATTATAATAACACTAATTATAAAAAAATGCAACAATATACTAGAATATTTTTATATTTCGCCTGTTAACAGATCTTTTTCGAATTGTAGCATTCCCTTATAATCCGCCGAATACCCAGAAATATTTGGCATATCAAGCGTGGTAATTTTTCGCCAAATAATCTCAATTAGTTGCGTAAATTCAGACAATTCTTCTCTGGAGAATGCATCTTCCAAGCTAAGAATATCGCCGGTCTTCATGTCTGGCTCAACAAATTGTAATCGCCCGCCAGTAAACGTGAAATTGCCATAATCGCGCGAATGCTCGACCAGCAGCTGATAGAACATCAATTGCTGGCGATATTTATGAAGTTTGATTTTCTCGTAATCGGCCGAACCTTTCCAGGAATGCGCCGGCTTGCCAGTTTTATAATCCGTTACGAAGATGGTTTTATTTTGTTTGTCGATGTCGACGACGTCAAGTTTACCGGTCAATCTGGCGCTATCTATAATTACGCCTTGGTTTGAAAAGTCCAATTCCGCCAAGTCCGTGTCGTGAAAATCTGAAGATTTGGCGTTTAAGAACGCGGTCAAAGCCGACTTCCCTTTGTCTAAGTACAATTGAAAATCGTCCGCCGGCAAATGTTGGCTCTCAAGGGATTTTTGGAAAAATTGGAGAATTTGTTCGGTGCTTGGCAATTGGTGATCGGCGCTGAATGAGCAATGTGCTTGCTGAAGGCTGCTGTGAATCGCGGTTCCGTAAGCTGCGGCGGAATTTTTGGCGGATGGAAAATGCAGCAAATTGTTCAATAAGAAATTTTGCGGTCCGCCACGTGAAACGTCGAGGAAATTATTCAAATGCGTCGCGGAAAGCTTGTATGTTTCTAGCGCTGGCGCCAATAAGTCCTTTAATTCCGGAACAATCGGCGAAGTTAGTCGCGTCGTCCAGTCGGTTTCAGCGAGTTCAATTTGTTCAGCTGGATCGTCGCTGGTTGGAATGATGGTTGGTGTGCAATTTGTCAAGAAACTGGCGATTATCGTGTCGCTGCCAGAATCGTTGGTTTGGGAATAAGTCATGGTCAATGTGTTTTTGGCGCGAGTCATCGCCACAAAGAATAATCGAAGTCGTTCGTCGTAAGTGGCGCCCGCTGGCTGAAGCTGGAGGTTTGCGGGATATCGTATAGCTCGACTGCGTGAACGAACTTTTTCACCCCAAGCGCTGTCAATTGCCCCAATCACAAAAACGTGCGGAAATTCCAAGCCTTTGGATTTGTGCGCAGTCATCAAATTTATAGCGCCGCTGAGTGAACTTGCGTGCGTGCGAATTTGTGTTAAGCGAGTTTTTGTCGAAATGTGCAGGTCAATAAATTCCAGAAAATCTTCCAGAGTTGGATTTTTATCGGTGATTCGGTCGCGAAGTTTTTGGCGCAAAGTGCGCAAACTTTCCAGAATTGTCAGATATGCTTCTGGGTTTTTATCTAGCTTTTCCGGCGAGAAATAGAAATTGGCGAGAGAATTGACCTGAAGATCACTGCTTTCGTCGTTAGTTAAGCCTAATAAATTGTCCAATTGCTCTTCCAGCGGCAAATTCGGCACGTCCTTAGCGCGCTCCAAAAGCCACTCCGCAAATTCCTTAAATACGCTATTCGCCAGCATACTTTCCAGCCACAATTGCCGATTTTTGTAAGCTTGAAGGCTCAATTTCCAGATGTCAAGTGCAGAAAATCCAAACGCTGGATGAGCCGTAATTTCCGGTAGTAGACTATTGGCAACGTCCAAATTATTCTGGCTAATCGCCACGACAGTTCGCGCTAATTTGTCCAGAATCTGAATGATGTCTTGCTCCAAAATATCGTCGTGACGTTCGTAATTGACAAAAAGATTTTCCTTATAAAGATGCGGAAGAATTTCAATGAGTTCTTTATGGTGGCGCGCAATAATCGTGATGTTTTCTGGTTTCTCGCCATTTTTTATCAGCTCGGCAATTTGTTTGGCAATTCCCGCTCGCTCTTCGCTAACAGATGAGAATTCTTGGATTTCGACTTTTGAGCCTTCACTATTTGCGTGTGCGGTCAATTGTTTTGATAGCCCGTCAATTGTGTTTTCCAATCGATCCGCGCCTTGAGTGATGACGTCCCGCGCTGAGGATAAAATGTTCTCGGCAGAACGATAATTGTCGGTCAAAACGATGATTTTTGGGTCGTGATAATGTTGGCGAAAACGCTGGATGTTGCCCACGTCTGCGCCTTGGAAACTGAAGATTGCTTGGTCGTCGTCGCCAACCGCCATGATGTTTGGATTATCGTCGTTCTCGCTGGTCAAATTGAACAATAATCGTAGTTGCGCCAAGTTCGTGTCCTGAAACTCGTCGACCATGATGAATTGGAATTGCTCTTGGAGATTTGCGCGCAGTTCTGGATGGGATTCGCAGGCTTGAATGACGGATAAAATCATATCGTCGTAGTCAAATAACGAGCGCTCGGACAAAATATTTACGTATTTTTCGTAAACGTCAATTGTGGCAGATAATTTTTCTGCTGCGGTAAAATCTTTCAGGACAAATTCGCCATTGGCATTTTTTTCGCACCATTTATTTTTCCAAGCAGTCAGCGGCTTGGTTGAGTTTTCGTCAATTGCTTCCTGGGTGGCATGCACGATGCTCAGCGCTAAAACGTTGGCGTATGGCGTGATCGAGGCTGGCAATTTTGAGTTTTTCTCGTCAGGGTTTTTGGCGGCTAAATTGGCAATTTTCTCAGCTATCGGCGCAAACATTTCAATCGTCTTTTTCGATATTTTGGCGGAAAATACTTGCTGAATGTCTGGCACGATTTCGGCGATTGTGCTTTGATTGTCCTCAATAATTGCCCGTAATTCTGACGGCGTTAAGCCGCTTTGCTTGAACTCGGAAATAATGCGGATGAGGTCTTTGATGTAAACGAATTCCCCGTTATTTTTCGCGCTTAACGGATTTCGCCAATCAAGTCCTTCGAGTATTCCAGAGATAATTTGATATTGCGTCAATTCGTCAACTGGCTGAGCGTCAGCGCCACGGAAAAAATACTCGCGATGTTGATTGATGATTTCTGTGCCGAAGCTGTGGAATGTATGAATCGCAATTTTATACGCATCTTCACCGATAATCTGGCGGAGTCGTTGGCGCATATTCGTGGCGCCGCTTTCAGTAAACGTCAAGCACAAAATACTGTTTGGTAAAGTGTCGGTCTGTTTCAGGATTTGGGCAGTGCGCATACTCAGAAGCTCAGTTTTACCTGTTCCTGGCCCAGCAATTACCAAAAGCGATCCGTGAATGTAGTCAACTGCTTGTCGTTGATTATCGTTTAATTTAGCGTAACGAGTATTGAAATCCATAGTTTTATTTTACCATGCTGGCAGACTTCAGAACGCAACATCAAAATTGCTATTTACAAAATTCGTCCAAGGCTGTAAATTTAGCATAAGGAGGATTAAATGAAAAACTTAAAAAAGATAAGATTTAGTCATATATATATGTTTGTACTGACGATTGCGTTGATCTTTCTGAGTTATCAAGTCTACGAGCTGAATGAAAAAGGATATATAAGATCAGTCCAGTCTTCCATAAATTATCTTGAAAACGCCCAAAGCATTAAGCGACTTGAGTTTTGTGTTAATCACGCCATTAAAGATTGTACTGAAGAAAATGTCGACGCTTGGAATGAAAAACATCCAGAAGACGCGTTTAAGGGTGAAAGCCACTTGGATATTTCCCGTCAAGCAGTCAAATCGGCTATACAGGCTGGTTATTAGGTTCTACATCTTTGCCATCTCGCGCACCTCATAAAAAAATGGTAAAATATTATCTATGAATAAGGCGACGTACGATGAGCTGGCGCTGGAGCGAATTGCTAAGGAAAAATTTGGTTTTCCAATTGATGTTCAATCGATAATTTTGTGGCACGCTGATGTTAGTCGCACGGCTAAGGCGTCGGTGTTTTTGACGAATAAAAAGCAACTGATGATGTATTTGGAGGCGACTTCGCCGTTGATTTTGTCTGACGTTAAAAAGATAATTTCTCGAATGGGTATGCGTGCGGAATTATTTATTCCGCCAAAAGGTCAGCCACGATATTTTGAAGATATCGGCAAACGCAAATTCCGTGAAGTTTTCCCTGGAAGAAAGCACGTTACGGATGAAGATTTGCATTTTTATAAAACTTTAGCGCCGTATAATCCCGCCTTGGTTTTGATTTCTGAAGTGAAAAATGGCGAGATATATCAATTTGACTCTGACGCGTACGGTAATTGGCGAGTCGGCGCAAGGTTCAGCTACAGAAGGATTCGGGCAATTTAATGCGCGACTACCTGGACATTATTAAGCGGAATCTGCTTTCACCTATTGTCGTGGTGATTTTTCTGTTGGCTGGCGCGCTGGTTTATGTTCGCGAATATCGTGATGCGTGGTTTATTTCGGTGGTGATTGTCGTGAATTCGACGATTGGCATTATTCAGGAGCTGAGAGCTAAGCGAGTTTTGCGCCAATTGGAACTGATGAGCGCGCCGAAAGCTCGATTGTTAAAAGACGGAAATGTTGTCGAGGTCGGTTATGACGAGCTTAAAATTGGCGATGAAATTCTTATTCAAGCTGGCGATGAACTGCCGGCGGACGCGAAAGTTATTGAGTCGAAAGGCTTGGAGCTGAATGAAAGTATGCTGACTGGCGAGTCTGCGTCGATTGAGAAAAAGGACGGCGATGTCGTGTTGGCGGCGACGACGGTTCTGGCTGGTGAAGGTACGGCGCGAGTAATTGCGATTGGTGACGACACGAAAGCTGGCGCGATTAGTCAAGTCCTGAAGCGTTACAAACCAGAACTCACGCCTTTGCAATTGGCAATTTGGCGCGCAATTTACTTCTTGACTTACGGCGCAATTGTCCTATCGCTACTTATCGCTATTGTCTATTATTTCTCTGGCGATAACGTCGTCGTCATCTTAAAAACCATCACTTCGGCGGCGGTTACGGTCGTGCCTGAGGGCCTGTTGTTGGCGAGTTCTCTGCTTTTGGCGTTCGGCTCATTGCGATTAGCCCAGGCGAAAGTCTTGCCACAAAAATTGTCGGCAATTGAAGCGATGGCGCTTTTGAATTTGCTGGCCGTAGATAAAACAGGCACCTTGACTAGCGATGAAGTGGCGCTTGAAAAAGTCGCGGCGTTCAGTGATAAGATTGGCTATTCAGAAACTGACATCGCCAGCTTTGCGGCGTTAATTGCTCATGAAACCAGCGGCGGAAATATCACTGGCCGTGCAATCTTGGCGGAAGCTACGTCGCCAAAAAATACGAAAGTTTTGGAAGTGATGGCGTTTTCGTCGGCGCGTAAAATGGCTGGCGTGAGGGCGAATATTGACGGTGAAATTCGGACTTTGATGATGGGCGCGCCAGAGTTTGTGTCGAAGTTGGCGCCGGTAGATGAGGAGGTTCAGAAGAAGCTGAATGATTGGGCTGACAATGGTTTGCGTGTGTTGATGTTGGCTGAATTTTCGGACGATAAAACCAAATTGAAAGACTTAAAAAATGGTTCTGGAACGGCAATTGGTGCGGTTGTTCTGCGCAATTCCCTGCGTCATGGCGTTGTTGAAACGGTGGATTTTTTGCAGAGCCAAGGCGTAACTATTCGCGTAATCTCTGGTGATAATCCGCGCACAGTTCAATACATCGCTAAGGAGGCTGGAATTAAACATCCAGAAAAAGCGATTTTAGGCGAAGATTTGGCGGCACTTAGCGAAGATGAATTTAATAAGGCTGCCGATACTTACACTATTTTTGCCAGAGTTTTACCAGACCAAAAAGAGCGCTTGATCAATCGATTCCAGCAATCCGGAAAATTTACTGGCATGGTCGGCGACGGCGTGAATGACGCTCTGGCGCTGAAAAAGGCTGACCTTGGGGTGGCGATGTACGCTGGTGCGCCGGCTTCTCGTCGAGTTTCCGACATTATATTGCTCAATAATTCATTCACTTCTCTGCCGATGGGAATGAAGCTTGGCAATCAAATCATGCAGGCAATCGAAGTCATCGCTGTTCTATTTTTCCATAAAATTATTTACGGCGTGACGCTTCTTCTTGCAACGATTCTTATTGACATGAATTATCCGTATTCGCCGCGCCACATTACGTTTATGAATATTTTTCTGGTGACGATGCCGACCCTTATGTGGACGCTGTTTCCTCCCACGCCGAAGCATCGAATAAATCCGAAGCGATTCTGGCATGATACTTTGCTGGCCGTTGCGCCTGTTGCTTTAATTACTGGCGTGACTGTCGCGTTCACCTATTGGATTACCTCTGTTATGTTCCCTGGTCACGCTGCAGAAGTCGCAACGATGACCGTACTTACCGCGACTTTGTTTGGCGTATATTTGGTGTTCTTGGTGGGAATTATGCTGGACGTAGCTATCGATAAATCCGCCAAGCGTGCTCGATTGCTTTATCTTCTGTCGGTGATTATTGTGGCGGCTGGAAGCTTTAGTTTTGGGTTCCTGCGCGACTTCTTCGATTTCACTGTGCCGAATTTGTTCATAATGTGGCCAGCAGCTGGCGCAATTGTCGTAGCGATGTTAGCCCAGCTATTCATTGCTCGCTGGGCTAGTCGGCGAATCGTTCGGTAGGAACTTGTCTATCTATTCAGTAATTTGCCAAAAACGAAATATCCTATAGTCCAGAAAACGCAACCGCATAGTAAAAATATTCCGAATACCTTCAAATAATCTGCGAACGAGCTTAACTCGTACCAGCCGCTTATTAATAAACAAGGAAAAATTGTTAATATCATGACGATAAAATGTATGGCAGATTGTTTAAGTAATGACCATTTTTCAATGTCGTATATTACAGATGCGGCCGCAACTATGTAGATTACGCTTTCTTATCCAAAACCACAAGGTGCTCAATGTGCGGCGTCCTCGGGAAGAAATTGTAGCCTTGATGGTGCACAATTTCATATTTTTCCTGAAGTAGGCTGACGTCTCGCGCTTGCGTGACAGGATTGCAACTCAGATAAATAATCCTAGGCGGCTCAGTTTCCAGCAGTCGATTAGTAACGTCCGTGTGAAGTCCAGCACGCGGCGGATCAACGATGACAATTTGCTCGCCCGTTATATATTCCAGAGATTTTTCGCTCGGTGCCAAAATCGCCTTGGCATTCGGTCGATTCAGCTTGGTGATATTCCTCTGCATTTCCGCGACGGCATGTTCGTTAATTTCCACCAGCGTTACGTCATCTCCGCCAATTGTCAAACCAATTGTCCCGACTCCAGAGTAAAGGTCGAGCGTCGGCATTTTTTCATTGCAATCGATCCACGCTTTCATGTCGCTTAAGGCTTTTTCGTAAACGGGAATGTTGACTTGGAAAAATCCTTCGCAAGCGTAGTTGAAGGCGACGCCTAAAATCGCGTCGCTCAGTGTCGTGTCGCCGAATTTGTTCAAGCGTTCGGTGATTCTGCTGGCTGGGCTTTTGGGGTCGGAATAGATTATTTCGCCACCTTTGGCTGATAATAATTTGGCTTCGTCTTCGGAAATCAGATTTTCTATCTTATCTTTTACGTACAATTGCCAGACGGCGTTTCCCTGTTGGTCTGAGCGAATCAGGAGTGTTTTTAATTGGCGCGCGACAATCGGTTTTTCCCGTAAGAGGTCGCGGATTTCAATTGCCAATTTATTTATGCTCGGATGCGCTAAGCTGGTTCCGTCAACGACAACTTTTCCCTTGCCGCCGCGTTTGAAAAACGCCAAGTCCAGAGTTTCCTTTTCGTCGTTGTCCGTTTTGTCGCCGAACCAGCTGAACTCGACTTTATTGCGATAATTAAATTCTACGCTGTCGGTAAAGACGTCAATTTTACTTGGCAACGTAACATTATGAAGTCGGAAAGCCTCTTCGATTAGCGACGCTTTGTATGATTGCTCGCTGGACAGCGGCATTATTTGCCAAGGACTGGTGCTTAAATAGCTATTTTCATCCTTCGGCGTAATTCGCTCTGGACTCTCCTCGATAATTTCCGTCACTATTCCTTCGACGAAGTGGGATTTTTTCTTTGTCACGCGAATCGTTACAAGCTCTTTCGGTAGTCCTCCCCAGACGAACGCTTTGCGACCATCGTCAAGTGTTCCGATGTCTTGCCCACCGCCAACGATTTTTTCCAATCTTAAAGTCTCAAAAATTTGTTTTCTCATTAGGTTATATTATATCAGGATGTGTGGATTTTTTCTGGCTGGCGTGCTATAATCGTCATTGTCCTGGCAATAGTGGGACGTCGCCAAGCGGTAAGGCACTGGGTTTTGGTCCCAGCATTCGCAGGTTCGAATCCTGCCGTCCCAGCCAAATTTGACAGACATAAATTATCGCTCTTTTGGGCGATTTTTTGTTTTTAGGCAATCAAGTCGCTCTGGTCTAATAGATTCACAAATTCGTCAATGAACAGATCGGTTCTCTCAACTATCACTGTGGTAGTGTCGCCGGTTTCGCGGGCTATGGTTAGCGGTTGGCGGGAGCAACTGTGGCAGGTAGCCCTCACATCGCGGATAGTGCGATCACAAAAAGCGTAATTTAAAACTACGTTTCGTCCCCGTTGTTACGCATATCGCGACAGGGACTCTTCAATTTATAGGATAAAATCCTTGTAACTTGCCAAAGTCGCCTGTGTAATAGTCTGACTAGTTTGATGTAGGTATTGCTTCACAAAGTAATACCCAAGTTTATACCCCGCCCAGCGCGGCAAAATATCATCGCCGGTGAAAAATATTTTGGTATAATCGTAAATCTTGTCTTCAAAATTGCCTTGTAGTGCGGCAATTATCTTGTCAATTTCAGCTTGAGAAGTTTTCTGCATTTCTCTCAAGAAAAATTGTTGGTTTCGCCGTCCGAGTTTAATCATCGCTTCCTCTTCTAGCGCGACCGCCAAGCCCTCCAAAATCATCCCATCAAACATAGTTTCGGCATATTCAGGCAGTTTTTCCCAACGCAGCGAATGCGACATTTCGTGGCAAATCGTTTCGAAAATAAAATCCTCGCTAACCTCATACTGGCTTTTATCAACAGAAATCATAATCAAGCGCGAATGAAGCGTTTTGCCAGCGATTCCGTCCTCGACAATAGTTGGCAGCATAAACGAAGGCGTAGTGATAATTACATCAACTTCGTAATCAAACTGCGCGAACTCGCTCGAAACAAAAGTCTCGGCTTGTTGCGCTGTATTTTTGAATATGGCAATTTCGGCATCGGTGAAAGTTTGGTTGGCGTTAGTGATGTGTAGGTGTAGTTTGCCCATGGTTTTACTATACTGCAATAACATAAGTATTACTATAAGGGCAACGCTATTTATTAAAGTGCAATATTTAAATGGAAATCACTAAAATCTCAGCAGCGACCTTCGGCGGGTCGGGGTGCGAGCAACCAGCCGAGCAGGGCTTTGCCCTGATTTATCTTTCAATGCTGTGTCATAGTCTGAAAATAGGTTCGAATCCTTCCGCTCCAGCCAAATTTGACAGGCATAAACAGTCGCTCTTTTGGGTGATTTTTTGTTTTTAGGCAATCAAGCCATTTTTATCTAGTAAATTCATAAAATCGTCAATAAACAAATTAGTCCTCTCGACAATTTCTTTTTCTCCGAATTTTTTATAAACATTGCTTATATTCTTGAGCTCAAGATTTTCTGTTCCGCCTATGCGCTGTCCTCTACTATTGTCAAAACCCTGGTAATATTTAATTTTATCTTCAAATCTATAATCAGACGCGCGAATATTGATCCGTTTTTCTAAAAGAGATTTATTGCCAAGGAGGTCGATTTGTCGATTATTAGACAATCCTTTCTCATTTTCTTGTCGCTTTCTGGGATAAATATGTTCAATATCAAACTGCTGAGAGAGTTTTGGATATGATTGCTCTTTATTAAGCATCATACGAAGCGCCAGCATGGATTTGGTGATTGGTCTGCCGTTTTTGAAATCATAAATAAGGATCGCACTGCGTGTTTGCTCTTTATCAAATTTGAAGTCTGAGAATGTAACTTCATTTAGATTAACTATATTCAGCATCTCGGCAAAAATAGGCGTTCTTAATGCGTTCACGCCTGGGTGTATTATTGCGTATCCCCATATGAATGCAATTGTACGATCGAGAAACATCTTAAAATCTTCATCATCCAATTTTCCGTCTTCGGTGCGATTTGCTAAATAGTAAACAGATATGAAATAATTCCACATGCTATTTGGCGCATAGTTTAATATGAATAATTTCTTTAAAACCTCTTCACTGAAACGTTCACGATTTTGATCAGTAATATCTTCCCAGAATTGGGCAAGATCTTTGAGATTTTCGAAAGTGTCATCTTGTTTAAGTACGGAATATTTATCACGCTCATAGAATCTTCTGAGTGACTCGGTCGTGGAAGACTTGTTATTGTCTCGCTTGGCGCGAATGAAATACATGTATCTCGTAAACAAATCGTCCATTGGTGTGCCGGTGATTGGGTGAAAGATTTTTTCACATGTCTCCTCGAGTTTTTTCCAATCTTTAATGAACTCATCTCTGTCGTCTTCACTTTTCTGTTTGTAATATTGATAGAATTGAGCCTTAAAAATATCAGAATCTGAAAGCGGTAGACCCCTATCGTTTAACGTTGAGAAAATGCGAAGAGCGGTATCTTGAGATTCGGCTTCGATTGGCATAAGAATGCAGTTGTTTAAGATGCGAGCAGGAAGTTTTTCGGCAAATTTCGGAAAATCATTGATGAAATCGTCAACTTTTTTAAGGAAGAACCGGAAGTTGTTCGCGTAACGACTAGTCTGACTGCTGTTTACATTGCCAGTTTTTAGAATTGATAAGAATTCGTCTTTATCTTTGTCTGTGGCGACAACAGAGTCTATTTTTAGGTGCTCCTTATCCGGCTTGCCCATTTCGTTTGTTTTCCATATGCAGCTGGCAATGCGTTCGGAAAAGTCTTTTGAATCTTGATCTTGCATTTTCGTGAAGCGGTCATAGAAAGCTCGGAGAAGAAGCATGAATGTGGTCAGGCGCTGCTGACCGTCGATTACTTCTTGTTGTTTTTTGTCGTTTTCAAAAGTCACAATTGAGCCAAGAAAATATTCATCGCTTGTGTCGAATTTTGTAGCATCATTATCTGGTATCGCGAAAGAAAATATATCATCCCAGAGAGTTTGGCAACTATCCTCGTCCCATGCATATGGACGCTGGTAATCTGGTATGATGTAGTCCGCTTTCCTATCCGATAAAAGCTCATAGATACTTTTCTGGTCTACGTTTAGCTTTGACATAATATCCCCCGTTTATTTTTTGTCGCTAAATTTATGAATATTCTTGGTGTAATTATAGCATGTCGCAATTGCTTTATATAAAAAGCTCCCACTCGCCAGTGAGAGCTAAACTGTCGTGGTGGACAATTTGGATTAGCTAATTTTAACGACTTGTAGTTGTCTGGTCGTCAAGCCATTTTTCCAGGAAACAGTTTCGGATTTCTTGTGGTTCAGTAGACTTTTCCCCAGTGGACTATCCACGGAAATTCGCCCGTCCAGAGGGTTTGCTTCTAGGCTGTGAACTAGCGTATAGCGGAAAATTTTTCCTTGCTGATCTACCAAATCCACGACTGAGCCAATAGCAATTTTCAATCGATCACGCTTCCTTGGCAGTGGCTTAGCGTGACGCAAAATATCCTTCTTCATAAAGATTTTTGATTGAATATTTTCCAGTTGCGTAATTACATCGTTGCGGCGTAATTTGTCATCACGCGATTTGGCACGCCCAATTTCCTTCAATTCCAACGTGAGCGCTTTCTCTGAAATCTCTAGTCCAGAAATTTCCTTCTGCAGTTCCTTAAATCCTTTTTTACTTAAAAATGTTGTACTCATACTTCCCCTTTCGGATCGGCAATTTTGCCAATCAACAATTCTATTACAACATCTAATTCTGAAAAATAGCTGAAAATTTACAGAATCGGTAAGGAAATTGTGAAAATGGTTGAGTTTTTCGAGGTGCTAACAGAGATTTGCCCGCCCAGTGCTTTTGTCAATTGCTCCGCTAATGGCAATCCTAATCCGTAGCCTTTCGTCTGTTGGTTGCCGCGGAAAAATCGCTCAAAGACGTGCGGCAGGGTTTGTTGTGAAATCGTGCCGTCGTTGATGAAATTGACGGTAATGTTTTGTTTCGATGGAATGATGCAAATTTTTACCACAGAATTTTTCGGGCTATGTTTCAATGAATTATCGAGCAAAATCGCGCACAATTCCCGCGTCGCAGTGTGGTGAAGCGGAGTATTTATGTGCTCTGGGCAATTCATTTTAACTCGCGCTTCGGCTTTCCGTTCGCGAACGAGTTCGGATATCAATTCTGTCAAGTTAAAACTTTTATCTTCCAGCGCCAACTTATTTTCCGTCCGCGACAGTTCCAGAAGCATCGCTGTAAGCTCAGTCAACTTATTTATTTCCTCCAAATTGCTTTCCAGAGTTTCTGTAAGTTCTGACTTATTCGCCTTCTGATTTTTCAGCGCAAATTCAGTTTCTGCCTTCATGATTGCCAAAGGAGTTCGGAGTTGATGGCTGGCATTAGCAACAAATCGCGATTGGGCTTTGTGGGCAGTTTCTATCGGTCGCAAAGTAATTTTCGCCAATAAATATGAGCACCAGCCGCCAGCGAGCAGAACGATAAGATTTATATAGCCCAAACTAATCAAAAGATTTCGAGTTGAATTATCTATTCTTTCCGACAAATTAATTGCAGGAAAATCGCCCTTCCTTTGAACGATAATTTTATGAATTTGCGCATCAACTTCCGAGCGCGCCACCTGAAAAATAATGCTACTAAACAGCAAACTGACGATCATCAAAATCATCAAATACCAGCCCGCCAACTTAATTGTTGCTGAAGTAAAAATTTTCATGATTCAATCCTATAACCGAAACCGCGCACGGTTTTTATCAATTGTTTTTTGAACGGTTTGTCGATTTTTTGGCGTAGATTTTTTATGTACGCCTCGACATTATTCGGCAAAATATCGGCGTCAAAATCCCAAACGTGATCAATCAGCGTTTCTTTACTGAGAATCTGGTTCGGATGCTGCATCAAATATTCCAGCAGCGCATATTCTTTGCTCGTGAGGTCGATAATTTTTCCTGCGCGAGTTACGGTTTGCTGCTGCTTGTCAATTCTCAAATTGTCAATTTTTAAGATGTCTGGTTGCTGAATTGGCGGCCGACGAAGCAAGGCTCGCACGCGCGCCAATAATTCATCAATTGCAAAAGGCTTAGTCAAATAATCATCAGCACCCACGTCCAGCCCGAGCGTTTTATCTTCGGTCGTGCTCAGCGCTGTCAGAAACAGAATTGGCATATTTTTCCCGTTTTCGCGCAATTTTTTAACAATCTCCGTGCCTTCTAATCCCGGCAGCATTCGATCAACAATCAACAAGTCATACGGCTGACTATCCGCCAAATTAAAGCCCTCTTCCCCGTCGTACGCCGCATCGACCGCGTATTTCTCGCGCTTCAGAGATTCGGTTATAACCCTCGCAATTTTTCGTTCGT
This sequence comes from Candidatus Nanosynbacter sp. TM7-057, assembly GCF_022828295.1. Taxonomy (NCBI): domain Bacteria; kingdom Bacillati; phylum Minisyncoccota; class Nanosynbacteria; order Nanosynbacterales; family Nanosynbacteraceae; genus Nanosynbacter; species Candidatus Nanosynbacter sp. TM7-057. Next base: position 36,919 of record NZ_JAJQJT010000001.1, on the reverse strand, counting down.
CCTCAATGACTAGCAGTCGCATATTTATATTATATCTTTTTTTTCGTTAAGTGTTATAATTTTATTTGAAGAAAAGGAGGCGTATGCTAGATAATAAAAAAATGGTTGAGATTCGTCATTTTAAGATGAGTTTCGGTGATAAAACTGTTATTAAAGATCTGAGTTTTGATGTTTTTCGCGGCGAAGTTTTTGGTTTTTTGGGAAGCAATGGTTCGGGAAAAACTACGACGTTGCGCGCACTGCTTGGACTATATCAGCCGACCGCGGGCGATTTATTGATAAACGGCAAGCCATATTCGGTGGATAGCCAGATTCGCCTCGGATATCTTCCTGAGGAGCGCGGCTTGTATAAAAAAGAAAAAGTTTTAGACGTGATGCTTTACTTTGGTCAATTGAAAGGATTGAGTCGCAAAGAAGCTAAGGATTTTTCTATGAAGTTTTTGGAGCGCGTCAATTTGAGCGACAAGGCTAACACGCAACTTGATAAATTATCTGGCGGACAGCAGCAGAAGATTCAACTTGGCGTAACAATTATGGGCGATCCAGAACTGCTAATTATGGACGAGCCAGCCAAAGGTTTTGATCCGGTGAATCGTCGTTTGTTGATGAATATAATTGAGGAGCAACGAAAAACTGGCGCGACAATTATTTACGTTACGCACCAGATGGAGGAAGTTGAAAGATTGTGCGATCGTTTGATTTTATTGAAGGATGGTCAAGCGGCGGCATATGGAACATTGGAAGAAGTGAAAAAACAATTTGGCGGCGCTTCAATGGACGACATTTTTGTCCAAGTTTACGGCGGCGAAGCGAAGGAGTTGAGCGATGAGTAAAATGCATAATTTGGGGACGGTTTTCAAATTCGAGACGCTTAGAACACTGAAGAAACCGACGTTTTGGTTGACGGCATTGGGATTTCCTTTGTTGATTGGCGTGCTGTATGGCATTATGTTTTGGTCGCAAAGCACGACTATTGAAGCGTCAAAAAATCTGGAAAAGCAAGAATTTTCGCTGGAAGTCACGGACGATTCGAAGTTAGTGAAGCCTGAACTTGCGGCGGCAATTAAAGCCAAAACTGCCAAATCGAAAGAATCTGGAATTGACGACGTAAAAAATAATAAAGTTGATGCGTATGTGTATTTTCCAAAAGATTTGAGCAAGCAAAAGGTCGAAGTTTACGGTAAAGATGTTGGACTATTCCAAAACGGAAAATATGGTGCGGTGGCGCAGAGCTTATTGAGCCAATCAGTAGCAAGCGATGTTAATCCAGCGCAAGTTGCAATTTTACGTGACAAAGTCCAATTGTCATCAACCACATATCTGGACGGAAAAGAGCACGGCGGCATTAATGAGATGATTGTGCCGGGAATGTTTTTGGTTATTTTGTTCATTCTCATCAGTATTTTTGGCAATCAAATGCTTATTAGCACCACCGAGGAAAAAGAAAATCGCACGGTGGAAATTCTGCTTACGACCGTTAAAACTGACACTTTGATTACGGGTAAAATTCTGTCTTTGATAGTGTTGGCTTTGATTCAGATTTTGGTGATTGTTTTGCCAGTTTTGGCGGGCTATTTGGCATTTGGCTCGAAGTTGCAATTGCCTAATCTGGACTTGAGCACGCTCGTGTTTGATCCTGTGAGAATTGGTCTGGCGATCATAATTTTCTCCGCCAGCTTCACTTTATTTACGGGAATGTTGGTGACTTTGGGCGCGATGATGCCGACCGCCAAAGAAGCCAGTCAGTGGTTTGGAATTGTGATGATGCTATTCATTGGTCCATTTTACGGAATCACGGCGTTCGTTTCCTTCCCTGATTATTTCTTCGTTAAGTTCTTGTCGCTATTTCCATTCACCGCGCCGATTCCATTGTTATTACGAAACGCAATAGGCAATTTGCCGATTTGGGAAGCTTTACTCGGTACGGCAATTTTGGTCGCTACAGCGGTGTTTGTCATGTGGCTATCGGTGCGCGTTTTCCGCTACGGCGCGATGTCTTATGATAGTAAATTATCTCTGTCGGCGTTGCGGACACGCCGAAAAGCTGGTAAAGTTTAATTATGAAAGTACGTATAGAGATAGACACTAAAACATTTGTGCGATTTTGGCTGGTCGTGATGGGCTTTGGTCTGGCTGGTTTGGCAATTTATTCCGCAAAGGATGCGCTGGTTTTATTGGGGATTTCCCTGTTCTTGGCGTTGGCGTTGAACCGTCCAGTCGCAGCAATTGCTAAAAAACTTCCTGGAAAAAGCCGATTGGGCGGCACGGCGCTGGCGTATACGACGCTGGTTCTGCTTTTGGGTTGCGTGATTTGGTTTGTGATTCCGCCAATTGTCCAGCAATCTGCCAAATTCGTCGAGAGCATTCCGAGCATAATTGACCAAGCCAGCTCACAGTGGCGTGGCGTCAATGATTTTATTGATAAGAATAATTTGCGCCCGCAGGTCGATTCGATGATGGAAAACATTAAGCAGCAATCTTCGTCTTGGGCGACGAGCGTCGGCACGAATTTATTATCCAGCGTTGGCTCTTTGGCGTCATTCTTAGGATCGTTATTCTTGGTGCTGGTGCTGTCATTCCTGATGCTTCTCGAGGGTCCAACTTGGGTGAAGCGTTTGTGGGGATTGTACAACGACGAAGAAAAAATGGAGCGTCATAAGAAGCTGGTTGGCCGAATGTATAACGTGGTCACAGGTTATGTTTCTGGGCAATTGACGGTTTCTGGAATCGATGCGATATTATCAGGTTTCGTGGTGTTTGTGCTGAGTTTGACATTCCCTGTCATAAATTCCAATTTGGCAATGCTCACCGTTATGGCGACGTTTGTGTTGACGCTAATTCCGATGTTTGGCGCAACGATTGCTGGCGCGTTGATATCACTACTGCTATTCTTCAATAATATGACAGCGGGCGTTATTTACGCGATTTATTTCGTGATTTACCAGCAGATTGAGAATAACTTTGTCTCTCCTTCTATCCAATCAAAGAAGGTTGAGTTGTCGGCTCTGACTGTCTTGGTCGCGGTGACAATTGGTTTGTATGTCGGTGGTCTATTAGGCGGTTTGGTTGCTATTCCAGCCGCTGGCGTCGTGAAGGTTTTGCTGGACAATTACTTGGAGCAAGCCAAGTCTAATCGCGTCGAAAACGAAAAACCTCTTAATAAATTAGTTAAGAAACTGAAAAACGAAGATTAATTAGCACGAAACAAAATATAGCCCGTTGAGTTCAGCGGGCTATTTCCATGTCCAAACGCTGCCGCTTGGCGTATCACGAACGGCAACGCCAGCCTGAAGAAGTTCATCGCGAATTCTGTCGGATTCTTCCCAATTTTTCTCTGCGCGCGCTTGACGTCGCTGGATAATCAACCTCTTCAAATCGTCAGTAATATCAGGCGTAGACTCAGCCAAATCCAGCCCTAAAATCTCGTCAATCTCATCAATAAACTGCACTAAACTCTGTCGATGAATTTTATCAAGCGGCGTATGATCCAACTTTGAAAATACTTCATCAATCAACGCCAGTGCGCCTGGAGTATCCAAATCGTCGTTCAATTTCTCGACCAATGCCTGACATCCCGCTAGCAACGAAACCGAATCGTCCTGCTCGTCCTTATCGTCGTCATCTTCCAGCGTATCGTGAGTCTGATGTCTCAGAGCTGCGTATTCACGCCAATGATTCAATCGCGCCTGCGCTGCTTCCAGGATTTCCCAAGTAAAATTGCCCTCCGTCTGATAATGTTTACTGAGAATCGCCAGCTTAAACGCCATCGGACTAAACCCTCGCGAAATAATATCTTCCAGCGTAATAATATTCCCCAGAGATTTACTCATTTTTCGGCCGTCGACTTTTATGTGATTATTATGTAGCCAAATTTGAGAAAATTGCTTTCCAGTCAAACTCTCGCTCTGGGCAATTTCATTCGTGTGATGAACTGGAATATGATCAATCCCGCCAGCGTGAATATCAATAGAATCCCCAAGTGTTTCACGGGCAATTGTCGAACATTCCAGGTGCCAGCCAGGAAAACCCACTCCCCACGGACTATCCCATTCCATATCGCGCTTGGCATCTTTTGGTGAAAATTTCCATACGGCGAAGTCGGTAATATTGCGCTTTCCCTCAACGCTCACTCTGGCGCCAGCTTCCAGGCCCGCCACGTCCAGCCGCGCTAATTTTCCGTAGTCCTTCAAAAGCGACGTGTCAAAATACATGCCGTCGCCGTCGATTTTATATAAAAATCCTTTTTTGTCCAGTCCTTTTGCGAAGTCAATCTGCTGCTGAATATAATCCGTCGCCCGCACCAAATAATCTGGTTTTATCAATTTCAGCACGTCGTAGGCTTCATGATTTGCAACGGAAATATATCTTTCCGCCACGTCCCAGGCAGTCTTCCCTTCACGGCGCGCACCTTTTTCCATTTTATCCTCGCCGTTATCGTCGTCACTGGTCAAATGACCAACGTCGGTGATGTTTTGCGTTCGAATAACGGGAATATCTTGCCAGCGTAGCAATCGCACCAACACATCCCAATAAATATAACCAACCCAGTTGCCGATGTGCGGCTGCGAATAAACCGTTAGACCACAGGTGTAAAATTTAATCACCTCTCCGTCAAGCGGCGTCAGTTCGTCTTTTCGTCTAGTGAGCGTGTTATGGAGTTTTATCATTAGTTCTATTGTACGTTACTCTGGTCAGTTTTTCAAAATTGACATAAAAACAGCCCCAGTTGGGACTTGATAATTTCAAGGAAGAAATGACAGACAGTATTATTACAAAACGCCGCCTGCCATTTCTCCTAATGAGCTAGTGTTAGCTCTGGGGACGGGGACGCTTCCACTCCAGGAGGGCCTTAACCCTTTCGAGCAGTTTGTGCAACTGGGAAATTTGGTGCTCCTCCAGCTGAAGAATGTCGGAGTCGTCGAGCAAGATGTGGACATTCTCCTCCACTTGCAATGAGAATATCGCAATCTCGGTGAGATAATCTCCGAGACCCTTCACTCCCTTACTCTGTTCTTCCAAGGTTCGCACTGTCTTTTTCAAGGCAGAGATGGTTGCACCATTTAGGCGCCTCATCATCTTGCCATGGTGTAGCGCAAGACGATTGTACTGCGTCATTATCTCCCAAGCCAGCCAAGACTGCGCCTTGGCTGCAGCTCCTGCCGCAACAAATACATCAACGATCTTTTCCTCCGTTGAACGCGAAGCACTCACCACTCTGCGAACAGAGTGGTGCTTGATATCTATAGTAGAACTCAAGATGTCATGCAAGACAATCATGACCGAAAGATACCCCTCGGTCATATTGGCGATGAACTCTTTCCTCTTCCAGTCTGGGATTTTCCCAGATTCTCGGAGGACGCGATCCAGACCATCGATGGAATTCTTCAGTTTTCTGAAGAGCTTGATGTCGCTCTCTTTGAAAGAGAGGCTCTTTCCGTTGATCTTCAGGATGTTATCATCCATGATCTCTTTCCTGTCTTCTCACCCCTGGATGGTTAAGTGACGTTTTGTCACAAGGTGAGATCTCATTCCTCTTTTCTGCTTTTTATAAAAGGAATAAAAACTCACCTTGTATATAACTGTCTGTCAAAGTACGCTTTCGGACAAGGATTTACTCAACTTGTCAACAAAAGCTGGTGTTATTTATACCACACTTATATTAAAAAGTCAACTCTAACCTAGTCCTATCAGGGTCTAAAACATCGTAGCTATGTCGCCAGATAAGACCTTCTGTTTGACATAATAGACTATTTAACACATAATAAAGAGCTTATGGGAGAAGTGTATTTTATGCATCCGCCTGTGTCTGGATATGACAAACCTCTTTCATTGGACTCTTTAAAGCTCATGAAAGAGGGGCTAATCACCGCTTTGGAAAAACCTTGCGTAATTAACGAATTAGGACAGTTGGCTCTAGATTTATATAATACGGCTCAAATGCTGGAGCCTATGAAATATGTTAAAGGTGAAGAGCTGGGAGACAGTCATCCTGACTCAGACTGGACAGATAAAAATACAATACCGCTTGTTAGTAGCGATAAGTTTGTTGTTTCTGGAAGGCAGATATCTCCTATGCCAGTGCAAAAAGATAGAATAAGCGATACTTTTGCCAGTGAAAGTTCTGCCAGAATGTGTATTGATGATATGTATCGCGCCTTAGATAGCTATCCGCCCACAAAAATAGAAAGAACAGATGTTGGCGGTTTTTGTAGTAATAGCATCTACAATATGGGCAATTCAAGAGTATATCTTCGCCCTATTGTTAGTGTAGCTCGTAATGTATTGATGTGTATTAATATTACTGCATTAGCACACGAGACATCTCATGCTCATGATTGCGTCACGAATCCAGTTTTGGAAAAATGTTCTAATGATAGTAAGGAGATTCTTTGTTTTGAGTTGCGGGCCTATGCTGTAAGCAAGGTGCTTCAGGACTATCTGAAACGCGATCAAGGAGTAAGGTTTATCTGTCCTAGCGTATCGGACCGAGTAGAAAAGGTGCGAAGAAAAGTTAATGGACCTCTATGGTCTGAGGGCGCATTTGACGTGAATGATGATTTGATAAAGCAACTAGATAGAGCAGGTCTGAGAGATATATATTGATAGTCTAGTGGATCAGTATTCTGTTTGTAGAGCCTGATCTGTCGCCGTGACTAATTCTCGCACGATTTCATCATAGCTTTCATATACGCGGAATCCTGCCGCGTACGGATGACCGCCGCCACCGAAATATCCAGCCACGGTATCGGCGATTGGCAAATTACCTCGTAAGCGCGCAGTTAATTTGCCGTCGGGGTAAGTTTTAATAACACAACTAAGCGCCACGCCTTCAACCAGCCTCAATTCATCGCCAATCAACGCGCCGGGGTTGTAGGCGTCGCTATATTGCTGAATTTCTTCAAATGGCACATGCACCAGCGCCAATTGTCCGTCTAGTAAATATTCGATTCGCTCGATCAATTTCCCCTTGTACGCCAAAATTTCTGGCGATTTTTTCATAAATTCGCGTCGTCGCTCTTCAATTTCCGCATTAGACGCGCCCAGCTCTGTAAGTTCTCCTGCCGCATGAAAAGTCTGAGCTGTGGTGTTTTGCGTAGTAAGCCCCAAGCTATCGCTCATAATAGCTATCAATAAATCTTCGGCCGCCTGAGCGTTTATCTTCCAGTCAGAATGCTTGAACAGTTTATACAGTAATTCCCCGGTCGCCACGACGGTTTCTGATAACATAATATGGTCAAAGCTGAGCGTCGATTCGGCTGTGTGATGATCGATAACCAGAGTTGGGTGTGTTTCCAAGAAATGTCGCGCTCCAGGAGTTTCTAAGACCTTACTAAGAAGGATATCCGCACTTGTATCGACAATTATCGCGGCGTCGGCTTGAAACGGAAAGTCGTTCTGCACTCGATCCCAACCGCGAATGTAATGAAGGTATTTCGGTATATCTACTGGACAATATAAAGTGACAGTCTTCCCTAGGTCGCTTAAGACTTCTTCCAGTGCCAAGCTTGAACCCAGGCTGTCGCCGTCGGGATTTTCGGCTTGAATAATAACTATATTGTTTGCGGATTGAATGAATTGTTTAGCTGTATCTAGCATATTATTTATTATAACAAATGATTTTTACTCTAATATAATATATATTGTTTTTAATTACATAAGTGGTATAATATGTGATGGACTATTAAAAATACTGCGCAATCTAAAAAAACATAAACATTTTTATAAATTATTATTGACAAAATATAAAGATTGTGCTAGTATGAGGACATAAAGCCTGAAGATAGGGCTGGAAAGAGGAGTTTTTATGAACAAATTTAAGAAAATCGGCATTGCTATCTCTTTGGGATTTGCTATGCTCGGTGGAATCTGGTTGGCATCACCTTCACAGGCTGCCGGCTGTAACAGTTTTAACGTTGTATATTGTGGTACACATTCTATGTCAGAATTGCAAACAGCATACAGCCGTACAGAAATTAAAGAACTATATAAAGAGTGGTACGTTACTGAAACTATGGTTCAGGGCGGATCAAATATGCGCGAAGGTGTAGTTGACGCAAATGGTAATATTACAGTTGACGGTCGTGTTGTAGCTACAAACGCTATAACCGTACAGTCTAAAGCTGGTACTCGTCAGCCTCAACCACAACGTAGCTACAAGACCTCAAACGGATATACTTACTACCAATACACAACTGGTCAGAGCTTCGTTGACGGACCTAAGAGCTACAATATTTACGCATGGTTTGACAATAACGGCTCATTTATCACTGGTGTGATTAAAGACTGTGGTAACCCAGTTTGGGGTAACCCAACAACACCTCCAGCAAAGCCTGCTCTAACATGTGACGCTTTGCAAGTAACTGAAATTTCTCGTAACACCTTCAAGTTCAGCGTTAAGGCAACCGCTAAGGATGGCGCATCTATCACCAGCTACACATACAACTTCGGTGATAACAACATCAAGACAACTAACTCATCAGAAATTCAATACACTTACGCAAAAGAAGGCAGCTACACAGTTACTATTACTGTAAACGGTAAAGAAACTGGTGAAGTTAAGAGGCAAAACCCTAACTGTCAAAAAACTGTTACGGTTAAGCCAGAGCCAAAAATGATCGTTTGCGACCTTAATACTAAGAAATATCCAACAGAAATTAAGGAATCAGAATTCGACAAGAGTAAGCATTCAAAGAATCCAAACGATTGTAAAGAAGCACCTGCTAAGATCACAGTCTGTGTAATTGAAGAAGGTGGCAAGAAGTACACTAAGGAGATTAAAAAGGAAGAGTTTAACGAAAAGATTCACAAGACTAACTTGGACGAATGTAAGGAAACTCCTACTCCTACACCAACACCTAGCCCAGAATTGCCAAAGACTGGTGCAAGTGACGCGATCATGTCAGCACTAGGCCTAGGTGGACTAACTACAGCTACTATCGCTTACATCGCTAGCCGCCGCCAAATGTAATAGGTCAAGCTAGCAACGAAATACCCGCCGAGATGGCGGGTATTTTTATTGGCGATGAAGCTGTTGAGTTTATAATTGTTTTCGACCTTCTAGTGCGTGAGTTAGCGTAATTTGGTCTGCGTACTCAAGATCAACGCCGACTGGAATACCTCTAGCCAAGCGTGTGATAGTCGTATTCAATCCAGCTTCCTGGATGTATCTTTGCAAAAACAGTGCTGTTGATTCGCCTTCTACTGAAGCATTCGTGGCGATGATAATCTCTTGAACGTCGTCTGTTTTTATACGCTCGATTAGTTCTGGGATATGCAATTGCTCTGGCCCGATATTGTCAATTGGTGAAATAACACCTCCCAGCACGTGGTACGTACCCAGGAACTGCCCTGTTCTTTCTATAGCAACGATGTCTAGCGGCTCCTCGACTACACAAACGATTTTCTTATTCCTGTTCGAATCTGCGTATAAAGGCGACACATCGTCATCTGAGTCGATCAACGCAAATGTCTTCGGGCAGGTTTTTACGCGGTCGTGCAATCGGTCTAATGAATGCGCTAATTGCTTTGCGGATTTAGGGTTGCGGCGTAAAACCGCGTAGGCATATCTTTCGGCCGTACGCGGTCCAACTCCAGGTAGATTACCAAAATCATCAATTAAAGCGGTTAGAGCTTTTGGTAAAATGTCGATTGACATGACTTTAGAATGGCAAGTTGCCCAAGCCGCCCATCAATGGCTTCATAGTTTCAGCAGCGACTTCCTGAGCCTTTGTCATACCGTCGCGAACTGCGATTTCGATCCAGTGCTCCAACTCTTCGATATTTTCCAAGTCGACCATTTCTGGGTCAATTTTTACAGATTTAATCTTTAACTCGCCAGTGATTTGCACGATCACAGCGCCATCGCCAGCCTCAACTTCGATGATTTCTTTACCTAATTGTTTCTGTGCTTTGCGTAATTGTTGCAGCATTTTTACCTGATCAAACGCCATATTCCTCCTTATTTAACACTTACAATTATACCCTATTTGCGGTCGGATGTGTAGATATAGAAGCGGTCACCGTCTTTATGGTCATTGACAATTACTGACGACAGGCGCCCAGAGTAAGTCTGCGGAATTTGAGACTTTACTCTGTGGCTAACATATAAAGTCTGTCCGACATTCGCTGGCGCTGTGTGGATAATTGATATCTGGTGATAGTTGTGTTTTTTAAGCGCTTCGTAAATCGGTGATTCTTCTTTACTAACCAATAACGAGAATGAATCGGTCGGCGCGGTATTTTTACGGAGTAGAGATAAATCTTTATTAAAGCGTGAAACCGCTTCCGGGAAATAACGATAACCGTCAATATAGCGGAAGCTGCCACCCATCACCATAACGATAATTAGCATTGATATAAAAACCAGTCCTGTGCCGCGAGCGTATGGATTGCGCGGGAAAAGTCCGTACCACATGTTCATTAGGGACTCCAATCCGACCGCCAAGAGAATGAATAGCGGGATGATGATTATCGGGGTGAGGCTTGGCTGGAAGATGAGTAGCGCCAATGCTAAGATTAGCCACGACCAAATCATAAACGAGCGGGCGCTGGAGATTTTTTGGAAGCTGCGGAATAGTCCTAGTCCGATTAGCACCATTGCGTTGATGTCCATAATTGGCGTGATTTGGTTCCCTACAACTGATGGGAAAATGCGGATGTATGTGTAATATAAAGTCCTGAGGTTTGCAACGATATCAAAACTTAGGCCGTTGATACCGATGAGGTTGTAAAATAGCGCGTGGGATTTATAGCAAAGAAAACCAATCGCACAACCAATCGCGAATAAAATAGCGGACGGCACAATCCAAGACTTGCGATGTTTTCGGGAGATGAGGAAATAACGTGGATGCGGATGCAGAAAGGCTATGATCAGAAGTCCCAGATTGATATACCAAAAATACGGAGTGAAGAGGCTGAGTGCCGTGGTGATGGCTAAGCTGATTCGCCAAATGGAGGCGTTCTGGGCTTTCTGGAGAATCAATGTAGCGAAAAGTAAAGTTAGCGCGGTGTAAAAGATGTATAAAATGCCAACAGTTGCACTTTGACCGATGAATAAGAATTGTCCAGTCGTTGCCATGATTAATAGTGATAGAATCGTTGTGGACGGCTTAAACCAGCGCTTTAAGAGGAAGAAAATAGCGATGGAGCTGGCGATTGAAAGGATTACGGCGGGCGCTTTAATTGTTAATAAGCTGACGCCAAACAGTTTGAAGAATAGCAATTGAAGAAGATGGAATGGCAAGTTTGTGACGGCAATTCCCTCGATGTTAAAGTTCAAGTGATTTGTCGTATTGACCATGTCGATTTCTGCTTGCGACAATCCACCTGGTATGTGCAGTGCAGAGATTATAATTGCTCCGACGTAAAGTAACGCCAGTAGCGTATAGCCGAAAACGTAGCGCCATCGGTAAAGGAATATATCGGTAACTTTTTGCTTTTTCATTGGTATGATTATAACACAATTCTATTCATGCTTGCGATCCAGACTCATAAAGCGTAGGCGCTCTGGGTGGAAGTATAATTGGACTTTACCAACTGGGCCGTTACGATGCTTAGCGATGATGAGGTCAGTAATATTCTGAACTTCCGGGTTGTCTGGCTCATAATATCCAGGGCGATAAATAAAGCTCACGATGTCGGCGTCCTGCTCAATGGAACCGGATTCGCGCAGGTCGGCTAGTTGTGGAATTGGCGGCGTACGAGATTCGACAGAACGGCTCAACTGACTCAGGGCAATTAGCGGCACATTCAATTCGCGAGCAATAAGCTTCAGTCCGCGTGAAATTTCCGAAACTTCCTGAACGCGGTTCCCGTTGTGGTTTCCGTTGGCCTGCATAAGCTGCAAATAGTCGACGATGATTAGTCCCAATTGGTTTTCATGAGCAATTCGACGCGCTTTCGTGCGCATTTCCAAAACCGATAATCCTGGTGTGTCATCGATGTAAATTGGCGCCTCGGCCATTTCACCCATAGCTTCAGACAATTTAGCAAAATCTTCGTCGCTCAGATTTCCGGTGCGAATATTCCAGCTATCAACTCCCGACGCATCCGCCAACATACGGTCGACCAGCTGTTCCTTGCTCATCTCTAGGCTGAAGAATAGGACAGGATTCTTTTCAATCGTCGCCACGTTATAAGCCAGATTCGTCACTAGCGTCGTCTTACCCATGGCTGGACGAGCTGCCAGAATGATCAAATCTGATTTTTGCAAGCCAGCGGTCATATTGTCCAGATCTCGATATCCAGTGCGGACTCCTCTGAGAGAACCTTTATTTTTACTGAGCTCTTCAATTCGATCAAAGCTATCCGTTAGAATACTTTCCAGACTGACCAAATCTTGCTTGGTTGATTGGTCTGATACGCTGAAAAGTTCAGCTTCGGCCTTCTCTAATAATTCCTGCGTGGTCGTCGATTCGTCATAGCCAAGCTCGGAAATGTCGCCGCTCGCTTTTATCAGACGCCTGCGAACCGCTGCTTGTGCAATCATCTCCGCGTAAGCCGATGCGTGCGCTGCCGTTGGGACGTAGTTTGTCAGCTCTGTTAGATACGCCGATCCGCCAACCAATTCCAGTTCGTCCTTTCGCTTCAATTCGTCGGTTAAGGTCAGCAGATCGACAGGCTTATGTTTTTCAAATAGCCGCATCATTCCAGCAAAAATCAATCCGTGATTCTTGTCGTAAAAATCGCTAGGGTGAGTAATTTCTGCGGCGTCCGCCAAAACTTCCTCGTCAATTAGAACCGCCCCAAGCAAACTCTTTTCCGCGTCCAAATTTTGTGGCGGTATCTTCCCTTTTACTTCTTCGCTTTTATCTGCCATTAAATATCCTCCAGCTTAACTTCTTCGCCGCCACCCATTAATTCTGCAATTTCCGCCAATTTTTCGTCCTCTGGCGGTTTCTTCTCTCCAATTATATCAATTTCCAAATCCATCGCGGTTTCTTCTGAGATAATTTCCGAAATCAATGGTTTGTTTTTTGCGTCGTCCAGCTTTTTCTTATAAAACGCGGAACCTGCATAAATTGTCAATTTTTCACCGTCAAACGACCACTGGCTTTTCTGTAATAATGACGCCAGCCCGAGGGATTTTTCCTTCGCTCTTTCAATGACTTTTTCCCAATTTAGCTCTAGCGGCGCGTCAGTTTTCTTTGGCTTTATGGCGGGTTTTTTTGCTGGCTCGGCTGGTTTTTCTTCTTTTTCAATCGGCTCTTCTGTCGGTTTGGCTGACTCTACGGACTTAATTGGCGTTGGTTTTTCGGCGGGTTTTTGGGTCGCGGCTTGAGTTGTATCTTTCTTTGGCGCGGCTGGCTTTTCTGTCGGCTGAGAATTGCTGTTCATGAATATCGTCAATAATTTCAAGTCTGGGTGCGGATGTCGATCAACCTCGATCAATTGCTGAACCAGCCCAATAAGATTCGGATTTTTTCGTAATCTATTGCGAGCAATCGACAATAATTGATGTGACACGATAACTGAATTTGCACCGCTATTTTCTAATTCCTGAAAGATATTTAAGACTTTCTCGTTGTCGTCGGACGGATATGAATCCAACAAATTGCCGAGCATCGTCGCGTCGCTAAGCCCCAAATATTCGGTAACCATATTCGCCGTCAGTGGCTGGTCTGATGTTGCTAAAATCGACAATTGGTCAAGCATACTAATGCCGTCACGGAATCCGCCGCGGGAACGTTCAGCGATTAACCTGGCAGCATCCTCTTCAATTGCAAATCCTTCTTTTTTCGCTATATTCATTAACTGGCGCGTCATAATTTCCGTCGGAATTGGGCGGAAGAAAAATTGCTGGACGCGGCTAAGAATGGTGGCTGGAAGTCTGTCGGCGTCAGTTGTAGCTAAGATAAACACCACGTGCTCTGGTGGTTCTTCCAGGGTTTTTAATAGCGCGTTAAATGCTGATTTTGACAGCATGTGAACTTCATCGATGATATAAACTTTTTTCGGCGCAGAAACAGGCGCAACTTGGGCTTTTTCCCTTAAAGCTCGAATGTCGTCAACGCCGTTATTACTGGCTGCGTCAATTTCAATAATATCCAAGTTTGAAGAATCGTCATCATATGGCAAGTGGTTAATCTCGTGCGCCAGAATTCGCGCCACCGATGTTTTTCCCACGCCACGCGGTCCAGTCAACAAGTACGCATGAGCAATTTTTCTCTGCTCTAACGCTCGACGTAAAATACTAGTCACGTGATCTTGACCTAAAACTTCATCCAAACTGCGACTGCGATATTTACGATATAGCGCCTGACTCATTCCCTCATGCTCCTCATGAGATAATTATAGCAGAAAACGGCATTTTTTATGGATAGCGCAGATCGATTTTGTGTTTTGTTTCAGCGACATAAAAACGGTAGTAACTATTAGGGTCTGACACGGTTGGATTTTCAAGTATCTCGTCGTTCTCTCTTATTTCAATATGTTCATTGTTGCTGTACGGCTTGATAAGCTTAGTAAATTCAAGCGCATATTCACCAGAAATATTCTTTAGTTCTCGACTCTGATCTATTGGGTCGGCATAGTCGGTCATAACTAGTATAAGAAAGTATCCATCCTTGCCGCCGAATAGGTGAAAAGTCGTATCTGGACTAAGCGGTATCAGTGGTGCGAATTGTCGAACATAACCCAATTTTCCGAGAATTGGAAATGCTTCAAAAACTACAGACGGAAATACAAAATTTGAGTAATTGTTCATAATGAAATTATACCAGGTAAGATGGATAGTTTTCAGACATATCCAGGTCTTATGACTCAGAAGTTAGTGAGGTGATCGCGCAAGTCGTTGCCGTTCATGGTTGGTTTCCCATGCGTTGTCGACGATAACCTGACCACCCTCGCTCTCAGGCAGTCTCCAATAGACGATATTTTCGCCGAGCGGACCGCCAGTGACTCTGACATGACCATGTCCAGGACCGTCTGGCTTGAACATGCCTCCGTAATAGACGTTAATCTGTCCTTCAGACCTGCGCACAATAGCAGGCTGTTCGAAGTAAGCCATGATAACTCCTTCTGGAGTCAGGCGAAGAAAATAAATCCTCCGCAAAACGGTGCGTCGATTTGACGCAAGCTAACACACGTCGTGAAAGCTAATGTAGATATATCAATAATAGAGTAAAATGTCAAGCTATTTCATCAAAAATATATTGTAAAAATAAGGTTTTTAAAATAACGTTAATTGCTCGGTTGGTAAATCCAGCTCAATTTCTCTGTCAACTTTTTGCGCCCGATAACCAATAAGTTTTTTGATATTGTAAGCCAGCAGCTGACCGTCGTAATCAGTGATGATAATTGAGCCGATGACGCTGCGTACGTGTCCGACTAATTGACTGTAATTCTTCATTAAAACGACACGTGACAAATCAACGCCAGCGGTTTGAAAATAATCTTCGCAAGGAATTAGCTCGGATTTCGGAAACGACACGCCAATTTTCTGCTCAATTTCAAGTAATTTTTGTCGCAATTCTCTTTCGCCGGCTGCATAGTCAAAAGGTTGTTTTATCAATTCCAGCTTTTTGTAAACTGGCAGAGTTTCAACTATTCCGTCCAGCTTGGAAATTTTTGCCTCATATTGTCTGGCGATCAATGCTGAAGAAAACGTTTCTAATTTTATGGCTAATCGCGCTCCCTGCTCCAATAATCTCCGAATTCCACGCTCTTCTTGCGAGATTCCGACTTTTATGACGTTCGGCGCGAAGTACGCCAAGTAAACAAAGTGCGGATTTTGATTGATTTTTTCTTGTTGGATAGAAACCGAACTGGCGTTATAAAATGCTGGATTAAAGCCAGTTTTGTCGCGGCATTTTAAGCAATTTTCATACTTTTCATCAACCGTGGCGTGGTCTGGGCAGATTTGGCTACAGCGATTCTCAAAATCCACCCAACCTGTACAATATTTAACGGAAAAATCAAACTCAAGAGACAAATCTTGTCCGAACAATTCATAGCGCTCAATTTTACCGTCAACTTGACATTCGACGAATGGTTTATTATCAGCGTTGAAACTGGCGTAACTGAGCAGAAACTCGCTCGGTAGCATAATATTTACAATGCAGCTTCGACAGCAGCCCAAGTTGCGTCAGGATTGTCTTCAGGGATGATGATTGTAACTTGGTCGCCGACGTTAATTCGGAAGTAAGTTACGCTAGCAAGCAAAATACGATATTCGCGACCGGAAGCCTCGACGTAGTAAATTCCGTCGTGCTGGACAAGCGTTCCGATAACTTGCTTTCGTGGTACAGGACCGATCTGCTTATAGATAAAGCTGCCGTCTTCAGCGATTGTCAATTTCATCAAGTCGCCTTCAACCAGCTTCGACTTTGAAGCGTAGTTGGCTGGGATTGGGTAATTTTTGCCGTCTGGGCTAAGCATCATCTGACCGTCAAATACGCCTTCGATAATCTTTCCTGTTACATCATCTGACGAATTTTTTGGCGTAACAACTTGACCGTCATCGCCAATAATACTAATCAATAATTCTTTTGCGGCAGCTAAATTGGTTTCCGCCTCTTGAATAAGTGTCCTCAGACGCTTAATTTGCTTTTCTGGTAATTCAGACATGGTTCTCGCAATTCCTTTGTCTATTTTTTATAATACTTAACTAATATATAGCATATCCTCACATTTATATCAAGTCGTGTCATCTAATTTTCTATGATTTTCCACAGCGCTATAAGATATGGACGAAAAAGTGTTGCAAATTTTACTCTTGAAAATGATGTGTGGTTCGTGATATTAAGATTGGCGACATAAAAATCACCGCCCAGAGCGGACGGTGATTAAACGAAACAAATTGGCGTTATATAACAAATTATGAAAGCTCGACAGTAGCGCCAGCGTCTTCCAAAGTTTTCTTTGCAGCTTCAGCTTCGTCTTTAGAAACTTTTTCCTTGACTGGTGCTGGAGCGCCGTCAACGATAGCTTTTGCTTCACCTAGACCTAGGCCAGTGATTTCCTTAACAGCCTTGATGACTGCAACCTTCTGAGAACCAGCGTCTTTCAAAGTAACTGTGAACTCAGTTTTTTCGTCAGCAGCAGCGGCGTCACCACCAGCAGCTGGACCAGCAACAGCGACAGCTGCAGCAGCTGGCTCGATGCCGTATTCTTCTTTAAGATGATTTTTCAATTCGTTAACTTCTAGAACTGTCAATTTTACAAGTTCTTCAGCCAATTTCTTAATATCAGCCATTGATATTCTCCTTTATTATTATACTGTTGCGATGAATGCAACGTTACTAGTGTTGATTGCTAAACTTAAGCAGCAGCTTTGGCTTCGATGCCGTCCAAAAGTCCGTGCAAATTGCCGCCAAGCGCGTTGACCGTGTCGTGTACTGGTGATAGCAATTGTGATACCACTTGAGCAACGAGCTGGTCTTTGCTTGGTAGGCCTGCCAATGCTTTAACGTCAGCTTCGCTAATTGCCAAGCCTTCGCCTGAGAAGCCACCTGCAAGTTGTAGTGCTGGATGTGTTTTTGCAAACGTGTCCAATACCTTTGCTGGCATAACTTCATCTTCGCTACTTACAGCGTAAACCAATTGACCAACCAATAAGCTGGTGTCGGTTTCTTTGTAAGTATCGATTTCCTGAAGAGCTACGCGTACCAATCGGTTTTTAACGACCTTGATGGTAACGCCCGCTTCGCGAGCTGCCTTGCGTAGTTCTTGTAGGTCGGCAACGGTAAGGGTTTGATATCGGGCAAAAGCCGTACCCTTAGCGTCTTTTAATAGCTCTGTCAGTTCAGCAACCAAAGTTTGTTTTTTATCGCGTGAAATTGCCATAAAAATCCTTTCTTTGATTGAGTTAATTTGTCATGTGCCAATTTGTTAACGTGCGGTAATGGAGAATCAAAAAACGTCTTTGATTCTCGCACTACCAAAGACGTCAAATAAAACTGTTAGTTTCATCCCTCGGTGGCATTTTTATACTTGTTTTACGTCAAGTCGCCACTGTCTTTGGTAATGTTCCAGACTATTGTAGCAGAAATGACAACGAAAAACAAGAGTTATGGTGATTATTTTCCAGCCGATTCGATCGCCTTATTTATTGCATTTTCGCCTAATCGTAATATTCTTCTGCGTTGAACGACAGTTGTGCCTCCCCAAATTCCATATTCTGCAGATTCTGGGTGGCGGAGCGCATATTCTAAGCATTGTTTTAATACTGGACATTTTCGGCACATATCTATGGCAGCTTCCGCGGCTTCTGTCTTTCTGACCCCTCTTAAGTCTTGGTCTGGAGTGTTTGGGTTTATTTGGAAAAACAAACGATCAGCTTCTTTGACGGACAGTTCCGCGCATTTAGCGCCTTCTAATAGACTCTCGTTATTTAACTCTGACATATTTATTATTTTATAATAATAACGTAATAAAATCAATAGGCGTCTATGTTTAGCCAAAGAGAAAACCCGCTCCGTGGTGGAGCGGGCGGGCGAACCTCCTTTCTCTCTGTATCTGTATGTTCTGTCGAGGGGTGCTAGTCGATTAAACTAACACCCCTCGACGAGATGGGTTACCTCTCCGAGCGTGCCGTCTGACGACGGCGCGCCCAAATGAGGAAGCCTCCGAGAGCCACTAGCGCGACCGCGCTGGTGACTACGTCTCCACTTGTACCAGTAACCGCCAGCTTCTTGTGCTGGGGCGCTGGTGTGGGGGTAGCCGAGGGTGTAGGCTCCTCATACCGTTCAATAACGGGAGTGGGGAGCGGCACGGGTTTGCGTGTAGGCGTCGTGCTCGGACTCGGAGTCGGTGTCACCGACGGGGTCGTGCTCGGCGTGGGTGTCGACGGTGTTGCCGACGGACTCGGTGCCGGGCTTGGTGCCGACGGACTCGGTTCAGGAGTCGTCGACGGGCTCGGCTCCGGGGTTGGAGTCGGTTCCGGCGTGGGTGCCGGAGTCGGAGTGTTGTCAAATCCGGCGTTGCCGCCGGACTCTTTCCTGGCAACCTTAGCTACCACTTCCCAGGATTTATTCTGGGAAGTGATGGACGCTGTGTCAGTCCACGGACCGGGATCTGTGGCGCTGACGTTAATGTTCAGCTCAACGCGGGCTTTTTCGCCCTGATTTAGCTGAATATTGAGAGTTGCCTTGTCGTCAGCACAGCTGACGATATCAGGTTCCTCAAACCGGATATACTGGGGTTGACCCCAGTTACCGGCCGAGGAATAGATCCCAACCCGTCCATTGAGCAGACTGCTGCAGACGAACTTCTGACCCGGAGAGGTCAGTGTGTCTGTTACGACAAACTGCTGGTTGTCCTGGGTCGCGGTGGGCAGCACGATTGTGACGTGCTGCCGCTCCTTGTCGACGTATCCCCACTTAGAGGGGGCTGCACCAATTGTGGAGCACCCATCACAGGTGCCCACTTGGATGGTCGTTCTGCGAACGACACCACCAACGTTCCATTTCAATTCTCGGGTTTCCCCGGGAATAAGAGAACTACTCATGTGGACGCGCCACCACGCCGAGGCGTGGAAATTCACTCGTCCGGGCACCTCCACAGCATCGGTCAGTTTAACCGACACGGTGTGGTCAGTGTTGTAGGCGGCGTACCCAATGACGATCCCCTCTGGGGTTGTCATCGGAATCGGTGCGAAATCCGCGTCTGTGCCGAGTTCGCTCGGCACAGAAATGGTGATGCTATCTCCAGCACAGTGACCCTGCTTAAGGGTCAATGCAACGGAGAATTGCACCGATTCATAGGCCGTAACTTCGGGCGAACCGTCCGAAGTTACGAAATTCTCCTGAATCTCCTCAGGGGAGATATTACTGGGATTGCAGGAGGCGGGCTTGTCGTCAGAGGTTGCCGCCGTGGCGACACTACTACCGGACGATGACTGCTCAGTGTTAGCAGTGCTGCTCGACTGAGCCTCGCCAGCGACACCAGACGAAGACTGGGTCTCGTTGCTGGTATCTGCTACTGTGGTAGCAACACCAGACGACTGGGCTTCGACAACAATACCAGACGAGGACTGAGCCTCGGCTGCTGACTGGAGCGACGTCTCGTCGGCGCGTGACACCCCTCCGAAGAGGAATGCTGCGAGGAATGCTGCGAGGATTGCCATGATAGGCACCCTCAATGGGGTCTTACGGTGATTCATTTCACCATCATCCCTTCTCTTGTGAACAATAAGATACAGATGTTAAGGTCCTTTTATCCAGCTAGGCTGGAAATCAAGAAACTCTCGAACATCAGTACCTAGTGGACTTTACTATTTTATCATAAAAAATGAAAAATGCAATAGTAACACAAAAATCCCGCCAGAATCGACGGGATTTAATTGCCTGAAATATAAAGATTACAGAGAGTTCTCTACTTTAATGCCAGGACCCATGGTTGTGGCAATTGCAACGCTCTTAACGTAAACGCCCTTTAAGCTGGATGGCTTTTGGGAGTTCAAACTGGTTAAGAATGCGCGTGCGTTTTCTGCCAATTTTTCAGCGCCGAATGACACCTTGCCGATTGACAAGTGAACGATGGCTTGCTTATCAACGCGGTATTCAACTTTTCCGGCCTTTGCTTCAGAAACGGCTTTAGCGACGTCAGTAGCGACAGTGCCAGACTTTGGATTTGGCATCAAACCGCGTGGGCCAAGCAAACGTGCGTATTTACCAAGCTTTGGCATATACTGTGGAGTTGCGACCAAAATGTCGAAGTTCAATTCTTCCTTGTCCAATTGACTTAGGAATTCTTCATCACCGATAATGTCAGCGCCAGCTTTTTTAGCGGCAGTGTGTTCTGATTCTGGTGCGAAAACTGCTACGCGGACATCCTTACCTGTACCGTGTGGTAATGCTACGGTTGAGCGAATGTTTTGGTCGGCTTGGCGTGGGTCAACGCCTAGGCGGATGTGGATTTCAACGCTAGCATCAAACTTGACTGGGCTGGTTTCAGTAGCCAATTTCAAAGCTTCGTCTAAGCTGTACAATTTGTTCTTTTCAACGTTTTTTGCAGCGTCCTGATATTTTTTACCGCGGCGCTCCAAGCGTGGACGAGTAACTGGCTTTGGACCCTTCTTTACGTGAGCTTCAGCGTCGTCTGATTGTGGAGTGGTGTCGCCGGCTTCCTTGCGAGCTTCCTTCTCTGCTTTTTCAGCAGCTTCGTCAAGAGCTTTTTGGCTACGTTTGCCAGACTTAGCGACAGTAGCTTCGCGCTCAGCAACAACGTCTTTGTCTTTGTTGTCGTGAGATTTGCCTGCGTCTGTAGCTTCTGCAATTGCTGCTTCGATTTCAGCAATTGTGTTTTTCTCACTGACTTCTAGTTTTAGTTCTGCTGCTTTTTCTAGCAACTCGGCTTTCTTTGCCATAAAAATCCTTTCTGTGGTACGAACGGTAATTTGTCATCTTAACAAATCAGCCTCCCAACATTGATTGATAATGTTGAAATTATACCATATTTTTAGAGATTGAGGCAAATGTTTGATTTTATGGAGAAGAATTGTATAATATGTAATATTATGAGTGAGTTTACGA
The DNA here is from genome assembly GCF_022828295.1 of Candidatus Nanosynbacter sp. TM7-057. Taxonomy (NCBI): domain Bacteria; kingdom Bacillati; phylum Minisyncoccota; class Nanosynbacteria; order Nanosynbacterales; family Nanosynbacteraceae; genus Nanosynbacter; species Candidatus Nanosynbacter sp. TM7-057. The sequence goes on along the minus strand of NZ_JAJQJT010000001.1, from coordinate 15,446 downwards.
AAATTGTAGGTAACGAAGACGGTTCTTTAGGCACGATAGATATCTACATCCCAGAGCAATGTATGTCTTGCCCAAGAATAATAGAAAAGTTAAACGACTTAGAAGAATACAGAAAAACAGTAAATAAACTTCTAGAAATGGCGTTTAGTGGTGATGAGGCGACATTGGTTAATAAGGCTACAGGTGAGGTATTAGATAAAGATCAATCTACTAAAATTGTTTGTAAAATGGCCGCCAGTGGAATGGACGAGTTAGATGAAAATATTGCAAAAGCGCAGAGGGATATTTACACGCTAACTAATGGGTGTGCAGGACCTTTAGTTCTTGGAGGGGCTGATGGTTCTCGGGTTGTGCGCGTCGCTATGTGTGATAGTCCGAAGGTGTTTTATTCGGGATTGGGTGAAACTCAAATTGGTGAGCCGGTGATAATACAACGCGACCTGAAGAAAGATGAAGATTAACATATAATTGCTGTTTTTGATAAAATAGTAATTATGGATATAACAATTACAAACATACAAGCAAGGCAAATTTTAGACTCGCGTGGAAATCCGACGGTTGAGGCGGACGTGACTTTGAGCGACGGTTCGTTTGGGCGTGCGGCTGTTCCGTCTGGCGCAAGCACTGGCTCTTTCGAGGCTGTTGAGCTTCGGGACGGCGAGTTGGCGTTCGGCGGTAAAGGCGTTCTTCGTGCGGTTGAAAACGTCAATGGTGAAATTGCGCAGGCTTTGAAAGGTTCTAATCCGTTCGACCAGGCTGCAATTGATGAAAAAATGAAGAGTCTGGACGGTACGCCGAATAAGGCGCGTTTGGGTGCGAATGCTATTTTGGCGGTGTCGCTGGCTGTAGCGAAAGCTGCTGCTAAGTCGCGTGGCGTGGAGTTGTATCAATATGTCAATAGCTTGGCTGGAAATCCTACAATGTGCCTGCCGATGCCGATGATTAATGTGATGAACGGCGGTCAGCATGCGCTCGGTGCGACTGATTTTCAGGAATATATGATTATTCCAACTAGCGCGGCAACTTTTGCGGACGCGGTTCGAATGAGTGCGGAAGTTTTTCACGCGTTGGCAAAAATCCTGAAAGATGAAGGTTATCCTACGACGGTTGGCGATGAGGGCGGCTATGCACCTCATGTCAGGAATGGTAATATGGAGCCTATTTTGTTGCTATCTCGCGCCATCGAGCAGGCTGGCTATAAATTAGGCGTGGACTTTGGTTTTGCGCTGGACGTTGCGGCGAGCGAGCTTTACAAGGACGGCAAATATAACTTGGCGACTGAACATCGAATTCTGTCGGCTGACGAAATGATTCGCACATATAAAGCCCTGTTGGAACGCGTCCCTGTTCTCTCGATTGAGGATGGATTGAACGAAGAAGCTTGGGAAGATTGGGAGAAAATGACGGCCGATTTGGGCAATTTTGCGCAATTGGTTGGCGACGATCTTTTGGTGACGAATGTCGAGAGATTGAAGCGCGGAATCGAAGAAAAGGCTGGCAATGCGATCTTAATCAAGCCGAACCAAATTGGCACATTGACTGAGACGATTCAGGCTGTTTTGATGGCTAAGAACGCCGGCTGGAATACAGTGATGAGTCACCGCTCTGGTGAAACTGAAGATGTTACGATTTCTCATCTGGCGGTCGGTTTGGGCACGGGTCAAATTAAGACTGGCTCGATGTCGCGTTCAGAGCGAATTGCTAAGTACAACGAGCTGCTGAGAATTGCGGAAAAGCGCCCAGATTTGGAGATTGCGCATCCGTTTGTGAAGTAACTCGCGCAAAAAGACTTCCCCGTAATTCAGAGGAAGTCTTTTTATTTGGCGATTATTCGACAATTATTCGAGGATTATCTTCTTAAAAACTCAATTTCCCTGCCCTCATTGATTCGGACAATTTGCGATGGTTGAGCGTCGGCGACTTCTCCAGAATCGACATAAATCGGCACTAATTCGTGGAAATAATTTATCGCTTCGGTGACGTTCTTCGCCGGCTCTTCTCCTGATGGATTTGCGCTGGGTGCGACCAAAAGACCGACGGTTCGAATTAACTCTGCCAACGGAGATTCTGGCACGACTCTGAATGCCAATGTTCCGCCATTTCTCGGAAGATATGGCAGAAAATCAGGGCTCACTTTAGTGATGATTGTTGTTGGTCTATTTTTGGAGATTTCTTGATATTTGCGTTTGATCGACGGCGTGAGATCAGGAATGTCGTCAATATTCGCAACCAAAATAATAACAGGTTTATCCAAGGGGCGCCGCTTAACTTCGTATAATCTCTCGACGGCTTTTTCTGAATTGGCAGCGGCTAATATTCCGTAAATCGTGTCGGTTTTAGCAATTATCAATTGCCCATTTTTAAGCGCGGAGATTGCGCCGTCATCTAAAATATTCTTCACAATCATTTATTACATCTTCCCATAAAATAACCCCGAGAAGTCCGGGGCTATTTGCTAAAAGTTCTGTAGATTAGTCGACGACTTCAACGCCCATTGAGCGTGCTGATCCGGCGATAACTTTCATTGCGCCTTCGATGTCGATTGCGTTCAATTGGTCTTTTTTCGCCTCAGCGATTTCTTGCAATTGTGCGCGAGTAATCTTACCGACCTTGTCTGAGTGCGGCTTACCACTACCCTTTTGGATTCCAGCTTTCTCACGAATCATATCGTCAACTGGCTGACCAAGTGAGTTCCAAGTAAATGTTCGGTCTTCGTAAACTTGAATGTGAACAATTACATCCTTACCCATCATGTCTTTTGTAGCGTCATTGAATGGATTGATAAAGTCCATCATGTTTAGTCCCCACTGACCAAGCGTTGATCCCACTGGAGGACCTGCTGTTGCTCGACCGGCTGGAATGCGTAATTTCAAATTACCAATAATTTTCTTTGCCATAGTTCTTCCTTATAGTTTGTAGTGCGTAACTCGAATATTATATCGAAAAATGCTTAAAATTGCAAGCTAAACTTTTTTAACCTGCAGGGCGTCCAACTCGACTGGAGTGTCGCGACCAAACATGCTAACCATAACCTTCAAAGTGCCCTTAGACGCGTCAATTTCGCTCACGGCGCCATCAAAGCCCTTGAACGGACCGTCGATAATTGAAACAACTTCACCCTCTGAGAAGTCAATCTGATGCTTTGGCTCTTCAACGCCCATTCGCTTCTTAATCTTCGCAATTTCTTTTTCAGAAACTGGAGTTGGTGTAGTGTCGGCGCCCACAAATCCTGTAACGCCTGGCGTGTTGCGAATAATGTACCAAGTTTCGTCAGTCAATTTCATCTCAACCAAGACATAGCCCTGGAAGATCTTAGCTTCAACGATTTTACGCTTACCGTTGCGAATTTGAATTTGCTTCTCCTTTGGCACGATAACGTCAAAAATCTTATCAGCCATATCGACGCCGTTGATTCGTTGGCGGATTGATTCGGCAACTTTTTCTTCGTAGCCAGAATAGGTATGAATTGCATACCATTGCTTACTGTCGTCATATCGTTTTGAACTCATAATATCTCCTCTATTTCAAAATTTGGTTAAAGCCCCAGTTGAATGCGGCGTCAAGTAATAAAATCAGAACGACAAACGTAAAGGTGAAGATAAGCACCGCCGCTGTCATTGCCCAAGTTGCTGAGCGGGTTGGCCAGCGAACTAGCTTTAACTCTTCCCAAGCGCCCTTGAAATATCCAATCAATCCACCTTTTTCACCAGACTTTTTAGACGCTTTTGTGGTGATTTTGGTCGGTTTATTGATTTTTTTCGCTACAGCTTTTTCTTTTTTTGGCGCGTCGTCAGTAGCTTTGATGCGACGAACCGTAGTTTTGCTGCTTGCCTTGCCTTTCTGTGCCATATTTTCTCCCAATTTAAAAAGTCTGTTTTTCACAGACTGTCAATAGTCATTGTAATTCATCCGAGTCAAAAAAACAAGTTGACCAGAGATTATTTGCTGCTATTTTTGAACTCTTTCAGCTTGAATCCGAACGTTGATCCGTGGTTTAACCGGCTTTCTACCTCAATTTTGCAGCCCAATTTCTTCGCCAACTTAGCGGAAACGTATAGACCTAATCCCGTACCTTTCGTCTCGCGGGTTCTATAATCTTCTGCGCGGTAAAACTTGTCGAAAATTTTTGCTATGTCGGCTTTGCTAATGCCAATTCCCGTGTCAATAACCTTGAAGGTGATTTCGCCAGATTTATTTTTCTTGATTGATAAAGTTATGGAACCTTTTTGTGTGTATCGAATGGCGTTGGTGATGAAGTTTTGTAGAATTTCCTCCAGATATAAACGAGAAACCTTAACTACGCCAAGTCGCCCGCCGATATCCAAATTGAAAGCCAAACCTTTTTCGCCCGCCTGAGGTGAATATTCGGAATTTATCTGAGCCGCCAGCTCTGTCACGTCAATTATTTCCGTTTCATCAGCCACACCTCGCTCTGCGCGTGATAATGTGCTGAGGTCGTTGATCATTCGCGCTAAGAATAAAATTTGCTTATGAGATTCGTCAATGGCTTCGGGAATTTTGCTAGTCATTTTACGCTCGACCAGCAATTTGGCGTTACTTAGCGAACCTTCGGCAATAGCAATTGGCGTACGTAATTCGTGACTAACTACGCTAATAAACTCATCACGTTCCTCCTCGAGGCTCTTCGCCTTCGTGATGTCGCGCAGAATAAGCACGTATCCGTCAGGAGTCATCTTGTCGCCGCCCTGAACTGGCGCAAGCGTAACTTCCAGGCGAATATAATCGCCATCTTCGATTTTCATCAGAATGTCGTCGCGCTGGCGAATTGCGGAAGACTTGGTGAGTTCCTTAAAAATGTCAATCGGCTTTTTATCTGTCGTTTCAAGGTTTAGCACCTGACTGATATGTTCGCCGTTAATTCCGCTGTTCGTATCAATCAAATTAAGTGCCGCAGAATTGTACGTATTGATAATTCCGTGCTCGTCCGTACTGAGAATCGCGTCGGTGATGTTATTGATAAGCGTGATCATTCTTTGATGTTCGCTGAGGCTTTTTTTATCATTTTTATAATCAGATTTATCGCTAATTTCCGACAATATTTTATGTAAAACAATAGCTATAACACCTAAAACAACACTCAGAGTGATCAATAGAAAAATTAGCGCCCACATAGCTAAAGTATAACATAAGCATATGCGTTTCTATATGTATGGCGAATATTTTTTCAATTCATTTCGGTGAATTTTATAATGCGGGTCAAATTTGGCAACTTCGTCCCAGAACTTCGTCGAGTGATTCATATGCCTGGTGTGGCATAATTCGTGAATAATTACGTAATCAATCAGCTCAAATGGCAAGTTCATCATCCCGATATTCAAGCTAATCGTTCCAGATGAAGAGCAGCTTCCCCAGCGACTTGATGAGTGTGTGATTTTACTCCGAGTAAAAGAGAAGCCGTGTTCTTCCGCTAAAAACGACAATCGCCTTGGTAAATATGACTTGGCTTCTTTTCTGAGAGCTGCCAGAATTTTACTGCGGATAAGTTGTTGGTTTGCGGCCGATTCGACGGATTCCGCCTCGTTGATTTCTGCCAATATCTGCGTCCCGACGATTTTTACACTCGAAGGTTTCGCGGTCGTTTGTATCAATAAATGATGGCTTTTGCCAATTTGCTGATTTTCCGTGTAAGAAAGTTTTTCTCTGTATTGAGAAACTAATTCGCGGATTTGCTTTCGAGAGGTTTTAATCAATGCCTTTGCAGCCAACAGCGGCGCATATGGTGGCATTGTAATTTGTATTCGTCCGTCTGGCGCAATTTTCAAACTAACAGTCTTCGACAAGCTACGTTTTTTAACGACAATTTCTCCGAATTCTTCGTCGGTAATAATTGTCATAACTAACCTATATTGATTCGATTCCCGGCAATTGGGCGGCGCGGAGCTTCTGGACGACTGGCGCCAATTTGCTTAAGAACAGTGCGAGCTTGACTGCTTAAGGTGTGACGACCGCTGATCACGACGTAAGATTCGCTGCTGTGCGGTGCTGAAAACTGCTTCAATCGTCGTTCAAAAGATTCGTCATTTCCGCCATAAGTCTTTATCCAGCGATGTTTGGCTGTGGCGGGATCGGTTTGCACCCAAACAAATAGGACTTTATATCCATATTCCCTAGCAAGGCGATTGATACGCATACGATTCGTGCGCTGATCCGTTGATCCGTCCAAAATGACAGTTTGTTTAGTCTTCAAAAATTCTTCTAAAAGCGACAATGTTGCGTCAAAAATGGTTTTTGTATTGTCCGTAAAAACTTCAAATTGTCGAGAACTTACCACTGGAGAATTGAAAATCTTCGCAAATTCTACAGCGAATTGCGTCTTCCCTGAACCTGGCGCACCAACCATGGCGATAATATGCGGAAGTGAAGGCGATAAAGGTTTCATATTGAGAAATTATAGCAGATTTTTGACTAATAAAAAAGATTCTCTTTCAAGCGAGAATCTTGGCAGGAGTGGAGGGACTCGAACCCCCGACACCTGGTTTTGGAGACCAGTGCTCTAGCCACCTGAGCTACACTCCTATAGCACTTATTTTATCACGAATTAGCTTTGTCGCAAATGTTAAAATTGTGAAAAATAAAAAAACTCGTGAAAAAGATCCCAAAATCCCTTGAAAAAACATAAGCGTAGTTCTACAATTAACTCAGAGATGAAAATTTTAATGCTTGGGTGGGAACTTCCTCCGCACAATAGTGGCGGACTTGGCGTTGCTTGCTATCAGATGTCGAAGGCGCTTGCTTCGGAGGGCGTTGATATCGACTTTATCATTCCCTACACCGCCGAGCATCCTGGAATTGACTATATGAATATCTATTCAGCCACTCCTTTGCCGCCGAATTATCACGATTTGGGTGCGTATAATAACGGTTCAGAGGAGGACCGTGAAAACGCTAAGGATGAATATGGTCTTTCGCCAATGCGTGCCGTACAGAGGCGTTACGGTAAATACGTTCGGAAGTTTGTGAAAAATCATCAGCCCGATGCAATTCACGCGCATGATTGGTTGACGATGGAAGCTGGAATAATTGCTAAGGAAATGACGGGCGCGCCGCTAATTGTGCACGTTCACGCGACGGAGTTTGACCGTTCTGGCGAGCAGTCAGGAAATCCTCTGGTTCACGAAATTGAGCAACAAGGCTTGTTGATGGCTGATCGGATAATCGCCGTTAGTGAAATCACGAAGGAAATAATTGTTAAGAATTATCACATTCCGCCAGAGAAAATTGAGGTGGTTTATAACGCGATTGATTTGGCTGATTTGCCGCCACATGAGTATGACGCCAGCACTTACAGATATTTGGAGGAGCTGAAAAAGGATGGCTATACGGTTGTTGGTGCGTTGACGCGACTCACGGTTCAGAAAGGTTTGACGTATTTTGTGCGAGCCGCAGCGAAGGCGCTTGAGAAATATGAGAAAATTGTTTTTGTTTTATCTGGAAATGGCGAACAAAGAGATGAACTGATTGAACTAGCGGCAGATTTAGGGATTAGCGATAAGATGATTTTTACGGGATTTGTGCGCGGAAAACAGTGGCGAGATATTTACTGCTTGATTGATGTTTTTGTGATGAGCTCGGTTTCTGAGCCATTTGGCTTGACTGCCTTGGAGGCGGCACATCATGACACGGCGTTACTTATTAGTCATCAATCTGGCGTTGGTGAGGTTCTGAATAATATTATGCGGTTTGACTATTGGGATGTGAATAAATTGGCGGATGAAATTGTTAATATCGCTGAATCGCCTGCCCTACAGAAATCTTTGAAGAAAAACGTTAAGAATGAATACGCGAAAATTTCTTGGCAGGACGCCGCTAGAAAATGTCTGAAACTGTACAAAGGAGCGCTGGTATGAATAAAAATAAAGGAATAGTTTTATATCTACACGTACATCAACCGTTGCGAATACGCGAGTATAGTATATTTGACGTGGCTTGGAAGCATAATTATTTCTCTGGCGGTCAAAATCCAGATCAGGACAATCAAAAAATATTCCAAAAAGTTGCAGAAAAGTCGTATTTGCCGATGAATGCTTTGCTTGAAAAATTATTGAAAAAATATCCTGATTTTAAGATTTCACTGAGTTTTAGTGGAACGTTTTTAGAGCAAGCTGAAAGGTTTAATCCTGAAGTTTTGGAGAGCTTTAAGCGCTTGGTAAAGACTGGTCAAGTAGAAATATTATCAAGTCCGTATCATCACAGTCTGGCGTTTTTCTATTCGCGCAAGGAGTTCGAGCGTCAAGTTGAGCTTCACCGCTGGAAGATTCGTGAGATTTTTGGTGCGGAAACGCGAGTTTTGGCAAATACGGAATTGGCGTATAGTGATGACTTGGCAAAATGGGCCGAGCAGGATGGTTTTAAGGGTGTGTTGGCTGAAGGCTGGGATCCAATTTTGAATTGGCGCAGTCCGAATTATGTATATCGCCCGAGAGGCACGAAGAAAATTGGATTACTACTTAAGAATTATCGATTGAGCGATGATTTAGCGTTTAGGTTTAGTGATCGAAAATGGAATGAATGGCCGTTGACTGCGGACAAGTTTAATACGTGGGTGGAAGATTCTGTCCGTTACGCGCCACTGCTTAACTTGTTTATGGACTATGAAACTTTCGGCGAACATCAATGGGCGGAATCTGGGATTTTTGGCTTCTTTGAGAAGTTTGTCGATAAATGGCTGAGCGCTGATGGCAGCACTTTCTATACCGTTAGCGAAGCACTGGACGCGAATGCGCCTGCTGGTGAAATAAGTATGTCGTCGCCTGTAACGTGGGCGGACGCCGAGCGGGATTTGACGGCTTGGAATGGAAATAGCCTGCAGAAAGAAGCTTTGCGATATGTCTATGAACTTGAAGATGAGGTCTTGAATAGTAAAGACGAAGGTTTAATTAGCGATTGGCGAAAATTGCAAACTTCAGACCACTTCTATTACATGGGAACGAAGAATTTTACCGACGGCGATGTTCACGCTTATTTTAGCCCGTATGATTCGCCATACGACGCCTTTCTTTACTACATGAATACCATTCGTGATATGAAATCTCGATTGAGGAAATAGTCAGACATTCTTGCCAAATAAAAACTCCCTCTTAACGCGAGGGAGTTTCTGTATAATCCTGTTAAATTAGCTTTTACGAGCTTTAACTTCGTTACGACCAAGGTTTTTCTTAGTCTCGGTGTAAGTAGCGTGTTGCTTTGCAATTGGGTCGTACTTACGTAGTGTCAATTTACCCTGACCTTTTGTTGTGCGGTTCTGGGTGTTAACGGTAGTATAGTAAGTTCGGTGGTTGCTCAAGTTACTCACCAAACCAATCAGCTTTCGTTTCGTATTCTTCTTTGCCATCTCTTTACTCGTTAGATTTTATAAAACGTCTTGACTAATTATAGCATGGGTGAAGTGAAAATGCTAGTACCATATCAGATTTTACTAATTTTTATACTTACTTCGCCGATCGATAAGGCGCGTCGGACTCTAGTCTTTCTTTTCTAAAATGAATATTTATTCAGCCATTCGTCTGTCGGTTCAAGGTGTCTGTCGTCAATCTTTTTGAGTGGCATATTTTTTGCCATATCATCTGCAAGCTCCAATATTACGTCCTTGAGCTCAATATTATCCTTGTAATAATCCGGTATGTTTTTATAGCCAACCCTCGCTCCAACGATATTTCCAGTTATTGCCGCTGTCGAGTCCGAATCCCCGTCGTGATTTGCCGCCGCAATGATCGCCTCCGCTTTCCGTATGCTATCCCAATACCGCAGAGGTATCGCCCATCTCTATTATTATGACACATTTGTTTGCTTATTTCAATTTTTATGGTCTTATGTTATAATAGAAAAAAGGGAAAAATTATGGCATCGAAAAATTGGCATCCAGAATTTATAAAATACACCGAGTTTATTGCTAGCCACCCCAACTACAAAAACTTACCTATCGAAAGAGGACAAGATGGTTCGTTGAATTGGGTCGTCGCAAACAAGAATTCGGCAATTAGGCAGGGCCGCATGAAATGGTGCGAAGAGAAAGCAAAAGAATTTGGCTTCGAAATTAAACCTGGGGTGTATGCAAAAGTTATGCGCAAAATTCACCCGACTGGAGAAAAAATTTGTCAAGTTTGCGGTCGAAAAATGTCCATATTTTATCATTACCCAACCGCTCATCTCATTGATAAGATTGAGAAAAAATTTGGAAAAAGATTTTACAATACGACCCACATAAGTGAAATATGGGATAATCTAATCGAGTCTGGCAATACCGAATCGGAGCTCGTTTCTTTTTTCCTTGGATGTGTAGGCGCCGACAAGTCATACAATGGCAAGATAGACAAACAGAGTATAATTGACTTCTTGGAAGATGCTAGCAGAAATTCAAATAAGAAGATCCTAAGTCCAGGAGCAATGTCTAATTTTCCTGACCGTTTTGATGGTTTTCATACCTATAACTTATGTTGTAGATCGACACAGGATACAGGCAGGCACGCCGATAATATGAAAAGCTATACGAAAGACAGAAGAGCATATGAATATTGGAGTGATGGCAATATTCATGCGGCAAATATGTTTATGGGCTCTTCATTCTTCAAGGGTACTTCGGCAGATCATATTGGGCCAATCTCATTAGGATTCGTCCATGATCCGAGATATTTACAGCCTATGGATAAAGGCGACAACTCTACGAAACGAGATCGACTCACTATTGGAGACTTGGAGAAAATCCTCGAAGTCGAGTCTAGGACCGGTATATACCCAATGTCTTGGTATTCAAAGATTGTGTGGGAATACATAAAAAAGAATTATAAACTTCATCCAGAAAAAGTGGCCACGATTTATCGCGATATGTTAAAACAAAGCATGTTTAACTTTATGTTTATATTGGGTCAAATTATTCATAGGACACAGAATGGAAAAGATTATTTAATCAATTGCTTTCTCGAACAGAATGCCAAGTATTTTGATTATGCATATGAATTTGATGAAAAAGGAAACATTATTGAACAATCACCAAGGCATTTTACAGACAGAAACAATGATGAAATGCAGAGGTATTTTCGAATCGCAATTAACTCCGTTGATGACTACAATGCTAAGGAAAACCGTAATTTAACTAGCTCGTTAGACCAAGATGACTTTAGAAGATTAGTTGAGATTTGTGAAATGATCAACAACGGCGATCCATATGCTTCTGTCAAATCAAAAATTGAATCGTTAGTTACAGCTGAGGAAAATGCCATTATTGAGAGATATGCGTAATCGTTTTGCAATATTTCTCAGCATCGAGCTCACCTTTAAAGAACTTAATTATTGGCGAAGAATAATCACTTGCATATCTTGCCGATTCTGAACATTCAACATTTTCAAGATCGAAAATTGTATCCTTAACGGTAATTTGATTTTCTTCTTCTGGAGTAATTGGCTTAGGATAAACGTCGGATGGCGATATTTTAAGGTCCTTTCTTATGCATAGAATAATTACCCTTTTTCGCTTTTGAGGTACTCCGTATTGGACGGCGTGGAGTAAACGACCCTCTGCTTCATAACCCAATTCGGAAAAGAGCGAAATTATATTTCGGTATGTTTCGCCACCCTGAAAACTCATAAGTCCTTCAACATTCTCGAAGACGACAACCTTTGGATTAACTTTTGAAACTATTTCAACAAAATGCCTAAACATTTGGTTTCTAGGATCGTCAGCATTCCGATATCCAGCTAATGAGAAACCCTGGCATGGCGGCCCACCACAAATAATATCAGCTTTACCCTTAATACCGGCTTCAATTACGCGCTTTTTAACATTATCGTCTGTAATATCACCACAAGTGACATCAATTTCTGGACAGTTGGTTTTTAGAGTAACACATGATGCCTCAAAAAAGTCATTCGAGATAAGTGCTCTTATGTCAGCCAATTTAAAACCATACGTTAGCCCTCCTGCACCCGAAAATAAGTCGACCGATGTAGAGCAACCAATTTTTTCTTTGATTGACTTGCCAATATTATAGGCAAGCAATGTAGGAACAGCATTTCCGATTTGCTCCAAGGTATCCTTTTTGTTGCCATAAAAGTAATAGCTATCCGGAAAACATTGAAGTCTAGCTGCTTCGCGTACACTCAAGACGCGTTCATGGGTTGGGTGTACATACGTGCCATTGCCTGGCCTATTGAAATAGGTTGTAATGGTGTAGCTTGGCTTATTATAAGCCAATCTACCGTATAATGTAGTGCGACCTCCAGTTTCCGATATGCGCATAAGTCGTTTTGATTTTTTGACTGTTTCTTCTGGAATGTTCGTCCAATTTCCTCCTTGAGGGATAGGCTTAATCATCTCGAGATCAAGATCACTTAATTTGAAAGTAGTATGATTTAAGACAATGCTCTCAAAGATTCCTCTATATTTTGTTTCCATACTGGAGGCAACATTACTCAGAAACCGGTCTATATCTGGTTTTTTTACTAGGATAATTTCTTTTATAGAAGTATTACCAAATAAAATATCTCGGCATTCATCCGCAGTAATATTATCTATAATGTGAGAAAGGTCTTTTCTAAAACGCTCAACAAGTAAGTCCTTCTTAGCTAAAGGTAATGGTTCTTCCAATGTTTTCTCTTTCTTCATTTTTCCTCCTTTATGTCTAGTTTCATTATCATAATCAACGATACCGAAAGCTTCATTTACTAATGAATTTATAGCGTTAAGAAGTTCGGTATCTTTCGTATCTAGGTATTTCTTAACACATTCCGAAATCTCTTGCTTATTGTTCGAATGAACAGGAATCGGAAAATTATCAATTTCGTAATTATTTATATGATTATTACTACTAGTTAACTTAAAATACCAATCAATTACAGATGAATTAAGAACGCCAAGAAGAAAGAATAGATCAACGTCGTCGTCATTTTCATCTAATGAAATAAAATTGCAGCTATTTGCGAGAACAACGTTTTCTGGAACAGAGGCGAAAGCAACTCGTCTTGCCTTTGCCATATTAACTATCTGTTGGCATACGAGTCGGGGCTTTTCAATAAAAGTTCTTTTTGCGGTTTGCTCATAAAAAACTGGCGAAACATGTTCTAGTGATTCCATATTTGTGAGCTCATAATAAGCAATATTCCTACCACGTAAAAGAACGAAATCCGTTTCTTCTCCTACGATAGAATTTTTATTTAAAGAAATATCTAATTCGCCTCGAAGATTATGGATATATGGTAAATCTCTAATTTTTGGATGCTTAGACATCTGGTTTCTTATACTATATTCACGATCATTCAAAATCAGAATTGCATTACCGGTATCTTTATCGGCTATATCGAATATACTAACTTTAGTTCCTGGACGAGAATAGTCACTATTGGATCCAAAAACGAGTAGCTCTTTTGTCGGCTGACCCTTTCTTAGAAGAATGGAACAGACGGACTGAGAAGCGTCTATATACGCACTAGTTTCGGGATATAATCTTATATTCATCAATGACGTTTCATTAATCATATAAGTTCTTAAATCCGAGCAACTCTTATCTGATAGAATAGAAGACGGTATTAAAAGCGAACAGAAACAATCGTTTGACGAGTATTTCATCAAAATCTCTTCGACAAACAGCCTATATAGATTAAGCGTCCCAGTCGTCGATAATAGGAAGCGTTGTTTTGCCATGCTTCCAATTTTGAAATACTTTTCACGATCCACATCATAATCCGTATCAGATAGATACTGTGACCGTTCTGCTTTTAGATTTTTGTATGGTGGATTCGTGACAATAATATCGAAGCCATCCTGTATGACTTCTTCAGGAAAAATACTATCAATTGATATATAGTCTATATTCTCGGAGGCAACGTCGAATAGTAATCCGCCACCGACGTGTGTAGAAAAATATGAATCATTTAAATTTATATTAAAAAGATGTTTAACGTATCTTTTTAGATTCTTCTTATACAAAGAAATAGCTTCGTCATTAATATCGCATGCGTAAATATTATTGATCAGCTCAATTGACTCATTCCTACTTAAGCCCAGGGTTGCGCAATGTTTTAGGTAGGCAAAAACAAAATTACCCGTACCGACACAGGGCTCTAGAAAGCGTTTCTTGTATATACTACGTTTATAATCGTCGCCCATAGAGTTGAGAAGATCGGACATCATGATACTCGTAAGACTCATTGAAGTATAATAGCTTCCAGTGCGCTTGCGTAATAATGGGTCTATCGATTGCTCGTATTTTAAGCTAGAATTAGATAGCTCATTCCAAACCTCAGAAGAAACGTCTGTTGAATCGAGGTCGAATAATGATTTTTGCACTCCATTTTGCATATGCTTATATTTTAGCATAAATATTAAAACGAGACAAGATTTTTGAGACAAATTATTTCACCATATGTTTAGCGGCGTAGTATTCTTCTATCGCTTCCTTAATTCCGCACTCCGGACAAATTTCCGTTTCATTATCCTCACGCGAGAGGGCTGGATATTCTGTGAACTCCTTTTTACATTTTGGACAGCGCTGAATCTCGATAATCTTATAGGTCAGAGTTTTTGGTAGTTTTTCGAGTAAATATTCTTCGCCATCGAGTAGCTAAAATGGTTGATGCTATCCATTATTTAACCTCTCTTTCCTCTAAATTGTTAAGCTACAATGCTCTATTTTCGATTATTCTGTCTATGAAGTTATCTGTAGGATAGATAGCCTCATTCGACAAAATAAAAGACCAATGAAATACTGGTCTTAATTAAAAAAGACTCGCATTTCTACGAATCTACGTATTTATGGAGCCACGATCGGGGCTTGAACCCGAGACCTCATCCTTACCATGGATGCGCTCTACCAACTGAGCTATCGCGGCGTAACAGGCTTAATTTTAGCATATTAAGCCATGTTTAATCAACCGAGTTATTTTTTACGAGTGGATTTTTTGGCTGGTGTGTCGGCTCCTTTTGGCAGTTTTGGCGTGACAAATGCTTCTATTATTCCCCACGCTACGCTATTGACTAAGAACGTAACGAACAATATTCCTGAAGCTGACGCAGCCAAGTGTGCTGACGAGGCGTTAAATAATGTCAATAATCCCGCCACGGCCAGCCCGATTATAGCCAGCATAATATAAGCGTATTGTAATTTCAATCGTTGGTTTTTTTCGCTATTCCATAATGTCAGAATAGATTTTGTAAATTCAAACATACTCATATAATAGCACATATGCTTATAAAAGTCAATATTATACTCTTTTCTTGTCTAAAAAATCGCCCGTAAAGGCGATAATTCAATCTTGGTGCTGGAAGTAGGACTCGAACCTACGAAGCCTTACGGCGGGAGATTTACAGTCTCCTGTGATTGCCACTACACGATTCCAGCGTGATGTGGAGCCGCTTCTCGGGCTCGAACCGAGGACCTACGGTTTACAAAACCGTTGCTCTAGCCAACTGAGCTAAAGCGGCGTGTAAAGGTGAA